>CAJUAO010000003.1 GCA_910584685.1 uncultured Lachnospiraceae bacterium | reverse complement strand
CTTGCGTTGATTGATGACAAAATTGAAAGAAATAATGAGATAAACGATAATTTAGCGGCTTAGTCGGAAACGGTTGCCTGACCGTTCATTAGCATTGGCAAAAGCCAGTCACGGAAGGTAATAAGCCTTTCATTCTCTTGCGAAAGTGAAATTAGTTGACTAAAGATTAGATTGTACTTGCTACTCCATTTTTTGACTATCTGCTGATTATAAGCAAAATTAAACTCATCTATGTGATTACTGTTAATCACCTTTTGAATTGAACCTGACGAGATTGTGGTCATCTTCTTATTCAACAGGCTAAGCGTGATATATAAGTATAGGTGTTCGTTAGGATTATTTGCAGAAAAAGCCATAGCAGCTCTTCCAAGCGAAATTGTGTGATCTACAACGCACATATCGCCTATTTTTCCTGCAATGGATACAAGTATATCGTTCGCTTTAGATAGCCGCTTACTACCATTGGTTTTGGCTTTGCATTTAACAACAAAACCATTTTTCATATCACCAGCACCGGAGCAGTAGTCTAATACATCGTCTTCGATTGTGTCTATTGGCAAAATGTTTGCTCCATCAGGACATTGCCCCCAAGTGATAGTTGTGAGCTGTTTTATATTATATGCTTCCCAACCAAGGGGAATTTCACGCTTTAATGTGTCATTCCACACCATTTGACCGCCGCTTGAACGGTAAGGCTTGCCGTTTTCATCAGGAAAATCAAATTGTGTGAACCAGTAATTGTAAAGTAGCTTGGCTTGCTGCTCTAAATTATCGTTTATCGGAAATAATGGAGGGAGAAAAGGATTTGCCTACAAACCGAAACCGTGGTACTTTAATCAGAGAAAAAAAGATTGACCGCTGAAAGGATATGGAATTGAATGGATAATAAATTGATGAATTTCGGACAAAATAGCATTATGGCTAATTTTGAAAAAACAGACGATATATTAAAGGATATGTGTGGGATTATCGAAACCTCACAAAGAGCCGCATATCAGGTGGTCAATACAACGCTTGTGCAGCGGAACTGGCTGCTTGGGTATAGAATTGCAAGCGAAGAAATGCAGGGCGAGGACAGGGCGAAATACGGAGCTGAGGTTATAAAGAAGCTGGCGGGAGAATTGTCTGCTGAGTATGGAAAGGGATATACTAAATCCAATCTATACAGCTTTTATTCTTTTTACAAAACATATCCAGAGATTTTCCAGACGGCATCTGGAAAATCTACGGGGCTTCTCTCGTGGTCGCATTATGCGGTACTGTTGCAGGTCAAAGATTCAAACGCCCGTGCTTGGTATGAAAAAGAAGCGAGGGAGCAGACTTGGAGCGTCAGGACATTACAACGCAATGTCTCCTCACAGTATTATTACCGTATGCTTCAGACGCAGAAGCAAGAGCTTGTAGAAAAAGAAATGAAGGAATTGACCGCAGAATATCAGAGCGACAAACTGGAGTTCATTAAAAATCCGGTCGTGGCGGAATTTTTAGGACTGGCTTCCAATACGGATTTTACGGAAAGCGACCTTGAAAAGAGTATCCTGACAAATTTGCAGAAGTTTCTAATGGAGCTTGGCAAGGGTTATGCGTTTGTCGCAAGACAGCAGCATATTCATACCGAAAAGCAGGAGTATTTTATCGACCTCGTTTTCTATAATTACATCTTGAAATGCTTTGTGCTGATTGACCTGAAAACACAGAAGATCACACATCAGGATGTGGGGCAGATGGATATGTATATCCGGATGTATGATGAATTGAAGCGGAGCGAGGGCGACAACCCGACAATAGGGATTGTGCTGTGTTCCGAAACCGATGAGGATATTGCAAGATATTCCGTTATGCACGGAAACGAACAGCTATTTGCTTCCAAGTACAAGCTCTATCTGCCGACAGAGGAGGAACTGAGAGAAGAAATCGAGACGCAGAAAACGATGTTCTACTTGCAGCAAAAAGAGCAGCTCCACGCAGAAAAATAATGCACTTAACAGAAAGACTGCCTGCGGGATGGTCTTTCGTGTTTTTTATATATCGCTGGGGGAATCAAATACTGGGCTTTCGATATCTGATATGTCCGAGATAAAGATTTTATCACAGCTTTCGGCGCTTTATCATTTTCGTGTAAATTTGCAAAATATAAACAATCAGAGGATTTTATTGGCAGATTTTCCGTTTGCTAATGGAAATATCTTCTTTGATTGGGATAGTAGATGAAAAAGAGTATACTGAAAGTGTGCTTTTTGAAAAAAGCAGTAATTTTTCTAAAAAGACAACTGTCCATATACACAGGTTTTTTAAGAAATTTTGTTTTAATGAAATATTCGGTAGAAGTGTTGCTATGGAACTGCTGGGACTGAAAAGTTCCGGAGCTTCAAAACTTCTTTCAAACTTGCTGAAGGAAGGTATTATTTAACCGGTGTCTGGTTACGGAAAAGGAAAATACATGTTCAAAAGGATTGATTATAATTAAATTAGAAGAAAGAAAAGGAGCAGTAATGATATGGAGGGACAAATGGACAATTTGAATTATATATTTTTTGAGGAGTTTAAGAGTCTGGATAAGCTGTGTGGGGAGTTATACAAAGAAAAATATGGCATTACATATTATATTAACGACATGAAAGCGGTTTCTGAAAATATTTATCAAAACATTCCTGATTGGAATTTTGATTTGAAAAGTTTAAAACATATTCGGCATATAAGAAATAATCTGGCACATTCAGAGGGTGCGTTTAATGAAGAAGTATGTACGCAAGCAGATATTGACTGGATTAAAGATTTTCATAATCGTATTTTAAGCCAATCGGACCCTATATCTGTTTTGTATCAAAATACAAAGGCAAAAGAGCATAATATAAAAAAATCATATTTAAATAGTGATGAAAACGAACAAAAAATTATTATGACAAGTGAGCTGGTAAGTGATGAAGCAAGTAGTTTGTCAGGCAGTCAAACATATAATCAGACATATAAACAAACAGGCAGCCCCATTAACAACAGTGTAAATAAGGAAAATGACAAGTTTAAGATATCTCATATAATAACAATATTAATTACTATTATTATATGTATAATTTTAATTATGCACTGCCTAAGCATTATGTTTACATAACATTATAAATAAATTAAAGAAATAAATTAAAGAAACAAATGCTGCCGTTGCAACAAATGCAATGTTAAACAGCAGCATTTAAATATTTTCTATGATATGAATGTTAAAAGACCATTGAGTTAAACAGCAGGCGCTGTCCGCTAATTTTTTGCGACAGGTTTCATCACAATAAACAGATTTCCTGAAGCCTCAATCCTTGAAACACCCTCGCTGTAAGGCATCTTGGTGATTTCTCCTGTGGAGAGGCTTGTAAAGGCAAAGGTGTCTACCACTCCAAGATAAGAGGAATATGCAGATATAATTACATACCCTAAATTATCTATATAAGTAATAACGGGAATATCCATAGCTCCATAATATAACACATTGGCTGCTTTTGTACCTGTAAGATTATAAATATCATAATTGCCGGTATCCGACAGTATGTCGTCAAGAGAGCCATAGCCCCTGTTTACAAGGGTGGCGGTATCTGTAAGCTTTGCTAAATCCGGCTTTGTAATTTTTGCCCAGGCTATATTTCCGGAGGGCTCTATAACCATGCCATAGTTTGTATTGGCGCATTCTATGGCTGACCTTAAATCAGAAAACTTGTCATAAAGGATACCGTAGGCATAGACAAGGTAATTATTGTCAGCTACAGTGCCGTTATCTAACCGCAGCTTATTGGCGTCTGTAAAGCTAAAGGTTTCTGTGCTTACAAGCTTTAGCTGGTTTGAGGAGGTGACTGTGTAGGCAAAATTAAGAATAAGCTCCTTTTTCTTCAGGCTGGTAGTTATTGTATCTAAGGTTATGAGGGCTTTGTTTTCAGCAGTTCTGTTCACAAGCTTATCGTCCTCTATAGGAGAAAAGCTGCCATCCGCTCCTCTTGTCAGCCTTGACAGGCTGAGAATATTATTTGATACGGAAACGCTGCTTACATAAATTCCATCCTTTTGATATGTTTCAAGCTTTATTCCGGAGGAAGTGTCTCCGTCTGCAGATGTTGCAGAGGAAGTTTCCTTGTTATCATTGCCGTCATATAGACGGATATTTATTTTGTACATAGGAAATATGGTTTTTCCGCTGCTGTCAGTAGTTATGTCGGAGGCTTTTGCAGTACCGTATATCAAATCGTTTTCTATAAAGCCTAAAACCTTTATATATTCTCCTTCATCTGCCTTTATAATGTAATCTTTATGTCCTTCAACATCAATAACACGTATTGAATCAGCGTTATAAACAGAGGTATTTTCATGCCACGCAAGAATACTGTTGCCATCGTTAATGGCATAGTTTTCTGATTGAAGGTTAGTGGCAAGCTGAATATATTCGTTACTGTCCATAGTTACGGTATATATGCTGTCGCCTATCATAAAATATAAAATATTGTCATCAGTAATATAGGCAAATTTACCGACGGAATCCTTTAAAAGGCTGTATGGCTTTGTAGACGGAATAAAAACAAGCTCGTTGACTGCGTTGTCCTTATAAATATACTTATATAACGCCACGCCTACCTGTCCCTCATGGGCGCCCTTTTCCATATAGCCATATAAAAGAAACAGGGTATTTCCGTCGTCATCGGTAGATATTATATCAATATCAAACTGGTCGTATTCTATTCTAAGGTCTCCGTCCTCCATTTCCTCAAAGGAAAACAGGGAGATAATCCGGTTTTCCTTCATATCCATAGTCCAAAGGCTTCCGTTTTTAATAAAAGATACAAAGGAGCCGGTGCTGTTAGATTTGTATTTTACATCCAAATCACTGTCCAGACCTAAGTTTATTCTTGTAGATGAAATGTTCTGGGTGATTGGGTCAAAAAGCTGTTCCACCGTTCGGTCATATACATACATATAGGTAGTGTTAATGCCTATTTTTACCCGGAAAAATTCTGTTACATTATAGTACTGATAGGTATCATAGTCATTTTTTGCGCGAACCTTATATTTTAAAAGAAAACAGCTTGTGTCGCCTGTTATTTCCGTTATGGAAACTACAGGCTCCGATACCCTTTCTACTGAAAGATTGCCCCATGTGAGATTGTTAAAGCTTGAAGTAAGGTCAACGTCTGCAAGGTTTGTATTGTCTCTGGAAGGCTCTATCTCCAGATTGCCTATATAATTTTCAAAGCTGACGTCATCAAGGGTGCTTTTGCTAAAGCCGTTTACATAATTAAGCTGAGGGGTGATTTCGCATTTATTCTGCTCTATTATACGGGTATAGTAATAGATGCTTCCGTGCTTTTCCGTAGTAAGCTTTATTATAAGGAGATATTCGGTATCCTTGTCAGGAATGGTTGATATGTCAAGTGTGGCATGAGAGGAGGTATCGTCTGCCTCCCAATGGCTTAAATCAACGCTTTCTATAAGACGCGAGGTATCAAGGCTTCTGACCTCGTACGATATTCCTGCTATATTATTGTCATATCTGTAAATGGTAATAGGAAGCTGCCTTTTAGAATCAAGGGGAGTTATAACATCCCTCATATACTGCGCTTCCATTTGTGAGGTATAGCCGTGAAGGGCATTAAATTCAAGGGAATCAAAATGCATAGTGATTACCGGCAGAGTGGCTATATCAAGATTATCAGCTGGAGATACAGGCTCCTTATGATTAAGGATAAAGTATACCGCAATTACGCCCGCAAAAATTAAAAACAGTATTATTATTTTTATAATCGTATTCTTAATTACTTTCATTGCTTATATACCCCCTTTATTTTCAAATAAAAGCCTGTAGAGGGTAGAATCCACATTAAATTCCCTCATTATATCGGTACATTCCGAAAGTAAGGAGGAGGAGAGAGAGCCTGATTTTTTTGTTGCTCTAATTAAAAGATTTTTAGGAGTGTGTTCCATATCTATAAATTCCAAAATCTGGGCGTCATATCCGGCAGCGTTAAGAAGACAGCCTCTTATGCCGTCAGTCATAAGGGCGGCGGTACGCTCCTTTATAATGCCAAATGAAAATATGGGAGCTAAGATATCGTTTGATATTGTTTTATTAAATTCATGCTGACAGCATGGAACTGAAAGAATAACCGAAGCGCCCCATTTGACAGCCTTGGCAAGGGCATAGTCAGTGGCGGTGTCGCAGGCGTGAAGTGTGACAACCATATCTGCTCGGGATATGCCATCATAGTCAGCTACGTCGCCGCACAAAAAATGAAGTTTATCGTAGCCGTATTTTAAGGCAAGTCTGCTGCATTCTTCTATGACGTCTGATTTCAGGTCAAGCCCCGTTACATTTATATTATATCCCATAAGCTCCTTAAGATAATAATACATGGCAAAGGTAAGATACGATTTACCGCAGCCAAAATCAACAATGGTAAGCTCCCTGTCCTTTTTTAGTGACGGAAGCACATCCCTTATAAACTCAAGGAAACGGTTAATCTGACGGAATTTATCATATTTTGCCTTCACTACCCTTCCGTCAGGAGTCATTACGCCAAGGTCTGTTAAAAAGGGAACAGCCCTGCCCTCCTGTAAAATATATTCCTTTGCTCTGTTATGCATAAGCGATGAATTATCCAAGGGAAGCCTTGTTCTCTTTTCCTTTATTGTAAATTTTCCCCTGCTGCTTACAAGAACTGTGGCGGTATGCTCGCTGCATTGTATCTGGCACTGCTTAAATTCCGTCAACAGCTTGTCCCGTACATAGTCCTTGGCAGACTGGATGTCAAGATTTTGATGAAAAACCTTAGTACCGGCATATTCTGTAATCTGAAGCATATGCCGGTTACTAAGGATAACCTGACGTATTTTTACCTTATCCCTGTCTCCCAGTTTATTTCGTTTTCCGCTTAATATGCAGCTTATTAAGTCAGAGCCTATTGATTTATCTAAAAGCTTATTTAAATTCTCCATTTATATTCCCTTTACCTTTCGGTTAAAATCCTCTTATCGTTAGTAAGTATACCCTTTATTTTAAATAAAGTCTACTGAAAATTGCGGCGCCGTATCCTCCTGTGGATAAATTCATTAAGTAAAAGGACCTCGATTAACTCGAGAAGAGGACAGCAGGAAACGCTGTTTTCCGGGGAATCCTCTGACGGGTGGGAATAAAGTCCCGGACATGAAAGACTGTTATATATGTTTATGGCTATAAGACGTATGCGGGCTTTATCCGGATACTCGTCAAACATAATGCTTTTGTCGTATTCCAGCTTGTCGCAGTAATCTGAAACCATACCGAAAATATGGCTTATGGATTCAGGATATAGGGATTTAAAATAAAGAATATCATTGTATGCGTCATTTAAAGGATTTGCAAACATATTGCCTCCTGTATATGTATTATATGTTTATATATTATGTGAAAAAAAATAAAGTATACTAAAAAATCTGTATAAAAGAGGTATGGGAGGTAAATAATAACAATAGAAGAAATGCAGATTACAGGAAGGAAAGTGGATTATGAGAAAGAAATTAATATATATATGCGGAATTCTCTGGCTGTTTGCATTTATACAGCTAATAGTAAATTACGAGGAGGAAAAGGAGCCGGATATAATTACGGCGTTTTCAAACGATATGTACCTTAGAACATTGAGCACCGTAAAGGCTACAGGCTTTTACGGCAATACGTATATGAGCGGGGAGGATAAGGAAAAGCTTGCGAAAACCGTAGCAGAGGGACTTGGCATAAATGATATTTATGATATATATACTGAAAATAACAAGACAACCCTTACAAAGTATGTGGAGGGAGTACGTACGGTAATTAACGTAGTTACGGTGGAAAATCATGTTGAAAAGGCGATTTTGACCCAAAAGCAGTATGTAATCGTGGAGATGGAGTTTGACAATTCCCTGGAAAGCGCAGTGTATTACAGGGAAAAGGTAGAAAAGCTTTTTAAGGATATGGATATCGGGGCGGATATAACCCTTAGGCTTAGGGGAGATATAGAGGGAGAGCTTAGCAATTCAGAGAAAAATTCTATATCTGACCATATTCTTGAAAATGTAAACGGTAATGTTGTTACGGAAAACAGAGGAGCAGATATGTATACAATTTATGCTTATACGGACAGCATAGAGGATTATGTGGTATATGGGACAACAAAGACAAATATAAATATAGTAATAGCGTATAATAATGTAAAAGGAGTGACGGAGGTTTATATGGCTACCCCAATAATGAATGAGGATTATTAGGAAAAACAAAAAGATACCGGAATATTTCCGGTTTAAATAAAGGGAAATATTCCGGTATCAGCTATGGTAAAATTTTAAAGTCAGGCTTCCTTATTTGCAAGGTATTCGTTTAAGCTGTTTAAAACCTCGTCAGTATCAAGACCATGTACAAAGCAGGCTTCCTCTAAGGATTCACCCTGAGATGCAGGGCAGCCTATGCAATGCATGCCTGACGCCATAAGAACAGGCGCAAGGTTTGCGTCAACAGCAAGTATATCGGCAATTATCATATCCTTGTTTATTGTAGTCATTATTGTAATCCTCCTAAATTTAAACTTCCTGCAATTTTTGAATTGCTTTTTTTGGTATAATTTTAATAAAGTGCTCCTTTATATAAGCTTCGTTGGCGGCAGAGCTGCTTTCGCCCCTGCCGTATTCAGAGATGACACAGCATATAGCAGAAAACTCCTCAAGGGAATGGGAAGATTTATACGCTATAAGATAAAATCTGTCGTTACCGGATGATTTATACAGGGAGTTTTGCCCCTTGTACACGCCGGTAAGCTGATGAGATACGTTTATGACTGAGGAAAGGCTGTCAAAAGAAAAAATCTTAAATAAAGGAACGGACGGTTTCTCAGCCGGGCTTTTTTCCTCTTTCTTTTTTATGCCTAAGGACTCAGGCAGCGGAATGAACGAGCCGTCGGCAACGGACGCAACCTTCTCCTTAACCTGATTTAACATATCTATAAGGTCATTGGCAATAGGTATTCCTCCATCCTCAATGACGTCCATATCATCTAAATCCTCATCAGATGGGGCAAATTTGGAAAATCTCGTATCAAGCTCTTCCGGGTCCTCCACCTTTGTGATAACTAAGACTATACAGTCAGGGGACACGGGAATGGCTTCTATCATAAGGGGTATATCCTCTGCCTCAAAGCCAAATTCTGCAAATGCCTGCTGCATCATATCCCGAAAAAGAGTTTTAGCCTTTTCCGTACCGTATGCAAGCTCGCTAAGCTTAATCTGTCTTGATGCCAAATCTGATTTATTCAAAGTACACTTTATTTGATTATCGTTTATTTTTTCGATTTTCATAGTCTACTCCAATCTGTCTTATAGTATAAGACTAATAATCAATATTTAGTATGCACATATTGTGTGTAAATTATTTGCTGTGTATTATAGTATAGCTTATTACCAATTCATCTGTAAAGTGAATATTTGTGAAAAATATATAAAATAGAAAAATAAAAATTAAAAAATTAAAAAAATATAAAAATAATATTGCAAAAAGATTTAAAATATGATACGATATTTTTACCGAGATACGAAGCTGATAAAAAAAGAATATCAGTTTTAATTAGTTTTTCTAAATCATAAAAGTGTGAAGAAAGACGAATGCTTAAAAATTATAAGGAGGGAATACATGGAGGAGTTAAATCTTCCATCAGGCAAGTATAGTCTTATACGAAGACTTAAGTCAGACCACAAGGGGAGTGTTTTTCTGGCAGAGCATAAGACTATGGGAGTAAAAAGAATAATTAAAAAAGCTATAGGCGACGGAGCTTACAGAAAATGCCTTATGAGGGAGGCGTATATCTTAAGCAGGCTGAAATCTCCTTTTATTCCTGCTGTGTGCGATATAGAGGAGACGGAAGATGCCTTTTATATAATAGAGGAATATATAGAAGGAAAAAGCCTATACGATTTTATTAGGGAAAACGGTATTTTTGAGCAGAATAAGGTTTTGGAGACAGGTGTTAAACTGGCAAAAATCATAGATTTTCTACATTCAGGTAATTCTTTCAGGGTATGTCACCTTGATATACATCCAAAAAACATAATAATAAAAGACGGCATCATATATCTCATAGATTTTGGAAATTCCATATGCAGCGACGATACGGCAAAGACCTGCGTTATGGCAACAAAGGGGTTTGCGCCGCCGGAGCAGTATATTTCCGGATTTGGAAAGGATATGGGCCACGCTGTATCTGCCGATATATATGGCTTTGGAGCAGTTCTTATGTATATGCTCACAGGAGTTTATAAGGAAGTTTTTAATTCCGGTGAAGTGCAGGAGCTGCTTTGTGAAAGGAATTTAAGCGGCAGTATAATAACAGTGGTATCAAATGCATTAGACAAAAAGGCGGATTACAGGCAAAACAATATGAGTATCGTATGGGAACAGCTTAATAAAGCAGTTAAAGAAGGACAGGTCTGCCTTAGGGACGGCTGTAAGGGAGACGGGCCATATATTGTATCCGTAGCAGGCGCAGACAGAGGCGGGGGAGCTACCTACACGGCAGTTTTATTGACGGCTCTTCTAAGGGAACATGGTATATATGCCGTATATGAAGAAAAACATAACAGGGATACCGTGCGTAAGCTTGCAAGGCTGTATAGTCAGCTCGGGTATGACAGGGGATGTTTTTCATATAAGGGTATTACCATGAAGCCAAAATATAATGATAATATAAATATACATTTAGAATGTGACGTCATTGTAAGAGATGAGGGGACAGTGGAGGAATGCGTAAAACCGGGAGCATATCTGATTGTGGTGACGCAGGAGGATATATTGGGCTGGGCAGGTATTAAGTCCCTGCCTGAACGGATTAATAAAACCATGGATATACATGAAAAAAATATAAGCATAGTCCTTAACCGCTGTGATAAGGAAACATATAAAAAAGCATCTTCTCTTATAAGCTGTCCAAGCGGATATTTAGAGCCGTCATTATCGCCTTTTTGCATGGAGGCAGGAGAATGTATAGGTATGGAGAATATATTAAAGGAACTCCTTGCAGAATTTAAGAAAGGAGACAGGGACTGTGAGGAAAAATGTAAGCCGGATATATACAGGCGACACCCAAAGCATAGGAATAGTGTCAGGAAAAAAGGGTGAGGGAAATACAACCATGACTATATGCATGGCATCATATCTTTCAGGGGTAAAACGGCTTAGAACTGCAGCAGTAGAGGTTGGGAAAAGTACTGACTTTGAGAGAATTGAGGAAATGTATTTTGGAGGAAAAGAGCAGACAGCTTCCGGGAAAGGCTTTAATCTGTATGATGTAGATTATTATCATGTAGATGATATTACGGCTATCGGCTGGATATACGGTGAAGGTTATGACTGTGTGGTAGTGGATTTTGGCTCTGAATACGAAAAATATATGGAGGAGCTTGTAAGATGCTCAATGAAGGTAGCGCTGGGCTCTGTAAATATGTGGAGATATGAGCCGTATTTAAAGCTGTGTACATATCTGGAGGGGGTAACAGGCGGCGACAGGTGGTTTCATATAATAGGGGGAGACGGTGATGATGTAAAAAAGCACCTGAAGCGTTTCGCTCTTTCCGGCATACAGAGAGTATGCATAGAAACACCATATATTATAGGAAATAAGCAGCTTGAATTTTTTCAAAAGATAATTTAAAAAAATTACCGGCGTATGAATAAGTTAAGAAGTAAAGGAGTTTTAACATAAATAATGGCAGTTTTAAGACAGAAAAAAAGAAACTTATTAATTGCAGCCATTGCAGGACTTGCCGCAGGCATACTGCCTGCAGGCGTAATTGCAGGTATTTTATGGAACAGGTACAGCGCTCTTGACCGTCTGGTGACGGAGGAAAGGGAAATGTATAAGCCGTACACAGGCTATGTGTTAAACAGTGAGCTTGCAAGGGGACATGTGATGACCGCAGATGACGTTAGGGAGATAACTTTTTACTCTGCATCCGATTTGAAAACCGTGGATGTATCCGGTTTGATAGGCATGACATTAAGACAGGAGACAAAGGAAGGCATAATCATTACCGAACCTATGGTGTATAAGGACACAGGACTTGAGGATAATCTGAGAATGTATATGTTTGATTACATAGCAGTTCCAAAGGAGGCAGATAGCGGAGCAATGTTTGACATAAGAATATCCTTTCCAAATGGCGAGGATTATATAGTGGCAAAGGGAAAAACGCTGGAGTCAAGAACAGAGGAGGGTATTTTTATAAATGCCACAGAGAGGGAGCTTCTTATGATATCAAGCGCTTATGTTGATACTACCGTATATGAGGGTGCAAAAATATACGCTTCCATATATGTGACGGATTATCAGCCCCTGTCTGTAGTAAATTATCCGGTAAACCTTTATGTGACAAGACTTTCAGACTGGAATCCAAACCTGATAGAGGAGATAAAAGAAGAGATGGATGTGGAAAAAAGACAGGTTTTAGAAGAAAACCTGTATGAATTTATGGGCGTTTCCATTGGAAATGCTTATTTATGAAACTTTTAACGCATAGGCCTTTGGGCCTTTAGGAATTTGTTTATTTCACTTTTGTTTTAGGGATTCACAGCTGTGAATTTCTATTTAAAGAATATTTTGGATATCCCAACATACACATAGAAACCATATTGCTTCTGATTCAAGATAACAGAAGACGGAAATTCCAAATATTTACAACTGAATTATTTAAGAGAAGCCCGAAGCCACAAGTCGCGGCTTCTCTTTTTGTATAATTGGGAAATATGACAAAGTATTGACATAAATTTTTTAGTAATATATAATATGTGCATCAAGATAATATTATTTTGTAAACGGGCAAAAGATAATAAATTATAAGATTAAATTACTAAAGAAAAAAGAAAAATAAATACTATAGAAAAGAAAATTAAGAATAAAATACTTAAGAAAAAATATAAAGAGAATTTAAAATTATCACAATTATAAGGAAAGGAAGAGAAAAATGATAAAATCAAAATTAAGAAAAATTATTACATTGTCAATGGCTGCAATGTCAACGATAGCATTAGTTATTAATACATATGCGGCAACAGGCAGCAAGCCGGCAGGAGAATATGGAACGCTGAATGCTAATAATAATATATGTGTAAATGATTTTGAGAAAATAGTATCACTTAATGTTTCAACAACAGATAAAGCGGCAGAAAAATATATTATAAAATATAATGTTGTTTATGCGGATACCGGAAGGAGTATAACCGGAGATGTGGAGTTGATAAATATTAATATGCTTTCGCCAAAGAAAAGCTATGAAGATGTTGAAATGCATCATTGGAAAAATGCTATAACAGGAAACTCAGATGGTTTTAAATACACTGAAATTAAGGCATATTCAACACATGAGGTAAGAGGCGATTATTCATATGTTATTTATTTATCTGAGAAGTTATAAGAAGGTTATGGGTTTTTAGATTTATAAAAATTATAATATCGAAAAATATACAGGGTATGGAAAATATAGTGAGGATAAACTATATCCTGTATATTTTCGGTTTTATTTTCATCAGAACTAATTCAAATATTTATTTTATTGATATGAAGCGCTAAACATCATAATGGTTTATACGGTAATATCAGATTAAGGAGTGAAATTATCAGTATGGTAAAAAAGACGGATACATATAAAAAATTAATAATTATATGTATATTATGCATTATGCTTACAGCTTGCAGCGATAAGGAAGGAACGGATACTTTTTCTGAAGAAGCTTTGAAAACAAAAGTTGAAAGTAGTGGAGGAAGTAACGAAGAAACGGATAGTACAGCGGAAACCGTTAAAGTTAATGTAAGTGATGAAGAGGGACAAGAAAAAATAATTAATATTTTAAATGAATTACAGGAGAATGAATATCTTGCGGACTTTAATTTTTTTGAACAAAATATGTATGTGCTTACAGAAGCAGAAAAAGGAGTTATTCTGCGAAAGTACAATATGGATACGTGGGAAGTAATATCAGCGATAACAGAAATTGACAATGGATATTTTGAACTGCGTCCATACTCATCAGGCGTAGTAGTAAAGCGTAATCCTAAATATAATTATGAATATAATTATATTTTTGATGAAAACCTAAATATGATTGGAGAATGTGAGGGAATAATGACGGATTATTCCGTAAAATTCGGAATGTTGTATTATTATAATAAAGATGAAAATAAAATTTACGGAAAAAAGACAGATAATGGCGAAATAAGTGTAATAAGAGAATTTATGAATCCGGATGAATTTATGCATCCGGCAACTATTGAGAAAGATGAAATTGTATCAATAGAAGATATAGCTGTCAGTACTGACGGCAATTATATTTTTTATAAGGGACAATGCTGGGAAGAGGATGGAACTAAAGATATCTGGGGTTATTTTGATATTAGAAACGCCGAAAATGACGTAATGTATAAGGAGAATAAGAAGATTAAGGCAGGGGAGAACAGCGTTATAGTTACAGATACCGATTCAGGGCAGTATATGATGGGGCAGGAGCCGGTTTTAAGCAAGGAATATTGTTATTTTGATAATGGAGTACAAAGAAATGAAAGGCAATTTGGCAATGCTGATGAGTCAGGTACAGGTAAATGTTCGTGTGAGGGAAATTTGCTTATAACAAATTTTTATGAAGACACAGCAATAGTTACCGTATATGATATTATAAATAATAATATAATCGGAAATTACCGGGGTAATAATTTGGATTGGATTACTTATGGGAATGTTTGTGAAAAATTTAAAATTATTTTATGTAAAAATCCTATACACGAATCACCGGAGGTATTTTCGCCTACAGGGAAGTTTGAAATATTATGGGTGACCTATTAAGGAGAGAAGATGAAAAAAGGTTTATTTATTATAATTATATTGGTTATGTCATTTGCAGCAGGCTGCAGGGGACAAAAGGACGAAAAAGGGAAAGAAACACAGAAAAAGGAAGAAATAATATTATCCGAAAGCCTTTTCGATGAGAATGGTTTTTGCAGCAAGCCTATATCAATGGGGTTTGGTTATGAAAATAATCATAATAAAAGCTTTGAAAATGAAAATAATAAAATAACCACAAGGATAGGGTTTGATGGAGGGGATTATGAGTTTGAGGTAGGAATACTTGTGTTTACTAATGGAATTTTACAGCCGGTGTCTGTGGAGGGAGAAGAAGAAAAGCTTTTTAACGTTTATAAGGTTAATGGAAAAACAACATATAATATAGCATTTGATATTGTATCGGGAAATGAAGATGAAAAAGTAAGAATTGACACGATTTCACTTCTCAATCCAAACTTTGAAATAACAGATAAAACGAAGGAGTTTGGTCTGTGCTTTTCATCATCATCATTATTGCCATACTGGACTAAATGTCATAGCTTAATAAAAGCAGAGGATGGGGCTCAAAGCTTTGAAATAGCAGAATTGTCTGACGAGGTTAAAGAAAAATATATAATAACAAGAGATGATGGCAACGTAAATAATAATTTAGAAACTACAATGAATATACAGTATTTTCAGGAAGAAAAGGAAGCCATAAAATTAACGGTTAAAGATAACATACTGGAATTTAGTATGGATTTATATGGCGGAAAGGGAGAAAAGTATAATTTATACGTTTTTCTTGATAATGAACTATTACAGTGCTTTGACGGAAAAGAATATAACAATATAAAGGTTACCTCGGAAAAAACAACTAAGGTAACTGCAAAGGCTGATTTGTCAGGTAAAAATATAGGAGAGTATACACAGCTTTTTGCAGTGGCAGTTCCTGAAGGCAATGTTAAGGACAGCGACGCTGAAGTGTATAAGCTTTCAAATATTGTAGTAGACAATTCTCGGTCAGGGGAGGAAAAATAATGCTATCGGTTAGGCATGCGGATGTTTTTTATGGGAGAAATCAAGCTTTGTTTGATATAAACATAGATTTAAGTGATGGAATATATGGGCTTATTGGAGAAAACGGAGCAGGAAAGACAACGCTTATAGGACTTATAACAGGCTTGCTTAAAGCGAAAAAAGGAGAGGTCTTATGGAACGGAACGGAAATTGATAAGCTTGGAAGAAATTATTACGGCAATATAGGCTATCTGCCGCAATTTCCCGCTTTGTACGGGGATTTTTACCCACTGGAATTTTTATATTATATTTCGGCGTTAAAGGGAATAAAGAAGAAAAAGTATATTAAAATTGCAAATGAACTTTTGGAGTTTGTAGGTCTTTACAATGAAAAAAATAAAAAAATATCAGATTTTTCCGGAGGAATGAGACAGAGATTAGGAATAGCGCAGGCGTTTATCAACAGTCCGAAGCTGCTGATTTTAGACGAGCCGACTGCGGGGCTTGACCCAAAGGAAAGAATAAGATTCAGAAACATTATTACAGAATTATCAAAAGAAAAAATTGTATTGCTGGCAACACATATTATTTCCGATATTGAAAATATAGCGGGGGAAATTATTTTTTTAAGCAAGGGAAGAATATTAAAGCAAGGTACATGTAAAGAGCTTATAAATGGGATTGAAGGCAGTGTATTTGAAGCGTGCGTAAATGAAAAAACTTATGAAACCCTTGATAAGTCTGTTATGAGTAATGTTTCTTTAAAAAATAAGGAGCAAAATACAATTTATGAAATAAGAGGATTTATAGAAAACGTAGAAGGCGCAAGGGCGGTGAAGGCAGGTCTTGAGGATGTTTTCCTGTATTATATGAAAGAAACGGAGGCAGGGGAAATCAGTGATAAAGTACGAATTTAAAAAGATATTTAAAAATAAATTTTTTTTAGTTTTTTTAATGATATTTATTGCTGCAGACATGCTTTTGATATATAAAAATGAATATCAGAAAATTAATGAAAAGAGAAACGAGAACCGGGAAAATGACGAAGAAGCATACAATTATGTAAAAGGTATAATGACAAATGAAAAGTTTGATTATGCGAAATCCATAAATCCGGATGAACTGATATATGGAGGCTCAGATCTTTACAAGGATATGGTAAGAGCTTTGAATTATAAGGAAGAGGCGCAGAAAATATATAGCAGGGCAATGATAAATGCAGAGAACTATGAAAGTATAGGGAAAAGTAATGCGGTATATATAAACAAAAAGATAGCAAAAGCATTTTTAGGAAGAGAGATAAATGAATATTACATGCAGGAGGGAGTAGACAATTATCTTACTTATGATTATTCTACATTGATTACAATAATTATGGCGCTTATTGCAGCGGTGGTCCTGTTTTTTACTGATAATGATACCGGTATGTACAGAATAGTAAAGACATCAAAATACGGACAGAGATGTATTCGGTTTGTGCGTATGATGACCGTTGCTGTAACGGGAACGGTACTCATGTGTTTTTTTAGGCTGCTTGAATATATTGAATATTATATTATATATGAATTTGACGGATTACATATGCCTGTTTACAGCGTTGAAGAATATGCGCAAACACTTTATAATTTTTCAATAGGAGAGTTTTTTGTAATTGATATAGTACTTAAATGTATTGGAATTATTTTTTTTATATTGACAGCAATAGCATTGGCAAATTTAATAAAATCACAGAATGCAGCATTGTTTGCTTTTGTTGTGATATATGCCGGATTTGTGACGGTATCGTTAAAGAGTGAAAAAATATATACTCCCATCAGATTATTTGACGGATATAGTCTGATAAAGAGCACGGAGTTTATAAGCATAGGCCGGTTTAATTTAACTTGTATGGAGTATACCATATTTATTACGGTTGTGCTTATGGCAGCAATGCTGTTATTAATTATGGCAAAAGGAAAACGGTAAATATATATGTGGAAGTTTGAGCTGAAAAGAGTATTATTTAAAAAGAAAGGCATATTAATCATTGCAGCGGCACTTTTTTTGGAAATTCTGAGCTTAAGTCATTCAAACTCATACAGAGCAGACAGTGAGGTTGAGGAAAATAAGGAGCTGTATATGACGTATATGAAGAAATATGACGGTGTGGCTGATAAAGACAGGTATAATGAATTATCCGCGGAAATAGAATATCTGGAGGAATGCATTGAAAATGCAAATAATGCCTCGGACAGATATTATGCGGGAGAAATTACAAGAGCGCAGATGTCAGAGCTTAGAAAAAAGGGGCTGCCATATTATGATGATTTGGCGGTGCTTAAAAGTATAAGAACACAATATGATTATGGACTAAAGGATGGAAAATCCGGTGTGATAATGTATGAGACAGGATGGATTTTGCTGCTTGGCAGACCCTACAGTAATATAATAGTGCCGGTGGTGATAATACTGCTTATAATGCCGGTGTTTACTGAAGATTATACTTATGATATGTACAGAATAAATGATTGCTGTAAAAACGGAAAAAATAAGCTTTTTTTAAGCCGGATTACTGCCTCGGTAATTATTGCATTTATTTTATGCATTACAGTTATGGCGGTTGATTATTTTTATTTTGATATAAAATACGGTCTTTGCAGCCCCATGGAAAATATTTCAAACATCAGGGGATTAAAGGATTCGCCTGTTCAGTTACCGCTTATTATTAATTTTATGCTTACAGGAGTTCAGATGATGATTGGAAGCATAATAATTATAATTATCACTGCATTGTTTGGACAATTATTAAAAAATCGCTTCTATGGAGTTGTGTCGGCAATTTTATTATATATTTTTCCATATATTTTTTTTGAAAAAGGGCAATGGGTAAATTATGTGCTTCCCATAAGCTTTTTTACTGACGGCGGCTACGTAAATGGCTTTGAATTGCTTAAGGATGCGAGATATGTGCCTGACGCCGGTGATTTAATAAAAAAACTGTTGATTTTAATATTTATTTTAAGCATGATGTTAGTATTGGCGACTCTTAATAACCGTAAAAAGAAAAATTCAGGACTGATTATGATTTTGCTTGTGTGTGCGGCTATGACAGGCTGCGCAAAGGCTGAACCGGAAAAGGAGGTCTTTTTAGTAAGCAGTATGGGAAATCCATTGGCTTACGAGACAGGCGATATATTGATTTTAATGGAGAAAAACGGGGAATATTATATGTACATTAAGGATAAAAAGCTTCCGTTGAATGATAATCCGTTTGTAAATTCTGAGTGCAGTGTATCGTGCGTGACGGTAAATGGAGAAAAGGCGTATTATCAGACTGATGAAAAGATAAATGGCAATGAATATGTTATATTTTATGAATTGGATACAAGAACTATGGAAAGAAAAGAGATTTTTAAAAAAGACAGATTTACGTATATGAATGACAGTTATCTTGACATAAATAAGAAAATTGCATCAGAAAATAATTTTCTTAACTGTATGCTGGAATTTGCAGACGATAATTTCATAATATACAGAAATGCTTTTGATATTGTATTATATAGCAGAGTTACCGGGAAAGAGAAAAAAATACTGGAAAGAGCGGATAATCTTTGCATATATCAGGGAAAGCTGTATTATACCAACAGAATGGGAAACTTAATGGCATACGATTTTAAGACAGAAAACAGCAGTCTCATATTGGAGGAGTTTGTCAGTCAATATTGTATGTGTGACAAAGGAATAGTATATATTGACGGAACCGATTTGAATGTTAAACTGTATAATTCAGATATGGGAGAGCCGGTTGTTTATATAGAATGTGAGACTGAGAAAATTGAAGTAAATGGGAACAATATATTTTATTTGGATGATGATAATAAATTGTCAGCGTATAATATGGAAACGGGCGAAACAGAAAAAATAGCAGAGAATGTAAATATATACTGCGTTTTAAAAAACAGGGAATGTATAATGTATAAGGATACTGCCGGAAATATTTGCCGGTATGATTTTAATGAAACAAACCGATGATGAAAAAAGTACTGGACTATAGCTGCTTTTTTGTATTATAATTTAAAAAAATGCTGTTTTATTATATGGTTGCTGTGTTAAAAGCTTTAAACCTATAATAAAATTCTACAATCAGAATGCAAGTATAGATTTGCTAGGAGAAAATCCAATAGAATTGAAAGGATGTAGAATGAAAAAGAAAAGAAATTTACTAAGGATAGCCGTAATAAGCATTATTGCCGGAACAGTCTTTACGGGCTGCAGCAGAAATGTTAAGGAGAAAGAGGATACATATGTGGATTTGGCGGATTATTATGGCGTCAGCAATGAGGGGGAGTATGGCATAGTGGTCGACGGCGAGGCGGCAGGTACGGCAGTAACCATAGGCGATAAGATTTATCTGCCACAGGAGGTTGTGGCTTCAAAGATAAACAGCCAATTTTACTTAGACAGTAAGAATAAGCAGATAAGATATGCGACTCCTACGGAGCTGAAAATTACCCATGTAGACGGAGAAGATGGAAATGCAGTTACACATAACGGAGAGGTATATTTGGAGCTTGGGTATGTAACGGACGGATCTAATGTAAAGCGGGCTGTAGAAACGGAGCCTGACAGGCTTGTATTCTTTACGGAAATGAAGGAGACGGATACATATAGTGTAAGTGAGGATACTGTTATAAGACAGCAGCCCTCTGCGGACAGCAGCGTTATGACTAAGATTAACGCAGGACAGCTTTTGTATAAGGCAGAGACAATAGTGGCGTACGGAGATACACAGGAGACAGAGGAAGCGCCTTCCGAATGGCTGGAGGTAATGACGGAAAAGGGAATAAGAGGTTATGTGAAGCAGGATAAGGTTAAGGAGAGTAATACCGCAGTCCTTGTGCCGAATAAGGAGCAGCCGTCATATAGTCATATATCACTGGGTAAAAAGGTATGTCTTGGCTGGCAGCTTATGACTAACAAAGCGGGAAATTCAGAGATAAGAGAAAAAATAAAGGGAGCAAAGGGATTAAACGTTATTTCCCCCACATGGTATGTGGTAAATGATGCAAAAGGAAATATTACCTCATATGCGTCAAAGGAATACGTACAGACGGCGCATAATAACGATTTACAGGTATGGGCGCTTATAAATGATTTTGCCGTGGATGAAAGCGGAGCGTCATATGTGCTTGAAGCGTTGGCGGATACAGACAGCAGAACAAATATTATTAACAGCCTTTTGGCGGAGGTTAAGGAGTACGGCTTTGACGGAATAAATGTAGATTTTGAGAAAATAAGCATTGCTTATGGAAAGGATTATGTCCAGTTTATAAGAGAGCTTTCAATAGAATGCAGGAATAAGGGAATAGTACTGTCAGTGGATATGTATGTGCCAATGAGCTACAATCAATATTATAACAGGGCTGTTATAGGACAGGTGGCGGATTATCTTATTATTATGGGCTATGACGAGCATTGGGCAGGCTGCGGTCAGGCGGGAAGCGTGGCGTCAATCTCATATGTGAAAAACGGAATATATAATACCATAAAAACCGTGGATGCAGACAGGGTTATAAATGCAGTTCCGTTTTATACAAGGATTTGGACTGAGACGCCTTCAGATACGGACGACGGCTCAGGCATATACGTGGAGGATAACATAAATGGCAATTATATGCTTACAAGCCGCGCTGTCGGCATGAATGCGGCAGAAAAAAATCTGGCAGACGGAGGGGGAGAAAAGATATGGCAGGAGGATATAGGACAGTATTACGGAGCATATGAAACCGGTAACGCATTTGTAAGGATATGGCTTGAGGAGGAACGCTCAATGGAAACAAAGCTTAACGCTATGAATGAGGCAGGGCTGGCAGGAGTAGCATGCTGGCAGCTGGGATTTGAAAAGCCGGAAATTTGGGATGTGATACAGACATACCTGAATAAATAAAAATGAATAAATCACCCTTAGATTTAATATAATGTAGGGATTATCTGCATTATTTATTTAAGGGTGATTTTTTTGAATTGGAAGGGATTTGCAAAAGGTCTTGCTGACAGACAAAAGGATAATATGGCGCAGGAATCCGGGAGCAATAATGCAAGAAAATATATTGAGCTTGCAATGGCAATGCTTTTGCTGCTTTTTGTATATATATTTTCAAGGAGAATGCCGACACTGGGGACTGCAGCCGATTCAAAGGAGGAAAAGCAAAAAACTGTAGTTATTGATCCCGGACACGGAGGCATAGACGGAGGAGCAATATCTGTGCTGGGAGATGAGGAACAGGAAATAAACCTGAATATTTCGTTAAAGCTCAGGGATAAGCTTAAGGATAAGGGAATAGGAGTGGTGATGACAAGAGAAACGGATACGGGGCTTTACGGAGAAAATGACAGGAACAAAAAGGTAGCCGATATGAAGGCAAGATGCAGCCTTATAAATGATGTTAATCCTGATATTATGGTAAGCGTGCATCAAAATAATTACAGCTCGGAGGGAGTTAAGGGCGCGCAGGTATTTTACTATTCGCATTCCGTAGAGGGGGAAAAGGCGGCTGTTATTCTGCAGAATCATCTTCGAGAAGGCCTTGACAGGAATAATGAGAGAAAGGCAAAGAAGAATGATAATTATTACATACTTATAAACGTTAAATGTCCGGCGGTAATAGCTGAGTGCGGCTTTTTGTCAAACTACAGTGAGGCGGAGCTTCTAAAGAGCGACGAATACCAGGAAAAGGTGGCGCAGGCATTGTGCGACGGAATATGCGAATATCTTGAGATAGAGTAAAATATAAATCAGGGCTGAATAGTAACCCCGGCTGGAAAAATATATAAAAAACAACTTGTAAATATACAGTGTATCGTTGTATAATGTAAATATGGTAGTGGGAGAGGTTTCTGACAATTCATAAAAAACAGGATATATTTGAACGGACTCGCTATAACCACGTGAAATATTATATTAAAATAAAAAGGAGGATTTAACTAAATGTTAAACAACAAAACTTACAAATTCTGGTTCTGTACAGGTTCACAGGATCTTTATGGTGATGAGTGCTTAAAAAAGGTAGCTGAACATTCGGCAAAAATCGTTGAAGGTTTAAACGCTTCATCTGATATACCTTATGAAATAGTATTAAAGCCTACTCTTATCAGTCAGGCTTCTATAAGGCAGACATTTAACGATGCAAATAACGATCCTGACTGCGCAGGCGTTATCACATGGATGCATACATTCTCACCGGCAAAGATGTGGATTCTTGGTTTAAAGGAATTTAAGAAGCCTCTTTGTCATCTTCATACGCAGTTTAACGAAGAGATACCGTATGATTCTATAGATATGGATTTTATGAACGAGAACCAGTCAGCCCACGGAGACAGAGAGTACGGACATATTGTAAGCCGTATGGGCATTGACAGAAAGATTATTGTGGGACATTGGACAAACCCTACAGTTCAGAAGAGAATTGGGGATTGGATGACTACGGCTATAGGCGTTATTGAGTCAAGCCATATCCGCGTATGCCGTTTCGGTGACAACATGAATAACGTAGCGGTTACAGAAGGCGATAAGGTAGAAGCGCAGATTAAGTTTGGCTGGGAGATAGACCATTACTGTGTAAACGATGTGGTAGAGTATGTTAATGCAGTTTCAGAGGGCGAGGTAAACGCGCTGACAGACGAGTACTACAGCAAGTATAAGATTATTGACGACGGCAGGGACGCTGCAGAGTTCAGAAAGCATGTAGCCGTACAGGCGCAGCAGGAAATCGGTATCGAGAAGTTTTTGACAGAGAACAACTATCAGGCAGTAGTTACACACTTTGGCATGCTCGGCGGATTAAAGCAGCTTCCGGGACTTGCTATTCAGAGACTTATGGAGAAGGGCTACGGCTTTGGTGCAGAGGGCGACTGGAAGGTTGCAGCCATGGTACGCCTTATGAAGTTAATGACAGCTAATAAGAAGGATGCAAAAGGCTCTTCGCTTATGGAGGATTACACATATAATCTTGTTGCAGGCAAGGAGGGAATCCTTCAGGCTCATATGCTTGAGGTATGCCCAAGCTGCGCCGAAGGCGATGTGGCAATGAGAGTATGCCCTCTTTCAATGGGTAACAGAGAGGACCCGGCGCGTCTTGTGTTTACATCTAAGACAGGCCCTGCGGTAGCTACGTCACTTATTGACTTAGGCGACAGATTCAGGCTTCTTATAAATGCAGTAGAGTGTAAGAAGGTTGAGAAGCCTATGCCAAAGCTTCCTGTAGGTACGGCATACTGGACTCCAAAGCCTGATTTTGCTACAGGCTGCGAGGCTTGGATTTTGGCAGGCGGCGCTCACCATACAGCATTCTCATATGATTTAACCGTAGAGCAGATGGCTGACTGGGCAAGCGCTATGGGTATTGAGAGCGTAATCATTGACGAGAACACAAACATTCATGCGTTAAAGAATGAATTAAAATGGAACGAAGCTTACTACAAGTTTGTTAAGTAGGAACAGGATTTTTATAATTTGGCAGATTCGCTACGCGAATATATTTCGTGTAGCGATTTTGCACTTTATAATATCTCCAAGAAATAAATTTTAAAATGGAGGATAATAATGAACGCAAAGGACGCAATTTTATCAGGAAAAACAGCCCTTGGCATTGAGTTCGGCTCTACAAGAATCAAGGCTGTCTTAGTTGGAGAGGACAACCAGCCTATAGCGGCAGGGGACCACGGCTGGGAAAACAGGCTGGAAAACGGCATTTGGACATATTCTCTTGAGGATATATGGACAGGACTTCAGGACGCATATAAGAATATGGCGGAGGATGCAAAATCAAAATATGGTGTGGATATTGAGACAATAGGTGCTATAGGCTTTTCTGCCATGATGCACGGATATATGCCGTTTAACAAGGCGGGAGAGCTTATGGTTCCTTTCCGTACATGGAGAAATTCCATTACGGAGCAGGCGTCAGCTGAGCTTACAAAGCTTTTTAATTTCCATATTCCACAGAGATGGAGTATAGCCCATTTATATCAGGCCATATTAAACGGTGAGGAGCATGTAAAGGATATTGACTTTATAACTACCCTTGAGGGATATATCCACTGGCAGCTTTCAGGAGAAAAGGTAATCGGCGTAGGCGAGGCCTCAGGTATGTTCCCTGTGGATATGAATACAAAGGATTACTATACGGAAATGGTAGAGAAGTTCGACAATCTTATAGCTGACAGGGGCTTTTCTTGGAAGCTTAAGGATATACTTCCAAAATCACTTGTTGCAGGAGAAAACGCAGGCGCGCTTACTGAGGAGGGCGCTAAAAAGCTTGACGTATCAGGAAAGCTTAAGGCAGGCATACCTATGTGTCCTCCTGAGGGCGACGCAGGAACAGGTATGGTATGTACAAACAGCATATCGCTCCGCACAGGTAATGTATCAGCGGGAACATCTATTTTTGGAATGGTAGTTCTTGAGCATGATATGAAGGCTCCACATGACGAGATAGACGTAGTTACAACACCTACAGGACTTCCGGTAGCTATGGCCCACTGCAATAACTGTACGTCTGACCTTAACGCGTGGGTAAATATATTTAAGGAGTTTGCAGAAAGCTTTGGCATGGATGTAGACATGAACAAGCTGTACGGAACTCTTTATACTAAGACTCTTGAGGGAGACAAGGACTGCGGAGGACTTTTGGCTTATAATTACTTCTCAGGCGAGCATATTACAGGCTTTGAGGAAGGAAGACCGCTGTTTGTAAGAACTCCTGAAAGTAAATTTAATCTTGCCAACTTTATGAGGGCAAATCTTTACTCATCCTTTGGAGTGCTTAAGGTAGGCTTTGACATTCTGCTTAAGGATGAGGGCGTAAAGGTTGACCGTATCACCGGTCATGGAGGACTCTTTAAGACTAAGGGAGTAGGACAAAGCTATTTAGCGGCAGCCCTTAATTCACCTGTGACGGTTATGGCTACGGCAGGAGAAGGCGGAGCATGGGGTATGGCTATACTGGCGTCATACCTTATAAATAAGGAAGAGGGAGAAAGTCTTGACGACTTCCTTAACAATAAGATTTTTGCAGGCCAGGAGGGTGAGACAATGGAGCCAAATCCTGACGACGTAAAGGGGTTTGATGAATTTGCCGCAAGATATAAGGCAGGACTTCCTATTGAAAGAGCAGCGGTGGATAATTTAAAATAAGTACGCGAAAGACTGGGATATGTAGGAGCGTAATGTTATATTCAGGCTGTATGGCAGATGAAGCCGGAATATGCAAGGGTACGGGTGTTTTATAAAAATATATTGCAGTAGAAAGGAAAATAAAGATTATGTTAGAAGAATTAAAGAAAGCCGTATATGAGGCAAATATGGACCTTCCAAAATATGGTCTTGTTACATTTACATGGGGAAATGTAAGCGGAATTGACAGAGAAAAGGGACTTTTTGTAATTAAACCGTCAGGAGTTGACTATGACAAGCTTACGCCTGAAGATATGGTTGTAATGGATTTGAATGGCAATAAGGTAGAGGGTAAGTATAAGCCATCCTCAGACACTGCAACACATCTTGAGATTTACAAGGCGTTTCCGGAGGTTGGCGGAGTGGTACATACACACTCCTCATATGCTACAAGCTGGGCTCAGGCAGGAAGAGGAATCCCTTGCTACGGCACCACCCATGCAGATTATATGTATGGAGAGATTCCGTGTGTAAGATGTCTTACCCAGGAGGAGATAGAGGGCGCCTATGAAGAAAATACAGGACATCTCATTGTAAATGAGTTTAACCGTATGGGTAAGGACCCTATGGCTGTTCCATGTGTTCTCTGCAAAAACCATGGTCCTTTTGCATGGGGTAAGGATGCTCATGAGGCAGTGCATAATGCGGTAGTTCTTGAGGAGGTAGCAAAGATGGCTTACAGGGCTGAGACTATAAATCCACGTATCCAGCCTGCGCCTCAGGAGCTTCAGGATAAGCATTATTACAGAAAGCATGGGGCAAATGCATACTACGGACAGAACTAAGCAGGGAAGATAAGAAAAAATCAGGAACTGCCGCAATAAGAAAAGTTATACAGCATATAGAATTAACTACAATTAAAGATGATGTATGTTGTATAAATTTATCTTAGTGCGGCAGCCTGCTTTTTCATTGAAATATTAGGAAATTCCGTTACGTATAAAAAGCCGCGGCTTGAGACGATAGCTTTTATGGATTAAATTTTGTCGGAAATTGGGATAAATGACACGTTAGTTAAAAATACCCCCTATTATGGGGGATGGGTGGTGGGTAAATTAATACCTAAAGAGGTAAAAAAGAAAAAATATTTTTTAAAAAGTGACATAAAACATCCAAAAACATTGACAAATTATCTCATGTGTAATATTATGAGAATAGCTAATATGGTCAGAAATTAGAATTAAGCTTAGAAAGGTAACAAAAAACAAATGGAGAAGGTATATGTTATAAGCGAAAACGGAGAGCTGTATAACTTCCTTGGAAATGCACCTAAGTATGGAGAGTTTCTTGATAATATTGAGTTTATAAATGTAACCAGCGTGACTAATATAGTAGATAAGGCTGTATGCGTCATACTGGATAAAAGTAATTATGAGCTGGATATACTTAGATTATTTGCAAAGAAAATGTATGTTATCATCTGCACGGAGGATGGGATTCTGGACATAGATGTGGAGGAAGATAACAGGGTTTTGGTAGTAAATAAAAAATATTCCATAGAACAGATTTATGCAGCCCTGAAGATGATGCTAGGCTATAGGAAAATGGAGGAAGTAACAGAAAAGACCAAGGAGGCCGAGGTGGATGTAAAGCAGGCGGCGCAGACCGATTACCTTACCGGGCTTCCAAACAGACGTGGAATGTATGAGTATTTTAGTTGGGGGCTGAAATCTGATACTGTACATTGTATGTTTATTGATATAGATAATTTCAAAAAGGTAAACGACACCTATGGACATAAAATGGGTGATAAGCTTCTCATAAGAGTTTCCCATATGGTTAAGGATAAAATCGGAGATGCATTTTTCGTAAGATTAAGCGGAGACGAATTTGCTGTTATTATAGATGGAAACATTCCAAACGAGCAGGTTATAGCTATGGCGGAAAGCATTATAGGCTCTGTGGACGAAGTGCAGCTTAATGTGGACGTTAGCTCAATTATTTCCTTCAGTATAGGAATAATGCTTCAGCAGTCCTCTAAGGAGGATTTGGACGATATACTTTTAAGATGCGACGTAGCTATGTATCAGGCTAAAAAGGGAGGAAAAGGCAGATATGTAGTATATAATGACATTGCAAAAAAAATTGAATTTAAAATGAGCGTTGACAGAGATAAATATTCTGCATTCAGCTCCGGTCAGTTTACTATATATCTCCAGCCGAGAGTAAATATGTCCACTATGGGTATAGAAGGCGTGGACGCAGGAATTTACTGGGAGCATCCAAGAGACGGACTGAGATATCCACAGGAATTTATGGAGATTCTTGAGGAGGACGGCTTTATAGTAGAGCTGGAAAATCAAATGTTTGACGAGCTGTGCAGAATTGTAAGCAGTTGGAAGGATACCCCTCTGGAAAATCTCACGGTTAATTTCAGAATGAGCAAAAAGCATATGTATAAAAAGGATTTCGTAGATTTCCTGAATCTGCATATGAGAAAATATAAGCTTAAGCCTGAGAAATTCAATATTGGCCTGACCGATATTGAAAATCATCCAAAGGTGCAGGCAATGATTGGAAGTCTGAAAAAGGCCGATTATAATATATCCTGTATGAAAGGAAAAACGGCTGATAAGTCTACGCTGCTCAGCGCAAGCGACACTATGGCAGACGAGTGGATAATCGGCAGAAGCTTAATACGGGGTCTTGGCAATGACAGAACATCAAATATACTTACAAAGAGTATTATATCCCTTGCAAGAGAGCTGAATATAAACATTGTGGCGAGAGATGTGGAGGAAAAGACAGAGATAGATTATCTTACAAGATATGGCTGTGATATTGCAACAGGAAAATACTTTTCAAAGCCTTTTAAGCCGGCGGAATTTGTAGATTACGCGCTGCCGAATATAACCGAGAAAAAACATACATACATATATGAGCTTGACGGAAAGCTTACCGACCAGAATGGCGAAAATGAAGGAAAATTCATAGGCAATGAGGCAGGATTTGTATATGATGAGGAACTTAAACGGCAGATTGTAAGATTTACAGGAGCAGAATGCGCCATTTATGAAAACACACTTGAAATCCCAAGGGCATTATTAAATTCAAAGACCTACAGCATGTCTGTATTCTTTAAAATAGAGGAGAGCAAGCTTTGGAATGCAATAGTGCATGTAGACTTTGAAAACGGATTTTGCAATATAATGCCAAATGCGTGGGATGGCGTGGCAATGTTCAGGGTTAAGGATGCTATGTATGAGGAGGAGTGGTATGATGCTATCGGCAAAAAGCTGCAGCTTGGCATATGGCATTATATTACGGTAACATATAACGCTAAAAAGCAGGAAAGCCGCTTATATGTAGATGGAGAGCTGCAGGGCGTATCAGAGAAAACCCATATTATAGAGGGAGCATACCGTATAGTAATAGGCGGCGACCCATGGCAGGGAAATATAAAGGCTGATGTAGGACGTTTCGTTATACGTGATTATGTGCTGACGGCTGACGAGATAAGAAGCGAATGTAAAGAATACACAGAGAGAATGGAAAAATAAATTAATTAAGGAGCGCACCCGTAATGCAGAATATTGAGGCATTGCGGGTGCGGCTTGTTTTTAAAATAACTCATTGTAATAGCAGGGTGATTTTGGTATAATACGAAAGAAAAGCTGTGGTATATATGGATTTGATTAACAAATATAAATGATAAAGAAGGGAACAGGTCATATATGAAATACGATTGTTTACTGGTTGGAAGCGGTTTATATTCCGGGGTTATTGCATATCATATGAGGAAGCAGGGCAAAAAATGTCTTGTGCTTGAAAAGAGAAATCATATGGGAGGTAATGTATTCTGTGAAAAAATAGAGGGAATAAATGTGCATAAATACGGGGCGCATATATTTCATACATCCAACAAAAGAGTGTGGGAGTTTGTAAACAGCCTGGCAGAGTTTAACAGATATACAAATTCTCCCGTGGCAAATTATAAAGGGGAAATATATAATCTGCCCTTTAATATGAATACCTTCAGCAGACTGTGGGGAATACGGACGCCTCAGGAGGCAAAAAGCATTATTGAAAAGCAGAGAGACGATATTAAGGGCGAGCCTGAAAATCTTGAGGAGCAGGCCATAAGCCTTGTAGGCAGGGATATATATGAAAAGCTTATAAAAGGCTATACAGAGAAGCAGTGGGGCAGGGAATGCAAGGATTTGCCAAGCTTTATTATAAAAAGGCTGCCGGTTAGATATACTTATGATAACAATTATTTTAATGATTTGTATCAGGGCATACCAGTAGGAGGCTATAATGTAATTATAAATAAGCTCTTTGAGGGGTGCGATGTAAGGCTTGACACCGATTATCTTGAAGATAAGGATACTTATGATAAGCTGGCAGATATGATTGTTTATACAGGCTCTATTGACGCATACTTTAATTATTGTTATGGAGAGCTAGAATACAGGAGCGTGCGTTTTGAGACTGAAATTCTTGACATGGACAATTATCAGGGAAATGCAGTTGTCAATTATACAGACAGGGAAATTCCATATACACGTATTATTGAGCATAAGCATTTTGAGTTTGGAAGGGATGAAAATGGAAATGAGCTTCCTAAAACGGTCATAAGCAGAGAATACAGCTCAGAGTGGAAACGGGGTTATGAGCCATATTATCCTGTTAATAATGAAAAGAACGGAGCCCTTTACAAAAAATATAAGGAATTGGCAGACCGGGAAAACGGAGTTATATTTGGGGGAAGACTGGCAGAGTATAAGTATTATGATATGGATAAGGTTATTGAGTCGGCTCTTTGTATGGTGGACAGGCTTAATAAAGAATTTAAGGCATAAATTAATATGGGAAAAGGCATGGCAGGCTCATTTGTTTGAGATGCCATGCCTTTTTAAATTTAGTGTTGAAAAAATTGTCGAAAAATGATATATTAATTTTATAAAATAAAATTTTTTATGAAATAAAATTTTTTATACAATTAAGTTTTATATAAAAAAATAATTTAAAATAAAAACACGTTAAAAGTAAGGTTATATAATTTATTTAAAAATAAAATTAAAAAGTAAAAGAGAGAGACAACAATGAATAAAATGATGGATATGGTGGCGGCAGCAGTAATGTCTGTGGCAAGGTCTTTCAATATTCAGGTGTCGGAAGCAGAAGTAATACAGGAATTAAGTTTATGGAATTACGATAAAAAAGAACATTATATAAAAAAACGTTATGAAAAAATAATTCAATTCATAAAGGAACCTGTTTTTTTAAATGTATTTTATCTGGCACTGGCGCAGTATTTTTATCCTCCAATATACAATATTCTTCGTGAATATACATGTCAGGGAGTGACGCTTCATCTTGCTTTATCCTTTAATGACAATGGGATAAATTATTCTGTATCTGATATGAAGGGCAATTTTAAAAAATTAAAACAAATATTAAAATTAGAAAAAGAGATAGAGAATTTTCTTTATAGCGAGTTTTATGCAGACGAGAGATTAGTGATGTATTTGATGGGAAGCGACGAAATGTCACCCTTGTTGGAAAGTATATGCAGTTTAAGTATTAATCAGATTGAAGGTATAAAATATGATTATATCACTGAAGAGGATTCGTATGCTGAGTTGGAAGGATTATTGAGATGGTCCCTGTCTGAGGAAATGGGAATGATTATTCACATAAGAGGGAGAAACGGAGATATTGGGAGATGCATTATAGAGAAAGCGTACCAAAATATAGGAAGCCGGCTTCTTGTAACAGATTTGCAGGCGCTTGCAAAAAAAAGCAGAAATGAGGAAATTATATATCAAAACGAGATAAACAGAGAAATATTATTTTATGATAGCGACCTTTGTTTTTATATAAATAATATAAATACTGAAACAAACCGGAATATAAATGAATTTCTTGAAGACTGGATTTTGAAGTTAAAAAAGACAAATCAAAAGCCAATATGTTTTATAACCGATTATTCCGCAGAAATAGCTCCCCGATGCCATATTCCCATATTAAGGTACACTTTAAATGATGACCACAAAAAGAATTATATAAATATATTGGAGGAGGCGCATAAATATAACGCTGTATCATGTGACAACGGTGAAAGCCGCTATAGGGAAAGCGGACTTCAAAGCATAAAAAGCAGCTATACAATGGATGATATAAAAATTTCCCAAAAGCAGAAAAATCTGCTGTGGCAGCTAAGCAACCACGTAAAAAGCAGCAATAAGGTGTTTGAGCAATGGAGGATGAAGGAAAAATATCCCTATGGGAAAAATGTGACAGCGCTTTTCAGCGGCCCTCCGGGAACGGGAAAGACAATGGCAGCAATGGCATTGTCAAGGGAGCTTGATATGCCTTTGTATAAGGCTGATTTATCTGCGGTAATGGATAAGTATATTGGCGAAACGGAAAAAAGACTTGAAAAAATATTCAATATTTGTGAGAAAAGCAATGTAATATTATTTTTTGATGAAGCGGATGTTTTATTTGGAAAGAGAAGTGAAATAAAGGATTCACGGGATAAATTTGCAAATTCTTCAGTATCATATATTTTACAGAGGCTGGAGCAGTATGAGGGCATGATTATATTGGCTACAAATTTAAAAAACAACATTGATAATGCATTTTTAAGAAGAATTAAGTACGTTATATCCTTTCATATGCCTGATGCAGCAACACGTATGGAAATATGGAAATCGGGCTTTACAGAGGAAATTCCCACAGAGGGAATAGATATGGATTTTCTTGGAGATAAGGTAGAGCTTTCAGGAGGTTATATTAAAAATATTATTATAAATGCTGCGTTTAATGCGGCAGGAGAGGGCAGCGCCGTTACTATGAAGCACATTATGCAAGGTATAGAAAATGAGTATGAAAAGCTGGGGATGATTATACAGGGAGAAACCTTTGGAAGGTACAGGGAGTATTTTGACATAGATAAAAACAGGGAAGGAGAGGGTAGAGATTATGGCTTCATATACGGCAATAAGCAGTATCAGTAAAAAAATAGCAGAGCTAATGCATAAGGAGCTTGTTCCGGAGCTTATACCCTCAGAGGAATATATAGGATTTGCAGCTCCAAATGAAAGGGACAGCCTTATGGTTGGAATATTTTTGTATGATATAAGAGAGAGCGATGAAATAAAGGCTAATCAGATGAGCGCAAGGGATTTAAGCACTATGAGGTTTCCGCCTGTATACTTAAATCTATACTATATGATAACTGCATATGCTGAAGGAGATATTTTGTTCAGGTCACTTAGGGAGGAAATGATACTTGGAAAAATTATAAGATATTTTCATGATAATTCCATTATTATGAGAGAGGAGGGAAATATACCCGCCAAGATAGAACTTATGAAAATGAGTATGGAGGAGAAAACAAAAATATGGAGTTTTGCAGGTATGCCATATAAGCTGTCTGTTTTTTATAAGGTGTCGCCTGTAACCATAGATTCAGAGAGAATACAAAAGGTAACACGGGTTACAAGCGTGGATATACGTGTTGTAGGAGGAAAGCAAAATATACAGGAGGAATAGAATTTGAAAAGCAATCAGAAGTTTTCGTTTGAAAGAAACAGATATTACAGCGGAAAAATGCTTACATCTGCAGATTTTCAGATAGAACAGGAATATGTGAACCACAAGCGGAGATTTATAAACCGCGTAATGTTTGGAAACGGAATTGTATGGGGAGGCAGCGTATATAATCTTGACGATTTGTCCGTAATGATAGAAAGCGGCGCGTTTATTGATTCCTGGGGAAGGGAAATTATTATTCCACAGGCTGAAATAAGAAAACTGTCGGCTATAGACGGCTTTGAAAATATTGTAAGCGACAAAGCCTATCTGTGCGTTGCATATGACGAGGAAAATATAAATCCCGTGTATGCAGTGAGGCAGGGAGAGGAAAAGCTTGAATGTAATCACATTAGCGAGGGCTACAGATTTATTCTTATAGATGAAAACGATATGGCGGAGGATTTTAATATAGAGTCGGAGTTTCTTACGGAGGGGGAGATTGTTGATAATGATGAGTATAATATGAAAATTGTAATGCCGGCAACGGTGTGTTTAGATAAATATGTTAAGGTATGCTTTATACTGAAAAAGAAGTCTGACAAGGATGTGAAATTCAGCTTTTCCGGTACGTTTCAAATGCCGTCCCTTATAACGGAGGAGGGAAAAAATGAATATTTTCTGGAGATGAGGGATGAGGGAATTAAGAGGGGGGAGGTAATAAAAAAGGAGCTATGGGTAAAGGCAGCAGCCTGTAAACCGGAGGATACAAAGATTATACTACAGCCGGGAACAGCAAAGGCGTATGCAGATAAAATTCCGGTGGATATAACGGAAAATCTTGTACTTGATATAGCAATAGATAACGTGTCGCCCATAAGGCTTGTTGACAGCATTATGGGAAAGACTAATCTTGAAATGAGGACAATGGTATCAGGAAGCGAGTATGTACGTCTTGCAGGAATTAATTTTAAGAAAACAGAACAGGGCTATATGATTTTGGGAATAGAAGAAAAATCAGTAAAGAAATATATAGAAGCGCCTGCCGACGGGGCATTGAGAGGAGAATTTTTAGATTATTTTAACCATAAGGAGGACAGGAATGCAAAGGTTGGAAAAAAAGCAGATACGGATTTCAAAAGGCATGATAATACAGAGGAAAAAATATACCGGGAGGGAGCCTTTGAGATTCCTTTAGGAAAGGGGGCTAAAAAGGGAGAGACATTTTACAGCGATGAAATTGTATGCGGAAGCGGGGATGAAACTATGTATATTCAGCTTGGCTTTGATGCATGCGAGGAGGGCGGAGGAGATTTGTCACGAAATATAACAATATTTGGGGACAGTGATATTTTTAAGGAGAAAAATCATAATGATAAAGCCTTAACACATAGGAAATTAAATATGCCTGTGGCAGAGACAGCGGTAAAGCTGTACAGGGACAGAGGAACCTTTCAGGCGGGAATAAGATTTTTAAGGGATTATAATAATATGATTTTAAAATGCCGCTGGGTAGCCGTAAGAAGACCGGAGGCAGAAACTGCCAGGGAGAAGCCTAAAGGCATGGTACAGGGAAAAGTGGGATATATATCTATGGAAAAGCCTACATTAATAATGAAGCCAAAGGAAAGCGCTTATCTTCATGTAAGATTTACGGATATGGAGCCCTGTCCCGTCACATACGGGGTAAATGAATATGGAGGAGGAGAGGTTACGGAAAACGGAGTATATACTGCGCCTGCAGGAGAAGGCGTATATGAAATAAATGTATATTGTACAAATAAGCCGGTTATAAGCACATTCTGCTATGCAGTAGTAAGAAAATAATTAAAAACGGCGGAGAATTTTAAGAAAAGAAAAAGAGGTAGAACTATGGAATATATGGTATATGATGAACTAATAAGAGAGACAGGCTGCCTGCTTGAAGGAAAGGTAAACGATGTTATGACTGCAGGCAAGGTTTGGAGTGACGATGAGGAGGAAAATAAATATGTAATTCTTAAGGTAAAGGATGCTGAAACGTCAAAAAAGCTTGCAAATATTCTAAGTAAATTTGACAGAAGGGATTTTAAGCCCTTTTCTGTCGGGGACAGCTATTGTATTCGCTCGCCATACAGGAAAAAAAGAGGAATCGTGGACTATGTTTTTACCATGGCAGACAGCTTTAACGAGATAGTAGACATATGCAGGGAAGCAATGAGAAGGGTTATGATAACAGACCTTCCCGAAGCAATTAAGTATCTTATGATAAAGGAGAGAAAGCTGAATCTTGAGGAGGACGGAAGGGTATATTTTACATATGACTTAGATTTAACAGAGCTTGACGAGAATATTACCGAGAAGGAATGCGCAAGGGAATGCGGATACCTTATTGAAGAACTGGTAGGGGATGAAAAATATGCGGATTTTATGTGCGTGACTCTTTTAAAAGCAAAAAACAGTAATGGGGGATATGAAGATTATAATGATGTTTTTCAGGATATAAAAAACATGAAGCTTTTGGGAAGAGCTCCCAGAAGATTTGAAGAATTAAGGGAATTTATAGATAAGTATATATATGTTATATTAAAAGGATTTCTTATTGCAGGGGTGGTAGCTTTATGTATAGCAGGAATAATATATTTAGCAAATGTATTTGAAATTGGAAGTTCGTTTGACATTATAGGAACGGAAAATCTGGCAAAGCCGTAGAAACCGCAGCAAAGAAAAGGAGTATATCGTATATGGAAGAAAAATATAAAATTATTTATCCAAAATCAGAAGGGGAGTATACAAAAGTGTGGAAATGGAAGATAAGCAGCCGTCTTTTGGGAGTGCTTGGAGCAATAGCGTGTGTGGTAAGCTTTATTGTGGTCGTAAATTTAAGAGCCTCCGTACAAAGGAATGTATCAAGCGGAACATATAATTATGACTCTATTTTTCTTAATTTTATTTCCGGAAATGTAGAAATAAGGGCAGAGGAAGGATATATTGCATATAAGGGCAGGGTGCATTACGGAAAGGTATCCGGTGAAGGAACCCTGTATGGACAAAAGGGGAACACTATATATTCGGGGGAATTTGAAGACAATGAATACAGCGGCACAGGCAGGCTGTACGGTGAAAATGAGGAAATTCTGTACGAGGGAGAGTTTAAGCATAACTTATATGAGGGAGAGGGAAGCGAGTACGGAACGGGAGGGACGGTAATATACCAGGGAATGTTCAGCAGGGGAAAACGGAACGGAAAGGGCGCCCTGTTTGATGACAGCAGCAATCCTGTATATGAGGGTAATTTCATAAACGGGGAAATTGTGTACAAGGATTTTCTTGGAAAGACAACGGAGGAAGCGTCAAAAATATACATGGGAAAGCGTGATATATATTATGACACGGAATATTTTATAGGAGACATGAAGGATATTGGCGCAATGTACAGCGGAAGCATATCAGGTACAGGCCTTGACGATAAGGTCCTTATAGATAAAATATTTGTAAAAAGTGAAAGCTGCAATATAGGAGGTAAAAACGCCTCCGGTATAGACGAAGTAAAGGAAATAGCGGGGGATATAGTATATGAAGGCAATGTAAATATAAGCGCGGAGGAGGCTGTAGTATTGTCATCATTGTCAGGCTTAGAGGTAAATGCCGTATTTGACGACGCCATGGAGATAACGGGCTATGATAAGGATAAGCTGCTATATATATACAGCTTTCAGTTGGAAAAGCTTCAATATACCTTCTACAGCCAGTCGTCAGACGGGAAATTTATAATGTACTCAATAGAACAGCTTCAGGATGAAGGAAAGGGAGGCAATGAATAAAAGAAAAACATTATGGTGCAGTATTTTTGTACTTCTTATGGTAATGCAGCCAATAAGCAATGTATTTTTGATAAGCTCAGAGGGGGCTGAAGGGAAAACCCTTACATTATCCCAGGCAGTTGCCCTTGCCACAGGCGTAAGCAGGGAATACAAAACCACAAGAAGCAAAATATTTTTAAAGCAGGCAGAGTATGAGGAGGCTGTAAAATCTATCGCGCTGAAAAAGAAAAACATGGCTACCTTCAGATGGACGCCATTACTTTCCTTTAAGTTTCCTGAAAATGCAGATTTAGCGGATGAGTATGAATTTACATATAAGCCCCTGCAGATACAGTCAGAGATTTCATCTCTTAACCATAAGCTGTCAGATATAAAATACAGCGTGCGGGAGGAGGTATCTAATCTTTATGTTGATATTTATACATATCAGGAGATTATAGCCTATAAAAGGAAGCAGCTGTCGGTGCTTGAGGAGGATTTAAAGAAAAATAAGGCAAGGCTTGCTGTTGGGGAAGCCCTTAAGGAGGATGTTGACTTGATTGAAAGCTCCATAGAGGGGCTGAATTCGGAAATTGCCCTTAAGGAAAGAGAGCTTGAAAACAGTAAAAAGGAGCTGTCAGATTTAATTTCCATAGATGTGACAAGGGGGTATGCGTTTGAAAATCCATACAGGGAGGCTGATATAAGCAGGGAACGGCTTTCATATATAGAGGAGGAAACTCTAAAAAAAAGCCAGCTTTATTATGACGCTAAGCTGAATACAAGCCTTGCGCTTACTGCCCTTAACACAAATTACAGCCTTATGGAGAGTCAGTACGGCAGTAAGATGAGCTATATTTCCTCATATGTGGCCATGGCAAAAAGCGGAGCAGAAATAGATTCGGCAGAGTTTAAGCTTTATTACGGCAGGTTTCTTACAGCTATAGATAAGCCTTGGCAGGGAAGCATAAAAATATTGTTTATAAGGATTCCAAAGGAATGGTTTAAGGGCGCTATAGATGGAGTAAGGTACGTGGAGGATGACCCATACGCCCTGTATACGTCGGTGCTTGAATATGAGGAGGCGTCAAAGGAGCAGAGACAGACTGAAAAGGATATAAGAAAGCAGGTAGATTTAACATATGAAAATATGATAACTGCAAGAAACGCATATGAGTCGGTAGAGCGTCAGGTGAAAAAGTCCTATGAAGCCATGGAGAAGGGCAGGCTTAAGAATAAAGCAGGAGAGCTTCCATATTCAGAATACAGGGACTTAAAGACGGAATATGAGAATATGGAGCTTGAAAAGCTGGAGGCTCTTAAGAATTATACCCAGATATTATATTCATATGACAGACTTACCTGCGGGACTATTACGGAAATACTTAATGAGCAGGAGCTTGGAATTAACACGGGAGGAAGCGGCGGGAGCTTTGTCACGGAGGATATGTCTGACGGGGCATATTATTATATAAATACTATAGTTGAGGAAAACGCATTTGAGATAGGAGTGTATATTCCGGAGGATTGCAAGGCTTCAGTAAATCAGTTTGAATTATGGGTGGAGGATACTCTGATAGGAGAGAGAACTCCCGTGGGTGAAATGCTGAGACATCTTACATTAACAATAAACAACGGAAGAAAGGTGTTCCTAAGGCTGTATGAGGACGGGCAGTTTGTCTCGGACGCCGTAATAAACGTATCGGAATATAAGGGCAGGCTTCCTATAGAGGTTGCGAAAAGGCAGGAGGAAACGGAAAAAAAGGTAGGAGCCGTAAGCTATAGTGAAAACAAGACAACAGGCATGGTAAGTCTTAAGTTAAATATCTCAGACGAAGAGGAAATCAAATATTATAAGCTGGTTAAGGACGGAAAAAGCATACTTTCAAACACTCCTGTTTCTGTAGAGGAGGAGCTTAAATATCTTTCAATCCTTATAGACGATTTGTCACAGGTAACGGTGGAGCTTTATGGCGGGGACATGGAAAAGCTTATGAGCGGGTATATAAATAAAGAGGATATGTGCATATATGGAAAAATTCAGGAATAGAAAAAAGGCTTCAATAAAAAAACAAATTTCAGGAAGAAAAATAATGGCGCCCATAGCCTGCATCCTGATGGCAGCGGTGATTATACTGGGAACTGTAGCGTCTGCGGTTATTAATAAGGATGAGGAAGCATATGCGGATATAAGCTGGGAGGAAATTGAAAATTCTACATTGATTATCGGGACACATCTGATTCATATAAGCGCGTTAAATGATTCACTGTATGATATAGCCATGGAATCAGCCCAAACCTACAGCCAGAATAAAATGTACTATAAGTCAGAGCTGGCAGACGGAAAGTGGTTTGAGATATCAGACGCATCGAATATTTCGGATATTATGGAGGAAGGAAAAGCCATGGAGATGCCTTTAAATAAAGAGCTTAACGTAAGGTATCACACAAAATCCGACGGAATTACATATGACCTTATGACAGGAGAGACGGTGTGTATATTTGACATAATTAATCCCTACAGTCTTGATACTCTTCCCGAGCTTGACGCCATTGCAGTATATCACAAATCCCTTAATGAAAATAAAAAGAAAACCAATACGGACAAAAGAAATATCGAGCTTATTGAGGCGGCAGTAAGCCGGGATTTGAAGGCAGAGCTTAATCAGGATAATACTGACGAAAAGATAGCTGCATTTCAGGAATATTATGAGGAGGCGTCAGCCTTAAATAAGGATACAAAGGATACGGCGCTAGCCGTTATGGAGGGCTTGGACAGTGAAAGAAGGCTTCAGGTGTATCGGAAGCTTTATGATGAAATTCTGCCGGAGCTTTTAAATAATGTACAGACAGATGTTGACGATACCGATGGATTTTTTGTAGATTACGGTCTGGTAAGCGCCGTTGGCACAGCCATGGAGGAGGTAGAAAAAAAGCTTATAAAATGTGAGGCGGAGGCTTTAAAGGAAGGGACAACCGCTATAGATAAGGTTAAGAACGATATGGTAAATCAGGCGGCAAAGCTTGCAGGGACAGCAGGCGATATTGACATCCTTATGGAAAATATACAGGATATAACAAATATAGAAAACGGGACAATAAATAATCCCCAAAGGGAAGCAAAGCTTATAGAGGAGCTTCTTATTCCCGAGGCTCTTAAGAAGATGTCAGAAGAAGACGGCGATGCTTCTGCCGCTGCATTTGAAACAGAGTATCTTGCAAGGACGGCAGTATCAGGAATGAGTAAGGCAGAGGGGGCAGACTTAATTGATAATCTGGCAGAAAGCCTTAATGAGCTTATGGAGAAGGAGGACAATAAAAATGTACAGGAAGCAATAAAGACGCTTAATGACAGTATTCTTGACATGAAAAAGGAGCTGTCGTCAGAGCCGTATAAGCTTTCAGAGCTTGTAAGCAAAAAGGAGGAGCTTAAGATAAAGCGTCAGTCAAGCCTTGACGTAAATGATTTGACACAGGCAGAGAAAATCGGTCTTGAAATAGATGAAATAAATAATGAAATAGAAAAGGAGGAGCAAAGGCTTACAGAGATAATAAGCTCCGACACGGCGGGAGAAGCCGATAAGGCGCAGGCAAGAGCGGCCCTTGAGTCCGGTACGGCAGCAGACGCTGTTATAAGCGCAAAGGAAAGCATACAAAAGGCAATAGCTGACGGACTGTATTCTGACGGAATGGCAGGCTTAGAGTCCATGGAGGCGTTTATGGAAATAAACACGCCTCTGGCGTTAAGCTCCATGGAGGATATTTATGACAGCGTGCTTGCAAAAATATATTTAGAGGGAGACAAGGACAGCTCCTTAAAGGAAATAAAGGAAACCCTTGAAAATATAATATCTGACAATGCAGGGGTTATTAAAGACAGCTTGTCCGAAGCTACGGCGGTTTCAATACTTGAGCAAATAGCGGGAGCAAAATATGAAGACTGCGGCGATATGGAGAAGGCCTGTATTTGTGCGGCGTTATACAGATATGGAAGGGAGACACGCAATGATGAAGTAAGGACAAGGGCGTCAAGGCTTGTATCGGTTTTATATTCGGAGGGGAATCCATATGTTTACCTGAAATTAAAAAACGAAGCAGATATATTTATTCCCCTTAAGACATTTTCCGGCTGCAGCGATTACAGATATGTATTTTACAATGAAAGTAAAAGCGTGACGCTGGCAAGGGGAGCAAAATATTACACATATACCGTTTTTAAAAATCAGGTAAGCTTTAATCAGGGTATAGAGGAAATGGACACATATGCAAGGTATCAGTCGGACATATATCTTAAGGAAGCATACATGAAGGAAAAATTTAATGTAAGCGCCCTATATATTGACGCTGCAGATTATGGGATTTTAATTACAAAGGATATGGAGGAGGAGATTTCAAGACTCTTGGAAGCCCTTTATAAAGCAATAAACTAAAGAAAGGTAAGAAACGAAATGGGAACAAAGGTAGTAACGGGGGCAGTTCTTATGTGTCCCTTTGGAACATCAACATCAATGCTTAACGTAACGTCACAGTCAAAGGTGCTTGCGGAGGGGAAGCCTGTGGCAACCATTAAGGATACAAATGCGTTTGTAAATATACCGCCCTTTGGCATGTGTACCTCCATGGCAAACCCTCAGGTTGCCTCTGCCACGGCCGCGGCCCTTGGAGTATTGACGCCCCAGCCATGCGTACCCACGGCTGCGGGAACATGGAGCATGACACAGGGTAAGGTTATGTCGGGAGGAGCTCCGTGCCTTTGCAATAATTCGGTATTAAGCTGTTCATTGGGACAGGGAGTTATAACAATTACAAATCCCGGCTCGGGAAAGGTTATTGTTTAAATAAATTAAATTATCCTGCGGTATTGCCGCAGGGCAGGAAAGGAGAAATAATGAGAGAGTATTTATCGCCGGGTGTATATGTTGAGGAATATGACAATTCACCAAGGACAGTGGAGGGTGCGGGAACAAGCACAGCAGGCTTTGTGGGGCTTACGGAAAGAGGGCCCGTAACAGGGGAGCCTGTGCTTATAACAGGCTTTTCGGAATTTACAAAAATATTCGGAGGTTTTCTTGGAGCCTTTACCCACGGAGAATACAGGTATCTGCCCTCCTGTGTGGAGCAGTTTTTTGCAAACGGAGGAACACGCTGCTATGTGTCAAGAGTCATTCCCGAGGACGCAAAAAAAGCGGAAAATGCAGCAGGCTTTATAATTTTTCAGGCGGCTAATGAAGGAAAGTGGGGAAACAGAATACAGATAGCCTTTAAATCCGTAAAAAAGAAAAAAATGCAGGTAATGTCCCAGCAGGAGGATAAAAAGCAGGTCTATACCGTTAAGTCGGCAGAGGGCTTTAGGGAAGGAGACTTGGTTTTTGCAAAAAATCAGTATAACAGGATAGCTGCCATATTTGATAATGTTGTTACAATGGAGGAGCCCTTTACAGAGGATATAACAGACGACAGTCTTGTCCCTGAAACCTTATTATATCTTGTGGAAACTGATATGACAGTAAGATGCGACGATATTGCAGAGGAGTACAGGGGGCTTACCTTAAATGTCTCATCTGAAAATTATATTGGCGAGCGTCTTAAAAGCAGCAGGCTTATTTCGGTAATTTTAGAGGAAGTAGATAAGTGTGGGGACATTGTAGAGGCAATATTCGGAGAGAATATGGCAGAGGGAACTATTATGCTTGAGGGAGGCTTTGACGGCACCATAGAAAAGTTAAATGCAGGCACCTTTATAGGAGAGGATAAGGGACCGGGAAGGAGAACGGGAATACAGTCCTTCCTTGAAAATGACAGGGTAAGCATAATGGCAGTTCCGGGAATTACAATGCCGGAGGTTATGGTTTCTCTTGTTTCCCACTGTGAAAATATGGGAAACAGGTTTGCCATACTTGATATGCCGAAGGAGCTTACGGACATTAAGGAGCTTTTGGAATACCGGGGAATGATTGACAGTACATATGCCGCAATGTATCATCCGTGGCTTAAGGTTTACGACAGAATGTTAAAGAAGCCTGATTTTATACCTCCGTCAGCCTCGGTTGCGGGAGTGTACGCAAAGACAGACGCAGGCAGAGGAGTTCATAAGGCCCCTGCAAACGAGACCATAGCATGTACGGGACTTAAGACTAACTATACGTCAGGTGAGCAGGATATGCTTAACCCGGAGGGAATTAATCTTATACGAGAGATAAACGGAATGGGAATACGCATATGGGGAGCAAGAACTGCCAGCAGCAACGGTGCTTTCAGATACGTAAACGTAAGAAGGCTGTTTATCTATGTGGAGGAAAGCATAAAAAGAAGTACAGGCTGGGTAGTGTTTGAGCCAAATGACGCGTCACTTTGGTCAAGGGTAAGCATAACCATCACGTCCTTTCTTGACAACATATACAGAATGGGAATGCTGGCAGGCTCTACGCCGGAGGAAAGCTACTTTGTGGAAATAGGAGCCTCAACCATGACGCCTGACGATATAAGGGCAGGAAGACTTATATGCAACGTGGGAATAGCGCCTTCAAGGCCTGCGGAATTTGTAATATTTAAGGTAACCCAATTTACGGCGGAGGCAGCCGGTTAACAAAGTATCGGCGTAGCCGATACTTGCAGGTTTGGCTTATGCCAAACCTGTGTACTGATAAGTTTTTTAGTAAACATGTGAACAGGAAAGGAGCAGCATAATGGCAACATATCAAAATCAGGCAGGTTTATCATATCCTCTTACAAAAATGAACTTTTTAGTAACTGTTGACAATGTAGACGGAATAGCGGCATTTAATGAGGTAAGTGGAGTGGAGGCTTCCGTTGACGTAATAGAATTCAGACAGGGAAATTCCCACAGTCTTTCCCCGGTAAAGCTTCCGGGGCTGGTAAAGCACGGCAATGTAACCCTTAAGATGGGATATACGTCAGACAACGCCTTTAAGACGTGGATACAGGAATGCGTCAGCGAGGTAAGGGGAGAGATGCCGAGAAGCAATGTGTCTATTGAGCTTATAGACATAAACGGAGGCGCGCCACAAAGCGCAGTAACAAGCATAAGCGGAACAACAGTATGGGTGCTGACAAACGCGTGGGTAGCAAAGTATAATGCGCCGGATTTAAACTCTACCGCAAATGAGGTGGCAATAGAGTCGGTGGAGCTGGCGTACGAGGAGCTTATAATACCTAATTAAGATTTTTAACAAGAATTACAAAGGAGATTTTTAAAATGGAAACAGTATACGACTTTACATTGCCAAGGGGATATCTTGATAAAAACGGAGAAATCCATAAAAACGGCAAAATGCGTCTTGCCACGGCGGGAGACGAGATTTCGGCAGCAAGGGACCCAAGGGTAATGAGCAATCCGGCTTATATAACCATAGTTCTTTTATCTAAGGTAATTACTGAAATAGAGGGAGTGGAAATGGTGGCCCCTGCCATATTGGAGCGTTTGTTTACTGCTGATTTATCATTTCTTCAGGATATGTATCAGAGGATTAATGATATAGAGATGCCGGAGCTACAGGCGGTTTGCCCTGAGTGCGGAAAGCGGTTTACGGTACCCGTAAATTTTACAAGGGAGGAATAAGCCTTTACCCTAAGGACAGGCTGTATGAGGAAATGTCCTTTATAGCTTATTATTTTCATTGGAATATGGAGGAAATTATGGGCTTAGACCACTTAAGCAGAAGACGGTGGTGTAAGGAAATTTCAGCCATAAACGAAAGGGTAAGTTCCTCAGAGGAGAAAAAAGAGAAAAGTATTTTTGAGATGAAGCCGGCGCATTAAATCTGCAGGGGAGGTGATAACTAATGCATACATTAAGCGACGCCATATTCAGACCTCTTGCAAATTATAATTTCCTTCTTCAGGTTGAGGGCATGTATGACGTGCCATGCAAAAGCGTTAAGGGAATAAATCAGGAGCAGGAGTATGAATATATTCAGGAGGGCGGCTTAAACGACAGGGTTCATATGAGAAAAAAGAAGCAGTCAAAGCCATATACCTTTCAGGTAGAAAGGTATGTAGGAACGCCCTACGAGGACATATTTATACCTGACAGGGTATTTAATATGCCGCTTCTTCTTATTGTGTCAAGATATCAGGAGTTCTTTTTAAAGCCAAGCCGAATATATAAATTTAACGGCTGCAGGGTAACGTCAAAGGATTATGGAGAATTTCAAAGCGAGCAGAGCGGATTTCTTACGGAAAGCGTTACCATATCATATGACACCCTTGAGTGTAATGTAAATAATATAGACGTAGAGCCGCCGCAGCTCCTTTTTAAGGGAGATATTCCCGCCGTTCACGGGCAGGGAGCCGCTCTTATGACTATATCAAAGGCAGTATCATCACCGTATGACAGGAACAAGAGAAAATGGCCGGAGGTATCAAGTGCAAAGAAATATTATGGCATATGAGAGGCCCAGGGAAATAATTGTAAAAAGAGAGCCTCTTAAGCTTGTAAGCGACAGGAAAATCATAATGTGTAAGCCCGGCATAATGAGCGTTACAAAGCGTTACAAGCTGTGGGAGGCTTTTTCGGAAGGTGAGGAGCTTAAATATCTTATTATTAACAGGCAGGAGGAGGCTTTCGTCTATAACAGGTATAGGACGCTTATTTTCAGGCAGTCTTTTGATTTTAATAATAATATTTATAAAAATATTTTAAAAAGGCTTGTAAAAAATACATATAATTATAATTTTTCTGCAGAAAAATATAAGTCCCTGCAATTTACGGTTTTGCCTTGGGGGATGATGGGCTTATATAGTATGTCCGGCAGGAAAACAAAGAATATATGGACGGGGAAAATATATTGCTTAAGGGCTTATGAAAAAGGTGACGTCTATAATACTTTATACAGTAATTTTATTTCCGGGGCAGGAGAAAAGGAATTATTATGTAATACAGCAGAAACGCTGTTAAGGGCAAGAGAGCAGGAGATTAAGCATATCCCTATAATATATAACAATAGCAGGTTAATAAGCGTTTTAAGAAATATGGAAAATATAAAGGAGCTTTTGACTGTTAATAGATTAGGGTATACGGAAAATATATACAGGCGTAGGGAAGATGAACATAAATATACGGCGGGTAATATATTAAGGACTATAGAAAATATAAGTAGGTATAGGCTGGTTAATATATCGGGGCGTGCAGAAAATATAAGTAAGTATATGCCGTTTAATGTATCAGAATATACAGAAAATATATGGGAATATCCGTCAGTTAATATATTAAGAAACGCAGAACAAATAAGTAAGTATCTGTCATCTGGAGAATCAGGCTTCACAAAGAGCATATGGGAATATTTATCGGCTAATATATTAAGCTGTGCAGAAAATATATATAGGAATAAGTCAGTTATTGAATTAAGGTATGCAGGAAACATATGGGAATATTTATATGCTGATATATTAAGCAGCGTGGAAAGTCTAAGCAGGCATTCGACAGCTAATGAATTAAGGTATGCAGGGAACATATGGGAATATTTATCTGTTGATATATTAAGCAAGGCGGAAAGCCTAAGCAGGAATAAGTCAGTTAATGTATCAGGGTATGCAGAAAATATATGGAAATACCGGTTTCTTAATATGTTAAGAAACACAGAAAATATAAGCAGGCACAAGTCGGCTAACGAATTAAGGTATGTAAAAAACGTATTGGAATATCAGTTAGCAAATATATTAAGAAATACAAAAAACATATTGAAGCATCCGCTAGCGGGAACGTTAAGAAGTACAGAGAACATATGGAAATATTTATCGGCAGCTATATTGACCAACACAGAAAATATAAGCAGAAAACAGTCCGCTAACGTATCAGGGTATGGAAAAAACATATGGGAATACTTATTAGCTGATATATTAAGCAATACAGAAAATATTAGTAATCAGCAGCCAGTTAATGTATCAGGATGCGCAGAAAACATATTGAAGCCTTCGCTATCTGATATATTAAGATATAAAAAAAATATATGGGAATATCCGCAATATAAAGGGTTAATTTATGGGGAAAGCGCACATTTATATCCTGTAAGGGTAGAATTAAGTTATGCAGAAAAAAAGCAAAACCATATGGAAGGGAAAATATTAGGGCGTGCAAAACATGTGCGGGAGTATTCGTCAGAAAATAATTTAAAGTATGAACAAACAGCGCTGTCATTTAATCATAGGTTAAGAATAAAAAACATATTAAATCAAAATCATATAGGCTCTGGTAAAGAAAGGATATTAAAAGAAAGAATATTTTATAAAAAAGGCGGAAGGCTCGTATACAATGGGGAGGCATATGGTTTTAAAATCAATAGCCTGAAAAGCCTCAAAAATATAAATAATGAATATGGCTCAGAAAAGCTCTGCAGCTTATGGTATTTAAACAGCCCCGGCAACACAGAAAGCATAAGTAAAACCATACAGAGCATGAAAATTATAGAAAATATAAAGAGCATGGAGAACGTCATAAAAAACGGGTATGCCATAAAAAGTATATTGAACGTGAAAGATATACATAAATCATACAGTGCCCCATACAGTATGCACGCTAAAGACGTAATACAGACCAAAAACAAAACACAAGCCCTGTACAGAATGCAGAACATTGAAGAAGTACAAAACATAAACAGAACACAAACCGCAGAAGCAGCACAAGCTATAGACGGCATGCACGCCAAAGACGGGATACAAGCCATACATAGTATGCAAGCCATAGAAAAAATGCACGTCATACACAGTATGCAAACCATAAAAAAAATGCAGGCCATAGACGCAGTACAATTTATACACAGTATGCAAGCCACAGATAGAACACAAGCAATAAACAGAATGCAAGCCTCAGACAGAATACAAATTATAGACGTAACGCAGGCAATAAACGAAACACAGGCCCCAGAAGCAACGCGAGCCATAGATGAAATACAATTTATACACAGTATACACGCCAAAGACAGACCGCAGACCATAGAAACAACAAAAACCATAAGCAGACCGCAAACCACAGAAACAACAAAAACCATAAACAAAACGCAGTTCATAAACGAAACACAAGCCTCACAAAAAACGCAGGTCATAGACAGGACACAAGCCATAAACAAAACGCAGACCATAGACGTAACGCAGGCTTCTGACAAAACACAAGCCCCGGAAATAATATATTCCCCTGACACTATAGGGAGCATACAGGGAAATATTATAAACAGAACGGAAGCTTTGGAGGATATATTAAATGAGCAGGAAAAAATCCGGGAGATAAATAAAATAATAGACGCAAGGGTGCAGAGTCAGGTTAAAAGCATTTCCAAACAGGTATATGAGAACATAGAGCAAAGGCTTAGGGGAGAAAAAAGGAGGAGAGGATTTTAGGTGAAGGAAACGGCAATTTTATATATAGCAGACGGAAGGAAAGCAGATATATCAAAGGCCCCCTCAAGGAAGTATAAGGTACAGCATAATCCGTCAGAAATAACAGTCAGCGCAGGAGAGCCCATGAAAAAATCAAAGAAAAACAAGCTTTATAAGACAGGCGCAGACAAAGCCCATAAGACGGCAGAATACCAGCCGGAGCAGTACAGCATAAGAGTAACCATTCCCTTGATATTTGACAATTCCAAGGAGTATGAAAGGGGAGCCTTAGGCGGGGGGCTTCAAGATGAAAGTATGCTTAGCGTGCAGACTGAGGTAGACGGATTTATTGCAATGATGAGAAATAATAACCTCAGATACATGATTTTCAGCTGGGGAGCCATATGCTATGAGGGGGAGCTTACGTCGTTGTCAGGGCAGTATACAATGTTTACAAAAAGCGGAACCCCTATAAGAGCCTCCTTAAGCCTTACTATAAAATGCAAGGATTTTAATAATAATAATCAGTGGCTTGAAATGTACTTTAAAGCGTTTTCAGGGGGAATGAAAAGAAGAAAAATGACAGGCAGTACGCCCGGCTTAAATAAGGCGCTGTTAAAAATATCAAAGGTTAAATATAACAGGGCGGATAAGTCGGTAAAATTAGATGAAAGCGCCGTATATACAATGGAGGCGGAATATAATCCGTCAAGTATTTCCATATCCTCGGGAGCTTCCCTTGACACAGATACGGGAGAGGCTTATGACAGATTGAAAAAGGAAGAAAAAAAGGCTGATACCCAGATTTCCTTTCAGCTTATATTTGACAGCGCTCAGGAGAATGAAACAGATGTGGCATGCGTCACAAATGGTCTGCTCGCCCTGATGACAGATAAGACCTTGACAAAGCTTGAGTTTTGCTGGGGCGATATGAGCATTAAGGGACAGCTTTCAGGCATACAGGCTAAGTTTACAATGTTTTCAGAGGAGGGGGCGCCCTTGAGGGCGGTTGTAGATATTTCGCTTAACAGAGACGACGAGGATGATGAGTACTGGGATAATGTATTTGATAAATTAGCGGGGAAAAAGTATGGCGGCATATGATTTTAATACTCTTAAGGAAAAATATAATGATTTTTTAGAGCCGGTGGCAGAGATTACGGCAAATAAAAAAGATTTTTCAAAAAATAAGGGCGGATATATAGCGTCGGATGTGATTGTGGAGCTTACCTGCGGATATGAGGCCTCCGTCGCCTCCTTTAGCGTGTATAACAGCTTTGACAGAGAAGACGGGAAATTTTTATGGGAGGGCTTAAAGGATTACTTTTCCCTGGGCTCCCAAATTGTTGTCAGGGCAGGCTACGGAAACTCCGTCAGCGACATATTTACAGGCTTTGTTTCAAAGGTAAATTTTATTTACGGAGGGGATGAGATGCCTCATGTGGAGATTTTATGTATGGACATAAAGGGGGTAATGATGGCGGGAAGCCATGAAAATCAAATGACGTCAACAAATTTCGGAGACAGCGTAAGTGAAATTTTCAGAAAAGGCGTCTATGAAAAAATGAAAAGCAGCGGAATTTTTACCCAGTTAAGCCTTACGCCTACCCCTGATAAAAACAGCGGGGAAAAGGGCGGGGAAAGCGATAAAACCATAGAGGTAACAGGAGAAAGCGATTATGAATTTACGGTAAGGGCGGCAAAAAGATTTAATTATGAGTTTTTTACAGACTGCGGAAAGGTGCTGTTTAGGAAAGCAAGGACGCCGGAGGTTACTCTTATGTCGTTAAACGCCTCAAGGGGAGTGTCAAGGCTGTCGGTTGAATATGACATAATAGGGCAGGTGGAAAATGTTCAGGTAAGAGGAACAGATTATGGGAATACAGAATTGATTACGGCAAAAAGAAAGCTTAATAATACCATATCAGGAAGCAGCAGGGCAAAGCAGATTATTTCTGGAAGCAAAAAAATATATGTGGATTCATCAGTGAAAAGTCCGGGGGACGCCGATTACAGGCTTGAAAACGCCATAGAAAGAATAACCTACGGCTTTGGGCTTATGCATTGCAGATGCAGGGGGCTTCCGGAGCTTAAGCCGGGAAATTTTATAGAGATAGAGGGAATGGGACAGCCTCCCTCAAATAAATTTTACTTAATTGAGGTGAAGCACAGTATTGACGACGAGGAGGGGTACGTTACAGAGCTTACGGGAAAAACAGACAGGATAAAATAGAGGAAATACATGAAAGGAAAATAGTAAGGATATGAGCTTAATTGATGTGCTGGGAGATATAACGGAGGAAAAAGGAAAAAAGACAGAGGCCTTGGAGTGTAAAATAACAGGGGCGGCTGTGGGCATAGTGGCTAAAAAATACAGTAAGGATATGCCGGGAAGGGTATGCGTTCAAATACCCGTGAGGGATAAGGACGCTAATGTTCTTAAATGGGCGAAGGTAGCCATGTTCTTTGGGGGAAAGAAATGGGGAAGCTATTTTCTTCCGGAGATAGGCGATAAGGTGCTTTTAATGTTTGAGGGAGGAAATATTGAAAAGCCATATATTGTGGGAAGCATATTTCCGGATAACAGTACTTTTTTGTCCGATACGGCAGATGAGAATAATCAGTATAAAAGGATAACCACAAGAAACGGAAACACAATTTCCTTTGAGGATAACAGTCAGGGAGAGGGCAGTAAGGACAAAATAAAAATAGAAACGTCAAAGGAGGAAAGAGCTATCCTCTTAGACAATGAAAATAAAAAAATAATAATAAATGATAAGAAAAAGGAAAATTCCATAGAAATAGATTCAGACAACGGCGTTATATCAGTTAAAGCAGCCAGCGAGCTTAAAATTAACATAGGAAACGTTTCGCTCAAAATAGACGGAGAAAACGGAATGATTGATATTAAATGCCAGAAGCTTTCAGTAAAGGCGGAGCAGTTGGTAAAAATGGAAACTAACGGAATGTTTAAGATAAAAAGTGAGAACGGAAGTATTTCGGGAAATTCCTCCATGAAGCTTTCAAGCGACGGAACAACTGTTATCGGAGGAGCCATGATTAAGGAAGGATAGGCCACAGAAGGAGAGATAAGAAATGGAAGAGACAATGAGATTTCCCATAGACATAAATCCTGCCACAGGAAGATTTGAAACAGTGTCAGGAAGGGAGAGAATAAGACAATCGGTAATGCTTATACTGAAAACGGAAAAGGGCGAAAGATGGCTAAATCCCGGCTTTGGAAGCAGACTTAAGGAATATGCGTTTATGGAGATAAACAGAACGGAATTAAATATGGTGGAAAGAGACATAAGGAGCTGTCTGTTAAGTCAGGAGCCCATGCTGACAGAGGTAAGCGTTGCGGCTAAATGTGATTACGGCAGCGGTATTTTGGAGGTAACGGTAGTTTACAGGACAAAGGATTTGGAGGATACGGTAACCGTTCCCCTTTATGCTGACGACAGGGTTTAATAATGGGAGGATTAATGCTTTACAATGGAAAAGAAAATGAAGGAGCTTTTTAATGAGCTTGCGCAAAGTTATCTTCCATGGTGGAAACCTGATAAAAACAATAAGGATATAGGCCTGCGGCTTGCAGAAATATTCTTAATGCAGATGGAGGATAATAAAAAGGAATACAGCCGTCTGAATGATAGAATACATATAAGGTTTACAGAGCTTTTAGGAATGTCCCTGAAGCCTCCAAGACCTGCCTTAAGTCTGGTGCATATGGGGGTTATTGGCAACGGGACAGAGGGCATATGGATAAATAAGGGCGCTAAGCTGTATGGAAGCGCAAAAGACGGTGAAAAAATAATATTTGAGACAATGAGAGGCATGTATGCCACAGGCGCCTCAGTTAAAAATATTTTTGCAGAGACAGGGGTTAAAGGAAAAATAAGACCTGTTTTTGGGGAGCTTCCCAAGCCATTTCCCATAGAAGATGAAAATGAGGAGGAAATATACAGCCGCGAGGAGGCAGTAATATATCACCCCTATATATTTAAGGGAGACAATCAGACATTTATTTTAAAGACGGATAATGACAGTCTTATTCAGAATATAAAGGCAAAGGCTCTTGAAATATATTATTTTTCAGAGGCGGGCCTGATACCGGCAGAGGAGGTACAGGCTTCAGGGGACAGGCTTTCGTTTAAAATGAAACAAAAAAGGGAGAGGGAGGACGCCATAGTTATAAGGAAAAACGGCCAGCTTAAAGTTCCGGTGTCATTTAGAAGCCTTCTTATATCATCAGAGGCGCAAAAGCTTAAGGCGGATTTTGTTAAGAATCCCCTTATGGATTGTAATGGGGAGGGCTTTTATCCCTTTGGGGAAGCCTTTAGCTTACATGATGAATGTATAATAAGCCAGCCTGTAAGCTTTTCAAAGGCCAATGCCCTTATATCCGTAGAATTTTTTTTAAGCTTTGAGAAGATACCTGTGGGACTTAAGAGCGTCAGTGAGGAGAGGCTTCCCCTTATAAAAAGGTACAGAAAGTATGAAAAATATGAAAGGGAGCAGAAGGTAAATCAGGTATGGGCAGATAATGTGATATTTGAATACAACAGCCCAAAGGGCTTTAAAAGCCTTAATATTGAAAATCATGATAAAAACGGAACGGATATATTTGCATCGGGAGAGGATAAAGCCGTGGAAATAAGGTTTTTATGTCCCGAGGACTGGGGAGGCGGAGAGGAGGAGCCCTGCTTAAGGATAAGAATCATTAAAGCTAATCACTGCTATGAGCAGCCGTGTATTTTTAACGCCCCCTATATCAGCAATATGAGAATATCATATACATATGACAGGACATGGTGTATACCGGAGAGGATTTCAGTATTATGGGGAATAAATGTAAAAAATTATTACAATATAGCAGACCGAAAAGAGGAATTATTATTATTTGATGTAAGCAGCCATAGCAGGGAGGAAATTTACGTATGCTTTAATAAGAAAATAACTGACGGCCCCGTAAGCCTTTATATTCAGTGTGACAACGAGCCTGTGGACACGGAAAAAACAGAGTATTTTTATTACGCGAAGGGCGGGTTTAAGAGACTGATGAAAGCCTCCGGCACGGGAGAGGCGGGACAAAGGGGGATATTGGTATTTAACGCCCCTTCCGATATGGAAACGCTTAATTATTGCAATGTGGAGGGCTATTATATAAAAATAATCCACAGTAATGATAAATATTTGGGAAAACCATGGTCTTCCATGACAAATGTTTTTCAGGTATGGAATGTTGATACCGGAGGGGAGGAGGATTATTACGTGGAAGAAATATCTCCGGGAATGAGAGTTAAACTATATGGTACGGATATATTAAAAATTGATTTATGGATGGACGAGACTAACGGATACCTTGAGGGAAGCGGCAGGCAGGATTTGGCCGTTAAAAGAAACAGAATCAGGATAGAGAAAAGCGAAAAAGGAGAGACGGACAGGATATTTGTTCTCTGGCAGGAAGCAGGCTCATTTCAGGAGGAAACGGGTGACGGGAGAGTATATATGCTGGACAGGGAAGCGGGAGAGGTTATATTCGGCGACGGGGTAAGACAAAGGTTTCCTATGCAAAAGGAGCATCCGGCATTTAAGGCTGTTATATACGGCTGTAAGGGTGAAAAGGGAAACGTAGACAGGGGAGCAATATCTGAAACAGTGTCAAACATTTTATTTTTGGACAGCCTGTATAATATAGAGCCGTCACACGGAGGCAGCGACAGGGAAACCGGAGAGGAAAGGCTAAGGAGAGGGGATATATTAATAGGAAGCCATGGAAGGCTTGTGACAGCAGAGGATTATCAGAGGGAGGTCATGAATTTTTCCGGCGTTATCAGTCAGGTGAGGGTAAAGGCGGAAAAGGGAAGGGTATATATCGTTGTTTTAACAAAGGATTTTAATGAAGGCTTTGACGAAAGCATATATACGGAGCTTAAAAGCCATCTTTTAAAGGTCGGGGAGGAGGCCATAGGACAGGAGGAGATAATAATAGTAAAGCCCTTAAAAGTAGAAATATCGGCGGCTGTCTGGTTTAAGAAAAATGAAAAAGCAGATATGCTTTTTGTAAGCCATAAATTTAATGAAATAATGGAAAATTACTTAAATCCCGTAAAAGGAAACGGAAAACAAGGCTGGCCAATAGGAAAGCTGCCTAATATGTCCCAGCTTATTATGCAGTTAAATGTCCTCAGGGAATGGGGAACAGTAGAAAACCTGTCGGTAACGGCAGGGTATGAGCATAGCGGAAGGTATAAGGAGTGCAAGCTTGGCGGACTTCAGGAGGATTTTTCAATGATAGCCGTAAGCGGAAAGCATGAAATACATTTTATATAGGATAAGAGGCAGAAAATATGGAAAACAGCTATGATAATGAAAATTGGAAAAGCACATATGAAAGGCGTATGAAGGAGGCTGTAAAGGAATTATATGCTGAATACACGCCGGAGGACTTTCTTTCATCACCGGAGGCGGCAATACTTGAAAATATCACCGGCTATACCTCTGTGCAGCTTGAAAAAATAAGGGAGATAACAGAGGGAATGGAGGAAAAGCTTATAAATCTTGCAGGCTTTTACAGGGAAAAAAGACCTGTGAAAAGAATATATGCAGAGCCGTCAGATGTGGAGGAAGGCTTTTTAATTCCTGAATGTCAGAAATTCAGGGTAGGAAGCCTGTGCTTTGAAAGCGAAAGAAGCAGGGAAATATCAGGGGCAAGGCTTATAGGCGTGTATGGGGGAGAGAAGGGAGCTATAGAGGATTATTCCTATGTGCTTAAGGATATAAATTATACAAAGGCAGAGCCTTTCGGAAGTAAGCCTAAAGCGGGAGCGGAGCTTTATTTTGTGTTTGACAGGCTCCCAAGCCTTGACAGAGAGCTTGCAATATATTTGGAATGTAAGGAAAGCAAAATAGATTTAATGACGTACGATAAGGGAAATAAGGAGACGGACATAGAGTGGGAGCTTTATACAAGAGAGGGCTATAAAAAAATTAAATGTACCGACAATACTAAAAACCTGAACAAAAGCGGAAGTATAATATTTAATCTGGGACAACGGAGGGAAGAAAAGGCAAGGCCTGAATTTATTAAAAAAGAGGGCTATATAATAAGAGGAACGCTTGTAAGGGCAGATTATAGCGCATGCCCAAAAATAAACTCCGCAAGGGGAGCGGTGTTTCCCCTGATGCAAAGGGACACAAGGTCATATATATATACCTTTTCAGGACAAAGGGAATGTTATATATACGGCGATATTATGGAGGAGCAGTACGTAAGGGTTTATTGTAAAAAATATGGAAGCAGGTTGTACAGTAAGTGCGGCGGGGAGGAATATGAGAGGATAAGGCACGACTACGGAAGATACTGCTATAGCTTTAAGGAAGCATATGAGAATACAGCGGTTGCAGCATATTCAGAGGATGCCGTAAGAGTGTGCCGGCTTGGCTGTATATTGGGCTATGACAATGAGGAATTTGACCTTCCCTTTGATAACATAATAGAAAGCTGCTTTAGTATTATATTGGAAATACCTGTAGGGGAGGGGGTAATGTATGATTTTGTAAGACCTAAAATACCGGGAGTTATGGGATTTATTTATGAGCTTAATGAAAGCGCCGGAAAGCTAAGGGTAATAAAGGCAGGGGAATGCGCAGGCTCTAATATGTATATAGGAGAGGCTGCAACAGCCCTGTTGACGGAGGGAACGCTCTTAAAGGGAACAGAGCTTGAGCCTTTGGGGTATGATACAGGGGTCAGGTTTTTAAACGTGGCGGATACAGTGTACGGAGGTATGGAGGAAACCTTTAACGAGCTTAGGAGAAGATTTGTTACGGATGTATATAAATCATATACTGCCGTAACATCAAGGGATTACGAGGATATCGTTATGGGGATTCCTGAGATAAATGTACAAAAGGTGAAGGCCTTAGGAAACTCTGAGAAAAATGAAATAACCATTGCGGTATACATTAAGGGAATGAAGGAGGGGGACAGGCTGCCGGCTCTTGCAGGAAGTATTATTATGAGGGAAATAAATAAGAGAAGGCTTTTGTCCACTAAGGTATCCTTGGCTTCTCCGGTATTTACCCATATAAACGTAAGCGGTGTTATTATGGTAAAAAAGCATTACGAGGATTGCAAAAATCAGATAAGAGAGACTATAGTACAGCTTACCGACTATATAAAATGCGGGAAGGGCTTTGGCGAGCCCCTTATGTTTGAGGAGCTTTACGGTAAAATACAGGCTCTTTCCTGCGTAAGCTATATTGCGTCCCTTAATATGGCTCCTGCAAATTACAGATACGCTGCAGAATCAGGCTCGGATATAAAGCCGGCGGATAACTGCCTTCTAATGCCGGGAAATATACAGCTTACGCTAAATTATGAGAAGGAAGAATTAAATTAAGAGAAAAATGAGGCACGGTGAAAGGAGTGACAATGGAGGAGGAAAGAGTTTATTCTGTCAGGGAGGAAGCATTAAAAAGGGGCTGGCAGGAAGGCTTTCGCATAGAGGGCAATACCCTTGTGACGGTAAATAAGGAGGAGAGCCGCATAATTATTCCCTTTTTTGACAGAGGATATGGGGAAAAGCGTTGGGGCAGGCTGCATATGGATATGGAACTTAAGGAAAAATCCTTGTGTACTGTATATGTAATGGCGTCAGACGACCTGTCCGTAAATAAATATTTTATGGACGATGGAATATCTGTAGGGGAAAAAGCAGAAGCCTTTAAAAGAGGAGACGTTCTGAAATTTACAAATATGAAGGATGCGCTGCTCTATGACGCTGTGGGAAGGTATCTGTGGATTTTAATTGTAATTAAAGGAGCTATAGGCAGCTCTGCAGGCAATATTAAGGTTTATACAAGGGGAGATTTTATAATGGAAGCCCTTCCTGAAATATACAGGGAGAGAAATTCAACTCTCCACAGATATCTTTCAATTTTTTCAACCATATACAACAATATGGAGGAGGATATAAACAGGCTTAAGGAGCTTCTGGAGCCGGAGATGGCGCCGTATTTTATGCTGCCGGTATTGGCTGAATGGATGGGCTTTGACGTAAGCGGAGAGTTTTTAAGAGAGGATACGTTAAGAAGGCTTGTTGCAAATTCCTATGACCTTATAAAAAAGCGGGGAACAAGAGAAGGGTTTGAACAGCTTATAGAGATAATAACAGGGGAAAAGGGGATTATAGTAGAGAGAAACCTTTTGCCAGAGCCATGCTCTGATATGCAGAGACTTGTAGAAGATAATTTGTATGGGGATGATATATACGGAGTGACGGTCTTAATTAAAAGGGGGAATACCCTGTATAAAAAGTCACAGATACAGCATTTGCTAAATCAGCTTAAGCCTGTAAGATGCGTCCTTAAGATAGTATATCTTGATACATGCTCCACTCTTGACGGCTATACATATATGGATATTAACGCAGGAATATACGAGGAGAAGAAAACGGCAGGCTTGGACTGGGGAGCGGGAATAGGGCAGATATATATGTAAGCTAATCAATGTAAATTAATTATGGAAAAAGGAGAATACGTATGAGAATTGAGACAGTGAAAGAGGAAAACAGAATTATACTTAAGGTAGAGGGAAGAATAGACACAAACACAAGCAAGGAATTTCAATCAGAGCTGCTGTTAGCCTTTCAGAAGCAAAATGAGGTTGCGGCAGACTTAAAGGATGTAGATTATGTTTCAAGCGCAGGGCTTAGGGCTATGCTTATAGCGTACAAGACGGCAGAAAGCAAAAAGGGAAGCTTTATTTTAAGGAACGTGCAGGGCGCCGTCAGGGAAGTCCTTAATATGTCAGGCTTCAGCAAATTTATACAAATAGAGGATTAGCCCCGGGAGAAGAAGCATGAAAAAAATCATAAAAAAAGAAAATAAAAAAATTGAGAGGCAGATATTAAAGGGAAATCTGGCAGTTGCAGCCCTTACGGTTATTATGCTTGCCGTTATATCGGTTATAGGCTTAAAAAAGGTACAAAAGGAAATTGTTCTAAGTGATTCTAAGATTATTGAAGAGATAGCGGAGGATGAGGTTGCAAACGTTTTAAAGAGTATTTTAAGTGAAATGGCGGGGGTGTGTGAAAATTTATCCTTAAACTGCGCTGAAAAAATAAATAAGTATATAGAGGAGCTAAAGATTTGCTCCGATGCCGTAAGGGATGTGTATGAAAATCCGGATAATTACGGAAGCAGGGAAATAGGAATACCGTCGGAGGAGCTAAGGGATAAGCTTTGTCTGTATTTCAGCCTGAATAAGGATATGGATTATGAAAGTAAAAAGAACGAGATAAATAAAATAGGCTGCGTCTGGCAGGTATTTCAGTCGGTATATGAAAACAGCAGGTTAAATTCAATTTATTATACCACGAAGGACGGAATTCTTTTTTCCTTTGACGAAAATTCAGGGGAGGTTTTAGATAAGCTTGAGGAAGGGCAGTCTACCCTTTATCTTCAGGACTATGAGCCGAGGGAAATGGAGTGGTATAAAAATTCCTGCATGGATGAAAAGGGCAGCGTAAGATTTTCAGGGACATATCTTGATTCAACGGGAAACCTTGTTGTAACCTGCTCCCAGCCTGTATACAAGGAAGATGAATATATGGGAGTGATGGCAATAGATATTTATCTGGGAAACGTAGAGGATGAGCTTATTGGAACGGATGATATAAAATATGACGGATTTGTTGAAATAGCAGACGGCAGCGGAAATGTTATAGTGTCCCCCAGTCTTAAGGATAATAAAGAAAAATACCGGCATATTAATATTCTTACAGACGAGGAGGAGGGGCTTACAGAGCTTGCAGAGGATATGCTGTCAGGAGAAACAGCCATAAAGGAATTTATATATAAGGGACAGGAAAGCTATGGAGTATACATGCCTGTGGAATATACAGGATGGAGTATTGCCGTTGTTTTTAATACGGATATGGTTTTAGATGATATTTATGAAAGATATAACTATATTATGGAGGCAAACGCCGCTACAGAAAAAAATGTGGAAAATATTATTGAAGACATAATGGTGTTTTTCTTTGGAGGCGCCCTTGTGATTATGGCGGCGGGAGCATTGCTGTCAAGGCTTGTTTCCCGGCGGATAACAAGGCCTATAGGCGCATTGATTAAGGATGTTAACGTTATAAGCGGCGGAAATCTTGATTACCGTGTAAGCATAAACACGGGAAATGAGCTTCAGGAGCTTGGGGACGCCTTTAATAAAATGACGCTGTCTTTAAGGGAGCACATGGACAATCTTAAAAGAGTAACGGCAGACAAGGAAAGGATATCCACGGAGCTTGACGTGGCGTCCCAGATACAGCTAAGCCTTCTTCCGGAGCAGATACCGTCGTCAGGAAACGGCTTTGACGTGTGCGCGTTTATGAAGCCGGCAAAGGAGGTAGGAGGAGATTTTTACGACTACTTTATGACAGATGATAATCATCTGTGGCTTGTGGCGGCGGACGTGTCGGGAAAAGGAATTCCCGCTTCGCTTTTTATGATGATGGGGAAAACCCTTATTAAAAATATGGCAAAGACCATAGGTACTCCGGCAGAAATATTAAAGTCGGCAAACAGCCAGTTAAATGAGCATAATGACGCCATGATGTTTATAACCTGTTTTGTATGCGTAATAGAGCTTTCCTCAGGCAGAATGACCTTTGCCAACGGAGGACATAATTTTCCTTTTTATTGTACAGAGGGAAGTGAGTACATAAAAGTAGAAAACACGCCGGATTTGCCTCTGGCAGTTTTGGAGGATACGGATTATAAAAACCACTATATGGATTTAAAGGAGGGGGACAGATTCTTTCTGTATACTGACGGCGTTACGGAGGCAATGGATGAAAAGGGCGTTCTTTACGGGGAGGAAAGGCTGCAGAAGGTCTTAGGGGAGGTTTCTGAAAATAACCGGGGGGCTTACGGAATTTTGCAGACGGTAAGGGAGGATATAAGGAGATTTTCCAAAAACGCAGAGCAGGCAGATGATATTACAATGGTGGCTTTTGTGTATACGGGAAAAAAAGAAAAAAGTATCACAGCGAAAGCAGGCTTAGGAGAGCTTAGCAGAATAATAGAATTTGTGGAGAAAAGCTTAAATTCAGGGGGCTTTGACAGAGAGTTTATAACCACCATGAAATTTATTGCAGATGAATTGTTTTCAAATATTGCATTGTATGCCTATGACGAGTTAGGCAGCGCCACAGATGTGAGCGGCGGCGCCTTAGATGTGTCCGGGATATGTATGGAGGATAATGTGAAGAATGACGGCAGGGGTAAGGTTGTCATAACCGTAAATGTATGCGGGAAAGAAAGGGCGGAGCTTATATTTGAGGATTGGGGGAAGCCGTATAATCCGCTGGAGAAGGAGGCGCCGGACGTAACTCTTTCCGGGGAGGAGAGAGAGGAGGGAGGACTTGGGATTTATCTTGTCAGAAGTATGAGCGACGGGATGGAGTATGAGCGGAAAGAGGGAAAGAATGTGCTGCGGGTGTGGAAGAAGGCGTAGCGGACGGGGAAGGTATGCCATAGATACGGAGGAAAATATATAAGGAGGCAGAAAAATGTGCGGTGTGATGAAAGGTAAAAAACAGGATGAAGGGAATTTGCCTAGCAGATTTGGTGAGAGTAAAATTGCAAGAAAACAGGTAACTCCTATTATGCCGTCGGTTATCCAGATGGCGCCGAGAAATGTGGTAGTTGTCGGAAGCACTCATGTGGTGGAGATGAGAGGGCGTACGCTGTTTAACGGAAGAGAGGATTCTCATTTGTTAAATCAGGGAGTTTTCTTAAGGCAGGGAACAAGGGTGGTTATTGACAATCAGACAGCCGTATTGTCCAGAAGAGGGCCGAATCAAAGAATTTTCAGAGAGGAGGACAGGGGAAGAGGAACACATATTTACCGTTGGGTGCGTGTATTATTTATTGGTGAATGGGATGTTTCAGATAGGAATTTATATATAAGGGAGGATACATTCAGAGATGAAGCTTTTATGGAAGGAAGAGTATTGTCCCCTCCAAGTGGGGGTGTAAGGCCAAGTATAGATGCGGCACCGGGAACGAGGCACATGCCGCTTTTGAGACCGCCAAGGCCCGGAGAAGAGGGACGGGATGTGCTTACACCGGAGCAAAGAAGCTTAAACAGGCTTGCAAGGGGAGAGTGGGTAACCCTTCCGGGTGATATGAAAACTAAAACACCGCATTTAGCAATGATGGTATGGGGAGGGAAAATATATGTGGCAGGAAATACAGACAGACATGTGCCGGAAGATGTGATTAGCAGCATGGTGCTTGAAAAACTTATGCAATTAATATCTGTAGAAAAAAATCAAAGATTAAAGAAAATAGAAGAAGAGCTAGGGAGAAATAAAAATTGGAGAAAAAAACCATTGGAAGAACAAATGAATGATGTAACAAGAATAGATGAAATAAGGCAGAAAAAGAAAGAAAAAATGTATAGAAAACTAGATATAATAAGGAACGGAAGATATCATGAAGGAGAATATAAAGAGAATGAAATAATGATTGCAATCAGAAATGCAATAATAAATCCTCAAGAGAATATTGTAATTTGCACAGAAGGGCAAGATATTTCTGCACTTGAGATGTTAGCGCCTATTCATGGAGAAATGTTGATTTTAGATATGCTTTATGAAGAATATAACAGGCGGAAAGCGGAAACAGGCAGAAAAGAACAGAGAAGGAGATTAAAGAAGGTATTTGCTGGAGGAAATTTGCAGGATTGCATTTTCTGCCATTGGGCATTTGATATATTTAACAGGGTTATAGGTATTAGTCTTGGAATTATGGTGGTTTCATCAGGAACACATGGACAGAGGCCGGGAAAGTGGAGAATACCAAGATGGATGAGAGAGGAAGAAAAAGCCATGAGAATGCTTAGGGAAAAAATAAGAGATTTGAATGAAGGTGAGGATAATGGCGGAAGATATGAAATAATAGAGGATGAAGTGCAGAAAGTATTAATCTATAGCCAAAGTAGTCAAATGAAGAATACTATGCTTGACGAATCTGATTCGGATGTGGAATAATAGAGTATTTTTTAAAGCCAAAAGAGTTATTCTCGCCAATTAATATTGACACGATTGAACAGAATGACTATAATGTGATTAGAAAAACAGTTTAAGGAGTGTATATATGATTTTTAGGGAGAGTCAGACTATAGAGCTTAAAAAAATCGTTGTTGATGACATTAAAAAGGAAATTGTTGCTTTTGCCAACTGTCAGGGCGGGTTACTTTACGTTGGTGTAAGTGATGATGGGGAGATAGCAGGAGTGGATAATGCAGATAAGATAACCCAACAGATTAGCAATATGGTAAGGGATGCCATAAAGCCGGATGTAACAATGTTTGTTCACTATGATATAATTGAACAGGAAGGAAGACAGATTGTTGAGGTAAGCGTTCAAAGAGGGACAAACAGACCATATTATCTTTCAAAAAAAGGATTAAGACCAGAGGGAGTTTACGTTCGACAGGGAACATCGTCCGTTCCGGCAACTGATACATTCATAAGGCAGATGATTAAAGAAACAGATGGCGACAGCTTTGAAGAGATGCGTTCCATTGAACAGAATTTAACCTTTGAGGCAGTAAAAAAAGAATTTAACCTTCGTAAGCTTGATTTTGGAATACAGCAGATGAGAACTTTGAAAATTTTAAATTCAGATGGCATCTATTCAAATCTTGGATTATTATTATCAGAACAGTGTGTTCATACAATCAAAGCGGCTGTCTTTGAGGGTGAGGACCAAAACATATTTAAAGACCGTCGGGAATTTTCAGGTTCATTGATAGAACAATTAAACGAAGTATATAATTTTATTGATTTGCACAATCAGATTCGGGCAACATTTAATAAGCTGCTGCGTATTGATACAAGAGACTATCCGGAGGTTGCAGTAAGAGAAGCGCTTTTGAATATGCTGGTGCATAGGGATTATGGGTTTAGCGCAAGTGCGTTGATAAGTATTTATAAAGACAGAATAGAATTTATTTCTGTTGGAGGACTTTTGCCGGGAATTGCCATTGATGATATTATGGTAGGACTTTCAGTATGCAGAAATCAAAATTTGGCAAATGTATTTTACAGGCTGCAGTTGATTGAAGCATATGGAACAGGAATACAAAAGATTATGAAGGCTTATGCTTTAGAGAAAGAAAAACCATATATTGAAAATACAAGTAATGCATTCAAAATTGTGCTTCCGAATATAAATTATGTTTCCTCTCCTGTAAAAAATAAAGCATTTGATAATGACGAAGCTGCGATTATTGAAATTATTAAAAGAAATGGATTTGTTGTACGGACTGACGTTGAAAACGAATTTGGAGTCAGCACATCAACCGCATTGCGAATGTTGGGAAATATGTTGCGAAAGGGATTGCTTTTGCAGATAGGAAAAGGAAAAAACACAAAATATATTATGGCAGAATAAGTATGAAAAAACGGCTCATTGACAAAAAATGGATGCAATTATATAATGAATTAGCTTTAAGTAAAGAAGCAGTTGGAATAACAGACATAAATTACTACATGTACTGCAATAAATTTTTTTTGAGAAAGGAAATCAGGTTATGTGCGGAATAGTTGGTTATATAGGAAACAGGCAGGCTGCGCCCGTACTGCTTTCAGGGTTGGAAAAGCTTGAATACAGAGGCTATGATTCGGCAGGAATAGCCGTAAGAAAAAATGAAACAGAAAATATTGAGGTAGTTAAAGCTAAAGGCAGATTAAGAGTCCTGAGTGAAAAAACAGATGAAGGACGCGCAGTTTCGGGGACCTGCGGCATTGGACATACAAGATGGGCAACCCACGGGGAGCCGTCTGAAATTAACGCACATCCCCACTTTTCACAGGATAAGTCCGTGGTTTTGGTACACAACGGTATAATAGAGAATTATCAGGAGCTTAAAGCAAAGCTGACAAAAGCAGGGTATTCCTTTTATTCCCAGACTGACACTGAGATAGCTGCAAAGCTGGTTGACTACTATTATAAAAAGACAGGAAATCCCTTAGAGGCAATATCAAGGACGATGCTGAGGGTAAGAGGCTCATATGCCTTTGGAATTATGTTTAAGGATATTCCGGATAAGATATATGCGGCCAGAAAGGACAGTCCTCTTATTATAGGCAAGAGTGATAACGGCTGCCTTATTGCTTCTGACGTTCCCGCAATACTTGACAACACAAGAAACGTATATTATATTGACAATCTTGAAATGGCAGAGCTTGACGGAGAGAATATACATTTTTACAATATTGACCAGGACGAGATAGAAAAGGAAATGGTGCAGATTGAATGGGATGCGGAGGCAGCGGAAAAAAGCGGCTTTGAGCATTTCATGCTAAAGGAGATTTACGAGCAGCCCCGGGCGGTTAAGGATACTGCCGCCGCATATATGGAGGACGGCAATATAAATCTGGAGAAAATAGGCGTTTCAGACGATATGCTTAAATCCTTAGAGAGAATATATATTGTGGCGTGCGGCTCCGCCTATCACGTAGGCTTAGTAGGAAAATATGTTTTTGAGGAGCTTATGGATATACCGGTAGAGGTGGATTTGGCGTCTGAGTTCAGATACAGAAATCCAAGGCTTGTAAAAAATTCACTGGTTATTATTATTTCCCAGTCAGGGGAGACAGCGGATAGTCTGGCGGCCCTTCGTCTTGCAAAGGAAAAGGGAGTACCTGTGTTAAGCATAGTGAATGTGGTAGGCTCAAGCATAGCGAGAGAAAGCGACTATGTGGCGTACACATATGCAGGACCGGAAATCTCCGTGGCAACCACAAAGGCCTACAGCACACAGCTTATAGTCGTATATCTTATGGCGGTGGAGGGCGCGTTTGCAAAGGATATAATAAATGAAGGGCGTAAGAAGGAGCTTATGGATGAAATCGAAAGCCTTCCTGAAAAGATTGAGCATATATTAAGCGATAAGGACAGAATACAATGGTTTGCAAGTAAATACGCCAATGCAAAGGATGTGTTTTTTATTGGCAGAGGCATAGACTATGCCATAAGCATGGAGGGAAGCCTTAAGATGAAGGAAATAAGCTACATTCATTCGGAGGCTTATGCAGCCGGAGAATTAAAGCACGGCACAATCAGTCTTATCGAGGACGGCGTTCTTGTTGTGGGAGTTGTCACACAGGAAAAGCTGTTTGAAAAGACCATAAGCAATCTGGCGGAGGTCAGAAGCCGTGGGGCGTATCTTATGGGCTTAACCACTAACGGCAATTATAATATAGAGGATAATGCGGACTTTGCCGTTTACGTGCCAAGGACAGAGCAGTATTTTACAACCAGCCTTGCGATTATTCCCCTGCAGCTTTTAGGCTATTATGTAAGCGTGGCAAAGGGCCTTGATGTGGATAAGCCTAGAAATCTTGCAAAATCGGTTACGGTAGAATAAAGAATTAATGAAACATGCCTATGGATGTCAAGTAAGATTAATATCCTGCTTTTGACGGCTGAGCAAAAGCAGGCTCCATAGGTATTTTAATTGTTCGTCCAGCTCATATGTATTCTGCTGCGCATTATATCTTCTCATTTCTATGTGGGCGGTAGAGTCGGTCTTACGCATATGCTCAAGGTTGACGGCCTGATAATGATATGCAATTTCAGGATTTAGCTTTTTATTTTCTTTGATTTTCTCTTGCGCTCTTATTGCTGTTTCTAATTGAGGCATAAATTTTCCGTGATAAACTTTTTTTTGTATAATATCTACTAAATTATCAATAGTCTGCCGTTCAGGCGGAAGTCTGTCAAAAAGAGCAATTGCATTTATAAAATCATTACCCACATTCTTCCCAAGTTCGCAGCTAAGCTCATGAAGAAAAGGAGCGTTTATATAATCTCCGCATTGGTGGACAGGACTTGTGGGGTTAAGCTGTTCGTTGACATATAATACAAGAAAATTGCGGAGGTAATGGGCATTATTTTGAAATGCGCCGGTTTTATCCAAAGAAATATGACCTCCTCCTCCGGTATCAGGATTTGGGTCAGGAAATAACCCCAATGTTTGGGCGGTGTTAAAAATAGCCATATCATATAATGGCTGCAGTATTTTAAACATATTATAAGTAATAGGCTGTGTCTGTATTTCTATACAGAAAGGGTCTAAATCAATGTTAAAGGACCATATGACTTCTGTTTTACTTTCTTTGTCATAGCTCTTATATATAATCATTTTAGCATTATAGGGAGCCACGCTCCATTTTTTATTGCCATCCCGTACTTCTTTTGCAAACGACAAGCTGCCTGCTCTAATTTTCTGCGGAGCTATTTCTGACCATCTTTCAATATTTTTCCCCACAGCCTGTATCATGCTGTTATTCTTCAGGGAAAGTGAACTTATATCAAAGCCAAAAGTGGAAGACCTAAAGGTAAATTCGTTCCCAAAAGGAACATCAGCTTTAATTTGTTCCACTTCTGCCTTATTTTCGTTGCGGATACGGGATATGAGAAAAAAACATAATTCTTTGGCAGAAGAAAAAAGAGTCGGAGAGCCATTTTCATAAAGTATATATGTGTCATCATGACCGGAAATTTCAATGTTACCGTTTATAATACCCAGCAGGTTCATTTTTTCATTGTATTCATTTAATTTTGTAGGAGAGGTACGGTCGTTATCTTGTAAAAACTCATTTATTAAATTAGCATCAGAGTGATAGTAGCATTGAACAATGTTATTTTGTCCTATATTTTCAGCAGAGCTGTCGTTTGTATGAAGCTGACAGCGGCCAAGCATATCCGCCTCCCGTTCAAGGGTGGAATCATTATTTATATTTACTCCCTTAATCTGCATAGCAGGTCTTACTTTGCCCCTCATCTGCTGAACAACGTGGCCAAGCTCATGGGGAAGATATTTTTCCTGTCCGGGACTTATGTAAACATGGCTGCCCTGAGTGTACGCATAGGCGCAAAGCTCCTGCGGCTTTCCGGAATTGTAGTGAATACGGACATTATCAAGGGACACATTATGGCTTTGTTCAATATTTTCCTTAAGCTGTGAAGGAATACCGGTTTTATTTACGGAAGCAGGCGCCGCCTTATTCTTCTTTGAAGCCTTTAAATCGTACATATATAACCTCCTGTATCGGTTGAAAAATAAAAAAATTATAAAAAAACAACGTTATGTTCAAAAAATAAAATAAATAATTAAATATACAGTAAAAATATTAATTATATTATAATTATAAACGGAAATAATGTTTTTTTCCATAATTTTTTTAATCTGCAGGAAACCCGCTTTTTATAAGGCTTTCGGAAAAAATAAAGGGGGGGGGTAAAAAAGGAAGGATAAATGGAAAAAGCCAAAAATAGTGTTTACTTTTGATAAAATGTATAGTATAATTTACGGGATTTAGTAGCAATATTTATAAATATAGAATATTTGTAAATATTATATTGTACAGGATTTACCGGAAGTATAGGGGAAACGCAGACAGAAAGGCGGCAGTATGGATAGATAAAAATATCCATATGATTAAGGATATGAATATGAAAGAGCTATGGAGAAGCAAAGGATATAAAATAAGACTTATAACACTTGTCTTGCTTGATATTATTTCAATAAATATGTGCTCGCTGTTCGCACTGCTTATAAGATATGATTTTAGGTATACTGATATACCATATGAATATTTAGACAATATATTAAAATATTCAGTTCCTAATACTATTGTTATAATGGCGGTGCTGTGGTGCTGCAGATTGTATAAAAGCGTCTGGAGCTATGCAAGCGTTGCCGAGCTTTTCAATGTTATAAAGGCAGTTGTTATATCCTTTGGAATACAGCTTTTATTTATATATTTTATATTTGGAATGTCTATGCCAAAAAGCTATTCCGTTCTTTACAGCATACTGCTTTTTGGATGCCTGTTAGGCTTAAGATTTGGCTACAGGCTTCTTAGAATGTTAAAAAGCAGTAGAATGACAGAAAAAACTAATGTGATGATAGTAGGAGCAGGACAGGCAGGAATGCTTCTGGCAAAGGAAATACAAAGCTCCGATTTTATTAAGAAGAGAGTTCTGTGCTTTATAGACGACAACTGGACAAAGCACGGAAAATATCTTCAGGGCATACAGATATGCGGCGGACGGAATGATATTACCAAATTAGTAAAAAGATATGATATAGACGAGATATATGTGGCAATGCCCTCTGTTGCGGCAAAGGAAATAAAGGAAATACTTATTATATGCAACGAAACAGGAAAAAAGGTAATGAAGCTTCCGGGAATATATCAGCTTGTAAACGGAGACGTGTCAATATCAAAGTTTAAGGAGGTACAGATTGAGGACCTTTTAGGCAGAGAGCCGGTAAAGGTAGACATGACTGAAATAAACGCCAGCATAGAGGGTAAGGTGGTGCTGGTAACAGGGGGCGGAGGCTCCATAGGAAGCGAGCTTTGCAGACAGATTGCATCATATAATCCAAAGCAGCTTATAATACTTGATATATATGAAAATAACGCATATGATATACAGCAGGAGCTTAAGCGTAAATATGGCGATAAGCTTGACCTTAAGGTGCTTATAGGCTCCGTGAGAAATACTCACAGAATAAATGGAATCTTTAAGCTGTACAGACCGGAAATCGTATTCCATGCGGCAGCCCATAAGCATGTGCCGTTGATGGAGGACAGTCCCAACGAGGCAATAAAAAACAATGTGTTTGGAACATATAAAACAGCCTCCGCCGCAGGAAGATACGGAGCAAAAAGATTTGTTCTTATATCCACGGATAAGGCCGTGAATCCGACTAACATTATGGGAGCGTCAAAGAGGCTGTGCGAAATGATAGTCCAGTGTATGAACACACAGTTTGATACGGAATACGTGGCTGTGAGATTTGGAAATGTGCTTGGAAGCAACGGCTCGGTAATACCCCTTTTCAAAAAGCAGATTGCAGAGGGAGGACCGGTAACGGTAACGGATAAGGAGATAGTGAGATACTTTATGACCATACCGGAGGCCGTATCCCTTGTGCTGCAGGCGGAGGCCTATGCTAAGGGTGGGGAAATCTTTGTGCTTGATATGGGAGAGCCGGTAAAGATTGACACTCTTGCAAGAAATCTTATAAGGCTGTCAGGCTTAGAGCCTGATGTCGATATAAAGATTGTATATACAGGTCTCAGACCGGGAGAGAAGCTTTATGAGGAAATGCTAATGAAGGAAGAGGGACTCAGGGAAACGCAAAATCATCTTATACACATAGGTAAGCCTATAGATATGGATTATGAGGAGTTTATGAGAAAGCTGTCGGAGCTTAAGGATACATGTGAGAGAGATGATGAGGATATAAGGGAAACTGTAAAGCGGTTAGTACCAACATATGTGGAAAAGAATAAGAATATACATGAAGCAGATTAGATAAAATATTGTCAGAAACCATGAAAGAAAGGAAGATAAAATGGACAAAATAAGAAATATACCATTTTCACCGCCGGATATAACTGACGAGGAGATTAACGAGGCTGCAGAGGCATTGAAATCAGGCTGGATAACCACAGGCCCAAGGACAAAGGAATTTGAAAGGCAAATAGCCGCATATTGCGGAGTGGACAAGGCAGTGTGCTTAAATTCTGCCACGGCATGCTTAGAAGGAATATTAAGAGTGCTGGGAGTAGGAGAGGGCGATGAGGTAATTACAAGCGCGTACACATATACTGCATCGGCCAGCCCTGTGTGTCATGTGGGGGCAAAGCTTGTTATGGTAGATACGGCTAAGGATTCCTTTCAGATGGATTATGATGCCTTGGAAAATGCCATAACAGAAAATACAAAGGTTATAATACCTGTAGATATAGGCGGAGTCATATGCGACTATGACAGGATATTTGATATAGCAGAGAGAAAGAAAGGCTTATTTAAGCCTTCAAACGATATACAGAAAGCTATCGGCAGGATTATTATTGCGGCAGACGGAGCCCATGCCTTCGGAGCGTCAAGGAACGGAAAAATGGCAGGAAGCATTGCCGATTTTACAAGCTTTTCATTTCACGCAGTAAAAAACCTTACGACGGCAGAGGGAGGAGCTCTTACATGGAGGCCAATAAAGGGCGTAGATGATGACGAACTGTACAGGGAGTTTATGCTTTATTCCCTTCACGGGCAGTCAAAGGACGCGTTGGCAAAGACAAAGCTTGGAGCTTGGGAGTATGATATAGTATGGGCAGGCTATAAATGCAATATGACTGATATTATGGCGTCAATAGGCTTGGTCCAGCTTGGCAGGTACAAGGGACTGCTGGCTAAAAGAAAAAAGATTATAGAAAGCTACGACGCAGTATGCGACAGGCTTGGCATAGACAGGCTTGTTCATTTTCAGGACGGCAACGTGTCAAGCGGACATTTGTATCTTGCAAGAGTGCCGGGTATAGACAATACGAAAAGAAATGACATTATAAATAAGATGGCAGAAAAGGGCGTGGCAGCAAATGTGCATTATAAGCCTCTTCCTATGATGACTGCATATAAGCAAATAGGATTTGATATAAAGAATTATCCTAATGCATACAGCCAGTATGAGAATGAAATTTCACTTCCCCTGCACACAAACCTTTCCGATGAGGATGTAAGATATGTGTCGGAGGTTTTTGAGGAGGCAGTCAGGGAGGTAGCAGATATATGATGCTTTTACCGTGGGATAAGCTGCCTGAATATATGAGAAATGAAAAGGTAAAACCATACTATGACAGCCTTTCAAAGAAAAAAAACAGCTTAGCATTAAAGCGTTTTTTTGATGTGTTTACATCCATAATACTCTTGTGTCTGTTGTCACCTGTCTTTATTATACTGGCAGTATGGATAAAAAGTGATTCAAAGGGGCCGGTGATTTTTAAGCAGTACAGAGTTACAAGCTACGGCAGAAAATTTAAAATATATAAATTCAGGACAATGGTTACTGATGCGGAAAAGCTTGGCAGTCAGGTAACGTCAGACAATGACGCAAGGGTGACAAGGGTAGGGAAAAAAATACGTTCCTGCCGCTTGGATGAATTGCCGCAGCTTTTTAATATAATAAAGGGAGACATGAGCTTTGTGGGAACAAGGCCGGAGGTTCCAAGATATGTAAAGCAGTATACGCCGGAGATGTATGCGACGCTTTTGCTGCCGGCAGGAGTAACCTCCAAAGCAAGCATATGCTTTAAGGATGAAGACACGATGCTAAAGAACACATCAAATGTTGACGAAACATATGTGAAAGAGGTTTTACCTGAGAAAATGAAATATAATTTGGAGGAAATACGTCAATATAAATTTATAAACGATATATTGACAATGATAAAAACTGTAATAAAAGTTTTTTAAAAGGCGAAAAGGAGAAAAAAAGATGAGTTTATATGAGAAGATAGTTTCAAGGCAGGAAAAGATAGCGCTTGTTGGTTTAGGATATGTAGGAATGCCTATAGCTGTTGCATTTGCAAAAAAAGTTGATGTAATAGGCTTTGACTTAAACAAGGCTAAGGTAGAGTGCTATAAAAATGGAACAGACCCTACAAAGGAGGTAGGGGATGCTGCAATTAAGGAAAGTACAGTTGAATTTACAAGTGATGAAAGCAGGCTTGACGCCGCAAAGTTTTTTATAGTTGCAGTTCCAACCCCTGTTAATTCTGACCACACTCCTGATTTAACGCCTGTGGAGGGAGCCAGCGAGATAGTAGGCAGACATTTGTCTGCGGGAAGCATAGTAGTGTTTGAGTCAACGGTATATCCGGGAGTTACAGAGGATATATGTGTGCCTATCCTTGAGAGAGAGTCAGGTTTAGTGTGCGGTAAGGACTTTAAAATAGGCTACTCGCCTGAAAGAATTAATCCGGGAGATAAGGTTCACCGTTTAGAGACAATCACAAAGATAGTATCAGGAATGGATGAGGAAACCCTTGACAATGTGGCTAAGGTATATGAGCTTGTTGTTGATGCAGGAGTACACCGCGCTGAAAGCATTAAGGTTGCAGAGGCTGCAAAGGTTATTGAAAACAGCCAGAGAGATATTAATATTGCATTTATGAATGAATTATCCATTATTTTTAACAATATGGGAATAGATACAAAGGCAGTATTGGAAGCGGCAGGAACAAAATGGAATTTCCTTAAATTCTCTCCGGGACTTGTAGGAGGACATTGCATAGGTGTTGACCCGTATTATCTTACCTATAAGGCGGAGCAAATGGGCTATCACAGCCAGATTATATTAAGCGGCCGCCGCATTAATGACGATATGGGCAAATATGTTGCAGAGAGCCTTGTAAAGAATCTTATTAAGGCAAATAAATATGTTAAGGGTGCAAGGGTTGCAATGCTGGGCTTTACCTTTAAGGAGAATTGTCCTGACACAAGAAATACACGTATAATTGACATAGTCAAGGAACTGAAAGAGTACGGAATAACTCCTCTTATTGCAGACCCTGTTGCAGATGCAGATGAAGCTAAGAGAGAGTACGGTATAGAATTTACTAATATTAATTCTATAAAGGATATGGATGCAGTTATAGTAGCTGTAGCCCATGATGAGTTTACGAAGCTTACGGAAAAAGAGATTAGCGCCATGTTTACGGCAGAGGGACAGAAGGTTCTTTTGGATATAAAAGGTCTGCTTAACCGTAAGGAATATGAGAATGCAGGTTATTTATACTGGAGACTGTAAAAACAATTTGTAATAAAAAACAGAAAACGGAGGTTCTTATGAGAATCTTCGTTTTCGCATGATAATCAAAAAGAAATAAAAAGTAGAAATGGAGGGTTATTATGAGTTATAAAGAGTTAGTGTTTCCTGAAAATTCATTGTTTCTTGTTACAGGTGGAGCCGGATTTATAGGCTCAAATCTGTGTGAAGCAATACTTGAGATGGGATATAAGGTGCGGTGTCTTGATGATTTATCTACCGGAAAGCAGGAAAATGTAGATATGTTTATGGATAATCCTGATTATGAATTTATAAAGGGAGATATTAAGGATTTGGAAATCTGCAAAAAAGCCTGCGAGGGTGTTGATTATGTATTGAATCAGGCAGCGTGGGGAAGTGTGCCGAGAAGTATAGAAATGCCACTTTTCTATGCCAATAATAATATTATCGGAACGGTTAATATGATGGAAGCAGCAAGAATACAGGGGGTTAAAAAGTTTGTGTACGCTTCGTCAAGCTCCGTGTATGGAGATGAGCCTAATCTTCCGAAGAAAGAGGGAAGAGAGGGAAATCTTTTGTCGCCATATGCTTTAACAAAGAGGGTAGATGAGGAATTTGCAAAGATGTATACTAAATTCTATGGTTTGGATACCTATGGAATGAGGTATTTTAATGTATTTGGAAGAAGGCAGGACCCAGATGGGGCATATGCTGCGGTTATACCAAAATTTCTAAAGCTGCTTATTAACGGTGAAACACCGACCATAAACGGCGACGGAAAGCAATCAAGAGATTTTACCTATATAGATAATGTTATAGAGGCTAATCTAAAGGCATGTCTGGCGCCTAGCGAGGCTGCCGGGGAGGCATTTAATATAGCATATGGCGGAAGAGAATACCTTATAGATATATATTATGGTCTTACAAAGGCTTTAAATATAAATATGGAACCTAATTTTGGACCTGACAGAGCCGGGGACATTAAACACAGCAACGCAGATATATCAAAGGCAAAGGAGCTTTTGGGATATAATCCTGAATACAGCTTCGAAAAGGGTATTGAGCTTGCCATAAGCTGGTATAAAGAAAATTTATAGAGGGATGAATATGGAGAACAATCTACCTTTTGTAACTGCTATGATAGTGGTTAGAAACGAGGAAAATTATATAGAGCCGTCGCTTAAATCCTTTTTGGAGCAGGATTATCCGAAGGACAGATATGAAATAATAATTATTGATGGAATGTCTGAGGACAATACGGTTAATAAGGTGAAGGCCGTAGCTGACGAATACGAAAAAAAAGGCGCAGGAGTTAATATAAGATATTTTGAAAATCCGAAAAAGCTGCTGGCATCAGGCTGGAATATTGGAATTAAGGAAGCAAAGGGTGAATATGTGATTAGAATAGACGCGCATTCCCAGGCTGATAAAACGTTAATCAGTAAATGCGTAAAGGTATTAAAGGAAAAGCCCGACGTAGTATGCGCAGGCGGCAGGCTTGAGACAGAGCCGCTTACAAAAAAGGGAAGGGTAATTGCAGACGTGCTGTCATCACCCTTTGGGGTAGGAGATTCAAAGTTTAGATATGCGGACAAGTCCGGCTATGTAGACACGGTAGCGTATGGAATGTACCGAAAGGAAATATTTGAAAAGGCAGGCTACTTTAACGAGGAGTTTACAAGGAATCAGGACAACGACATGCACGGCAGGATAAAAAAATGCGGCGGCAGGTTTTATTTAGATGTGTCCATAAAAAATATATATCATTCAAGAGAGACCGTAAAGGGAATGATGAAGCAAGCATATGGAAACGGTAAATGGATTATAATAGGAGCTAAAAAAAGCGAGAGCAGACAGGGAATATCATTAAGGCATTTAATTCCGCTTTTTTTTGTGACAGCTAATATTATACTTATAGTTTCGGGCATATTTTCAAAAATTTCAAGATGGGCAATGGCGGCTATGTATGTATTGTATGCAGGTATGGCTGTTGTTTTTGCGCTTAAGAAAAGCAGAAATATATTTAATGTTTTGAAGATGTGTGTATATTACTGGTTATTGCATATGAGCTATGGAATTGGCTCGCTGTTAAGTATTTTTAAAGGGAGAAAATAATTAGATGGAAAAAGTATCAATAATCGTACCTATTTATAATATAGAAGCATATCTTAGGAGATGTGTTGATTCCCTGCTGACGCAGGATTATGATAATATAGAGATTGTGTTAGTTGACGACTGCTCTACAGATAACAGCGCAGAAATTGCAAGGGAATATGCAAATAAATATGCTGAAAAGTGTAAATTTATTCAAAGGGAAAAAAATGGCGGACTATCGGCAGCAAGAAATACCGGTATAGATAATTCTACGGGAGAATGGATAACTTTTGTTGATAGTGACGATTGGGTTACGGAAAATTATGTAACTGTTATGATGGTAGAGGCAAGCAGGCATAATATGGATATCGTAAGAAATACATGTGGGTATAGGTATTATGATAATGGGAAAATTTATGAAGAAAGTGATTCGAAGGGGATTGAGACAGAATCATCACATAAGGAAAAAGTGGCTCTTTTAAGATTTTCGGCAATGAGAGCATTGTGGAAAAGAGAGCTGTTTACTAAATATAATATAAGATTTCCAGAGGATATATGGCGGTGCGAGGATATATGTACAATGATTCCATTGTATACAATGACTGATAAAATAGCCGTAGTACATGTTCCAACTTATTATTATTTTCAGAGGGCCACATCCCTTTCGAATCAAAATCATAAGCATGTAGATTTGGGATTTTATCCAAAAACTGTGTCAAGGATGTTTGAGTTGTCTAAGAAAGGCTTTGAGGAGGAATTGGAATTTCATGCGATATCAGAAATGATGTATGGTATGATAACGATAATGATTCGTTCTGGAAGAAGTAATAAAGAAATTAAAAAGCATGTGGGTTGGTTTGATAAAAAATTTCCGCATTGGAGAACAAATAAGTATATACCTACTCTTGAAAAAGGCAAGGAAATATTTGTTTTTACCGCAGGTAAAAAGAGATGTCTGCTATTAAGAATAATGGTATGGGCATGGAGTATGAAAATGAAAATGGCAAAAAAATAGGAAAGGTATATAGAATGAAAGAAAGACTTTGCAAATTTATTTTGAGAATGCAGCAGGAAAAACAATCTATTATGAAAGCATTAATAATATTAAGATATGGGTTGTTATTAGCAGGCATATTTGGATTTACAATATGTATAATAAATAAAAATTTAGATGCCGCATTTTTTTTCATATTAATAATTTTGCTGTCAAATGTGGAATATGGATTTTTTAATATCTCACGACGTGCTGCATATCTATTGTTTTTAGCTTCTTTTTTCTGCTTTTTGTTAGGAAGAATGACAGTGGATTTTTTTAGTAATGGCTCTGTGAGATTTTATTTTTCAGAGTCTATAGCCATTCATATGCTTGTGTCAATAGCATTATCTTTAATCTTTATACAAGTAGGATATGAAGTGTTTGAAATTTTTATTGGCAAGAAAGAAGTGTCATTAGAGGAAAAAGACATCGCTGATAATAGCATATATATACGAAAACTGAGAAAATACTCAGTTGTTTTATTTTACATTTCGGCAGTAATGGCTATTGCAATGAATATAGAACAGATTGTTTTTATAAAAACAAATTCCTACTTAGACTTATATACTGTTTTTAGCAGTTATATACCAAGAGCTTTTCAGATAGTGGGAAATATGCATATAGTAGCGTTCCTGGTGTATCTTGCTACACAACCTGAAAAAAAGAAATGTTTTTTGCCAATATTAGTTTTTGCAGTAATTGCCATAAGTGTGCTGGTGGCGGGAGATAGGGGTACATTTATAATAGATGCTGCGATTGTAATAGTATATATTTTTTGGAGACAGTACAGAGACAGGGAAGTATGGATAAGCAGAAGAATGATTATTGTTGGGTTAATATGTATACCATTTGTTGCTGCATTTCTTAGTTATTCAGTATATTTAAGAGAAGGAGTAGATGTGGGCGAAAAAAGTATATCAAATCAGTTTGCACGATTTTTTAAATCAACAGGAAATTCAGTTGATATACTAGGATACGGAAAGCAGTATGAAGATAAATTTCCTCAGTCCTTTTACTCTTTTGGAGAATTGATAGATTATGCAAAATATAATCCCATATCAGAAAAAATATTAGGTGAAAAAAAACCAAGTCAGCATACGGTAGAATATGCCATGACAATGCATTCATATGCACATACAATATCATATTTTATAAATTCTAAATCATATTTAAGCGGGCATGGAAAGGGTTCATCTTATATAGCAGAGGTATATAATGATTTTGGATATACGGGAATTATTATATGTAATTTGGTTTATGGAGTATTGTTGGCATTGATTAATGTATTGCCAAAATCAAAACCAATATTTATAGCTATACTACTTATTGCATTAAGGATTTTATTATATACACCTAGGGGACCTATGATAGTGCCAATAAGTTATTTTGTTAATATAACAACTGTCTTTGCATTGCTGTTTTTGTGGGGAATGTCAAGGTATGCAGAGACGCTTTACACAAAGATAAGGTCAGTAATTTATAGAAAGGATGAGAAGTAAATGAGAAAGATACTCTTTGTAATTGATTCAATTACTTGCGGTGGCGCGGAAAGAGCATTAGTTGCACTGCTTAATAAGCTGGACTATGAAAAGTATGATGTAGATTTACTATATTTTTATCATGAAAATGAATATTTTAGAGAACAGATACCAAAACAGGTTAATATAATAATGCCTGATATGGCAACAAGCATGGCGTTATCATCAAAGAGCTATGTATTGAGACATATAGCTGCTGTAAAATATTGGCCTATTACCGTTAGAAGATTATGGTATGGATTAATGGGAAAGATTAATAATAAGGACTACTTTAAAAGGCGTGTAAAAGATTGGAATAATATGAAGAAATATGTTCCAAAGCAGGAAAAGAAATATGATGCGGTAATTGGTTATCTTGAAAGCAACCCAACATATTATGCTATGGATAATGTTCAAGCTGACAAATATATAGTATTTCAAAGGACGGATTATAGGACAACTGGTTGTTGTCCTGAATGGGATTTGCCATATTATAAAAAGGCAGACAAGATTTGTGTTCTTTCTGAGGAAATGAGACAGAATTTTGTAAAGGAATTTCCTCAGGTAGAAGAAAATGTAATAGTATTTCCAAATATAATAGATATAAAGGATATAATAGATAAATCAAAGGATGAGGCTGATTTTAATGATAAATTTACAGGCGTTAAAATTATATCAGTCGGAACATTGCGAAAGGTAAAGGGATATGATGTAGCGATGAAAGCCTGCAGAAGATTAATTGATATGGGTTATGACTTTAGATGGTATATATTAGGAAGCGGTGAGGAAAGGCAGGTATTGGAAAATCAGATTAAAAGCTTAAAAATAGAGGACAGATTTATTTTGCTTGGGAATAAGAGAAATCCTTATGCATATATATCGAAAAGTGATATTTTTGTACAATGTTCATATAGAGAGGGATTTTCAACCTCGGTTTTCGAGGCAAAATGTCTGCAGATGCCTATAGTAATTACAGACGCACCGGGAATGATAAATCAGATTGAAAATAATGTAAACGGACTAATTGCACAGGTTGGAAATGATGAAAGCGTTGCAGAGAATATAAAAAGACTGCTTGATTCGGAAGAGCTTCGGAAAAGTTTTTCTATGGCTTTGGAAGCTCATTTGGAAAAATGTGCCGATGATACGGCATATAAGCTGCAGCTTTTTGATGAAATAACAGAATAAGCATTATGAAACAGGAGTGCATATGAATAAATCAGATGAATTAACGGCAGGGGGATTTTTAAGAAAGCTTGTGGGATTTTCCATGGCGTCATGGTTAAGCGCAGCCATAAGCTTTATAGTTACACCTATTTATACAAGAATTTATATCCCTGAAGAAATGGGTCATATAAATTTGTTTACAACATATATGACCTTTTTTCAGACCATATGTGTGATGGCGTTAGACCAAGCATATATGAGATTTTATAATGAAGAGATGGACGGAATTAGAAAGGATAACTTTCTTGGATATTGTCTTAAGTTTAATATGATTATTGCAGCGGCATCTTCCATATTAATTATCGGGGGATATAATTATTTTTCTGCAGCAATTTCAGACGGGCAGAATATAGTTGTGCCAATATGTCTTGCAGTTGTAATAGTATGCAGTACATTTCTTCGTATGAGCAGTATTTCATCACGTATGGAGAAAAATGTTCTGCAATATACCATTCAGGTTTTGGCAGTTACCTTTACTGAAAAGGTTGTGATAACGCTTGTAGGCTTTTACAGACCAAGCCATAAGCTTGCAATTATGGCTATGACAGGAGCCTATGTTATTTTAAGCTTAATATTTGCAGTTATAAAAAAAGGGAATATGCATCGAGCAGTTAACGTAACAAGAGAAAGCAGAAACGCTTTGTTTAAGTTTGCAATACCATATATGCCTGTTTTGCTGTTATCGTGGCTAAACAGCTCAATTCCCCTTTTGGTTCTAAAAAAATATGTGAGCTATGGGTCAATAGGCATATATACAAGCGCAGTAACAATGGCAAATATATTGACAATTGTACAGACAGGTTTTTCCGCATACTGGGAACCATTTTTTTATGAGCACTATAAAAGTGATGGAAATAAGGAAAAAATAAGAAAAATACAGCAGATAGCTGCATTTGTTTTAATATTTGCGGCAATAAGTATAGTGCTTTTTCAGGATATAATATATTTATTAATTGGGGAAAAATATCGTTTAGGAAAGCTTGTTTTCCCTTGCCTAATGTTTACGCCTATTTGCAGTTGCATTTCAGATATTGTTGGGATAGGGGTAAAGCTGTCAAAAAAGAATTACTTAAATGTTTTTGCATTTGCAGGAAGCGTTGTGGTTAATTTAGCATTATCATATATACTTGTTCCGCATATAGGTATAGTAGGAGCAGGAATTGCGGTAATGACAGCAGCGCTTACTATGTTAACTATACGTTGTTATTTAGGCAGAAAATTTTATAAGATTAGTGAGAGTTGTACAACTATTATACTAGCGTTAATATTGATGATACTGGCAGCTATTGTTAATATTGCTGCCGACGGTCTGATTATAAAATATATTGCAATTTTAATATTACTTATTTTGCATATGCTGATTTTTAGAAAAGAAATAATTTATATGTTGAAACTGGTAATTAAGATTGTGAAAAAATAGGTTAAGGTATAATAGTCTCGGCGCAGCCGAGCCAATTATGTGCAAAAAACCGCACAAAAATATGGTATACTAAAGAAGTAAAAGATCAAGGAGGAGAATATGATATTTAGTTCAATTACAACTATTTTTTTCTTTCTGCCAATAGCGATGTTATGTTATTTTATATTATATAAAATAACTAAAAAGAATACATTGATACTAAATATATATTTATGTTTAGTATCATTGATTTTCTATTGGTGGGGGGATAGTAATTATTATAATACTAAAATTATTTTATTACTGATTTTAGTAAATTATTTCTTCTCATACATTATCAGAACAAATACTAATGCATATGTGAAAAGATTAAGTGCAATAATTGCAGTAGCGTTTGATTGTATTACGCTCATAAGATATAAATATCCGGATATAATATTGACAGGCGGAAATATAGATAATTTAATTTTTCCTATAGGAATATCCTTTATTATCTTTCACTGCATTTCATACATTGTTGATATATATGATATTTATGTTAAAAAATGTGGGGGGGGGTGTGAAACGACTAATTTATATTTAGGTAATGAAATTTGTGCATTCACAAGCTTTTCCACGTATATATTGTTTTTTCCCAAGCTGATACAAGGACCAATAGTAAGCTATAATGACATGAGGAGCGAGTTGGAAAACAGGCATATTAATTTAGATATGATTTGCTCCGGCGTGTCAAGATTTATAATGGGATTGTCCAAGAAAGTGTTGTTAGCAGATTCCTTTGGAAGTTCATTGGCGCTTATTAACCGCGCTAATATAATAGATACGCCTACAGCATGGCTAAGCGTATTATTATATGGTCTGCAGTTATATTTTGATTTTTCAGGATATTCAGATATGGCTATTGGTCTAAGCAAAATGGCAGGATTTAATTTTAAAGAAAACTTTAATTTTCCCTACATTAGCACATCAATAAGTGAATTTTGGAGAAGATGGCATATATCACTTGGAACATGGTTTAGAAATTATATTTATATACCATTAGGCGGAAATAGGACAGGCAGTGTTTATGTTAATTTATTTATAGTATTTCTTTTAACAGGAATTTGGCATGGAAATACTTTAATATATGTATGCTGGGGAGTGGCAATGGGAATAGCGGTGCTGATGGAAAGAACTAAAGTATACGGTAAAATAATAAAAAAATTACCATGCTCTAAGGCTATAGGCTGGGTATACACCACACTGTTTGTATTTATAGGCTGGACATGCTTTAGAGTGAAAAACGTATCTGATTTTTTTGAGTTTATAAAAGTCTTGTGTGGCAGATACACAGGTGAATTAACATTTACATGGAGGTATTTTTTAACAGGAAAAAATATATTTTTGATTATAATATCATGCATGGGAATATGGGCGCTTAGCAGAAAGAAGGTTAAATCCTTTTTTGACAGTCATAGCAATAATGTGATTTTTGAAGGATTAAAGTATATATTGCTTTTGCTTCTGTTTTCCATATGTTTTATTGCAATTGTTTCAAATGGATATACGCCGTTTTTATACTTTCAATTTTAAGGAGGGAATAATTATGAAAGTCATCAGAATAATATTTTTAGTTATTTTTGTGATTATGCTGATATTACCGGCAGTACTTATGAATACAGAGGTCGGAGCCGTATCAGAGATAAATAATTCTGTGCTTCCGGATATTAATGTATCAGATGGAATTGATACAAATCAAATAGATAATTATTTGTCAAACAGAATCGGGTTTTATGATGAGGCAGTAACGGCAAATATATATTTACATGATAAGCTCTTTGGACAAATGGAGCATCCAACTTATACATACGGTAAGGATGGATATGTTTTTTTTAAAATGAATAACAATAATGTAGATGTAAATTTTATTTCTGCATTTTGTGTATACCTAAAAAAGATGCAGGATTACTGTGAAGGTAGAGGCGTGCCGTTTATATATTGTATTAACCCTTCAAAATCATCAGTATATACCGAATATCTTCCGGAGGGCTATAATTACAGTAACAAATTTTTGGATGAATTATATAAGCAGCTTGAGATAAATAATATAAATTATATTTCAAATGTTGAATTGCTCAGGGAAAAGGCACAAACAGAGCAAGTGTATAATATAAAGTATGATGCGGGACATTGGAACGATTTAGGCGAATTTTACGGAACAAATAATTTGTTAAAAAAGGTTGGGGAATATTATAGCGATGTTAGGGAAAACACCCTTGATATGTTCAATGTTGAAACAATTATAGAGGAGTCATTGCCGGTTTCAAAATTTGCTATAAATGAAGAGGTTCCTAAAATAACTTGTTTAAGTCACGAAAACATACAGAATATGGCAGGTCTTTATGGCGGATTAAAAATAAACCATAACTATAATGCGTTTGCGTATATTATAAATAATGCAGTGAATGATGAAGCTGATGTGCCAAGAGTAGCATTTTTTCATGGTTCATATTACAATAGGAATCGTCATTTTTATGATTGCGTATTTAAAGAGACATACGCAATTCATAATTATCAGAATATTGTGGATTTAGATTATTATTTTAATATATTTCAACCTGACTGCGTAATTTTAGAAACAGCAGAGTATGCTACAGGCAGGAGCTTTTTTGATATTCAGAAATTAAATAACAAGATTTTAAATCCGGCGCTTGATACTGTAATTGGAGATAGTCATGATGAGATTGTTTTAAGTGAATTGGATTATAAGACAGAGCAAAATGGCAATCTGAATACTATTACATTCGAAAGTAATGTAAATTATAAGTATGGATATATTAATATTAATAATGTAGTATATGACTTAAATATAAGCGGAAAAACAATTTCATGTACTATTGATACGACAAGGGCGATAGATGTTGATAATTCAATAGTATATCTATTTGAGTAAAAATTTATATTTCATGCGATAATGAAATTTTTTAGGTTTTAGGAGGTAAATATGCTTTATAATTCATATATCTTTATTTTGGCATATCTTCCTATAGTACTTATAGGATGGTATGTATTAAATAAGTTAAAAGTCTATAATGCTGCATTGGGGTGGCTGGTAATATCATCCTTGTTTTTCTATGGGTATTTTAACTGGTCATATCTGCCAATTATAATAATCAGCGTTATAGCTAACTATATACTCAGCATGCTTATCAGGCCTAATGCAAAGTATGGGCTTGACAATAAAATAAGAAAATTATTTTTAATTTTAGGTTTATTAGGTAATATAGGAGCGCTGTTTTATTATAAATACTTTGATTTTTTTATACAAAATATAAATGCAGTATTTAAAACTGATTTTACAATGCTGAATCTGCTTCTTCCTCTGGGCATAAGCTTTTTTACCTTTCAGCAGGTATCATATATTGTTGATTCCTATAAGGGAAGGCAAAGCAAATGTTCAATACTGGAATATTCTTTGTTTGTAACATATTTTCCACAGCTTATTGCAGGACCTATTGTGCTGCACAGCGAGGTAATACCTCAGTTTCAGAATGTAAAGAACAGAAGCTTTAACAGTGATAGCTTTGCAAAAGGGTTATGTGCATTTTCCATAGGTCTGGCAAAAAAAGTGCTTGTGGCAGATACGTTTGCAAAGGTGGCAGATTATGGATTTTCCCATATTGAGGGCTTGGGAACTGCAAATGCATTAATTGTAATGCTAAGCTATACATTCCAAATATACTTTGACTTTTCGGGGTACTGCGATATGGCGACAGGTATAGGAAAATTTTTTAATATAGACCTTCCGATGAATTTTAATTCTCCGTATAAGGCTGTTACAATAACTGATTTCTGGAAAAGATGGCATATGACTATGACAAGATTTTTTACTACATACATATATATTCCTCTTGGAGGAAGCAGGAATGGAAAAATAAGAACGTATATAAATGTTATGATAGTTTTTCTTGTAAGCGGTCTGTGGCATGGCGCTAATTGGACATTTATTTTATGGGGTGGGGTGCATGGGATAGCGAATGTGCTTACCAGAATTTTTAAGGATAGAATAGATAAATGGCATGCGGCATTTTCATGGTTATGTACATTTGTATTTGTCAATGTTACATGGGTGATTTTCAGAGCGGACAGTATAGCTTCTGCGGTAAGATTTTTTAAGGAAATAGTTTGGCTGAATATTACACCGTTGTTATCTGATATAAAGTCAGCCTTTATATTGCCGGAATTTAAATTTGCATTGGAGCAGATTGGAAAGGGCGGATACACATATTGCTTATGGGCGGTATTTATTGTATTAGCATTGGGGGTTTGTCTGCAGGCGAAAAATACAAATGAAAGATTGGACAGCTTTAAGCCCACAGCGGTAAATGCAGGTATTTGTGCGGTTGTTCTTGTATGGGGAATTATGTCTTTATCAGGAATAAGCACATTTCTCTATTGGAATTTTTAAAAGGAGGCAATGATGGAAGAAAAAAAGCAATCAAGAAAATATATAATCGTATTTGTTATTACAGCATTTTTGGGATTGATGATAACGGCAGGATTAACATTTGTAATTGACCCGTATTTTCAATATCATATGCCTTGGTTTGGAAAAGAGGCGTATGCAAATAATGAGAGATATTCAAATCCGGGGCTTGCAAAAAATGCTGAGTATGATTCAGTTATAGTAGGCTCGTCAATGTCAGAAAATTTTAATTGTAATTGGTTTGATGAGGGTTATTGTGTGAACACATTGAAGCTTACATATTCCGGATGTTCGGCGCAGGACTGGGTAAATGCTGTTACCATGGCAGAGGAGCGTCAAAATGTAAAGTATGTATTCGGTAATATTGATATGAGCGTGCTGGTGCAGGAATATGGTAAAGAGAGATATAAATTGCCGGAATATTTATATGATAAAAACTATTTTAATGATGTTTATTATTTATTAAATAAGGATGTTTTATTTGAGGAAACAATGAACAGACTTCAATATAATTATAAGGGAAACCTGAAAAATGCTCATGCATGGTATGACTTAAAAAAAGGAGAGTATGGTCATAAATATCTCATGGAAAGGCGCGGCTATAATGGTGAAATTAAGAATACAACAAATAAAGAAAGAATAGACGATAACACCATAAGGGTGGTTGCGCAAATAAAGGAAACAATTTTAAAGTATCCTGATACTACCTTTGAAATTTTCTACTCTCCTTACAGCATATTATATTTTTATAATAAAGCGGTTAATGGGGAATTTGAGAAGTTAGTGGAAATATACAGATATTCCATTAAAGAATTGCTTGAATGTGAAAATTGTAATATATATTTCCCAGCGTATAACAATATTGAGATGATAACAGATTTAGACAGCTATAAGGATTTAGAACATTATGACATAGACATACAGTATTTGATTTTTGAGGAAATGAGAGACGGAGTAAATATGGTTACAAAAGAAAATTATACGGATATTATAAACTGGCTCAGAAATACGGTAATGAATTATAACTATAAGGAGCTTTATGAAAAGTACAGATGACTGCACATATCATGAAAGCATTAGAAGAAGCATATAACGGCTAAAATCTATAGCCGTTATATGCTTTTGATAAAAATATCAGAAGATTATTTATTGCCTTACTTATGTAAACACATTATAATCACTCTGCCAGCAGCAGTCTTCTCACATTGACATATTTCTTATAGGGGATAGGGATAACATCCCCGTTTATCATACTTACGCTGCATCTTTGTATGCTTGCAATCATTTTTTTATTTACCGTATAGCCTCTGTGTACTCTGACAAAATTATCAGAAAGCCTGATTACGGCATTTTTGAGAGAAACGGTGGATTCTATTGTAGTATTCATGCAATGCCAGATTGTATGACCGCCCATGGCTTCAACGTACAGGATTTCAGACTCCTGCATAATATATACAGACTCCGTTATTGATACCACTCTGTGAATTTTTGATGGAAGATTGTTTCCGAATATCTGTATATAGCACGCCAGTCCGTCAGAAAAAATTATTGTGTAATCAAAGTAATGCTTTTTTATATTTTTATCTACAGCTTTATGAATACAATAAATGCCTGTTATAATTGTATGATTTGGAGACAGTCTGTGTATATAATGGTGAACCTGCTCAAGCCTTTTTATTTCAGATGGAGCAATTATTTTATTCAGGCTTATTATTGTTTTTTCATCCATTATACCCTTACTACAGCTATGATTATATTTCCATAAAATATTGTTCTTACATAGATTGAGTATTTTTCTCCGCTGTCCCATATGGATGCCGTGCAATAACCTTTCCACAGCGTTTAATATTTCCTTGTTTGTTTTCTCCATAATTTAATTCTGCAAATAACCTTTCCTTTCTAAAATTTTTAAAGAATACTTTTACACATTGGAATTGTAGGCTACTGTAACTAAATTAAAAGATATGCTAATAAATAAAGAATGACTATTCACGTCTTAGAAAAAGAATACATATTGTTTTCTGCTTTTTATACAAGCGTAAGAGAGCTAATTTAGCCTTTTGTAGCCTATTTCTATATTTATAATTATAACAGCTTATGCCGTAAATTCACACATGCTCTTTAAAAATTTTTATGATATAAAATACAATTATAAATATAATTTATTTTTTATACCCTATCTACAAATTTCGACAAATAACTCATTTGATTAAGTGAATTACCCTAAATGTAATATTATTATAAAAATAGGCAAATAATATATAAAAGTATTATAAAGGTGTTAAGGATAAGCTTTTAATCGGTTTATATGAGTTAGTCGTCGTCAAATGTAGAAACAAACCGATAATTTGTTTACAATAATTTATGGTTCCTGCATTAAAAAATTTTTTCATTTTAAGATTAGGATGTAATAAAGGTAAAATTTTAATCATTTTAAAGGAAGGAGAGATTATTTATAAGCAGAATTATGGAAAAAACATTTTCAGAACTGAAAAATGAAGCGGAACATTTATTATATAATATTCATCTGGGACAATGGAAAAAACTCTGCAATCTATGTAAAAAGGATGTGTTATGGAAATATAATCATAATTGTAGCAAGGGGATAATAGATAAAAAAATAATTGCAAGTATAAATACAATAATTGAGCCTTCAAAGGTCATTAATTTTGAGCATATTCAATACTATATACATAAGCTCCCTCAGGAGCAGATGATTATTACAGGTGTTTATTGTATTCATAAGTACAAGGATATAGGCATCGAAAAATTATATTTTGACTATACTATAATTTTTTCTGATAAACAGGCATGCTACGTGCAAATAATAGGAAATGATATTCCTGTGAAAATTCACAGAGTTGTTTCTGTAACAGAAGTAATTTATAATATGCAGGAGAATGAAATATTATATATTGAAGCAATGGGCGACCATATACTTTGGCATTGCAGGAATACCATAATTGAATCGGCAGATTCATTAAAAAATGCCGAAGTGAAGCTTTCTAAGGATTTTATCAGAGTACATCGAAGCTATGTGGTGAATAAAAGGGTAGTTACAAGTATACAAAGATGCAGCGCAACAATTATTAACGGAGATATAGTACCAATACCTTATAAAAAATATGTTAACATTAAAAATGAATTGCTGAAGGAATAATTATCTAAGGAGATAAAAATGGCAAATTATTTTAGCTATCCGGATGGGATAGAAAAAAGCATTGAATGGAAAATAAGTATGAAAAATGTAATTTATTATGTATCGGAATGTTCAAAAACCGGAGGGATTCTCCCGGAGGGAATACAACTGTATCGTGACTGTAAAAGCCTTGAGAGTGAAAATAAAAGGCTCTCACGCAATGCGTACGAAGAGGTTAAGATGATATTAGGCTTAGAGGTAAAGGTGGTTGATATTATTATACATCTGAATAAAATGACCTCTGCATCAGATGAAGAGCGTGATTTTTACAAGGACAAACGAGAGGGAACAGAAGGAATATGTTTTAATTTGGCAGGAGCAAGAAATCATGAAAAAGCTTTTGCGATAGAATTGCCAAATCTATATGCGCTTGTAAACAAAACGGATGATGATAATTCCGGCTGCATATGCTTTTATGGAGATAAACCTAAGCTTGAAAACTGTACTCATGTTGCCATGCATATTTGCGGTAACGGCACATTGGAAGCAAGGGAAAAATTTGTTTTTCTGACGCCTATTCCTGATGAATGGCATATAAATAAGAAATAGAAATTAATAGGTATTATTTTGATTAATCGTATTTTCTGCCGGGTCGGCATGCTATATAAAGACGTCTAAAAGAAATATCTGAATAAAAATTCACAAAGCGGTATCCATAGCGTAAAAACTATAATGCTTATAAGGAAGAAGCATGTATATTTGGTAAATAATATACAAACAATGATTAATGAATACGTTATTTGTATTTTATATAAGAAATATGTTAATATTAAAGGGAAAGTGTGGGAATAATAGGGTTGTGCATTTTGTCGAATTGATGTATACTAAGTCAGAAGATAGGGGTTAAAAAATATGGATATCTTATATTACAGAAAGGATAGGGGAAAAGTTTATGACAGTTAAGAAAAAAGCTTTGGGAAAGGGAAAAAGCAAAGCAGCACATAAGAAAAAGAAAGATATGACAAAGGGAGAAAGAATATTTGCGTTTCTTAAGTCAAAGCTGTTAAGTATAATATTAGCAGGTATTCAGTTTGTGGTAACAATTATATTTTTATCTTTTTTATTATATTTAAACGTGCTTCCGGTAAAGTATTTTCTTCCGCTTACCCTTGTGCTTTTGCTGCTTGCGGCATATACGTTTCTTACGGCCCAGTCAAAGAAGTTTAGGACGTTTGGAAAGCTTTTATCTATAGTATTTACTGTACTGTGGTCAGTAGGAATATATTATGTAGGATATGTAAACGGTATGTTTGGGGCAGTATCAGGAGCTGATACAAAAACAGATATAATAAATATTTATGTTCTTAAGGAGGATTCTGCTAAGAGCATAGAGGATGCCAGGGATTATACCTTTGGCATATTGTCAAATCTGGACAGAGAAAATACTGATAAAACCATTTCTGCCGTAAATTCCAAGATAGGCAGGGAAATAACCGCAAAGGAATATGAAAGCTGGCCGGAAATGATAAAGGCTTTGTATAACAGGGAAATACAGGCTATAATTCTTAAAAGCGCATTTGTTAATACTATCATAGAGACAGAGGGCTTTGAGACATTCGCTGACGACACCAGGGTTTTATATGAAAATAAAATAGTTACACAGCTTAATACTAATACAAATAAGGACTTAACAAGTAATGTGTTTACAATTTATATAAGCGGAATAGACGTATATGGAGCAATAAATACTACAAGCAGAAGCGATGTCAATATTCTTGCCGTTGTAAATCCCGACACAAGACAGGTGCTTCTTGTAAACACCCCTAGGGATTATCACGTGCCTTTGGCAATGAATGGAAATCCTCTTGATAAGCTTACTCATGCAGGAATATACGGTATAGATATGTCTATGAATACGTTGGGTAATTTATATGGCATAAGCGCCGATTATTATTTCAGAATAAACTTTAGCGGATTTACCAAGGTAATAGACGCTTTGGGCGGAGTGGAGGTAAACTCGGAATATGCTTTTAGGACTAATGACGGCAGGTATAGCTTCAAAAAGGGTATAAATAATCTTAACGGGGAGCAGGCTCTTGGCTTTGCAAGGGAAAGATATGCCCTTGCAGGGGGAGATAACCAGCGTGGCAAAAACCAGATGGCTGTTATTTCGGCAGTTATAAGTAAGATGGCGTCGTCCTCTCTGCTAAATGACTTCAGCGGACTTATGAACAGCCTTGAAGGCAGCTTTGAAACAAGCATGTCGTCATCCCAGATATCGTCACTTGTGAGGATGCAGTTAAATGAAGGCGGCTCATGGAATGTAGTCAGCTATGCGGTTGCAGGCGGAAATTCAAGCAGCGCATCCACATTTTCAATGCCGGGTACAAGTATTTATGTTATGGAGCCGGATTACTCAACTGTAGAAAAGGCAAAGGAATTAATTAAAAAGGTTTATGACGGGGAGACTATCTCCGGAGCGGATACGCAATAAAAAAGCGTCGGCTTTAGACGACGCTTGCGTCGAAAGAGTTAAAACTCTTAAAAGTCGACTCTTGCCGCATAATGAAAGGATATAATAATGTATAAAATATTGGCGCTTGATATAGACGGAACACTTTTAAATTCAAAAAAAGAAATTACGCCTGCTGTAGGAAACGCTATAGCAGGCCTGCAGGACAGAAATATACCTGTTCTTATAGTGTCAGGACGTCCTGCGCAGGGCATACGTCATGTGTCAGAGGAGCTTCATTTGAAGGAAAGGGGAGGCTATATACTTAGCTTCAACGGAGGAAAAATTATTGATTGCAGAACAGATGAAATAGTGTACTCCAACCCTATAGAGGCCCGGTATTATAAGGAGATTATAGATTACGCCAATACGCTTAACGCCTCTATTTTAACATATGACGGCGGCCACATTATTACGGAGAAGCCTGACAATAAATATGTGGATGTTGAATCAAAGGTAGTGAGAATGCCTGTAAGAAAGGTAAATAATCTATATGAAACCATATGTAAGGATAATGTGACCGCAGATAAGTTTCTTATAGCAGGAGAGCCGGAATATATGATGAGCAGTGTGTCTGCCATGGCAGGGTATTTTAAGGGAAGGCTTAATATATTTCAGTCAGAGCCGTTTTTTATAGAGGTAGTACCCCTGGGAATAGACAAGGCTGCGGCGCTTGAGGTGCTTTTAGGCAGGATTGGAATGACAAGAGCAGAGCTGGTAGCCTGCGGCGATGGAAAAAACGACGTTACAATGATAAAATACGCCGGAATGGGCGTAGCTATGGAAAATGCATGTGATGAGGTAAAGGCGGTAGCGGATTGCGTTACCGCTTCATGTGATGAGGACGGAGTGGCAAGGGCAATAGAAAAATTTTTTATATAAATACATAATTTCTTAAATTTATCTCCATAATATTTCTAAAAGGATTAAGGCGTCAAAAGGTAAAATCAAAAGTCAGATATTATATATGGATAAAATAACGCCATAATCATTATAATCAAAAAATATAAAGGAGAATCAGTGTGTCGCAAAACAATAAAAAGGAGTACCAAAACAAAAATATAGACAATATAACAAGCCACACAAAAACTCCACTTACCCTGAGTCTTGATGAAAATATTGAAATAATCGAGGAAATGTTTACTGACTGCGACGACATAAAAAAACGTACAATGAGTCTTGGCAAGGGCGCGGATGTTAAGGCGTGCATTTTTTATGTAGAGGTGGTAGTAAACAATATTACTATTGAGGAGTCCGTTATCGGGAAGCTTTTAAGCCGTCTTATGGGTATGGACAGACAGGAAATATATGATTATCTTGACGCAAATGCATTAGGAATAACGGATGTAAAGGAGCTGGAAACAGTTGAGGACGCCGTTATGGGAGTAATGATAGGCGACGGCGTTATATTTATAGACGGATACAATAAGGCCGTTAAGATAAAAAGCAAGGGCTATCCTATGATAGGCGTAGCCCAGTCTGACATAGAAAAGGTTATACGAGGCTCAAGGGAAGGCTTCGCCGACGCCCTGAAGGCAAATACAGCTCTTATGAGAAAGCGTGTCCGAAATAATTCCTTTAAGGTAAAGGAAAAAATAATGGGAGAAAAAAGCAATACTACCGTTGCAATTACTTATGTGGAGGGAATTGCAAGGCAGTCTGTCATAGACGAGATAAACAGAAGGCTGGACAATCTTGATGTAGACGGCTTAACAGACAGCGGTATTATAGAGCAGCTTACGGAGGAAAATGAACGCTCGCCTTTTCCCCAGTTCCAGACTACGGAAAGACCTGATAAGGCAGCTATGGCTGTGCTTGACGGAAGGGTAGTGCTTTTTGTGGATAATTCGCCGGTAGGCCTTATTCTTCCAACTACCTATAACAGCTTTTTTCAGACGGTTGACGATTATTATAACAGGCATGTTATAGTTACGCTGGCCCGCATTATAAGATATCTGGCCTCCTTTCTGGCGTTAAGTCTGCCTGCGCTGTATCTGGCAGTTGTAAATTACCATCCGGAGCTGCTGCCAACGCCCCTTGTTATAACCTTTGCAGGGGCAAGAGCCAGCGTGCCCTTTCCCGGGGTTATAGAGGTGGTTATAATGGAGCTTTCCTTTGAACTTTTAAGGGAGGCGGGAGTGAGGGTGCCGGGACCTATGGGCAGCACAATCGGTATTGTTGGAGGCCTTATTATTGGTCAGGCGGCAGTAACGGCAGGAATAGTAAGCCCTATTATAGTTATTGTAGTTGCAATAACGGCGTTGTCCTCATTTGCCATAACCAATGAGGAGCTTTCATCCTCCTTCAGGCTTTTAAAGTATTTTATGATAGCTCTTGCCTACTGCTTTGGAATGGCCGGGGTAGTGGCAGGCTGGATTGTAATACTCAGTCATCTTGCAGGCTTAAAGAGCTTTGGATTTCCGTATCTTATGCCATATGTGGCAGATGAGATAAATGATAATAAGGATTTAAAGGATAGTATTTGGAAGTCGTCGGAGGAAAAATTAAAGGAGCGTTCAATATTTGCAAGGCAGGGAAGCCGCAGAAAGAGGTAGAATATGTTTGCAGCAAATAAAAAGGTATCGACAAGACAGCTTAACAGAATAATTATCACGGAAAATATAGCGTTGGCGCTGCTTATGGGCGGATATCTGGCAGGGGAGCTTGGGAGCCTGTCCTATGTATGGCTTTTTGCTCTGGGACTTGCGCTGTCCATGGCATATATATGGATTACCCTTAAAATATCAGAGAAATATGCAGATAAGCTTCTTAGAAGTAAAATATTCAATATAATAGCAGGTCTGAGATTTATGGCAATGGCATGTTGCGGACTGTATATATTTTACAGGATTGTAGGGGAGCTTCTCCTTACGGAGACGGCAGGACTTATTATAACAGGGGGAATTACCATATTATCCTTGTATGTAGCGTCGCGGCATTATGAGGAGAGAGGAAGAATACATCAGATTTTGGGGATTTTTGTTATACTCCTTATATTAATAATATTAATTACTGCAGCCTTTAAAATAGATTTACACTCCGCCCTTAAGGAGCTTTCATCAGGCTTCAGGCTTCCGGGAAAAAGAGGCTTTATTATGTGGCTGTTTATGTTTTTTTCCATAAGCTACTTTGAGAAGCTGATAATTGTCAGCCCTCATTATTACAATTCATACGGAAAGAGGATAGCGCTTCTTAAAGGCCCTGTTATTATATGGATTGGCGCCTTGTGGGTATATGTTCTTAGCGTAAATATTTTTGGAAAGGGAGCAAATCTGTTTAAGCTTATGGATATCGGAGGTATACCCGGAGGCTTTTTAAACAGGCAGGAGACTATAATGGCAGTATTTCTTGTTATAAGTCTTACATCCTATGTCAGCGGAATGTTTTATTATATAAGGCAGTGTATAAAAAATATATTTATACGGTACACGGATACGCCTCATATTGTCACAAGAAGGATAGTTTCGGCGCTGGCTGTCATGGCAGTATTTGTGGGAAGCGTCATATGGGGAATCAGGGCAGACGGAATGGAATCTATGTCAGGAGGAAAGGTTATAGGCGGAAGAGAGATAGAAAAGTGGGATTTTGTAATGTCCATGATAATATCTGGAGGAGAGGAGCCGCAGATAGTTTTAGAGCTTGCTGATACTGATACTGCCGGTGAAGGCTTTGAAAGCATTTATGTGACATACGAATATGAAAAAAATATGGATAAAAGTGAGATGCTTAATGAAATTAACAGGCAGCATATAGAGGAGGGAAATAATGAGCTGGACTTTTCCCATATAAAGGGAATTGTATTATATGATATATCAGAGGAAGAGAAGGAAAAAATCATAGAAGAATTTAAGCGGAACAAGGAAATAGCAGGAAACGTATCGGTTTATAAGGCTTATAGCAGCACATATCCAAGACTGCTGTCGGATATAAAGGAAAATGGGGATGGCAATAATATAAAGCTTGGTCAGATGCTTGAAAATATTCTTGAGAATGTGGATAATAACAGGGAAAATATGCTTTATCAGATAAAGTAAAAGGGGGTGTCGCAATAAGTTTTAATCATCTTGTTGCGACACCCTTTTTTGGGTTGACATATAATTATTCAAAAATCCCATTTAAAAATGTGAGATACTTAAATCTGTAAACAGTTTCATATCCGCCTGTTATATAGCTGTATTCCTCGTCGTCAAGGATGTTATGCAGTAAATCCTTGGATTCATCAGGAACATAACCGTAAGAAACATCCACAAAGCACAAGGGCGGATAAAGAATACACCACCAGTTCTTTCCTCCGGCTTCCCCTATTGTAATCCTGTAAGCCTCATAATCACCGGCGGGAAGGGTTACGTCGCCGTAGGACTTTACAGGAAAATAGCAGGAGGTAAGCATGGCAGTAACATTATAATCATATCCGTTTTCCAAGACAACCTTTCTTGCTAAACATATAACCTCATCATTGTGGGCGGCTATAACGTTTTTAGTTTCCTCAAGAGTCATTGTATCATTAAGATATACCTCAAGATAATCCACGACGGCTTCCTTTACCTTAAGCTTTAAGGTCTGGTCGTCGTCACTGTCGCTGTTGGCGACAACATGAAATCTTAAAAGCTTTTCCGAAAGCTCCCGCTGCATTTCGGCGTCGTCAGGCTTTTCGCCAAGCAGTGCGCAGCCTATTATTCCTGCAATTATAGAAACTCCTAACAATTTTAAATTAACCTTCATTATGTAAACACTCCTTTTTATGTATATTTATGAGTATATACAAGCTTACCGATATGCCGTAATATTTAAGTTATATCTGCATTAGCAATATGTAAGCTGTAATCCCTGTAATTTCTACACTGAGATATTTCCCCTTTACTTATATTTTTATACATATCTTCACAAATAAGTTGAAAAAAGTTTCCAATCAAGGTAAAATTAAATAAATGTGCAGAGGCTTATAAAAATGTAAGCCGGGGAAGGGAAAAGCTATGGCAGACAATGAAAAACAAAATTCTATGAATATGGCGCCTATAGGCGTTTTTGATTCAGGACGGGGCGGGCTTACTGTAGCCAGAGAGATTTTAAGGCAGCTCCCAAACGAAAAAATAGTATATTTTGGCGACACGGCGAGAGTTCCCTACGGAAGCAAGTCAAAGGAGACTGTTATAAGATATTCAAGGCAGATAGTAAGGTTTCTGCTTACAAAAAATGTAAAGGCCATAGTAATAGCATGCAATACAGCCAGCGCATTTGCGCTGGAGGAGCTTAAGAGGGAATTTGATATTCCCATTATAGGCGTTATACGGCCGGGAGCAAAGGCAGCAGTGGAAAATACCGTGACGAAAAGAATAGGAGTTATAGGAACGGAGGGAACTATCCGCAGCGCCATATACTCGGAGGTTATCCATGAGTATGACAGGGAAGCGATAGTTTTAGGCAAGGCGTGTCCCTTGTTTGTGTCATTAGTGGAGGAGGGCTGGCTTCATGATACGGTAACTGACGAGGTTGCAGGCAGGTACTTAAGCGAGTTTAAAAACAGGGATATTGATACACTTATTATGGGCTGCACTCATTATCCTCTCCTTAGAAGCACAATTATGAAAACCATGGGTGAGGACGTATTTCTTGTGAATCCTGCATACGAGACGGCGGCAAGCTTAAAGCGGCTTCTTGACAAAAACGGCATAGCCTCCAAGGCAGACCTTATACCGAAGCCGGAAATGTATGATTATTATGTAAGCGACGCTCCGGGGAAATTTATTGAATTTGCCCGCTCCATTATGCCTATAGAAATAGAGACGGCTGCCCAGATAAATATAGAGGAATATTAGAAAGGATTAAGATGACAAAGGATGTATTAGTTACGGTAAAGGGACTTGAGACAGGCTATGACACTGACGCTTCCATGGAAATAGTATGCAATGGCGCATATTATTTCAGAAACGGAAAACACTATGTAAAATATGAGGAGATAATGGAAGATGGAATGAGCCGCATATCAAATACATTGAAAATAAGCGCTTCGCAGGATACGCCCAAGGTGGAGGTTAAGAAAAAGGGAGCTATAGAAACTACCCTTATTTTTGAGGAGGGGCGAAACCATATAGCCTGCTATGAGACAGAGTACGGCAGCTTTATGCTTGGATTTCATGCAAGCCGCATATTTCTTAAATATTTTGAAAATGAAATAAATATACATATTGATTATGCTATTGAAATGAACTATGAGCATTTGTCGGATAATCAGATAGATATAAGCATAGTCAGTAAAATATAGCTGATAAGAAAGGAGCAGGGCAGTGATTAGACTGATTTTAATTGGTATATTTTTAGTATTATTTTTTATAGTAAGTCTTTTAATTTTTGTTTTTTTAGCAATAGTTGGAAGGTTTAATAATGGGCTTAAGGACAGGATGAGCTTTGCAATAGTCACATGGGCCCTTGGAGTGCTGAAGTTTTTGTCAGGAGCAAGGGTAACGGTAAAGGGACAGGAAAATATTCCGAAGGATACGGCAGTGCTTTATGTGTCAAATCACAGAAGCTATTTTGATATCGTTATAGGCTATACTCTTGTAAGGCCTCTCTGCGGCTTTGTGTCAAAGAAGGAGATAAAAAAAGCGCCTATTTTGTCAAGCTGGATGAAGCGTATGCATTGTCTTTTCCTTGACAGGAGCGACATAAAGGCGGGTATGAAAATGGTGCTTGAGGGAGTTGAAAATCTTAAAAACGGTATTTCCGTATTTATTTGTCCTGAGGGCACAAGAGGAAAGACAGACGATTCCCTGAAGGAATTTAAGGAGGGAAGCCTTAAGATGGCAGAGAAGGCAAAGGTACCTGTAGTGCCGGTGGCATTTAATAATACAAGCGCCATATTTGAGGACCATTTTCCATTTATAAAAAAAGCTAAGGTTGTAGTAGAGTTTGGAAAGCCTATATACATCGAGTCTCTTGACAAGGAGCAGAAAAAGCATATAGGAGCCCTTGCCCATGATGAGATAAAAACTATGGTGGAAAACAATAAAAATTTATTGTAAATTCACTGATATAATGATAAAATGTATCTGTTTGGAGGAGTACATAAAAAATTGGCTTTATTTCAAATAGATATAATAAATGTGATTTTTACAGGAGGAAAATATGTTAAAAATATTTTTAATAATATTGGCAGTGCTTGTAGTAATTCTGCTTGTATTGGTTATACTGGGAAAAAGGCTTCAGAAAAAGCAGGAGTCCCAGCAGGCGTCGATAGATGCGGCAGCCCAGACCATGAATTTCTTTATTATCGATAAGAAGATGATGAAGCTGACGGAGGCAGGGCTTCCAAAGGTTGTTTTGGAGCAGACGCCAAAGCTTATGAGGAGAGCTAAGCTTCCTATTCTTAAGGTAAAAATAGGACCAAAGGTTATGTCTCTTATATGTGACCAGAAGGTATTTGAAACCCTTGCGCCAAAGCAGGAGGTTAAGGCCACTGTCAGCGGTATATATGTAACAGGCGCAAAGCGAATCAGAGGGCCTATAGTAGAGACAGACCCTAAGAAGCGCAAGGCGGCGGAAAAGCAGGCAAAAAAAGAGGCAAAGCAGAAGGCAAAGGAAGCAAAAAAATAACAAAGTGCCGGCATGGCAGAAATGCCTTAAATGACGCTTATTGCAGTAAGGGTGCAGTAGGCGTCTTATAGTATTTGTAAGAAATGAGGTGTAATATGTTTAAAAATATCAGCAGGGATAAGTGGTTATTGGTGTGGGTTATTATAGGCTTTTTTATTATAATGTTTGACCAGAATATTTCCTTAGGCAGAATAAATCCTTATCCTTCCTATAAGACCGACGACGGCTACAGTCTGGAATTTCAGGTATATTCCCTGAATTACATGTACGGTGCAGGCTGTGAGACAAGTGATGTTGACGGTATGTTTATGGGAGACGTATATTATCAGCTTACATTTGACGTTGTTCCCGATTTGCTTGGTTTTGTTATTCTGGCAGTATTCCTTAAGAAAATGGCAAAATTCAGCAGGCTGTTTTCAATAGCCTCTGTAATGTCATGGTTTGGAGTGGGCTTATATTTATTTATTCATCTTATGCCGTTTTTCTTAAACGGCATGGCTCTTACCTATATGAGCTTCTGGCTGGCTATAGCCATGTACGGAACAGAGGTTATAACAGGCTACGTGTTTATATGCGGAATATGCGATACTCTGTCAGGCTTTGAGCATAGGACGGCAAGGCGTTCCATATCCATAGCATGGTTTGGAACGGCAGTGTTAAGCGCAGTTTTGTGCGTGCTGAGATGGATATCCATTATTTCTCCTGCATTGCTTGTGACTTATGAGATACTTCTTATAGGAGTAAGCGCCCTGTATTATTATTTTATTATGAGAGAAAGTGATTTTATAGTGAGGGAAAAGGTTATAGGAGAGCAGGAGGATTTATGATATGAAGTCAAAGGATAATGTAAAGGGGACAGGATATGTAAGGACATGTATTTATGTGATACTTGCAGGGCTGTTTATTGCTGCGCTGGCTATAAATATAAATACCGGAATAAGCTACGGATTTGTTATGGGGAGTAATGAAGGCTTGGGAATATATGCAAAAACCCAGATAATCACTACGTTTATAGGAACAAAATTTAATATTGACCTGCTGTTTGACCCGGTTGGCTATATTCTTATATTTGTAGGTTTTTATTTTCTTAAGGGAACCCATATAGACAGCAGAAATACAAGAAAACGAGCCATGATAATGGCTGTTTTGGGTATGCTTGGCAGTATATTTGAGCTTATGCTGCCCTTTGTTGTAAATCAAAATAAGCTTGTGCTGCCGCTTATTATATTGTATATCATACAGGTAGCTGCAATAGTTTCCATTATGTATTCAATTACAGTTATGTGTACAAAAAAGATAGACAATTATAAGTATATGCAGGTAGGAAAAGACTTAAGATTCAGCGCAGATTTATACGGCGTATGCATGATTGTGGGAAAGGTGCTTAAGGTTTTTGGAAGAGCGGGAATATATTTTGCCGGCCTTTTATACTGGCTCGTTTCAGGCTTTATGCTTTTTGCCGTTATATATTTTATAGTGAAGCTTTGGATATACATGAGAGCCACGGATACCTTTGGCTGGAAAAAATAAAAATAGAAAGGATATGAAAAAATTGAAGGAAAAAAGTTTAACATTGCTTACAGATTTATATGAGCTTACCATGATGCAGGGATATTTTAAGAGTAATTCCAATGAAATAGTAGTGTTTGACGTGTTTTACAGGAAAAATCCAAGCGGAAGCGGTTACGCCATAGCCTGCGGACTTGAGCAGGTTATAGATTATATTAAAAATCTGAAGTTTTCATATGAGGAGATAGATTATCTCAGGAGCCTTAAGATTTTTGAGGAGGACTTTCTCACATATTTAAGCTCCTTTCATTTTTCAGGAGATATTTATGCAATACCTGAGGGAACGGTAGTGTTTCCAAAGGAGCCTTTAATAAAGGTGGTAGCTCCTATTATGGAGGCGCAGCTTGTGGAAACGGCGCTTTTAAATATAGTAAATCATCAGAGCCTTATAGCTACAAAGGCGTCGAGAGTAGTCTATGCGGCCCAGGGCGACGGCGTAATGGAATTTGGCTTAAGACGGGCCCAGGGGCCTGACGCGGGAGTATACGGAGCAAGGGCGGCAGTCATAGGCGGATGCGTGGGAACCTCCTGCGTGTTAACGGGACAAAGATGGGACGTGCCTCTTAAAGGAACTCATGCCCATAGCTGGGTTATGAGCTTTAAGGACGAATATACGGCGTTTAAGACATATGCAAATCTTTATCCTGACGCATGTCTTTTGCTTGTAGATACATATGACACACTTCGCAGCGGCGTTCCCAATGCCATAAGAGTGTTTGATGAGCTTAAGGCGGAGGGCATAAAGCCGTCTATGTACGGAATAAGGCTGGACAGCGGAGATTTGGCATACCTTTCAAAGAAGGCGAGAAAAATGCTTGATGAAGCAGGCTATAAGGATGCAATTATTTCTGCCTCAAGCGATTTGGACGAGTATCTTATTGACAGCCTTAAGACACAGGGAGCGAAAATAACCTCGTGGGGTGTCGGAACAAATCTTATCACATCAAGCGATTGTCCTTCCTTTGGAGGCGTATATAAAATAGCCGCTATACAGGACAGCGAGACAGGAGAGTTTATTCCAAAAATAAAGCTGTCGGAAAACACGGAAAAGATTACAAATCCCGGAAACAAAACAGTTTTTCGTCTGTATGAGAAGGAAACAGGAAAGCTTAAGGCAGACTTAATCGCGCTGGCAGACGAGATTATAGATGAAAATAAGAATCTTTTGATTTTTGACCCTATAGAGACGTGGAAGAAAACAACCCTTACGGCAGGCACATATACGGTGAGGGAATTGCTTGTTCCTATATTTGAAAAGGGAATATGCGTATATGAGTCTCCCGACGTAAATGACATAAAGGAATACTGCAAGGGAGAGCTTGATACACTGTGGGATGAAACAAGAAGACTTGTAAACCCTCACAAGGTATATGTGGACTTATCAGACAGGCTGTATGATATGAAAAAGAGGCTTCTTGACGAACGGGGTAAGTCAGGGGAATAATGTGCAGTCTATAAAGGACTCTGAGAGGCTTTTCAAAAATAAAGTATTTTAGACTATAAAATACTGGTAAAATGCCTTATATTATGATATACTTAAAAAATCACAGATGTTCGTAAAATGATAGAAACAATGGAAAGGATGAAGGATAGCATGAATATTGGCGATTATGTAGATTTACAAAAGCTGAGAGAACTTCTCAAATCATGGTCTAAGGCAACAGGCATGGCAACTGTGGCTATGGATGCAGATGGAAACGTTTTATGCGACGACATAGGAGTTACGGAATTTTGTAATAAATATACTAAGGGTACTGCCGAGGGCTCTAAGAGATGCGCAAAGTGTGACAGAGAGGGCAAGGGCGTTTATTTCTGCCATGCAGGTCTGATGGATTTTAGCTCTGATATTGTTGTCGCAGGAAAGGTAGTGGGAAAAATAGTAGGAGGTCAGGTGCTTCCAAATGAGCCTGACGAGGAGAAATTCAGAAAAATGGCGTCAGAGCTTGATACGGACCCTGAGCAGTTTATGCAGGCTCTTAGAAAGGTTCCTGTGAGAACGGAGGAGGCAATAAGGGCGTCAGCAAAGCTCCTTGAGGATATGGTTAATCTTATAGCAAATATGTCATATAAGGAGTACATTGATGCTCATGTACAGCAGGCATTAAACAAAAACCTTGATGAAACCATAAGACTTGTAACAGAGATACATAATAAATCAAAGGAGCTTAATAAGATAGAGTCAAAGCAGCGTATACTTGCCTTAAATGCCAGCATAGAAGCGGCAAGGGCAGGAGAATTAGGAAAAGGCTTTGCAGTGGTAGCCCAGGAGGTAGGAAAGCTTGCAGGCACATCAGGAGAGATAAACGCTTCTATTAAGGAAACGCTTAATGAGATTGAATCGGCAGTAGCAGAGCTTGAAGAAACCAGAAAAATGTAAATAAAGCTTGGACATCATAAGATATATACACGAAAGGAAGTAAAGGTATGAATATAGCAGAATATTTGGATTTGCAAAAGCTTGATGAACTGTTAAGAGTATGGTCAGAGGCCACAGGCATGGCGACCATTGCCATGGATGACGAGGGAAAGTACATATCAGGAGAGATAGGCTTTACTGACTTTTGTATGAAATATACAAGAGGCAGTCAGGAGGGCTGCAGAAGATGTATAAAATGTGATACAGAGTGTACGGGTGTATACTACTGTCATGCGGGTCTGATGGATTTCAGCATTGATATTGTGGTTGCAGGAAAGAAGGCAGGCAAAATCATAGGCGGACAGATTCTTCCGGCAGAGCCTGACGAGGATAAATTCAGAAAAATAGCAGGAGAAATAGGAGTAAATGCAGAGGACTACATAGATGCTCTAAGAAAAATACCAATAAGGGATGAAGAGTCAATAAGGGCGTCAGCCAGCCTTCTCGGAGAGATGGTAAATCTTATGGCAAACATGTCTCATAAGGAGTATGTGGACGGAAAGGTGCAGGAGGCTCTCAACAAAAATCTTGACAAGACGGTAAATCTTGTTTCCGAGATAAACAATAAATCAAGAGAGCTTGATAAGATAGAGTCGAAGCAGCGTATACTTGCCCTTAATGCATCCATAGAGGCAGCCAGAGCAGGAGAGGCAGGCAAGGGCTTTGCAGTGGTAGCCCAGGAGGTAGGAAAGCTTGCGGGAACATCAGGAGAGATTAATTCTTCCATTAAGAGTACCCTTAAGGATATAGAAGCAGCGGTATCAGAGCTTGAGCAGACCAGAAAAATGTAAAAACATAACATATGGGATTTTATGATAAAATCCCCATTGACATATTTACCCAAAATCAGTATAATCTTACTCAAACATTAAAAAACAAAGACGAAGACGAAGACAGTAGTCCGTAAGCGAACATCACAGAGAGCCTGAAACGGTGGAAACAGGTATAAGTAGTTTACAGATGAATATCACTTCCGAGTTGCACTCCGAGGTATAATATTTTGCTAAGTCTCAACACAGACGAGACTTTATACATGTAGGAGCCGCCGCATTTCCTGCGTTATAGGGAACAGGTATTAAATGTGTAAAAATATTAAATATTTTTCATATGCGTACCATGTAACAGGTGGTTAACAGGTGATTTATGCTCTTGTCCTATTACAGGACAAGAGCTTTTTTAATCTATAGGAAATTCTTAAATTAACCCCCAAGTTTGAAATAACCAATAACAGCAGCAGGGGCAGCCGGTTACAATATTGCTGTTTGCTGTCATCAGGCGCTATTAAAAATTATTTAAGGAAAGGAAGTAAAAGCTATGTACCAAAAGGTATCTACAGACTTAAACTTTGTAGACAGAGAAAAAAACACTGAAAAATTCTGGAAGGACAACGATATCTTCAGAAAAAGCATGGAAAACCGTAAGGAAGGCAAAACCTACACCTTCTATGACGGACCTCCTACAGCCAACGGAAAACCCCATATAGGACACGTACTTACACGTGTCATAAAGGACATGATTCCAAGATACCGCACCATGAAGGGCTATATGGTGCCAAGAAAGGCAGGCTGGGACACCCATGGTCTCCCTGTAGAGATAGAAGTAGAAAAGCTTCTTGGACTTGACGGAAAGGACCAAATCGAAGAATACGGCCTTGAGCCTTTTATCACAAAGTGCAAGGAAAGCGTATGGAAATATAAGGGTATGTGGGAGGACTTTTCAGGCACCGTCGGATTTTGGGCGGATATGGATAACCCGTACGTAACATACGATGACAACTTTATAGAATCAGAATGGTGGGCTCTTCGTCAGATATGGGACAAGGGCTTGCTTTACAAGGGCTTTAAGATAGTGCCATACTGTCCGAGATGCGGAACTCCTCTTTCTGCGCAGGAGGTGGCCCAGGGCTATAAGACAGTAAAGGAACGCTCTGCCATAGTAAGGTTTAAGGCGGTAGGCGAGGACGCATATTTCCTTGCATGGACCACCACGCCGTGGACACTTCCAAGCAATGTTGCCCTTTGTGTAAATCCTGACGACACGTATGTAAAGGTAAAGGCGGCAGACGGCTTTATCTACTATATGGCTCAGGACCTTCTTGAAAAGGTGCTTGGAAAGCCTGCCGTATCTGATAATGATAAGAATAAAAAGGAAGCTAAGGAGAACAGTACATCAAACGGAGCGCAGGAGCAGTCAGAAGCTTTTGCATATGAGGTACTTGAAACATACAAGGGAAAAGAACTTGAATATAAAGAGTACGAGCCTCTCTTTGAGTGCGCTAAGGAGGCAGCCGATAAGCAGAATAAAAAGAGCTTCTTTATAACCTGCGACACATACGTAACCATGACAGACGGTACAGGTATAGTTCATATTGCTCCGGCCTTCGGTGAGGACGATGCAAAAGTAGGAAGAAATTATGACCTTCCGTTTGTACAGTTTGTAAACGGAAAGGGAGAGATGACAGAGGAGACGCCGTTTGCAGGCTTATTTGTAAAGAAGGCTGACCCTGAGGTTATAAAAAATCTTGCTGCAAGGAATCAGCTTTTTGATGCGCCAAAATTTGAGCATGAGTATCCTCACTGCTGGAGATGCGACACGCCCCTTATATATTATGCAAGAGAATCATGGTATATAAGAGAAACGGCAGTAAAAGATGATTTAATAAGAAATAATAACACGGTAAACTGGATTCCGGAATCAATCGGCAAGGGAAGATTTGGAAACTGGCTTGAAAATATACAGGATTGGGCAATATCACGTAACAGGTATTGGGGAACGCCCCTTAATATATGGGAATGCGAGAGCTGCGGACATCAGGAATGTATAGGCGGCAGAGAGGAGCTTGCAAAGAGAGCAGGTAATCCGGAGGCGGCAAAGGTAGAGCTTCACAGGCCATATATAGATGAGGTAACGTTTACGTGTCCTGACTGCGGAAAAACTATGAAAAGGGTGCCGGAGGTTATTGACTGCTGGTTTGATTCAGGAGCCATGCCTTTTGCGCAGCATCATTATCCATTTGAAAACAAGGAGCTGTTTGAAAGCCAGTTCCCTGCTCAGTTTATATCGGAGGCGGTAGACCAGACAAGAGGCTGGTTCCATTCCCTTATGGCGGAGTCAACGCTCCTTTTCAACAAGGCTCCATATGAAAATGTAATAGTTCTGGGACTTATTCAGGATGAGAACGGACAAAAGATGAGCAAGACAAAGGGAAATGCGGTAGACCCTTTTGAAGCGCTGAAAACCTACGGTGCAGACGCTATCCGCTGGTACTTCTATATAAATTCCGCTCCGTGGCTTCCAAACCGTTTCCATGGAAAGGCAGTTCAGGAGGGACAGCGTAAATTTATGGGTACTCTTTGGAATACCTATGCGTTCTATGTCCTCTATGCTGAGATAGACAAGTTCAATCCAACGGAATATACCCTTGAATATGATAAGCTTTCCGTTATGGATAAATGGCTTTTGTCAAAGCTTAACACTGTAGTGGGAGAGGTTGACAGCAACCTTGAAAATTACCGCATACCGGAAGCGGCAAGGGCATTGCAGGATTTTGTTGACGATATGAGCAACTGGTATGTAAGACGCTCAAGGGAAAGATTTTGGGCAAAGGGTATGGAGCAGGATAAGATAAACGCTTACATGACGCTTTACACCTCCCTTGTGACCATATCAAAGGCAGCGGCTCCTATGATACCGTTTATGACAGAGGAAATATACCAGAATCTTGTAAGAAGTGTGGATAAGACTGCCCAGGAAAGCATACATCTCTGTGATTTTCCAGAGGTTAATACAGCGTTTATAGACAAGGAGCTTGAGACGGAAATGGAAAAGGTGCTTTCTATAGTAGTTATGGGACGCGCCTGCAGAAATGCGTCAAATATAAAGAACCGTCAGCCTGTTGGTCAGATGTATGTAAAGGCTGCTTACGATATGACAGATTTTTATAAGGAAATCATAGAGGATGAGCTTAATGTTAAGAATGTTAAGTTTACTGAGGATGTGAGAGAATTTACATCATACAGCTTTAAGCCTCAGCTTAAGACAGTAGGACCTAAGTACGGAAAGCACCTAGGGGCAATAAAGAGCTATCTTGCAGCTCTTGACGGAAACAGCGCAATGGATGAGCTGAATGAGAAGGGCGCGCTTTCTCTTACAGACGGAGGAGAGGAAATAACTCTTACAAAGGAGGATTTGCTTATAGAGGCGGCTCAGGTAGAGGGCTATGTATCGGAAACCGGAAATAATCTCACGGTAGTTCTTGATACAAATCTTTCTGACGAGCTTATAGAAGAAGGCTTTGTTAGAGAGGTTATAAGCAAAATCCAGACAATGCGCAAGGAAGCAGGCTTTGAGGTTATGGATAAAATATTTGTTTATGTTTCGGGAAATAATAGAATTTCTGATGTTTTGCGTAACAACCGGGCAGAATTTACCCGCGAGGTGTTGGCAAATGAAATAATTTTTGATACAATAGACGGGTATAGTAAAGATTGGAATGTTAATGGGGAAGATGTTACATTAGCAGTACAAAGGGTGACGGATAAGCAGCTGTAGGCAGAGGCTTATTTAAAACCGTACAGGATAAGGCAAAACCTGCAGGCAGACTGCGTATTATTAAGGAGGAAATAAATGGCAGAAAAATTCACATTTTCAAAGGAAGATTTTAAGAAACAGGTAAAGGATTATGTAAAGGTAGTGTCAAGAAAGACTATTGAGGAGGCGTCGCAGCTTGATATTTATACAGGCGTGGCGTATGGTCTTAAGGATTATATTATTGACCAGTGGATTGCTACCCATAAGGAGTATGAGGCAAGAGATGTAAAGACGGTTTATTACCTGTCAATGGAGTTTCTTACGGGAAGAGCATTAGGAAACATAATTATTAATCTTTCCGCAAGAGACGAGATAAAGGAGGCTATTGAGGAATTAGGACTTGACTTAAATGTTATCGAGGACCAGGAGCCTGACGCAGCCCTTGGAAACGGAGGTCTGGGAAGACTTGCGGCATGCTTCCTTGATTCTTTGGCAACTCTTGGGTATCCGGCATATGGCTGCGGTATACGCTATAAATACGGTATGTTTAAGCAAAAAATTGTTGACGGCTATCAGGTAGAGGTACCGGACGAGTGGTTAAAGGACGGAAATCCATTTGAGGTAAGACGTGATGAATATGCATGTGAGGTTAAGTTTGGAGGCTACACACGCTGGGAAAAGGATGCGGCGGGAAAGGAATATGTTGTTCAGGACGGCTATCGCTCAGTCCGTGCAGTACCATATGACCTTCCTATAGTAGGCTATGGAAATAACGTAGTAAACACACTCCGTATCTGGGATGCAGAGCCGGTACAGAGATTTGTCCTTGATTCCTTTAACAAGGGCGATTATATAAAGGCTACGGAGGAGGAAACCCTTGCAAAAAATATTGTTGAGGTTCTCTATCCGTGCGACGACCATTATGCAGGCAAGGAGCTTAGGCTTAAGCAGCAGTATTTCTTTGTATCAGCAAGCGTGCAGACGGCAGTAAAGAAGTATATGGACACTCATGATGATATAAATAAGCTTTACGAAAAGGTAGTATTCCAGCTAAATGACACACATCCTACTATATGTGTGGCAGAGCTTATGCGTATTCTTATAGACGACTATGAGTTAGGCTGGGACGATGCATGGAAAATTACTACAAAGTCATGCGCATATACAAACCATACCATTATGGCAGAGGCTCTTGAAAAGTGGCCTATTGAGCTTTTCAGTAAGCTTCTTCCGCGGTGCTACCAGATTATAGAGGAAATTAACAGAAGATTTGTAAATGAAATAAAGGCAAAGTATCCCGGAAATAATGAAAAGATAGCTAAGATGTCTATTATTTATGACGGACAGGTAAAGATGGCGCATCTTGCCATAGCGGCAGGCTTTTCGGTAAACGGAGTTGCTGCCCTTCACACGGAAATCCTTAAAAAGCAGGAGCTTAAGGACTTCTACGAGATGATGCCTGAGAAGTTTAACAACAAGACAAACGGTATTACACAGAGAAGATTTTTAAAGCATGGCAATCCGCTTCTTGCAGACTGGGTAACAAATAAGATTGGACCGGAATGGGCAACAGACCTTTCCGTTATAAAGAAGCTTGAGGTTTATGCCGACGACGTTAAGAGCCAGCAGGAGTTTATGAACATTAAGTATCAGAACAAGGTAAGGCTTGCTAAGTATATAAAGGAGCATAACGGTATAGATGTAGACCCTCGCTCTATTTTTGATGTACAGGTCAAGAGACTTCATGAGTACAAGAGGCAGCTTCTTAACATTTTACATGTTATGTATCTTTACAACCAGATAAAGTCAAATCCTAATATGGACTTCCAGCCAAGAACCTTTATCTTCGGCGCAAAGGCAGCGGCAGGCTACAGACGCGCAAAGCTTACCATCAAGCTTATAAACAGTGTGGCAGACGTTGTAAACAATGACAAGTCAATAAACGGAAAAATAAAGGTAGTATTTATAGAGAACTACCGTGTGTCAAACGCAGAGATTATTTTTGCAGCGGCAGACGTAAGCGAGCAGATATCTACAGCCAGCAAGGAAGCTTCAGGCACGGGAAATATGAAGTTTATGCTGAACGGAGCCCTTACCATAGGTACAATGGATGGCGCAAACGTTGAGATGGTAGAGGAAATGGGTATTGAAAATGCATTTATATTTGGCTTAAGCTCAGATGAGGTTATAAATTATGAGCAGAACGGCGGCTACAATCCTATGGATATCTTCAACGCAGACGGAGACATAAGACAGGTAATGATGCAGCTTATAAACGGAACATATTCTCCTGAGGACCCTGAAAGATTTAGGGAGTTGTATGATTCGCTTCTTACCACAAAGTACGGCAAGGCCGACCAGTATTTTATCCTTAAGGATTTCCAGTCATATGCGGAGGCCCAGACAAAGATTAACGACGCATATAAAAATGAAAGCGCGTGGGCTAAGTCGGCTATATTAAATGTAGCTAATGTAGGTAAATTCTCGTCAGACAGAACTATAGAGGAATATGTAAAGGATATATGGCATCTGGATAAGGTTACTGTAGAGCTGTAGGCTTGATTGTATAGCTTATATACACTTTATAAAAGGACTGATGTATTGGGAATGTTATCCCTGATGCATCAGTCCTGTTATTTATTGTATCAGATTTAATATATCATACCTTTGATTTTTGCCCTTTTGATATCCTGCGTCCAAATAATTAAAAAAAAATAAAATTTCCATAGTTTGGTTGAGATTGATGATAAATTGATGTATATTAAATAAAGCGTTAAGAATAATTTTTAAGGAGGAAAAAATCGGATGCTGGAGCTTAAAAACATAAAGAAGGACTATCTGGCAGGCGAAAATACGGTACACGCATTAAAGGGTATAGACCTAAGATTTCGTAAAAGTGAATTTGTCTCCATATTAGGTCCGTCGGGCTGTGGAAAAACCACTATGCTGAATATTATAGGCGGCTTAGACCAGTATACGGAGGGGGACCTGGTAATAAACGGAAAGTCAACAAAGGACTTTAAAAACAGGGACTGGGACGCATATAGAAATCATTCCATAGGCTTTGTATTTCAAAGCTATAATCTTATACCACACCAGACAGTATTGCAGAACGTGGAGCTGGCGCTTACGCTTTCGGGAGTATCTAAGGCAGAGAGAAGGGAAAGAGCAAAGAAAGCCTTGGAGGAGGTAGGACTGGAAAGCCAATTGAATAAAAGACCAAGCGAGATGTCAGGAGGTCAGATGCAGAGAGTGGCTATCGCCAGAGCATTAGTTAATAATCCTGATATTATCCTTGCAGATGAGCCAACGGGAGCCCTTGACACGGAAACAAGCGTGCAGGTAATGGAAATACTCAAAAAAATTTCAAGCGACAGGCTTATTATTATGGTAACCCATAATCCTGACCTTGCGGAAAATTACTCATCACGTATTATCCGTATGCTTGACGGAGAAATAAAAGATGATTCCATGCCCCTTTCGGAGCAGGAGATAAAGGAGGAGCAGGCAAGGGACAGAGAAGAAATAAAAAATAATGAAAAGGCAAGGAAAGTCAAAAAGCCGTCTATGTCATTTGCCACATCATTTGGCTTATCACTTAAAAATCTCTTTACAAAAAAAGGAAGAACTACCCTTACAGCCTTTGCAGGAAGCATAGGAATTATAGGAATTGCTCTTATTCTTTCCATATCACAGGGACTTACATCCTACATAGATATGGTGCAGGAGGACACTCTTTCATCATATCCTTTGTCTATAGAGTCCCAGAATATTGACCTCTCCACCCTTATGGAAACCTTTATGAATATACACAATGACGAGGTAAATCATGAAAAGGATGCCATATACAAAAAGCAGGCAATAGAAGAAATTGTAAATGCATTTGCAAATCTTGAGGTTCAGGAAAATGATTTGAAGTCATTTAAGGAATACATAGAAAAGGATATGGCAAAGGAGGATTCAAACTTAAACAAGGCTATAAACGGAATACAGTATTCATATAATTTAAATCTTCTTGTGTACACAAAAAATGTGGACGGAAACATAATAAGGTCAGATGCCACGGAAATGCTTGCAAAAATGATTTCCGAGTACATGGGTATGGATATGTCAAATATGGGTAACATGGCGGCGCAGGGTGGCTCGTCCTCCTCATCCCTTATGTCAATGTCAACCATGGGAATGAATACAAATATGTGGCAGGAAATGCTTAAGGGCAAAAACGGAGATTTAATTAACGAGCTTCTAAAGAGACAGTATGATGTAATATATGGCTCATGGCCAAACAGCTATGATGAAATAGTACTTGTTGTAGATGAAAATAATGAGCTTGACGACCTTACCTTATATGCCTTAGGACTTCTGCCAAAGGAGAGAATAGATGCCATAATGGATGCTGCAATGAATGGCAAGGAGCTGGAGGTATCAGAGGAAAAATGGTCATATGAGGATTTGTGCGGCATGGAGTTTAAGGTTATCTTAAATTCAGACTGCTATATATATGATGATGCAACAGGCTTTTATACAGACCTTAGGGAAACAGAGGCAGGAATTCAGTACCTTTATGACAATGCGCTCACTCTTAAGGTTACAGGCATAATAAGGCAAAGCGAGTCTGCCGAGGCAACCATGCTCTCAGGAGCCATAGGCTACACCTCAGACCTTACAAAGTATGTTGTTGAACATTCAAAGGATTCTCCAATTATAAATGCGCAGCTTAACAGTGAAGGAACGGATATTCTTACGGGACTTCCTTTTAAGGACAGCAACGGGGCAATGTCAGACGAGGAAAAGCAGGAAAAGCTTAAGTCCTATATAGCTGAATTGAATGAGGCAGGAAAGGCGGCGGCATATATTAGTATTATGAGTATTCCGTCTGATGAACAGCTAAAAACCTCTACGGACCAGATGATGGCCACCCTTACGGTGGAGGATATGAAGGCGACTCTTATTCAGGCTCTCTCTGAGCAGATGGGAATGAATCAGAATGAGATAGCCTCATATATAGATGCAATGTCAAATGATGAGCTTACAGCAATGTTTACAAATATGGTAAGAGAGCAGATAAGAATACAGTATGCGGAGCAGGTAAAGCAGCAGCTTTCAGCAATGAGCGACGCAGAGCTTGCCCATGCCCTTGACGCAAGCATAGACACATATACAAAGGAACAATGCGCATTATATTATGACAGCATAATGAAATTTTCCGACAGCACATATGAGGCAAACCTTTTAAAGTTTGGATATATTGATTTGGATAATCCCTCTGCTATTAATTTCTATGCGTCATCATTTGCAAATAAGGATGTAATAGAGGAGGAGATAGCCGAATACAACAAGAATGTAGATGATGTTTATCAGATTAAATATACGGATTATATAGGCCTTATGATGTCGTCAATTACATCCATTATTAATGCAATAACGTATGTTCTTATAGGCTTTGTGGCGATTTCTCTTATTGTATCTTCTATAATGATAGGAGTAATTACTCTTATATCCGTACAGGAAAGAACAAAGGAAATAGGTATACTCCGCGCCATAGGCGCCTCAAAGCACAATGTCTCAAGCATGTTTAATGCTGAAACTATTATCATAGGCTTTTGCTCGGGAATGTTAGGCATTATAGTTACGGTGCTTTTGTGCATACCTATAAATGCCGTAATACACAGCCTTACGGGAATAAATTCCCTTAGCGCGTATCTGCCTGTGCCGGCAGGTATTATACTTGTGGTTATAAGTGTGCTCCTTACCCTTATATCAGGAATTATTCCGTCAAGAAGCGCCGCTAAAAAGGACCCGGTGGTAGCCCTTAGAAGCGAATAAAAAATATTTAAAAACAAAACGGCAGCAAAAATGTATGAAACAGCTCCGGTCAAAACACAGGTTTTGCCGGAGCTGTTTTCTTAGCCGGAGGGAAGTCATAATCATGCTGGAAAAAATTGAAAGAATAAAAAAGAAATATTAAATTGACAAATAATATATTTGATATAAAATATAAATAGTAATCATTATCAATAACGTGTAATGATTCAAATAAACTGATGAAAAAGATGTATGCTGTCATGGAATAAACAGTTTATTCAAAAGGAGGTGTAAGCCGGTGAAAACATTGAAATACAGCAGACATAGAGAAGCTATACTTAAATTTTTGTCAAGCAGATACGACCATCCTACGGCTGAGGTTATATATCAAAATCTCAGGGCAGAGTTTCCTAAAATCAGCTTAGGCACAGTATATAGAAATCTTACGGTGCTTGCAGAAACAGGAGAGATACAGCGTATTCAGTGCGGAGATTCCTCGGAGCATTTTGATGGGGTTACGGCCCAGCATCCTCATTTTGTATGCAGAAAATGCTTTGCGGTAACAGATTTGCATATAGATGATTTAAGTTTTTTAAATACCCTGGCAGAGAGAAATGTGAATGGACAGATAGAGAAGCATCAGCTTATCTTCTATGGAAAATGCAATAGCTGTTTAAATATAAAAAAATGATAATGATTATTATTTTTGCTTGACAAGCATAAAAATACATGATATATTATGTACTATCAAAATGATAAAAAATATCAGATAAGAATATTAAATAAAAACGTTATTTAATAAAAATTATCATTTTGATAAAAATATTAACAGGTAAGTGATGATATAAAAATATCATTCAAGATACAATATTTTATTTAAAGAAAAGGAGAGAAAATTATGGCAAAATATGTATGTAAGGTATGCGGATATGTATATGAGGGAGATACAGTTCCTGAGGTTTGTCCTGTATGTAAAGCAGGCTCAGATAAGTTCGAGCTTATGGGAGACGAGAAGGTATGGGCAGCAGAGCATGTTGTAGGAGTAGCTAAGGGTGTAAGCGAGGATATCGTAGCAGACCTTAGGGCAAACTTTGAAGGCGAGTGCTCAGAGGTAGGTATGTATCTTGCCATGGCAAGGGTTGCTCACAGAGAAGGATATCCTGAAATAGGCATGTACTATGAGAAGGCAGCCTACGAGGAAGCAGAGCATGCGGCTAAGTTTGCAGAGCTCTTGGGAGAGGTTGTAACAGACTCTACAAAGAAAAACCTTGAGATGAGAGTAGACGCTGAAAACGGAGCTACAGCCGGAAAGGTAGACCTTGCAAGACGCGCTAAGGAGCAGAATCTTGACGCTATCCATGATACGGTACACGAGATGGCAAGAGACGAGGCAAGACACGGCAAGGCATTTGAGGGACTTCTTAAGAGATACTTCGGCTAAGCTGAGAATAAAAAAAGCAAAAAAGGGGCTTGAACAGCCCCTTTTTTATATAATATAAAAAGGCAGCTTTGCTGCATTCACTCCGTGCGGCAAGTAGGGAGAAAAAACTTCCCTACTTGATTTAGATTGGCGTGATTAAAGGATTTAAGTTTTGCAAAATATTTTCGTCAATATTTATGTTTGTATATCCGTCTGTATTTAGTTCTTTAAGAATAGCATTATATAAATCCATACAAACATCAGGTCTTGTTGTTGTTTTTAAAGCGTCTGCATATTTTACGGTATTTGTAATAAAAAGTTTATCACAATCAATTCTTGTTGTCCTTTGAAATGGATTTCTTGATATATCTGCAAGCTCGTCATAATAATGCTGCATTTGATTTCCTGTAAGCATATATGGTTTCAATGTCTGACATTTAATATATTCATATTTGTGATTTTTGTTTTCCTTACATATGTACATATGAGCAGAAACAGCAAGATTAGAATTAATTGACGGATATGGAACTTTCATTCTTATTACGTCTCGGGCATTAATCAATTAAAAGTCTCCCTTCATCATCTATATCAACATAAACAGGGTTGTGTAAATCCTCCTGTTCTGTTAAAGCTAATAATATATCGAAATGTTCTTCGGTTAATTTGGAAATTTCATTCTTTTGAAAAACAAAATAGTTTTTATCCAGATTAACAATAGCAGAATTATCAATTAATGTTTCCGGATACATACTGTCAAGCAGCCTAATCATTTTTTCGTCGTCAGAATTAAAATCACTTTCATATAAATCTACCTGATATTCTCCGTTCATAATTCTTTTTTCTTTGGATTTCCATAGATTCATCTGATGAGTTAAATCTGACAATTCCTTTTCAGTCATTGTGCAGACAATAAAGGCACATTTTTTGGCTCTGACAGAATTTATATTATTTTTTCCCCTTTCGTAGGTTTGCGAGGCGGCAAGGTTAAATTCAATTCGTTCCTTATTATAATCGCCCCAAACATTACTGAATACAGGTCCGTTTTTATAGCCTCTAAGGTGGCTGAAATCAGGTGTTTCACCTGATACCTTTGAAAATGCTTCGTAGAGAAATAAGAACTTTTGCAATTTAAGAGGGGTATTATATTCGGCTTCGTGATGTTTCTTCAGCCAACCGCTTAAACATAATTTTCTTTCATGTGAATAAATCATGCATCATACCTCCTTGCGATATGTTTATTAAACAGTACCAGATTAACTTTAGTTTGTCAATATTATCATTATATTTTTGAGCTTAATTTTTGACAAAAAAACAACCGTATATCACATACGATTGCTTTTCTTTGACACTTTTTTATTTATAATCAAGATAATCAAGAGGGTCAATAGCAGCTTCTCCCTTTGTCAGCTTAAGATAAAGATTTGAGCCCTCCACACTGTAATATTTTGTAGGATTTGCAACATAGCATAAAAGGTCTCCCTCTGCCACAACATCACCCTTATCTACCTGAATATCCTTTATTTGTCCATACTGGAGAGTATAGCCGTCGCCAAGGTCAAGTGAAACGGAATTACCGATTTCCTCATTATAGCCTATATCGCTTATTGTTCCCGGAGCTGCGGCATATACGGGAGTGCCTATTTCGCTCCTTATGCAGACAGAGTCGTTTGTTTTATACTTGTCCAATGTGGCAAAATAAACGGTGGAATCAGGACTGAAATCTATTATAATGTCATTAGTTTCAACAGGCCATACAAGCTTGCTCCCTGCGGAAAAATGAAAATCTGATACTCCAATGCCGGCTTCGCTGCTTCCTGTATTGGCAGAAGTCTCCTCGTTATTTGAGGCAGCCTGGGAAGCGCCGGTTGTAGTTTCTTCAGTATTATTGGCGGTAGTAGCTTCCTCAGTAGTAGTTTCTGAACTGTTATCCTTTTTTGCGCCGTTTCCAACGGCAATATTAGGCTTTAAGCCGGTTGTGTTTTTCTCTATGCTTCCTATGGTTTCACCTGAATTGCCTGACGGCCTGTTTCCGTTTAAATCAGAAATATATCCGCTTTCAGGCTCCTTTGTGTTATTTTGAATAAGCATGCCTGCTCCGATTCCCACAAGCGCAAGAACAGATACTCCGGCCATTACAATAAAGGATTTGTCTCTAAATATATTTTTTCGATGTCTCATATAAAAACCTCCAATCTTTTTAGTCATATTATCACCGATTGAAGGTTAATATATGCAAAAATAAAAATATAAAAATCAGTTAAAAAATGGCTTTGTCTGAAATTTCAATATTTGTATAAAAATAATTTAATATTTCCTTATATGACGAGCCCTTCTTTGCTAAAACCGACGCATAGCAGAGGCTTAAGCCAAGACCGTGGCCCTTTCCGTAGGTGGTTATTCTCACGCCGCCATTGTATTCTTCTATCATAAAGGAAGGGGAATTAATATTCATTGCCTCATAAAAGGAGGTGCCGTTTACGGTGCGGTTTCCGATAGTTAAATCCATCACATAGCCGGCGCCGTCTCTTGAAACGATTTGTACATTCTCCAAGGGCGCTGTATCGTCAATAATAATCTCACTGTCAATAGTACGGACAAGCTTTGCAAAGTCGGCATTTTCATAATAATATGCCTTGAAATAATCGGTGGAGGCTTTGTCGTCAGGGCAGCTTGCAGAACACATATATGAAAACTCCTCTCCAAGAACCTCGTTTCCTGAGCGTGTATTGCCGCAGGATATGCTGTGATAATATGGAGAGATAACCTGACCGTTGCTGGTAATAACCTCAAGGGAGGTATTGCTCATTATTTTCATAAGCCGGTTATAATTATCAGGAAATTTATCCTGCCACAGGGCCTCCAGCTCGCTGTAGGATACGTACGGAATATTCAGCTTATCGGCAGAGAGGCTGTCCTTATCTCCCATTTCCTTATAAATGTATGTACGAATAATGACGGCAAAGCTTTTTAAAAGCTCCTCCTCATTTTCAATAGAAAGCTGTCCCATAACGGCGCAGGGAATAAAATCCTCAACATCCATTTTTTCTGTAATGCCATTAGCTTCTATTGTTATAAATTTTCCGCTGTCAGACGCGGTATAAATTTTGCCGCTGGTTTTCTTTCCGAAAAAAAGAGTGAAAACCGTGGGTATGGCCAGGGTAATTATTATAAATAATAAAATCTTAAAAAACGTTTTCCTTATATGATGTGGTGGCATTAAATTGCTCCTCCTGTGATAGCTGCTTGTTTTTCTGCGTTGTCCGTATAAATATATGTAAAACGGATAATATCTATTCTTTATAATTTATTCCATAATCAAAGAATGAATAGACATTTATTGGAAATGATAGTATTATAAGACATATGGATTTATGTAGACGATTGAAAGGAATTAAAAAAATGCGTAAAACAAAAATAATATGCACGCTTGGACCTGCTACAGATGAAGAAGGCGTGATGGAGGAGCTCATCAAAAGCGGTATGGATGTGGCAAGATTTAATTTTTCACATTCAGGTCATGAGGTACATTTAGAGAGAATAAATAAATTAAAGAAGCTTAGGGAAAAGTACGGAAGTCATGTTGCCGCCCTGTTAGATACAAAGGGACCTGAGGTAAGGCTTAAGCATTTTAAAAACGGGAGAATAAATGTTAATCAGGGTGATAAATTTACCCTTACAACAGAGGACATAGAGGGTGACGAAACAAAAATATCAATAACATATAAAGACCTGCCGAAGGATTTAAGTGTAGGAAACCGTGTGCTTATAGATGACGGGCTTATCGAGCTTAAGGTAGATGAGCTTACTGACACGGATATAATATGTACCGTTATAAACGGAGGTACAATATCAGATAACAAGGGAGTAAACGTGCCGGATGTAAAGCTTTCCATTCCGTATTTAAGCAGGCAGGATGAAAGGGATATTTTATTCGGCATAGAAAACGGATATGATTTTATTGCGGCGTCATTTGTCAGCAGCGCCTCGGATGTATTGCAGATTAGAAGGCTTTTGGAGGAAAACGGCTGTTATACCATAAATATAATTTCAAAGATAGAAAATATGGAGGGCGTAAAAAATATTGATGAAATCATACAGGTATCTGACGGAATTATGATTGCCAGAGGAGATATGGGAGTAGAAATACCTGCGGAGGATGTGCCGATTTATCAGAAGATGATTATAAAAAAGGTGTACGGCGCAGGAAAGCAGGTTATCACCGCAACCCAGATGCTTGAATCAATGATAAAAAACCCAAGGCCAACAAGGGCTGAGACGGCGGATGTGGCAAACGCAATATACGACGGTACAAGCGCAATTATGCTTTCCGGTGAAACAGCAGCAGGGAAATATCCTGTGGAAGCCCTTAATACAATGGTAAAGATAGCCCTTAGAACAGAGGGGGATATAGATTACAGAAAGAGGTTTTTTGAATTGATGAGAAAGGCAAACCCTAATGTGGTTGACGCTATTTCCCATGCGGCAGTAACGACCGCCCTTGATTTAAACGCAAGGTATATTATTGCCCTTACAAAGTCAGGGACAACGGCAAGGCTTCTTTCAAGATACCGCCCAAGCTGTGATATAATCGCATGTACCACCCATGATTATGTGGCAAGACAGATGAATCTTTCATGGGGGATTACGCCTATTGTTGTAGAGGAAAAAACAGACCCGTTCCAGCTTATTGACTATACGGTAGATAAGCTTTTGGATATGGGGCTTGTGGAGGCAGAGGACAAGGTGGTATATACGGGAGGCGTTCCATTAAAGGTATCAGGAACCACAAATATGATAAAGGTTCATATAGTGGAAAGAAAATAGGCTGATATATTGTATGACAAAAAATAATATAAACGTAATGGATTGATGAAGTCAGAAATGTTGAAGGAAATATATTAAGGAAAGGATAAAATGCATACTGCCCTTTTCCTTCAATTTATTATTTGGGCAGTATCACAAGACAGACTTGTGATATGCAGGGAAATAAAATGAAACTAAAATACGACAGACAACAGATACTGGCTGTAATAGACGCAGTGGTAAGAAAAACCATGACTATGGATATGACGTGGGAATGGCCTTGCGGAGTGGCATATTATGGAGTGTGCAAGGCATATGAGGAAACAAAAAATCAGGAATATCTTGACGGACTTGTAAAATGGGTAGATGAATATATAAGTCTGGGGCTTCCGCCGTGGACCGTAAACACATGCGCCATGGGACATTCAATGATAAGCCTTTATGACGCCACAGGCGATGAAAAATATATGGAAATTGCAAAAAGTAAAATACAATATTTAAGGAATGATGCCTTAAGATTTGGAGATAATGTTTTGCAGCATACCGTATCCGTAAACAATGATTTTCCGGAGCAGGCATGGTGCGACACATTATTTATGGCAGCTTATTTTATGCTCCGCATGGGTAAAAAGCTGGAGGATGAAAGCCTTGTAGACGACGCCTTAAATCAATATTACTGGCATATCCAGTATCTTCAGGATAAGGCAGCCGGCTATTTCTATCACGGCTACAATAATATTACAAAGGACCATATGTCCGGCTTTTACTGGGGCAGGGCAAACGGCTGGACTGCCTATACCATGGCAATGGCAAAGCAGTATATAAATTATCTGTACCCTATGTTTATGGAGATAGACTGCTCCTTAAGGGACCAGCTTGCAGGACTTAAGAGCGTGCAAAGCAATAACGGCTTATGGCATACTATTGTGGACGATGTGGAGTCATATGAGGAGGTTTCAGCCTCATGCGGCATAGCTGCGGCAATGATAATAAATGATAATCCACTCCACACAAAATATGTACAAAAAGCGCTGGAGGGCGTTCTTGCAAATATAACAGAGGACGGCAGGGTGCTTAATGTATCAGGCGGAACGGCTGTTATGAAGGACAGGGAGGGCTACCGCAATGTTCCAAGGACATGGATACAGGGCTGGGGACAGGGACTTGCCCTTGCATTTTTGGTAAATGTTCTTAAATGCAAAGAGGATGAAGCATAATAAGAATATTTTTTAGCACCTTCCTGTAAGCTAAAGTCCGTATGGAAGCAAATATATAAGATTATGAAAATTGTGTGAAAAAGAAGGTTTCTTGAAAAATTTTCTTTAAAAAAACCGTAATTTGTGATATAAAATTAAAGGTAATAGTGTGAAGCTTAATATTTCTAAGGCAGCAAAAGACGCAGCCTTAGAAATATTAAGCTTCACACCGGAAAAACGCAAAAAGCAGCGTTTTTCATTCCTAATTTGAGCCGCCAAAGACGGCATGGGGATTTTTATGCAAATTAATTAACAATACAGAGAGGAAAACAATAATGAAAAAAAGATTATTAACGCTTATATTGGGAGCATGTATGACAATATCGCTTGCTGCCTGTGGAGATAGTGATAAGGATACAAAAAAGACCTCTGCGGATTTAACGTTAGGCCAGTACAAAGGACTTGAGGTTTCCAAATCAACGGCAGAGATAACAGACGAGGAGCTGTCGGAAGCAGTTGAAAAGGTGCTTAAAAGCAACCAAAAGAACGAATATGTTGAGGAGGGAACAACTGAAAAGGATAATAAGATAACTGCTATATATACGGCAACTCTTGATGGGGAAAGTGTTTCTGCCCTTTCAAGCTCATCATCAGGAAGCGCCGTTACCCTTTCCGACGGAAGCTTTGCAATAGACGGCTTTATAGACCAGCTTATAGGAAAACAGGTAGGTAGCAAGGTGGAATTTGACGTTACAATACCGGAGGATACGGACAAATCAGCTCTTAAAACCTACGCAGGAAAGACTATACATTATACTGTAGAGATAAAAAATATTATAAATACAATTACACCGGAGCTTACAGACGAGTGGGTTAAGGAAAAATACAGCTATATGGATATAAGCACAATAGACGGCTTTAAGGAATACTTAAAAAGACAGATGTATCTTTCCTATGTATATGATGAGGTAAAAAATACTCTTTTAAACAACAGCACCGTAAACAGCTATGACAGTGATTTGCTTTCAAAGTATACGGATATAGCGGCTAAGCAGTTTGAAAGCACAATAAGCTCTTACTACGGCATAACCTTAGACGCGTACCTCCAGGCCATGGACAAAACAGAGGAAGAGTTCAGAAAGGAAAAGGAAGAGGAAGCAAAGCCTGACCTTAAGGAAAGAATGATTATAGAAAAAATAGCCGAGACTGAAAAAATCACATTGTCAGACGAGGAATTTAATACAAGAATGGAGCAGTATGCCGTGGAATACGGACTTGAAACCGTAGATAAGCTAAAGCAGTATTATGACGGCGTGTGGGACGACAGTGACTGGAAGTATTCTATACTGGCGGAGAAGGTACAGGAGATAATATGTGATAATGTTAAGGTAGTGGAGGATAAGGAAGAGGAAAGTACTACGGCGAAGTAAATATTAATTTGTACATTTTGAAATATGTTTTTCCTTACATGAAGGCCGGGTATGTCCCATAAACAGGCTCCCAGGGTTGGAACAGGGAGAGCAGTGGAAGGGCGGTATATATAATTTTTTAAAGCTTCGAAACATGAAAGAAATTCTATCAACGGTGTACTGCCATCTTCTAAGTTGCGAGCGTAACTCGCAAGGGGCTGAAAAGCAAGCCCCTTACTCAAACAGACGCTCTCCACTAAGAAGCTGACAGTACCCCGTTGATGAATTTCTATTCATGTTCCTCAATGCTTTAAAAATTATATATACCGCCCTTCCCCTGCCCTCCCTGTTCCAACCTTGGGAGCCTGTTTATGGGACATACCCTCATTTATATGTGTCAGGAGAAGAAAAGATTGTGTTTATTGTACTGTAAAATGGTTTTTTGGGATGTCCACAGTGATAGCGAGCATCGGATTGTGTCAGCCGCAATTCGAATTGTAAAGTCTTTTAAGAAAGAGATAGAAGGATGATTCTTGATATTTCTTGCGACTGTCGCAGCAGGTGTGGTTTGCCACCTCATCAGCAAATGGCTAGACAGGCACGACAAAGGCAACAAATAGTCTAGTGGGTGCTTTGCCACTATAAAAAGAAAAGAAGAATCCCTCGACTGTACGCCATTACGGTCGGGGGATTCGTTCTTTGCCTACATGGATTTCTCCACATTTCTTTGCCTAACGGTATTATAGCATATGCAGTTTTTAATTGCAAGATACATTTGTTTTAAAAAAAAAGTTTCTTCTTCACCAAATTATCCAAAATTCTGTTAAGCACATACCGCCCCTATGCATAGTCATATATCTTTCTTATGTTTCATACAATATAAAAAAATATATAAGGGGAAGTTCTTGAAAGGGTATATAGAGGAGAGAGCTATAGATATTGCGCACTACATAATAGAAAATAACGCAACGGTCAGGCAGGCGGCAAAAAACTTTGGAGTGTCAAAAAGTACAGTGCATAAGGATATAACCGAAAGGCTTCAGCAGATAAATCCTACCCTTGCCAATCAGGCAAGACTGGTGCTTGACACAAACAAATCAGAACGTCATATACGCGGCGGATTGGCAACGAAAGAAAAATATCTGCATCAGAATAACAAATGATAGTAGTTAAAATACAAAAATTTGTAGTTAAATAGGATTGACCATATGGACTGATAACTATATAATTCTATTATAGTAAAGACCATATGGTCAATTTTATGCAATTAAAAGGACAATAAAAGCATGAAGCTTATAGCAGAAGCCTGTAAGCAATGTGTAAGGAGGTAAAATGCAAAAGGGTATATTTGAGATAAAAGAAGACTTTTATCTAAACGGCGAGAAATTTAAGGTTATATCAGGAGCAGTGCATTATTTCAGAATTGTGCCGGAATACTGGCGGGACAGGCTTGAGAAGCTTAAGGCTATGGGCTTAAATACAGTAGAGACATATATTCCGTGGAATATGCATGAGCCAAAGTGCGGAGAATTTCACTTTCACGGAATAACAGATATACGACGGTTTGTGGAAATTGCAGACGAACTGGGATTATATGTAATATTGCGGCCGTCTCCTTACATCTGCGCGGAATGGGAATTTGGAGGCCTGCCGGGATGGCTTCTTGCCACAGAGGGAATGAGGGTAAGAGCAAATTACAAGCCTTTTCTTGACTGCGTGGAAAACTGGTATGATGCGTTGTTTAAGGTAATATCCCCTCTTCAGATAAATTACGGCGGTCCTGTTATTATGATGCAGGTGGAAAATGAATACGGATACTACGGAAGCAACTCCGTATATATGAATATGATGAAAAAACTGATGACGGACAGAGGCGTGGTAGTGCCTCTTGTAACCTCTGACGGGCCAAATGATGAATCCTTATCCTGCGGAAGGATAGAGGGCGTTTTGCAGACAGGGAATTTCGGCTCAAATACGAAGGAGCGTTTTGCCGTATTGAAGAAGCATATAGGGGACAAGCCTCTTATGTGTACTGAGTTTTGGGTAGGCTGGTTTGACCATTGGGGAAACGGCGGACATATGACGGGAAATCTTGAAAAAAGCGCTGAGGACCTTGATGAGATGCTTAATCAGGGACATGTAAATATATATATGTTTGAGGGCGGAACAAACTTTGGATTTATGAATGGCTCAAATTATTACGATGGTCTTACTCCCGACGTAACCTCATATGATTATGACGGCGTATTGACAGAGGACGGACAGATTACCGAAAAATACGGCAGATACAAGGAAATAATAAGCAGATATGCGCCGATACCTAAGGTAGAGCTTACAACAGACATAAAGCGTAAGTCATATGGAAAGCTTAAAATACAGGATAAGGTCAGTCTGTTCAGCGTTATAAATGACATAAGCATGGCAGAGACAAGGTCATACACATTGTCTATGGAAAAGCTTGGACAAAGCTACGGATATGTGCTGTACCACTCAAGGCTTGAAAAGGAGCAGAGCTTTGACAAAATCAAGCTTTGGAAGGCAAATGACAGGGCAAACATATTTGTAGATGAAAAGCCTGTAAAGATACTTTATGACAGGGAGCTTTTAGAGGAGCATAATGTTCATGCAGATATAAGGGTAAAGCCTATAGGCGCTGATTCTTCTCAAAGTATAGACTTTGAGCCGTCTGCCATAGATATTTTAGTAGAAAACATGGGACGTGTGAATTTCGGCCCGCGAATGGATGACCAGAGAAAGGGTATCGACGGATGCGTTCAGATAAACGGACATATTCACCATGGCTGGGACATGTATACGCTTCCTCTTGACAATCTTGAGAAGCTTGATTTTTCAAAGGAGTATAAGGAAAACACGCCTGCTTTCTACAGATTCACCTTTGAGGCGGAGGAGCTTGGAGATACATTTTTGGATTTTGAAGGCTTTGGAAAGGGCTGTATATTTGTAAACCGCTTTAACATAGGAAGATTTTGGGAAATAGGGCCACAGAAGAGACTTTATATTCCGGCTCCTTTATTAAAAAAGGGAACAAATGAAATAATAATATTCGAGACAGACGGAAAAATAAATGAAACCATTGAATTAAAGGCTCAGCCGGATATTGGATAGGCTATTTAAGGGAGGAACTATGAAATATAAATTTAACAGTCTCATTCTTGATGTAGACGGAACATTATGGGATTCTACAGGGATAGTTGCGTCAGCCTGGACAAGGGCAATATGGGATTGTGGAAATATACGCATTAACGTTACCCCGGACATGTTAAAGAATTTGTTTGGAAAAACCATGACAGTCATAGCGGACCTTCTTTTGCCTGAGGTTGAGGAAAAGAAGCGCTATGAAATAATGGAATGGTGCTGCAGATATGAACATGAAGCGTTGGAGAAAGACGAATGTAATATATGCTATCCAAATGTGATAGAAACAATAAAAGAGCTTTCAAAAAGGCTTCCTGTTTTTATTGTCAGTAATTGTCAGTCAGGCTATATAGAGCTTTTCTTAAAAAAAACAAATTTAAAGGAATATATAACTGACTTTGAATGTTTTGGAAATACCGGAAAAAGTAAAGGCGAAAATATTAAGCTTATTATTGAAAGAAATCATTTGGAAAATCCTGTTTATGTGGGCGATACCACGGGAGACAAAGAGTCGGCAGCTTATGGGGGAATACCGTTTATTTATGCGGCTTACGGCTTTGGAAATGTGGAAGGGGCAGATTACACAATAAATGATTTTAAGGAGCTGTTAATTAATCCATAGGAAAATCAGAAGAAAATATTTGAGAAAGGAGAAAGTAAGCGCAGTCCTTTTATTTCCGTATATTATTCAGGTAAAATTGCGGTAAGGCCTGGGCTGCGGGCAGGTATAAAAATGAAAGTAGATTTGGAAAGGTTTTTTCATAAATGCGCCTGTGGAAAGGAGCATTCAATCAGTGTAAAGGAAATATATATAGAGCCGGGGGCAGTAAAAAGAATACCGGAGGTCATAAAGGGATACAAAAATCCCGTTATTGTAACAGACAGTAAAATACTTGCCTCAACAAAGGAGGCTTTAAGCAGTCTTTACGAAACCATAGAAACATCTGTTATACCGGGAACGGAAATTCACGCAGACGATTATTTCACAGAGCTTGCACAGAACGTAATAAGAAAGGATGCAGATATTTTAATAGCCGTAGGAGCAGGCACTATTCATGACCTTACAAGATATACGGCGTATAAAAGAAATATTCAGTTTATTTCCGTTCCAACAGCCGCAAGCGTTGACGGCTTTGTCTCCGTTGTCGCTGCAATGACATGGAAGGGAATGAAAAAAACACTGCCTGCGGTTGCGCCAATATATGTGTTCGCAGATACGGATATTTTTGGAAATGCGCCAATGAGGCTTACGGCGTCAGGCATTTCAGACCTTATGGGCAAATATACGGCGCTACTTGACTGGCGGGCAGGCCATATTGTTACGGGAGAGTATATTTGCGAGGAAATTTATGATTTGGAATTTGAGGCCGTACATCAGGTTGAGGCAGTTCTTTCCAAAATAAAGGACGGAGAGCAGGAGAGCATGGAAAAGCTAATGTATGCCCTTTTGCTTTCAGGTCTTGACATGCAGATGATAGGAAACTCAAGACCGGCTTCAGGGGCGGAGCATCATATATCCCATCTTCTGGAAATGTGTATTATAAATGAGCCTATAGACGCATTACATGGAGAAAAGGTGTCTGTGGGGCTTATACTTGTCTTAGAATATTATGAAAAAATAAAAGAAGCCATCAAAGCGGATAAATGCAGAGTTATTGACGGAAGAGGCTTTGAGACGGAGCTTTTGAAGGATACCTTTGGAAAAAAGGGAAAATATCAGGAGGTCCTGGACGAAAATAATCCTAATATTATGGAGGAGCTGGATTTATCCAAGCTAAGGGAAAAGCTCCCTGATATTGCCAGAGAGCTTGATAAGCTGCCTGCTTCGAAGGAAATGCGGTTAAAGCTCTCACAGGCAGGCTGCATAACAACCCTTAAGGAGCTTGGAATATCTGATGAATTAAAGGACTTAATACTTAAGCTAAGCCCTTATGTCAGAAGGCGCTTAACCTTAATGCGCATTGCCAAGAATTTAAAGCTGGAGAGTTGAGAACGTTATTTTTTTCTATCCGGCGCCTTTTTCTTTATTATTTTTATGATTATTCCTACGGCAGCTATTATTGCAATGGCTGCCGTTATTGCTGCTATAATGACAATGCCGGCTGCCGGCTTGCTTTGGTTTTCAGGCTGTTTCTTTGAAGGCGTTGGGGCTTTAGCTGTCTCAGAAGCATCAGTTGCAGGGGAGGTTTCTTTAGGTATGGCAGTTTCGTCTCCTTCAGAGGTTTCATATGATGTCTGCGTTTCTGCTTCAGGGGTGGTAGTTTCTTCAATGACCTTAACCGGTTCTATATGGTCCATAAAGTCTGCTTTTTCATCAACGCCTACCAGAGTGCGGTACAGACCAAATCTGCGTATATCATACTGTTCCCAGTATCCTACAATAAATCCCCATTTGTGCTGGGATTTATGCTCGTTATAGGCAAGCTCCGCAGCATCTCTTGCAGTAAGTCCCCCAAAGCTGTCTAAGGGCTGCTCCCAATCCATCACAATCTTATTTTCCTCCCAAAAATGAAGATAAGTCTTCGGAACATCCCATACGCCGTATTTATTTGCAGAATCAGGGAAATAAGAAGAGTCTGCAGAAACAGCCACGGCGTCCTGTACCGTCTTGGCGGCAAGCATATGGGCTCCGTGTCCGTATTCGCCGTTTATGTCATGGGTAACTATTACAGACGGCTTAAAGATGCGTATTTGCGCCACAAACCATTCCAGCACCATATCAAGGTCATACAGGGCGTCGGCTTCCTCAAGGCTGTGAATCGGTTTTAGGGGTATGTCGCCTATGACTCCAAACACAGGATAGTTTTTTACGCCGGCAGTCCATAAGCCGTTTAACAGCTCGTGAGGACGGGGCTGCTCGTCAAAGTGGGTTGTAAGGTAAGCCACCTGCACCTTAAGACCTCTTTCCTTTGCATAATACGGGATAGTGCCGCCGAACATCAGATATTCGTCGTCGGCATGGGCGGACAGAACGAGAATATCCGCCTGCCGGCAGGGAGCTTCCCACCTTTGGACAAAGTCAGGATAATTTTCTCCTGAAAAAAGGTAAAGGTCGCACAGCTCCACACCGTCCGGGCACTTCAGCCTGAAGCTGTCAGCCGGATTGTCAAATTCCACAAGCTTATGTAAAAAGCCATCCTCTATGGAATATTTCTCATTTGACGAGGAGGTTATGGTATATGCGCCTGGAATTGTGTTCCACACAAGGTACGCGGCTGTAAACTTTTTGTCGGAGGATATTGTAATATCTATACTGTTGCCTTTGAAGTAGGTCATAGAGTTATTGTCCCAAAGCTGTGATGCGGAGTATTCGTCTATGCCGGAAATTTGTCCCGTGAAATATTCCGTTTGGGACGTGTCCTCCGTATCTGCCCACACGTCTGATGGAGGCAGGAAAAGAAGAAGCATTGTGGCGGCTGTAAAAATCTTAAAGGCTGTTTTAATTATACTGACTTTATGTATTCCGTCTTTATTTATTTTGTTTCTATTTATTATCTCTTTATTTATTCTGTAAGCCATTTTTACTCTCCTTTTTTTTAATTTGAAAGGGAAGCAATCCATAGTCCCGCAGATTGCTTTTCACAGCAGTATAGTAACATAAATCTTAGCTTTTTTCAACGGTGGGGCGGCATGTAAAAAGAGAAGAGAGCGTTACAAAATAAACAGGGCCTGATTATTTTGTAACGCTCCTTAATATTCGGGGGTGCCTGGCTTTTACACCAGGCGTGAGTATGAAAAACGATATATCCAACTGTTAGGGTATATTGGATATGTGATGATATACTAATATTTGGCAGAAGGTATGTATACAACAAGCTAAATCATCTGCAAATGCCTTAGTACTCTTAAAGTATAAAATTATAATATGATAGTTGTGTGAAAGTTTGTTGAAAAACCGGTGAAAGAGTATAAATGAATCCACATATTAATCCGATAAAAAATTTGTATCATAAATTTTAATTTCCTGTTTTTTGAAAAAAGTTCTTTCATATTTTACGTTTATACCTTATAATACAAAAGGATACAATTTTTAATATGGTTTATTAGGCATTTTTTTGTGCATAATCATTAATACACGTATAAATTGAAAGGAGTTATTATGTTAGCGACAGATATAGGAATTGATTTAGGTACGGCAAGCATACTTGTTTATATAAAGGGAAAAGGCGTAGTTTTAAAGGAGCCGTCTGTTGTGGCTTTTGACAGGGATACAAACAAGATAAAGGCTATAGGAGAGGAAGCAAGGCTTATGATAGGAAGAACTCCGGGAAACATTGTCGCTGTAAGACCGCTGCGTCAGGGAGTTATTTCAGATTATACAGTTACGGAGAAGATGCTTAAGCATTTTATACAAAAGGCAATAGGCAGACGAACATTTAATAAGCCAAGAATAAGCGTATGTATACCGAGCGGCGCCACAGAGGTAGAAAAAAAGGCAGTTCAGGACGCTACCCTTCAGGCAGGAGCAAGAGAGGTTGCAATTATAGAAGAGCCTATTGCGGCGGCTATCGGAGCGGGAATTGACATATCAAGACCATGCGGAAATATGATAGTAGATATAGGAGGCGGCACGACAGATATTGCAGTAATTTCCCTCGGAGGAACGGTTGTGAGCACATCCATCAAGATTGCAGGAGATGATTTTGACGAGGCTATCGTAAGATTTATGAGAAAAAAGCATAATCTGCTTATCGGAGAAAGAACAGCCGAGGAGATAAAGATAAAGATAGGAGCGGCTTATCCGAGGGCAGAGGTAGCGACTATGGAGGTCAGAGGAAGAAATCTCGTTACAGGTCTTCCAAAGACTATTACGGTTACATCAGAGGAAACAGAGGAGGCTCTCAGGGAAACAACCTCCCAGATAGTAGAAGCGGTACACAGCGTTTTGGAAAAGACGCCGCCGGAGCTTGCTGCGGATATCGCTGACAGGGGAATTGTACTTACAGGGGGAGGCTGTCTGCTTCAGGGCTTGGAAGAGCTTATAGAAAGCAAGACAGGCATTAACACTATGACGGCAGAGGACCCAATGACGGCAGTTGCCATAGGCACAGGCATGTATATTGAATTTTTGACAGAGAAAAATAAAAGCGGAGATAAGTAAGGCTTCACAGAAAGGACTTAAAATGGTAAGAGGACTTTACACAGCCTATACAGGCATGATAAACCAGCAGAAAAAGCTGGACACTATTACAAATAATCTGGCAAACGCATCAACCACAGGATATAAAAGAGAGGGACTTACGGCAAAATCCTTTAATGAGAATTTCACCATAAAGGTAAATGATTTGACGGAGGGAGTTATCACAAGAAATATAGGACGAATGAGTCTTGGCGTGAAAATAGGAGAAAATTATACGGATTACAAGCAGGGTCCTCTTAAAAATACAGAGGGAACCTTTGACGTTGCCCTTGACGGACGTGGTTTTTTTGCCATATCCTTTACCAATAAGCAGGGCGTTACCACCACTAAGTATACGAGAGACGGTGAATTTACCATAGATGTAGACGGGTATCTCAGGACAAAGGACGGAGATTATGTTCTTAATGAGGGCGGCGGACAGATTGTAGTACCTACAAATGCAGTGGACGTAGTTATTGACAGGCAGGGAAATATATTTGCTGACGGAGAATATGCAGACACTATACAGATTACGGATTTTGAAGATTATAATTATCTTAAAAAGTACGGTGAAAATATGTATGATACGGTAGACGGCGCCGTTCCTGCAGAATCAGAGGCGTCAGTGATACAGGGATATCTGGAGATGTCAAATATAAACGTAGTAAGTGAAATGGTAGAGATGATTACCATTACCAGAGCCTACGAGGCGGCCCAGAAGGCTATACAGAATGCCGATACCATGACAGAAAAGGCAGTAAATCAGGTAGGAAGAGTTCAGTAGTAAATGCTTTAATATATTATATCAGGAAAGGAAAAAACAATCATGATGAGATCATTATGGACTGCTGCTTCAGGTATGATTGCGCAGCAGACAAACGTAGACGTTATTTCAAATAATCTTGCAAATGTAAATACTACAGGCTATAAGACAGAGTCTGCGCAATTTAAAACTCTTTTATATCAGACGACACAGGCAAGGACTACGTCGGCAAACGGAGAGACAAAGCCGGTAGGAGCGCAGGTTGGTCTTGGAACAAGAAATTCATCAATTACAGCCAATTTCAGACAGGGCTCGATGACAAGCACAGAGCTGAATACGGATTTTGCCATAGACGGAAAGGGCTTTTTTGCCGTAATGGATGACAACGGAGAAACAATATATACAAGAAACGGACGCTTTAACTGGTCCCTTGGAAACGGCGGAGGAATTATGCTCAGCAGCTCGGAGGGCTATCCTGTACTTGACGTGACAGGCTCGCCAATAGAGCTTGGCGGCGAATATATGGTAAGTAAAATCACAATAGATGCTAACGGCAATGTATGCTATCCTGATGAAACGGGAAATCCGCAGCCTATAGGCTTCACTCTTGGACTTGTACAGTTTCCTAATCCGGCAGGACTTTCAAAGGCCTCAGACAGTACATATAAGGTAACGGCAGCATCAGGCGAGCCGCTGCAGGAATCAGAAAACCCGGACCTTCAAAGAAGCATTATAAAGCAAAGCTACCTTGAGGCGTCAAATGTTCAGGTAGTGGATGAAATGGTAAATTTAATTGTTGCCCAAAGAGCATATGAGATGAATTCTAAGGCAATACAGGCGTCGGACGAGATGCTGGGACAGGCAAACTCTCTTAGAAGATAAAGCGTAGAGGAGAATAAAAATGGCAGATATGTTAAGCGGAATAGGTGAATATTATTCACAGTATAAGAAAACAGATTCCACATCAGAGAAGCTTTCGGGAGCCTTAAACAGTACTGATTATTCAAAGGCTACGGACGAAGAGCTTATGAATGTGTGCAAGCAGTTTGAGTCATATTTTGTAGAGCAGGTTATCAAGTCTATGGAAAAGATGATACCGAAGGATAAGGACAGCGAGACAAGCAAGTATCTTGATTACTTTGGGGATGTTTTTACACAGGAGCTTGCAGGGGCTGTTACCGAGCAGAGCAACTTAGGGCTGGCCCAGACGCTCTATGAGCAGATGAAAAGAAATTACAGCAATACATAAGCGGTTGATATGAAATTAGGAAATAAAATTAATTAAGCGGGAAACATGATGAAAAAGGGCAAACAGTATACAATTTGCCCTTTTTCTGCTTGTTGAAGGATACGAAGACGGAGACAAAATTTATATGGAAACAGTCAGCGGCTACATAGAAAAAATTGTATATAGAAACGAAGAAAACGGCTACACCGTTATGACCATAGTGGAAGACAAGGAAGAAATCACCTGCGTAGGAACCTTCAGATATATTAACGAGGGTGAATATGCCACCCTGAAGGGACATTTTACGGTACATCCCTCCTACGGGGAACAGCTTTCGGTGGAGGAATACGAAATAAAAGTACCTGAGGACAAGGCGGCCATAGGGAGATACTTAGGCTCAGGAGCAATAAAGGGCGTAGGGCCGGCTTTGGCTGACAGGATAGTCAGACGCTTTGGGGAGGATACCTTTAGAATTATAGAGGAGGAGCCGGAAAGGCTCTCGCAGGTAAAGGGCATAAGCGAGCGGATGGCAATGGAAATCGCCAGCCAGCTTGAGGAAAAAAAGGATATGCGGAAGGCTATGATTTTCCTGCAGAAATACGGTATATCCATGCAGCTTTCCGTAAAAATATATGAAAAATACGGACAGGAAATGTACAATATTATCAAATATAATCCATATAAACTGGCAGACGACATACATGGCGTAGGCTTTAAAATAGCAGACGAAATAGCCATGAAGGCAGGAATATCTGCTGACTCGGACTTTCGTATAAAATGCGGTATATTATATGTTCTGACACAGGCAGGTGGAAGCGGACACGCATATCTGCCAATGGAAGAATTAAAGGCGCGGACAGAGGAGCTTTTGACAATCCTCAATGGAAATTTTGACAAGTTCATTACCGACTTAATAATAGAAAAACGTGTTGTAGTAAAGGATATAAACGGAGCAAAGGCAGTATATGCGTCAGACTACTATTACACGGAGCTGTCTATAGCCGTAAAGCTTAAGGACTTAAATATAAAGGACAATGTTTCTGAGGATATGATTATAAGAAAAATTGACAGGCTTCAGACAGATACAGGCTTAATGCTCGACGAGCTTCAAAGGCAGGCGGTAATAGAGGCGGCTAACAGCGGAATACTTATTATTACAGGCGGTCCCGGTACAGGAAAGACCACAACCATAAACATGATAATAAAATTTTTTGAAGAGGAGGGCATGGATATACTTTTGGCTGCGCCTACAGGCAGGGCGGCAAAGCGTATGACCGAGGCGACAGGAGTGGAAGCCCAGACCATACACAGACTTCTGGAGCTTAGCGGAGGTCCTGACGACGACAATATATCATCAGCCATGAGATTTGAGAGAAATGAAAATAATCCCCTTGAGGCAGACGTTGTTATTATAGACGAGATGTCAATGGTAGATATGTTTCTTATGAATTCACTTCTTAAGGCGGTGGCAGTAGGGACAAGGCTTATATTGGTGGGGGATATAAACCAGCTTCCAAGCGTAGGCCCGGGAAATGTGTTAAAGGATATTATACATTCAATGCGCTTTAATGTTGTTAAGCTGACAAAGATATTCCGTCAGGCTAATTTAAGCGATATAGTAGTAAACGCCCACAGGATAAATGAGGGGCAGATGATAAGGCTGGATAATAAAAGCCGGGATTTTCTTCTTGTAAGGAGAACAGATGCAAATGCCGTAATAAACGCCATGATAACCCTTGTAAGGGAAAAGCTTCCAAAATACGTAGATGCGAAGGTCTTTGACATACAGGTTATGACGCCAATGCGAAAGGGAATGCTGGGGGTGGAACGCCTTAACAGGATATTGCAGCAGTTTTTAAATCCTGAGTCTTCTGACAAGGAGGAAAAGGAATACGGAGACGGATTGTTCAGACAGGGCGATAAGGTAATGCAGATAAAAAACAATTATCAGACTGAATGGGAGATAAGAGGCAGAAACAAAATAGCCGTGGAAAGGGGAACAGGCATTTTTAACGGGGACATTGGGATTATAAGAGCCATAAATAACTATACGGAGCTTATGGAGGTGGAATTTGACGAGGGAAAATTTGTTACCTACAGCTTTAAGCAGTTAGATGAGCTTGAGCTTGCATATGCGGTTACTATCCACAAATCCCAGGGAAGCGAATATCCGGCTGTGGTAATGCCCCTTTTAAGCGGGCCGAGACAGCTTATGAGCAGAAACCTTTTGTATACAGGCGTAACAAGAGCTAAAAAATGTGTTTGTATAGTAGGAGTGGAAGATGCGGTAACCGATATGATAAATAACGAGAATGAACAGAAAAGATATTCAGGTTTAAAAGAAAGGATAACAGAGATTGAGGGATAACATAAGGGCATTAGGGGAGATATGCATGGAGCTTTTGTATCCGAGAAAGTGTGTTTTCTGCGGCAGCTCCATTCCTATGAAAAGCTATGTGGGAATAATGCAGAAAAAGTCATATGACCTTCTGTGCGGGGACTGCAGGAAAAATATAACGGATGTATATATAGAGGAGCCATACTGCTTTAAGTGCGGAAAGCAGCTTGACAGCATGACACGGGAATATTGCAGCGACTGTAAGAGGCTTAGCCATACATATGACAGAGGCTTGTCTGTATTTAAATACCATGACAATGTAAAGGAAGCCGTCTATAGATTTAAGTATCAGGACTGTAGATGCTATGGCAGGTTTTTCGGAGAGCAGATGGCTGAAAGATATAAGGAAATAATAAAAAAATGGCAGCCGGATGCAATAGTACCTGTTCCCATACATAAGACACGTATGAGAAAAAGGGGATATAATCAGGCTGAGCTTATAGGCAGGGCGTTATCGGACATGCTTAATATTCCCATGGATACAGGAGCGCTTTTAAGAACCGGGAAAACAGAGCCCCAAAAGAAGCTGTCAAAAGAAATTCGCATTAAAAATGTAGAAAATGCTTTTAAAGTTTCGATAAATGTAGTAAGATATAGTAAAATTATATTAGTAGACGACATATATACTACAGGAGCAACAATAAACGCATGTGCCCGGGTGCTAAAACAGGCAGGAGTACAAGAGGTCTATTTTATATCCATATGTATAGGAGAAGGCATATAGAAAATTAGGAGGAATGACAAATGGAAGTAAAGAATTGCAAGAGCTGCGGAAGGCTGTTCAACTACCTTACAGGACCGAGATTATGCGGAGAGTGTAAACAAAAGCTTGAGGATAAGTTTATGGAGGTAAGGGATTATATAAGAGATAATCCTCACGCAAGCATATCGCAGATATCTGAGGAAATGGATGTAACCACAAATCAGATTCACCAGTGGATAAGAGAGGAACGACTTATATTTTCTGAGGATTCAATGGTTACCATACAATGCGAAAACTGCGGCGCGTCTATAAGAACAGGTCGTTTTTGCGAAAAATGCAAGGGAGAAATGGCGAAGGAAATGGGAAGCTTATATAAATCGTCAGCGCCTGTAATGCAGAAAAAAGACAGGGATAAGGATAAGATGAGGTTTCTTGATAAATAAAAAAGTGTCAGATCTGCTGACACTTGCAAATTCAGAAAGTCTAAAGAACTAAAGTTCTTTAAACAGACTTAGCCGAATTTGTGGTTGTTAGCCGCTAGAAATTCGCTTTATTAGCAGAGCCGAATTTGTGACATGGTTAATAAATTAAATACAGACTCAACGGGTTGCCGCTCTATGTGCGGCAACTTTTTTTGCGCTGGTATAAAGTAAACCTAAGAAAAGACCGATAACATCTGTGTAAAAAACATTAAGGAGGCGATTATTATGCGTATAGATGCTTACAATGCCATTAGTCAGACATACGGAGCTAAGGGAAAATATAAGGCTGGAGCTGCAGCAAAGACAAGCAGCGCAGATAAAGTGGAAATATCTGATTTCGGCAGAGAACTTCAGGTAGCAAAGCAGGCAGTTGCCGCAGCGCCGGATGTTCGTGAGGACAGAGTATCAGAGCTTAAGAGCCGCATACAAAACGGAACATACAGCGTTTCAGGAGAAAGCTTTGCAGAAAAGCTTTTGGCAAAGTATGAGGAAATGAGAGGTTAGCAGGTTTATGGCAAGTTTGATAGAAGAGCTTATAACAGTCCTTGAAGAAGAGGATAAAAAATATAAAGAACTGGTGGAACTTGCTAACCAAAAAACACCTGTCATAGTAAAAGGAGACTTAGAGGGACTGAAGGATATAACTGCTAAGGAGCAGGAACATATAGAGGTCTTAAACCGGCTTGAAAAGAGACGGGTTGAAGCGGTGCAGGATATTGCATTAGTGCTTAACAAAAAAGAAGAGGACCTTACCATAAGAGCTATAATAGCGCTTTTGGAAGGTCAGGATAAGGAGCAGAATAAACTTGCAGAGGTTCATGACAGTCTAAGACAGACACTTTCAAATATATCTGCCCTGAATGATATGAACAAAAATCTTATATCATCAGCGTTAGAAATGGCAGAGTTTAATATAAATCTTTTAAAGAGCATGTATCAGGCTCCGGAGCTTGGAAATTATGGAAAAGATGCATACAACACAGAAAGCTCATTAAATTATGGCGTGTTTGATGCAAAAAATTAATTTATAGAAACGGACAATAGGAGAGGGGTGCGGAATATGCCGCTTATGGCAAGCTTATACACAGGTGTATCAGGACTGAAAACAAGTCAGGTAGGAATACATACTTCATCACATAACTTAGCAAATATTCATACTGAAGGATATGTAAGACAGCAGATATCATATGCAGACAGGGAATATTCTACAATAGGACATTCCGCAATAGGAAATTGGAGATTAGGTCTTGGTGTTGTCGCAGATGAAACTCGACACATTAGGGACCTTTTATTAGATAAGGCATACAGACAGCAGGCGGGACGAGAAAATTTTTACTCATCGCAGTATGAAGCCGTGTCAGAGGTAGAACATACTATGGGAGAGCTTAACAAGGAGGCGTTTCAAAACTCCTTAAAGCAGCTTTGGGATGCTTTAAGCGAGGTGGCAAAGGCGCCTGACGGAAGTGTTGAAAGAGAAGGTCTTGTAATGTATGCAGATGAGTTTATTACAAGGGTAAACGCCATAAGCGACCAGCTTCAGTCTTACCAGTATAATCTTAACCAGGAGGTTAAGGATACGGTAAACAAGATAAACTCACTGGCAGATACCATATATGACCTTAATCTTACCATACAGGGTATAGAGGCGGCAGGAGTGGAGGATGCCAATGATTACAGAGACAGGCGGGATTTGGCCCTTGACCAGCTTTCGCAGCTTATAGAAATATCCTATACGGAGAATGAACACGGCTTTGTAAGCGTCAGGGCAGAGGGACAGGAGTTTATTATTGAATCCGGCGTGTTCCACATGGGCACGGAGCAGCTTGGCGCCGAGCAGGACTCAAATTATCTTTCGCCTGTATGGGAGCATTTGGACGGACTGCCGGTATTTATACTTGACACGGATATTAATTCGGCAAAGGGCAACGATATAGGAAAGCTAAAGGGTATATTGCTGTCAAGGGGCGGCTATAAGGCAGATTATACAGATATACCCGTACTCCCTGAAAATTATACGAATGCAGAGTATGAGCAGTATTTAAAGGATGCAGAAGAGTATAATTATAATACGGGGGCGTCTGTGGTTATGAAGACGCAGGCTATGATGGATAGGCTTATAAACAGCATAGTTACAATGATTAACGATAAGCTGTGTCCCAATAAGGAGCAGACTATAACAGGGGGAACACAGCTTACCATAAAGGCAGGCACAAATTTTTATGTACTGGCAGACGAGGTAAAGGCAGCCCTTAAAGCTGCTAACGGAGGAAACGACCCTATTATGGATGACTACGGATATCTTGTGGGAGACGAGACCTTTACCCTTAACGCAGACATGACAACAAGCATGCTTGATGTGGAGAACAGCGGAAACGGCTACGACGGAGAGCTTGGGGCAGAATTATTTTCAAGAAGCGATACTACAGGAAGATATACCGAGCTTACGGCAGCAGACGGAACAGTATATTATGTGTATAATCCTTATAATGTGTTTGGAGAGGAAGGCCTGTACAGCATGGGCAATCTCGAGATAAACCAGCAGGTTTTGGAAAAGACGTCATCCCTTCCGTTATGGAACAGTGAGGGAGAGGCAAATTATCCTGTGGCAGAAAGCATTATTAAGGCATGGAGTGAGGCGTCAATTAATTTAGACCCCAACAATCTTGCAAAAAAGGATTTTGACGATTACTATCAGGCTATGCTGAACGTTCTTGGAAACGACGGCTCCGTACTTAAATCAGTAACCGCAAACCAGCAGCAGGTGGTAGAGGATATTGAAACAGGCAGGCAGTCAATAATGGGAGTTTCATCTGAGGAGGAGCTTACAAATCTAATTAAGTTCCAGAATGCCTATAATGCAAACTCAAGATATATTAACGTTGTAGCCGATATGATAGATACCCTTATAAACAGAGTGGGAGTTCACTAAAATATTAAAATGGAGGAACAGATATGCCAAATACATTTTTTGGATTAAATATAGGTACGTTAGGAATACACGCAGCAAACGCGCAGCTTAATGTTACGGCTAACAATACCGCAAACGAGCATACGGAGGGTTATTCGAGGCAAAAGGCTGCCCAACAGGCAACCACTCCTATCCGCGCATATCAGAAGTATGGAATGATAGGAAGCGGCGTTGAGGTTACAACCATATATAGAGTAAGAAACGAATATTATGATGTAAAATACCAGGAAAATCAGACAAGATACGGAGAAAACAACGCAAGATATTATTATCTGTTTAAGGTAGAAGATTTGTTTAACGAGGAAAAGGTAGAAGGCTTTACAAGGGAGTTTGACAGATTTTACGAGGCCGTTCAGGAAATGTCAAAGGATGCGTCAAACGTTACCACAAAAACTACTTATATGAATTATGCGGAAAGCCTGTTGGAATATATGCAGGAGATAAAAAAGGACCTTCAGCTTGAGCAGGAGGATTTAAACGCAGAGGTAAGCAATAATGTAAGCAGCATAAATTCATACGCCCAGGAGATAGCGTCGTTAAATAAACAGATAAATGTAGTGGAGCTTACGGGAGCTAATGCAAACGAGCTTAGGGACAGACGTTCGGTTATACTGGATAAGCTGTCTCAAATAGTAGAAATAACAACATCTGAGGATACCTTTAAAAACGGTAAGACGGAGTTTACGGTAAAGATAGGCGGGGCTACGCTGGTAGACAATTACAACTATTTTACCTTAAAGGTTGAAAGCAGGGATGATTTTGTACATGATGAAGATACGGTAGGACTGTATGACATAAAATGGTCATACGGTGATTACTTCAATCCTACCTCTCAGGGGATAGGAGGCACGCTGAAAGGACTTTTGGAGGTACGGGACGGAAATAACGGCGTACAGCCTGACGACCCGGCTGTAAAACCGGTGGAATATAAAGGCATACCATATTATATAGAGCAGATAAATGTATTTTTGAAAAACTTTACCGACACGGTAAACAAAATTCATCAGGCCGGGGAGAATGTATATGGTGAAAGTGCAGCGGATACTCCGTTGTTTGTATATGATGACCTTTCCAAAAAATATATTATAAATCCTGAAGTGAAGGAAGACCCAAATCTGCTGGCAACAGCATATAAAAGGACAGACGGAGTGTCTCAGAATGACCTGCTTGAAGATTTGTACAAAACAAAATCGTCGGTAGCGTACAATGGAGGAACTGCCGTAGAATTTTTAAGGTCCGTAGTTACGGATATAGCTGTTGATACAAGAAAAAACAAGCATATGATGACAAATTATGAAAATATGGCAACAACCATAGATAATCAGCGGCTTTCTGTTATGGGTGTAGATAAGGACGAGGAAGCGGCAAACCTTGTAAAATATCAGGAAATGTTTGAGCTTTGCTCAAAGGTTATATCTATTATGGCAGAAATATATGATACCCTTATAAGAGAAACAGGAGTTTAGATTATTATTTAAAGAAAGAAAGGTGAAGAATAAAGTATGCGAATTACAAACGGTATTATGCTTAACAATAATATGTCAAATCTTAATGCAAATAAGCTTCGTATGGATGAAATAATGACGTCTATAGAAACTACAAAAAAGATACAGCGTCCGTCAGATGACCCTATAACGGCAGTAAGAGCGTTAAGGCTCCGCTCTACCCTTAATGAAATTACCCAGTATAAGGACAGGAACGTAAAGGATGCGGAATCATGGATGAGCGCAACAAAGGATGCAATGGATAAGATAAATAGCGCCTTAGAGGATATATTGGTATATTGTAATCAGGGTGTAAACACATATCAGACTATAGATGAGTACAATGCCATTATAACATCCTTAAAGCAGTTTAGAAATGAGGTTTATGCTACAGGAAATGCAGACTATGGAGACAGAACCATATTCACCGGCTATAAGACAGACAGCACCCTTATGTTTACAAAGGATAAACCGGATTTATCATATGATATTACGGAGGAATTATCCTTTTCGGACATAAAAAATCTCGAAAGAACCATCGGAGTATCAAGAAATGATGCATATGATTTTGCAGCGGCGCCTACATACGTAGGAAGCTCAATAACAAACGAGACATATCACATATTAAAGCTTGGATATGACAATGTGGACCAGACTGCAATAAGCATACAGGTAAACGGACAGCCTCTTACAGGGGTAAATATAACTACCGTAAGCAGGGAGCAGTCAGAGGCAACAGGTCAAAGCGTATACAGAACAATAGGTGATAACGAAATAAGGCTTATACCTGAAACGGGAGAGGTTATTTTTGGAAAAAACGCCTATCAGGCATTAAACGATACGGATTTTTCAATTTCCTATACAAAGACGGGATTTAAGGAAAACGAGCTTCAGCCTGAGCATTACTTTGACTGTGTAAAGAGAGAAACCGTAGCAGGTCAGGTAAAGACAACAGAATATACCCGGAAAGACCAGAAAATAAACTATGTGGTAAGCTTTAACCAGTATCTTACAGTCAATGTACAGGGGCAGGATATATTAAAGCATAATATTGGCAGAGATGTAGACGAGATGGTCGGCAGAGCAGAGGATATAATAGCGGCCTTAGAGAAGATAAACAAGCTGTCAAGCGAGCTTGAGCTTGCAACAAACGACGCCGATAAGGCAAAGATAACATCCATGAAGGAAGCGGCAGAGCTTGAGCTTTCATATGCGCAGGAAAACCTTAAAAACAGCTTTGCAGACGGACTTAAATTATTTAAGGAGCATCAGCAGACAGTGACTATAGAGCTGTCAGACCTTGGCGCCAGAATGAGCCGCCTTTCAATGATAAAGGACCGTCTTGAGCAGCAGTTTTTAACAATGGATGAGCTGAAAAGTAAAAATGAAGATACGGATATACCTACGGCAGCAACAGAGTACAACGCCATGGAGGACGTATATGACGCATCCCTTTCCGTAACTGCAAAGATAGTCCAGAAATCATTGCTTGATTTTCTGTAAGTAATGGAAGAATATGTTACTGTAAAGCCAAAAATATATCTGTGAAAGGAAGGTATGACAGGATGAATATAAACACAAGAATATTTGGAGAAATAGAAGCGGATGAAAGCAAAATAATCACATTTCCATCTGGAATTATCGGGTTTCCTGATTTGCAAAGATTTTTGCTTATACATGATGAAGAGAAGACAAACAGCATGATATCATGGCTGCAGTCCGTAGATGAGCCTGCATTTGCCATGCCGGTGGTTGACCCTCTTGGCATATTGGATAATTATAATCCCGTTGTGGAGGACGACTTTTTATCGGATTTGGAGGAGCTTGATGAAAACGAGATGCTTGTGCAGGTTACGGTTACCGTTCCTCAGGATATTTCAAAAATGACGGTAAATCTTGCAGCGCCGATAGTAGTCAATGTAAAGAATATGAAAGCAGTACAAATTATTATAGATGAACCGGAATATGCAGTAAAATACCCGATTTATGATATACTAAAAAGCAGGAAGTCTGACAAAGAGTAAAGGAGGGTAAACTATGCTTGCATTATCAAGAAAAAAGGATGAGTCCATTATAATAAACAATAATATAGAAATAACCGTTATTGAGGTAAAGGGCGACCAGGTAAAAATAGGTATAACGGCGCCTAAATCCGTACCTGTGTACAGAAAAGAAGTGTATGAGCAAATACAGGAGTCAAACAAGGAAGCAGCAAATTCCCCTGGACTTGACGCATTGAAGGAGCTGTAGGAAGCGGTTAAGGAATTAAGCCGCAATAAATTTATGGAAAAAATATAAAGAAAATGAAAAAACTGCCGAAATATAGATTAGAAAACTATAAAAGGCAGTTTTTATGCTTAAAAAATATATTATGCTAAGGCGCATTATGCTGAAGCATATTAAATTTTAGCATAAAACAAATTTACACGGAGGTAAAAATTATATATCATACGGCGTGCCGTAGGAATTAAGACACAGCAGTATTGATATACACTACTTCGTATTTGGACCACAAGGATGTGGCAGAATGGAGGAATATTATGGCATTAGAATCAGTATCAAGGACAGCAGGGGCAGCATATCAGAGCAGCGCGCCTGCAGTACAGACGAGACATGTGGAGGCGCCCCAGCCGGTGGCAGAGGCACAGCCGGTAGTGCAGCAGTCATATCAGTCAAAGAGCCCGGAAAACGGCGGAGACAAGACAAGGGAGCAGAACGTAGAACTGGATAATAAAAAGGTTCAGAATGCGGTAGCAGACCTTAATAAAAAAATGAACAACACATTTTGTCAGTATGGCATACATGAGGGAACAGGCAGGGTTACAATAAAAATACTTGACAAGGAAACAAAGGATGTCATCAAGGAATTTCCAGCGGAGGAGACCCTTGACCTTATAGAAAAGGTTTGGGAGCTTGCAGGTATTATGGTAGATAAGAAATTATAGAGACAGCCGGATATAAAAGGTAAAGTATGCAAAAATAAATACACAAAAAGCATTTATTTTTAAATTGAATGGAGGAATAATTATGCCAATCAGATTATCAGGTATGATATCAGGTATGGATACAGATGCTCTTGTACAGGAACTGGTATCAGCATATAGTATAAAAAAGGATAACTATGTTAAGGAGCAGACAAAGCTTGAGTGGAAGATGGATGCATGGAAAGCGCTTAACGCAAAGGTATACAGCTTCTACACAAATAAGCTTAGTCCGATGAGGTTTTCTACTGCGTACAGTAAAAAAACATCAAGCGTGTCAGATTCTACAAAGGCTACCGTTAAGGCTGACGGCAATGCGGTAAACGGAACCCAGACACTGGAGATTAATAAGCTTGCAACTACAGGATATCTTACGGGAGCACAGCTTAATAAGGGACAGAAGATAACGACAAGCACTAAGCTTGCAGACTTAAATGGCGGAAGCTCATCAGGCGTGCTTAATATAAATGTTGACGGTAAGGAAAAAGCCATTGAACTGAAAGCCGATATGAATGTAGGCCAGCTTGTGGCATATCTTAAGGAAGCAGGACTTAACGCAAGCTTTGATGAGACAAACCAGCGTTTCTTTATCAGCTCAAAGACCAGCGGCGAGCAGCATGATTTCTCACTTACAGGTGATGCAAATGGAATAGAGATGATGAAGAGTCTGGGTATATATTCCGTATCTGTAGCAGATATAGCTTCATATAAGACGGCTGCCGCATACACAGACAGCGACCTTGAAAATATGGCGTTAAATGATTATCTGAAAAATCAGATATCAGCCGCAAATAAAACCTACACAGACAGAAACACACAGCTTGCAGAGGAAAATAACAAATTAGCCAAGGAGTATTCATATGCAAACATGACCTCTGAAAATAAGGCTAAGGTATATGTTACAACAAAGGAAACCATGGCTAAGCTTCAGGAGGATATCCAGAAGCTTTACGATGAAGATGTTGACAATAAAAATGCTTCTGCCATAGAGGCAAAGGAAAAGCAGCTTGAGGAATATCAGGCTACATTAAATACATATGACCAGGTAAATGAAAAATACGGTATAAAAATAACAGGCGAAACAGCGGATACAGCAGGTTTTGAAGAAAACGTAACTGCAAATACCCTTAGCAAGGAAGACCAGAATGCATATACACAGGCTCTTGCAGAAAAGATAACGGCAAACAAGGATGAAATAACAGCAAATAACAAGGCAGTTGAAGAAAACAATAAGCTTGTGGAGAAAAAGCTGTCCTCAGATGAGGTAAAGGCAGTAGAATTTACAAGGTATGGCGAGGCAGATACAAGCACAATAAGAGCGGATTATGCAGATGATGATACTTACAAGTCATATTTAGCTAAATATGAGGGAGTAAGGGCAACGGCGCAGGATGTTATGTCTAAGGTTAACGCCGCTACAGACGCAAACGGAAAGATAGATGAAAGCATGCTTGCAGCATCCCTTGGAACAAGCGATGCAGTCCGTATTAAAGGCGAGGATTCAGAGATTGTTCTTAATGGCGCTAAATTTACGTCAAACAGCAATAACTATTCTGTAAACGGACTTACCATCACTGCAGGCGCAGTTACAAAGCCGGGTGAAAAGGTAACCATTACAACAGAGACGGATGTAGACGGAATTTACAATATGATAAAGGATACTCTTAAGGAGTATAACGCCCTTATCAAGGAGATGGATACATTATTCAACGCAGGCTCATCAAAGGGCTACGAGCCTCTTACGGACGAGGAAAAGGATGCCATGTCCGATACAGAGGTAGAAAAGTGGGAGAAGAAGATTAAGGATTCCCTTCTTAGAAGAGATTCAACCCTGAGCGGCGTTATGTCTACAATGAAGATGGCTATGAGCTCATCATATAAGGTAGGAGACAAATCATATTCTCTTTCAAGCTTTGGTATATCTACTCTTGGTTATTTTGCATCAGGTGAAAATGAAAAGGGCGTATATCATATAGACGGAGACAGCGAGGATGGAGCGACCTCAGGAAAGACAGATAAGCTTCGCGCGGCTATAGCAAGTGACCCAGATTCGGTGATAGGCTTCTTCCAGCAGCTTTCACAGGGTCTGTATGATAATCTCACAAAGAAAATGGCTTCGTCATCTGTAAGCAGTTCATATACTATTTACAATGATAAGCAGATGAAGAAAACACATGACAGATATGGCGATACCATAAAGCAGTGGGAGAAAAAGGTTACTGCCATGGAGGACAAATATTATAAACAGTTCTCAGCCATGGAGGTTGCGCTTGCCAAGCTTCAGTCAAGTACCTCAGCATTGTCATCACTTATGGGCTCATAAAGCTTACTAAAAATATAATCATATAGTGAAAGGGGTATATTTACAATGCCTTTACCAACCGGTTATAATCAATATGCAAACAATAAAATAATGACAGCCTCACCTGCACAGCTTACTCTTATGTTGTATGACGGAGCCATAAAGTTTTGCAACCTTGCTATAATGGGAATAGAGCAGAAGGATATGAACAAGGCCCATACAAATATAAGAAAGGTAGAAAACATAGTTCAGGAATTTCGTTCAAGCCTTAATTTTAAGTATCCTGTGGCACAGGACTTTGAGAATGTATATAAGTATATATATGACAGACTGGTAGAGGCTAATATCCACAAGGATAAGGAGATACTGGAAGAAATCCTTGGACATTTAAGAACCATGAGAAATACATGGGAAGAGGTAATGAAGAATGCAAAACAGTGAGCAGAATTATCTTGTTATTTTAAAGGAAAGTCTTGATAAAAAAATAAGGCTTCTTGAAGATATACTTGAGCAAAATAAGCTTCAGGAGAATATACTTCATGAACCGGAAATTGATTTTGACAGATTTAATGATACTGTTGATGTTAAAGAAAAGTGCATAAAAGAGCTGGAGGTGCTTGACAGGGGATTCCAGACTATATATGACAGGGTAAAGGAAGCTCTGAATGAGGATAAAGAAGCATACAGGCAGGATATAAAGGAGCTTCAGGAAAAGATAAAGACGATTACCGAAAAGTCCATGGATATACAGTCAGGCGAAGCCAGAAATAAAGAAGCATTTCAAAAAAGCATAACAGAGTCAAGAAAGAATATCCGCTCTGTCAAAACTGCCAATAAGGTAGCGTCAAATTATTATCAGAGCATGAATAAGCTGAATGTGGTTGATTCACAATTTTTAGATACAAAAAAATAAAAGAATAAAAGCCTATAAAGTTTTTAATTTATGCTCCGATATAATACATGTAGGTATTATTTGCAATATCACACATAAAATGTTATAGGTATTCACCTCATAGAGGTTAATATAAAAAAATAATGCTGCAGGGAAGCAGCTATATATTCAAGGAGGAATGAATTATGGTAGTACAGCACAACATGACATCTATGAACGCTAACAGACAGTTAGGTATCACAGTAGGTAACCAGGCAAAGGCAACAGAGAAGTTATCTTCAGGCTACAAGGTTAACCGCGCAGGCGATGACGCAGCAGGTCTTACAATTTCTGAAAAGATGAGAAGCCAGATAAGAGGACTTAACAAGGCTTCAACAAATGCAGAGGATGGTATTTCAGCTATCCAGACAGCAGAAGGTGCATTAAATGAAGCACATGAAATCTTACAGAGAATGAACGAGCTTGCAACACAGGCAGCTAACGACACAAATACATCATCTGACAGAACAGCTATCAAGAAAGAGGTAGATGCATTAACATCTGAGCTTAACAGAATTTCATCTACAACACAGTTCAATACAATGAACTTACTTGATGGTACATTCACAGGAAAGAATCTTCAGGTTGGTGCATTAAACGGTCAGACAATCGCAATCAGCATAGGCTCAATGAGCGCTGCAACTCTTGGCGTTGATTCTTTAGAGGTAGACGACAACACAAATGCAGGTCAGTCAATGAGCAAGATACAGGCTGCTATCTCAAAGGTTTCTACACAGAGGTCAGCACTTGGTGCACTTCAGAACAGACTTGAGCATACTGTAAAGAACCTTGATACTACAGCAGAGAATACTCAGGCTGCAGAGTCTCGTATCCGTGATACAGATATGGCAAATCAGATGGTTGAGTACAGCAAGAACAGCATCTTACAGCAGGCAGGACAGTCAATGCTTGCGCAGGCTAACTCAGCTAATCAGGGCGTATTGTCATTATTACAGTAATAAAAAGACTATCATATTTGAGCAGCTCGCTACGGGCTGCTCTTTTTTTAAAACTCTTGACAATTTTTATAGGAGATTTTTATATGGATATAAAAGAACTGCTGGTTATGGTTTCAGACATGACAGATAATATATTTAAACAGGAGTATAACATATATGACAGGGTAAAAGAGATAATACCTGATATGCAGAAGGCATATAAGGAATTTATAGAGCTAATTCCTGCTTTAAATAATATTGGGATGGACATTGATATTAATGTTGTGGTAGGGCAGCTTAAAAACCTTCTTAAATCCCTTGAAAACAAAGATAAGGCAATGATGTTTGACACGTTAAATTATGAGATAAGGGATACGCTGTCACTGTATGATGAGATAAAGGAAATAATGGAATAGAGGTGATAAAATGCCCTTAAATGAGGAAACCTATATAAATAAAGAGGAAAATACCATGGAAAAGAATAATGTTGAAAGCCTTGTTTTATATAATATAATGGAGCAAAGAATAACAGGAGCCGCAACAGGAGAGAAAAAATATTATTTTAACAGTCTTTATAATGACAATGATATGGTAGAAGCATGGTGCAACCAGCATGATATATCACATTACAGGACCGTAGCGCTGGTATTTGGATTTGCAAACGGAGCGTATATAAAGGAGCTTCGTAATAGAAATAAAGAAATGAAAATAGTAGTATATGAGCCTTCCCCGGATATTGTTGAAAAGCAAAGGAGCCAGCAGGAGGTTGTAGAGATTATAAATGATAAAAATATTGAGATTGTCCATGACGAGAAGCGTATGTATGGTATATTGGCAGAAATGCCGGATTATGAAATAATAAAATACATTAAAGTGTTTGTAACTCCCAATTATGATATAGTCTATGAGAAGGAATTTGGAAGATTAAAGGTTTTATTGGAGGAGCATGAAAACCGGTTAAGAGTAAATAGAAATACTACAAAAATATTTGGAAAAACAATGATGATGAATGCTGCAAATAATCTTCTTGACTGTGTAAAGCAATATTCCGTGTATAATTTAAAGAAGGAATTTGACAGGCTTAAAAAGGATAAAATACCGGCTATAGTTGTTGCGGCAGGTCCGTCTCTTGATAAAAATATAAGCCAGCTTAAGCTGGCAAAGGGAAAGGCGTTTATTATAGCTGTGGATACGGCCCTTAAACCTTTGGCGCAGGCTGATATTTTGCCTGATATATCAGTTACGGCAGACCCTAATAAATTTTTGCCCTTGTTTGATAATGAAAAAATAAAAGAGATTCCTCTTGTTTTTGATATTTCTTCAAATGAAAAGATAAAAAGTATACATAACGGAATGAGAATATACTACAATACAGACGGTACATTAATAAGCAGGTATATGTCTATGTTTCAAAGATATAACCTGATGCTTGAAACAGGAGGCTCAGTGGCGCACGTTGCGTTTTCGGTGGCGCAAATATTAGGCTTTAAGACAATTGTTTTTGTCGGTCAGGATTTGGCATATCCCAATGATAAAGGACATGCGGCGGCTTCATTTGGAGAAGGAGAGGAAAACGATATAAAAAATCAGGACAAGGTATTGTTTGAAGTAGAGGATATATACGGCGGTAAGGTAAAAACCGAGTATAATATGAATGAGTACAGAATATGGTTTGAAAGGGCTGTTTTAACATACCCGGATATAAAGTTTATAGATGCTACAGAGGGAGGAGCAAAGAAAGCGGGTATGGAAATTATGACCTTGAAAGAGGCAATAGAAAGAGAATGTGAAACGGAAAAATATATTGATTTTCATGATGTTATATCACATGTACATCATACATTTTCAAGTGAAGAACAAAGATTTATATTAAAGGATATAGGGGAAATTAATATAAATCTTGACATAATAAGAAAAAGACTTACAGAGGGCAGAAGGATGTATGAAAAGCTTGATGTATTAAATAGGAAGCATGAATATACAGGCGATGAGTTTGAAGAGGTTATACGAAATATAACAGAAATAAATAAATTTGTATCAGATGATAATGTAATGCAGTATCTTACCGTATATATTGCAGAGACAGACTTTGGAGTCAGGGATACAATATATGAGCAGAAGGATAATGCATATGAGGATATGGAGCTTATTATCCAAAATGGAATAAAAATGATGGATGCATTATTTGAGGCGACGGGACAGGCGGAGGAGGATTTAAAGGCTGCAATGGAGCAGGCAAGGACAGAGGCAGCTTTAGATTAAATCATATCCCATGTGAGAATAGTATCCTCAGGAAGATTAAATCTTACGGCTCTTCCGATTACAGTCTGGGAAAATTTTGGAGAAATACCTGTTCCCGGACGCTTAGGCATTATATCATTTGGAGTGATTATTTCGCCGGCCTTCATATTACGGGTAAGCACAAGTGAACGGCGGGCCTCCCTCCTTGGAATCATTTCGCATGGGAGTACGGTTTTTACAGGAGAGCCTGTGATTTCACATATAAGGTCAAAATTTTCTACTGCCTTCTTAAAATCGTAAGGGTCTCCGGCGTGATAATGGTCATTACCCGGTAAGCCTTTATCAAGAGTAAAATGCTTTTCAATAACCTCAGCGCCGTATAAAAATGCAGCAGATAATATGGTCATATTTGAATCCGGCAGAGTATGGTCGCTGTAGCCTACCTTAACGTCAGGAAATATTTCCTTTAGCGTGCTGATAATTGACAGATTTGCATCCTTGTTTTCAGTGGGATAAGACAGTACGCAGTGAAGTAAAGTAATGTCATGACAGCCGGCTTCCTTTATAGCCCTGACAGCCTCGTCAATCTCGGAAATGTAAGAAGCGCCCACAGAAAGATATATGGGCTTTTTCTTTTTGGCAATATAGCCTAAAAAAGGAATATTGCTTAAATCTGAGGATGAAATCTTGTATATGTCTACAAGGTCTTCAAGATAGTCAGCGGAAGCATAGTCAAAAGGGGTAGACATAAATGCAATATCTTTTTCCTTGCAGTAAGAACAAAGCAATTCATATTCAGCCTGTCCGAAACCGTCAAATTTAGTAAATAATTCATATTGCGTTTTGGTGGGTTCCTTGGAAGTATCCCAATATGCAGGCGAATTTTTAGAAACGATGGTATCCGCTTTGTAGGACTGGAATTTTACTGCATCAGCTCCGGCCCATTTAGCCCGGTCAATATATTTTTTAGCGGCCTCTAAAGGCGTTATATTTTCTATTCTGGCAGTATCATAAAAATTTACTCCCAACTCTGCAATAAGAAAAGGTTTTTTCATAAGCATATTCTCCTGTTTGATTAAAATAAAGTATTATTATAAATTATTTATAAGATTCATTACCTTCCTTCTGCCGTTTTTAAGGTCATGGCTTAACAGAAGGGACTGAAACCTCAGGCGTTCCGCCCTGCCCATATGGATATACATATCAAGATTAGCCTTAATGGTTTCATCAGCGGGATTAAGTCCAAGATATGTAAATCCATTGTCGCTGCAGACAAACCCGTGTTTTTCTTCACGGTGATTCTGAGCCATTGCAATAGCAGGGATGCCCAGAATAGCTAATTCATAGCATGTTCTGCCACGGGACGTTATGGCCATATCACATTCTGCCATTATATGGGGCATATTTTTAACATTAAAAAGCACCTCAATGTTTGGATAATCATTAAAATTCATAAGCCTGTCAGCATTATCCTTTGCTAATCCAAGCACAACGGTAAAGGAGATATCATTATACTCCCTGTCTGATATTATGTTTAGGAGACGCTCAGAATAATTTTGAGGGTCGGAGCCGCCAAAGGATATAAAAACCTTCTTTACCCGCTCCTTAATTTTTATAGGCCCATAAAACATATAAAGCTTCGGTGAAATATAATATTGTTCGCCGGACATCATATGGGGAACATATGCTTCGTGAAAAAGCGCATTAATAACTAAATCTGCCTTATAAATCCCCTCCCCGTCATCCTCAAAGTTAATTATCTTAGCGTTTGGAATAGCGTTCCGCAGTGATGTCATATAATCTATAGAGGTAGAAAGAATATCATTTATAAATAAATCATATTGTTCCTTTTCCGCTATGGATAAAAGCTCGTCAATACCGTTTACGGGGATTAGGGTGTGGGTGGTAGAACCAAACAGCTTTCTGTCTGTCTGATTAATATCGTAATATATATCAGGCTTTGAATAAAATTCATCAGCAAGCTCAAGGGCGCGGTATATGTGTCCCATTCCGCGCAGGGTATTGCCGTTTACATATATGGCTGTTCTCTTTCTTTCTAAAACAGCCTCCGCATACTTTAAATCTCCAAAGGTATCAATATCAATGGCTTCATTTTCAGGTATTTCATATATATCGCATTTTGCGCCAAAGCGGGAAAAAGGAGTTACAACGCTTCCCTTGGATATGAAAAAGGCACCTGTTTCCATATAGTATGGCGGAAGATACTGACGATTCAGCCTTTCCCTGTATGCAGGAAGCTTTCTGTCACCATCCTTAAGCCAGGCTAAATGAGGCTTGTTAATAGCTGAGATAAGTGTATCGGTATCATGCCTTACAGCGTATTCAATGGCATTGTCAAGAGTCTGGGGCGTTAAGGTGGGAGAGGTTGGCTGCATGGAAATTACATAATCTGCAGTATAATTTTTTGCAGCATCATATATTACGGCATCCAATGTTACAGAATCACCGGAAAGCTCGGGACGGCGCAGCCTTACGTTAACTCCCATTTGTATGGCTATAGCTTCCACTACCGGTGAGTCGGTTGATACAACAATATCAGTTATGTATTTAGATGATTTTGCATTGTTTATTGCATAGTAAATAAGAGGATGATTATTTATCAGTCTTAAATTTTTATTGGGAATACCCTTTGAGCCGGCTCTTGCCGGAATCACTGCAAGTACTTTCATAAAATCTCCGTTCTAAGCATGTGTTAGTTTAATGCTGATGCATTATAATTATGCCTATTATACAGGATTTTTTCAGGCAATACAATTATTTTAAAAAAAGTTCAATAAAAAAATAAAAAAAGGTATAAAGTATTTTTATTAAGCTCCGATATAATATATGTCAGAGCTAAAGAAAGCATCAGGCTAATAAAAATATAATACAGATATTTACCTCATAAGAGGTTAATATAAAATAAAAAAAATAATGCCGCAAGGAAGCGGCTATATATTCAAGGAGGAATGAATTATGGTAGTACAGCACAACATGACATCTATGAACGCTAACAGACAGTTAGGTATCACAGTAGGTAACCAGGCAAAGGCAACAGAGAAGTTATCTTCAGGCTACAAGGTTAACCGCGCAGGCGATGACGCAGCAGGTCTTACAATTTCTGAAAAGATGAGAAGCCAGATAAGAGGACTTAACAAGGCTTCAACAAATGCAGAGGATGGTATTTCAGCTATCCAGACAGCAGAAGGTGCATTAAATGAAGCACATGAAATCTTACAGAGAATGAACGAGCTTGCAACACAGGCAGCTAACGACACAAATACATCATCTGACAGAACTGCTATCAAGAAGGAAGTTGATGCATTAACATCTGAACTTAACAGAATCGCATCTACAACACAGTTCAATACAATGAACTTACTTGACGGTACATTTACAGGAAAGAAGCTTCAGGTTGGCGCATTAAATGGTCAGACAATATCAATCAGCGTAAAGACAATGAATGCTACAGCTCTTGGCGTTAATGGCTTGACAGTAGACACTAACGCAAACGCTGGTACATCAATGAGCAAGATACAGGCTGCCATTTCAAAAGTTTCTACACAGAGGTCAGCACTTGGTGCACTTCAGAACAGACTTGAGCATACTGTAAAGAACCTTGATACTACAGCAGAGAATACTCAGGCTGCAGAGTCTCGTATCCGTGATACAGATATGGCAAATCAGATGGTTGAGTACAGCAAGAACAGCATCTTACAGCAGGCAGGACAGTCAATGCTTGCACAGGCTAACTCAGCTAATCAGGGTGTATTGTCATTGTTACAGTAGTGGTAAAACTATCATATTTGAGCTACTCATTCTGAGTAGCTCATTTTTTTAATTATCCATTTCCAATTATTATAAAAAATATATAAAATATGAGGTAAATATGAATATTGCAGAAGCTATAGAAAAAACAGATATACTGACAAAGGATATCTATAATAAGGATATCAACTTTTATGAAGCCTTTTTGGGGCTTTATCCATATATAAAAAGCTCCTATGAGGAGTTTATCAGACTGCTTCCTGATTTAAACGCCATAGGAATTAATATAAAACTGAAACGGCTGGTGCAGGATATGAGAGATATATCAGACGCCATAGAAAAAAAGGATAAGGTGCTTTTGTTTGACACCCTGAATTACAGGGTGAAGGAAACTCTTGGATGGTATATGCAGATAAAGAATATAATGGAAGAGGAATAATTTATGATTATAGTTGAAAATAGCAATGGGAAAAAAACTACCTTAGATACAATAATAGAAAAGGCGGCGGAAGAAGAAATTGAGGTAGTAATAGATGAGAGAATAACAGGGAAGAAAATTATAAAGGTATTGAAAGAAAACAGAGAATATTACCTTAACAGCATTTATGGCGGGGAGCTTGCCGAATACTGGTGTAATCAGTGCGAATTAAAGGGCTTTGGCACTGTGGTTGTTCTGTTTGGAATTGCAAACGGTGAATATATAGAAAAGATAAAAGAAAGAAATAAGGATGCGTCAATAATTTTATATGAGCCCAGCTACAGCATTTTATATGGGGCTATACAATGTATTGGAACGGAAAATTTTGACAAAAAAACAGAAAATATCTTTTTGTGCGTTGGAAAGGACGGCTTAAGTGATTTATATAATACAATGGATACTGTAATAGGATATGAAAATATAAAAAATGTCAGAATGATGATATCTCCAAATTACGAATTAATAATGAGGAGGGAATGTGAGGAATTTAAGGAATTATTTAATCAAAGATTATTAAATATAGAGGTGAACAAAAATACAATAAAAAGATTTGGACAGGAGTTTCTTCAAAATACTATAGATAATATCTCGGACTACGTACATCAATACGGCTTAGGAGATTTAAAGGAGGCTTTTGAAAAAATTGATTTGGAAGGCATACCGGCTGTTGTTGTGGCGGCAGGTCCGTCTCTTGATAAAAATATAAAGGAATTAAAGAATATAAAGGGAAAGGCGTTTATTATATCGGTAGATACAGCCTTAAAATCATTGGCAAAGGAGGATATAGTACCAGACATAGCGGTTACGGTAGACCCACACAAGCCTATAGGTCTTTTTGACCATGAAAAAATAAATCATGTTCCCCTTGTTTACGCTTTAGGCGCAAATGCAGATATTAAACAGGTGCACCATGGAATGAGAATATATGAAAATTCCACAAACAGCATATTGGACGGCTTTATATATAAGCTTGAAAAAAGAGTATTAAGGCTTTCTACAGGAGGCTCCGTTGCCAACGATGCTTTTTCCCTTGCAAGGGAGCTTGGTTTTAAAACCGTAATACTTATTGGCTTGGATTTGGCGTATCCCTATAATAAAATGCATACTGAAGGCGCATATGGAAAGGATGCCGACAATAAGATAAAGGAAAGCGATACCCACTATATTCAGGTGGAAGACATATACGGAAATATGGTCAGGACAGAGGAAAATATGAACATTTACCGCCAGTGGTTTGAGAGGGAGGCTGACCTTTATCCCGATATAAGGATTATAGATGCAACGGAAGGCGGAGCCAAGAAAAAGGGAATGGAAATACTTACCTTGAGAGATGCCCTTAAACGTGAGTGTAAAAATGATGAAGGCTTAGATTTCCAAAGGGTTATTGGAGAATTAGCCCCTTATTTTAATGCGGAGGAAAGGTCAGAGATAATAGATTATCTTAATAATATAGATTTTCATATGGAAGCCCTGAGAAAAAAAATGAGGGAAGGAATTAAGGCGTATGATAAGCTTGACGAGCTGAACAGAAAGCAAAAATATACGGGGAAAGAGTTTACAGGCGCCATAGAAAAAATTACCGAAATAAATAATCTGGTATCAGATAATAAGGAAATGGAATATCTGCAATTATATGTGGCGGAGGAGGATTATCAGCTAAGGGAGGTTGTTTTTGAAGAAAAGGATAACCTTTACGAGGATATCAGGCACATGGCAAATAATGGCAAAAAGCTTGTAAATTCAATTATTGACGCCACATATGAGATTGAGAGGGATATGAAGCTTGCGGCAGAAAAGACAAATATAAATATATAAAGGCTTATTACAGGAGGCGGAATAAAATGTATATACCATATGGCAGACAGTCAATAGACGAAAATGACATACAATCAGTAGTAGAAGTGTTAAAATCGGATTTTCTTACCACAGGGCCGGCTATAGCTGATTTTGAAAAAAAGGTAGCGGACTATACGGGAGCAAAATATGCCGTAGCTATATCAAACGGAACTGCAGCCCTTCACGCGGCATGCTTTGCGGCAGGAATCGGCGAGGGGGATGAGGTTATAACCACGCCCGTTACATTTGCAGCATCATCAAACTGTGTGCTTTATATGGGCGGAACTCCTGTATTTGCAGATATAGATATGAAGACATACAATATATGTCCGGAGGATATAGAGAAAAAGATAACTGCAAAAACAAAGGCGATTATACCTGTTCATTTTACAGGACAGCCATGCGACATGGATAAAATAAACGAGATAGCTAAAAGGCACAAGCTTACGGTTATAGAGGATGCAGCCCACGCCCTCGGCGCCGTATACAAGGGAAGAAAAATAGGAAGCATATCTGATATGACAACCTTTAGCTTTCATCCGGTGAAGCATATAACTACAGGTGAAGGCGGAATGATAGTCACAAACAATGAAAAGCTGTATGAAAGACTAAAGCTTTTCAGAAGCCACGGTATAACAAGGGAAGAAAAGCTTCTTTTGAAGAATGAAGGACCATGGTATTATGAGCAGCAGGCTCTTGGCTATAACTATCGTATAACAGATATACAGTGCGCCTTAGGCTGCTCACAGATGAATAAGCTTGATATGTTTTTGAAAAAACGCCGTGATATAGCGGAAAGATATAATAAAGCATTTGCAGGCAATAAAAATATTGTGGCGCCGTATCAGGATGAATCGGGAATAAATGCATATCATCTTTACGTTATATGGGTGAAGCCGGAAATAAGAAAAGAGCTTTTTATAAGATTGAGAGAAGCAGGAATCGGGGTAAACGTTCATTACATACCTGTGTATATGCATCCTTATTACAGGGAAAACGGATATGAAAATGTAACATGTCCAAACGCCGAGAGATATTATGGCGGAGCTGTAAGTATTCCTATATATCCGGCGCTTACAAAAGAGGAACAGCGGTATGTTATAGATAAGGTGAATGAATTTACGGAGCTGTTAAGCTGATATGGGCAGGATAAAGAATTATTTAAGGGGATAAATATTTTTCCCCTTAAATAAAAATTAAGAATATATGAAATCATGCCGATACATATATAATAAAGTAAAAATGCTTCATCCGTAAAAGTGATGATTAGCTGCAAGGAGGCATATAAAGATGTTAAACGGGAAGACGATACTTATTACAGGAGGAACAGGTTCCTTCGGAAAATGCTTTACAAAATATGTTTTAGAAAATTATAATCCAAAAAAAATCATTATATATTCAAGAGATGAGTTTAAACAATTTAATATGGCTAACCAGTTAAAGGAATATAAGGACAGGCTTCGTTTTTTTATCGGTGATGTAAGGGATAAGGACAGGCTTTACAGAGCCTTTGAGGGGGTTGATTATGTGGTGCATGCCGCAGCCATGAAGCAGGTGCCTGCATGCGAATATAATCCTATTGAGGCGGTAAAAACCAATATTAACGGAGCTATGAATATTATAGACGCAGCCCTTGACAAAAATGTAAAAAGGGTAGTTGCGCTGTCTACGGACAAGGCGGTGAATCCTATTAATTTATACGGAGGAACTAAGCTTGTTTCTGATAAGCTTTTCATATCGGCAAATGCGTATGCGGGAGCAAAGGACGTGTGCTTTTCCATAGTGAGATATGGAAACGTGGCAGGCAGCCGTGGCTCTGTTATACCGTTTTTCAGGGATATAGTGGAAAGCGGAGGAACTAAGCTTCCTATTACAGATTACAGAATGACCAGATTTTGGATAAGCTTAGAGGAGGGAGTGGAGCTTGTCATAAAGGCGCTTTCAGAGGCAAAGGGAGGAGAAACCTTTATATCAAAAATACCGTCCTTTAAGATAACAGATTTGGCCCAGGCAATACTTCCGGGCTGCGAGATGCCGGAGGTAGGCATACGGGAGGGTGAAAAGCTCCATGAGATTATGGTTACAAAAGAAGATTCCATGAACACCTATGAATACGATAAGCATTTTATAGTATACCCTAATATGGAATGGTGGAACAACAGCAAGATACAGGCAGGAGGAAAAAAGGTAGAGCAGGGATTTGCCTATAGCTCAGACAATAATACTGAATGGCTGTCTGTAGAGGAGCTTAAGGAAAAGTTAAATAATATTTATTGAGGAGAATAAAAGGGATAGGAGAGAATAGCTGAAATAAAATATAGGATTATGAAAGGGATATAAATATGCATTTATATGAAAAGATACAAAACGGCGTGTATATTATTGCGGAAATGTCGGCTAATCATGGAGGAGACATTAATAATGCCTTTAAAATTGTTGAGGAGGCAAAAAAAGCAGGGGCTGACTGTGTGAAGATTCAGACATACACTGCCGATACGCTGACCATAAACTGTGATAAGGAGCCCTTTAAAATAAAGGGAGGTCTTTGGGACGGCTATACATATTATGATTTATATAAGGAAGCATATACGCCGTGGGAATGGCAGAGGAGCATAAAAGAAAAATGCGAGGAGGTAGGAGTTGATTTCCTGTCTACGCCATTTGACAGGACGGCAGTAGATTTTTTGGAACAGTTATCGGTAGATTTTTATAAAATTGCCTCCTTTGAGCTGGTGGATATACCCCTTATAGAATATACGGCGTCGAAGGGAAAACCAATGATTATATCCTGCGGAATGGGAAGCGAGGAGGAAATAAGAGAAGCTTTGGACGCGTGCTACAGGCAGAATAACAGAAATGTAGTTTTGCTTAAGTGCTGCAGCCAGTATCCGGCTAAGTATGAGGATATGAATTTGTCAGTTATCCCTGATATGATAAATAAATTCGGCGTGACGGTAGGATTATCGGACCACTCTGAGGGAAGCCTTGCGCCTATAGCGGCGGTCGCTTTGGGGGCAAAGGTTGTAGAAAAGCACGTTTGTCTGGACGAGAAAATTAACAGCGCAGATATGGGCTTTTCAATGAAAATGTCTGAGTTTAAAAAAATGGTAGATGATGTGAGAAACGCAACCTTAGTAATAGGGAAGCCGACATATGAATTAACGGAAAATGAAAAAGGCGGTTTAGGAGGAAGACGGTCTTTGTTTGCAGTTAAAAAAATAAAGGCAGGAGAGAGCTTTACGGAGGAAAATATAAGGAGTATAAGGCCTTCAGACGGAGTGAAGCCAAAATATTATAAGGAGCTGTTGTCAAAAAAGGCAAAAAAGGATTATGATTTTGGAGAGCCCATATCATATGAGGAGCTTGACTAATGGAAATAAATGCGTTTTGCAGGCAGATAAAAGAGGAAGACTTGGAGATGATAATGAATTGGCGCATGCTGCCTGAAATAACAAGATATATGAATACTGACCCGGAGCTGACCATAGAAGGTCAAAGGAAATGGTTTGAGAAAATAAAAAAGAGTGAAAAGGAATTCTATTGGATTTTGGAGGTAGATGGTGTGCCGGCAGGAGTGGTAAGTCTTTCCGGCTATGATTCAACTCAGGTCCATACAGGCGTATATATTGCCGTAAGGGAAAAACGCTCCCTTAAGCTGACCTTATATCTTCAATGGAATTTATATCGTTATGCGTTTGGATATTTGAAGGTCCATAAGGTATGTGAGGAAGTTTTTTCAGATAATAAAGAGGTCAACAGGATTCTTGATATGTGCGGAAGCAGGAGGGAAGGAATTCTCAGGGACAGTGTATGCAAAAACGGACAATACCATGACGTGGTGGTAAGAGGCATACTTGAAAATGAGTGGGAGGAAGTAAAGGCAAAGCGTAAATTTGATATAATTCAGTTTGAAATTAAAGGAGAAGAGCGGTGCTATTAAAAGGAAAAACTGCAGTTATTACAGGAAGCAATAGAGGCATAGGGTTGGCTGCCCTGGAGCGATTTGCCATGAATGGTGCAAATGTATTTGCCCATGCCAGAAGGGAAACTGATGAATTTAAGGAGCTGTGCAAAAGGACGGCAGACAAATATAACGTAACCATAACGCCTGTTTATTTTGATATTACGGAGGAAGCGGCGGTAAAAAACGGAATAAAGGAGATTGTAAGGACATCAAAGGATATAGATATATTAGTAAATAATGCAGGCTCCGTAAATCAGATAAAGCTGTTTCAAATGATGACAATACAGGAAATAAGGGAGCAGTTTGAGGTGAACTTTTTTTCTCATATTCTTATAACCCAGTTGATTTCAAGGCTTATGATTAAAAGAAGAAAAGGAAGCATTGTAAATATATCGTCATGCGCAGGAATAGACGGAAATACGGGAATGCTTGATTATGTATCAGGAAAGGCGGCTATGATAGGCGCCACAAAGCGTATGGCTATAGAGCTGGGAGAATATAACATAAGAGTTAATTCCGTTGCGCCGGGACTTACAGAAACCGACATGGGAGATAAAATGGAGGAAAGGCTTTTTGAGGATATGTTAAAAAAGCTGGTTATTAAGAGAAAGGCAAAGCCGGAGGAGATAGGAGACGCCATAGTTTTTCTGGCTTCAGATATGTCGTCATTTATAACGGGACAGGTTATAAGAGTTGACGGAGGAATGCTGCAGTAATGCTTCTTTAAAAGGAGGGCGGACAGTGACGGAAAAGGAAGAAAATGAGCTGAAAGCTATATGTAAGAAAATGCGTGAAAATTGTCTGACTATGGCAGGAGCTGCAGGCGGATTAGGCTTTCATTTTGGCGCAGCCATGTCGATTATAGAGATAGTAGCCGTATTATATTTTAAGGTTATGAATTCAGGCGTAGAAGCATATGAGCAAAGGGACAGGTTTATACTGAGCAAGGGACATGGAGTACCGGCGTTATATGCAGCATTGTGCTGTAAGGAAATTATTTCCGGTGAGGAGCTTATGACCTTTAAGGGTGACGATACAAGACTGTATGGACATCCGTGTAAAAATAAAGAATTGGGAATCGAATTTTCCTCAGGCAGCTTAGGACAGGGTCTGTCCTTTGGAGCCGGTGTGGCAATGGCATTAAAAAGAAAAGGCAACGATACCTCAAGAGTATTTGTTCTGCTTGGGGACGGAGAGTGTAATGAGGGCTCGGTATGGGAGGCGGCAATGACAGCCTCAAAGTATAAATTAGGAAATTTAACAGCCATAATAGACAGAAATCATCTGCAGTATGACGGAGATACTGAAAAGGTAATGCCCCTTGATTCCCTTACTGACAAATGGAAAAGCTTTGGCTGGGAAGCGGAGGAGGCAGACGGCCATGACGTCAGGCAGCTGTATGCAGCCTTGATGAAAAAAAGCGCGCTGCCAAGAGTAGTTATAGCAGATACCATAAAGGGAAAGGGAATATCGTTTATGGAAAATATTCCGGGCTGGCATTTTGGAAGGATGACGGCGGAACAGGAAAAAACGCATGGGCAGAGGTAACAGGAAATGGAAATAAATAGCAGGGCTGTCAGGGCATGGTCTATGATGGGACAGACAGGCCAGTTTGGTGTTATAATGAATGAACTGGCGAAATGTAATGAGAATTTTTGTGTTGTGACGGCTGATTTATGTCAGTTTTCCGGACTGGAGAGGTTTTGTCAGGAGCATCCTGAAAGATTTTATAATGTGGGAATTGCAGAACAAAATATGATAGGAGTATCCGCAGGTATAGCAAGCGAAGGGATTAATGTGTTTGCTGCCTCCTATGGCTCCTTTGTTGCAACAAGAGCCTTGGACCAGGTGAGAATAAGCATGAGCTACATGAAGCTGCCTATAAAGCTGATAGGATTGACAGCAGGATTTTCTGCAGGTATTTTAGGCCCAACCCATATGGCGCTGGAGGATGTGGCAATAATGCGCACTTTACCTGATATAACCATAATATCCCCTGCAGATTGTACAGAAGCATATAAATGCTTAGAAGCTGTAATGGAATATGACAGGCCGGTTTATATAAGACTTACGGGAAGCGCAAGAGCGCCCATAGTTTATTCAGAAGATTATAATTATGAGATAGGAAAGGCGATTTACCTTAAAGAGGGAAAGGACGTATGCATACTTGCATCCGGCTCAATGGTTTTCACGTCTCTTCAGGCGGCAGGAGAGCTTGAAGCCTCAGGGATAAGCGCAAGCGTTGTTGATATTCATACAATAAAGCCCATTGATAAAAGCATTGCAGCCATAATGGCAAAGCACAGGCTTACAGTAACGGTGGAGGAGCATAGTGTTGTAGGAGGGATAGGCGATGCCGTAGCAGAGCTTGCAATGAAGGAAGGACTTCCGATTCGTATTATGAAAATAGGAGCGGAAGGAAGTTATCCTCACGGCGCAGGTTATACAACCCTTCTTTACAGAAGCGGATTAACAAAGGAGTCAATAACTCAGCGGATTAAGGCAGCCATAGAGAAATAAATAAAAATGGAGGTTTAAGTGATGACAAATTTAGAAAAATACAATAAAGCATTTGAAACTGGACTGGAGCTGACAGAGGAAATGATAAACTCTGAGCTTGAATATCAGAAGATTGAAAGCTGGGATTCGGTAGGACATATGAGCCTTATAGCGGAGCTTGAGGAGGCGTTTGGAATTATGATGGATACAGATGATATAATTGATTTCAGTTCATATACTAAGGGAATGGAAATATTAAAAAAGTATGGCGTTGAATTATGAATTTTTACAGAGACATTGATAAATACAAGGATAATATTGCGGTTATTACAGACAGGAAAGAGCGGCTCACATATAAGGAATTATTGTCGGACAGTGATGTTCTTATGAATAATTTAGAGAAAAGAACAGTGCTTTTTTTAGTATGCAGAAATTGTATTGAGAGTATTTGCGCATATATAGGAGCCTTGAGAAATGGTATAGTTCCTGTGATGATAAATGAGGAAATGAACAGGGAGCTGTTTTATAACCTGTATAATATATATAAGCCTGCATATTTATATGGGCCTGAGAACTGGAATAACTTAGAGCAAAGCAATCCGGAAAGAATAGGAAAATACAGAGAATTTGTAATGTATAGGACAGGCTTTAAAGAGAGGCATAAGCTTAATGATAAGCTTGCGCTGCTGCTTACTACGTCAGGCAGCACCGGAAGTCCAAAGCTTGTAAGGCAGAGCTATGTTAATATTGTGTCCAATGCACGGGCAATATCGGAATATCTTGAGCTTAATGAGGGTGAACGGCCAATAACTACACTGCCCATGAATTATACGTATGGTCTTTCTATTATAAACAGTCATCTTCTTGTAGGAGCTGCAATTCTGCTTACGGATTATACTCTTTTAAATCGTGAGTTCTGGAACTTTTTTAAAGAGGAGGGGGCAACCTCCTTCGGAGGCGTTCCGTATACATATGAGATATTAAAGAAGCTTAGATTTTTTAGAATGGAGCTGCCAAGCCTTAAGACAATGACTCAGGCAGGAGGAAAATTATCGCCTGAGCTTCATAAGGAATTTGCCCGGTATGCAGAAGAAAATAATAAGCGCTTTGTCGTTATGTACGGGCAGACTGAGGCCACAGCAAGAATGGCATATCTGCCGTGGAATAAATCAATAGAAAAGTGCGGAAGCATGGGAATTGCCATACCAGGGGGAAAGCTATGGCTTAGGGACGAGGAAGGAAACGCCGTAACAGAGAGTGACGTAATTGGAGAGCTGATATATGAGGGGGAAAATGTTACGTTAGGCTATGCGGAAACTGCAGAGGATTTAGAAAAGGATGACGAGAGAGGCGGAGTACTTGAGACAGGAGATATGGCTAAATGCGACAGTGACGGTTATTTTTATATTGTGGGAAGAAAAAAGAGGTTTCTTAAGATATTTGGAAATAGGGTAAATCTTGACGAGGCTGAGAGAATGATAAAAGAGGAATTTACAGAGCTTGACTGCGCCTGCGCAGGCCTGGACGATAAGCTGTATGTGTTTGTCACAATACAGGAGGACAGGACTATTCAGGCTGTAAAAAGGTTTTTGGCGCAGAAAACAGGTCTTAACCCTACGGCGTTTTCTGTAAAGGCCATTGATAAGCTGCCGAAAAATGAAGCGGGAAAAACATTATATAAAAATTTGGAGATGTTTTATGATTAAATAGGAGATATTTTATGGCTAAAATAGAAGATATATTAGAAATTCCGGCATATTCCATGAATAAGGAGGAAAAGTCCCGCTGGCTTACGGAAAGGCTTAAGCAATTATCTCTTAAGCATAGGGAAAGCTGTGAGGAGTATTCTAAAATTTTAAAGGCTCTTAATATAAATACAGAGGAGGCAGAAAGCTATTATGATTTGCCTTTTCTTCCTGTCCGGCTTTTTAAGGAGCTTGACCTTAAAAGCACAGATAAGGAAAATATATTTAAAACCATGACTTCATCAGGAACTACGGGGCAGAAGGTGTCAAAGATATATCTTGACAGGATAACAGCCTCAAACCAGCAAAAGGCGCTGTCAAAGATAGTTTCTGAATTTACAGGGAAAAGCAGGATGCCAATGCTTATAATAGACAGTCCGGCTGTTATAAAAAACAGGGCTATGTTTTCTGCAAGGGGAGCGGGTATACTGGGGTTTTCAATTTTTGGAACAGATAAGCAGTATGCCCTGAATGAGAATATGGAGCCGGATTTTGATAAGGTACAGGAATTTTTGGAAAAGCATAAGGGAAAGAAAATATTAGTATTTGGCTTTACCTTTATGATTTGGCAGTATTTTTACAAGGAGCTTAAAAAGAAATCAAGCTCCATAGATTTAAGCAATGGAATAATGATACATGGAGGCGGCTGGAAGAAGGTTGCAAATGAAGCGGTTTCACCGGAGGAGTTTAGGGATAGTATTCACAGTGTTTGCGGCTTAAGCCATATACATGATTATTACGGAATGGTAGAGCAGACAGGCTGTATTTATATGCAGTGTGAATATGGTCATCTTCACGCAAGCAATTTTTCTGATGTGATTATTAGAAATACGAAGGATTTCAGCGTTTGCGGCGTAAACGAAAAGGGAGTAATACAAGCGGTTTCAGCAATTCCTGAGTCGTATCCCGGACATTCCCTTATTACTGAGGATGAAGGGGTGCTGCTTGGAGAGGATGATTGTCCCTGCGGAAGATACGGAAAGTACTTTAAGGTATTAGGAAGAGTTAAAGATGCAGAAATCAGGGGGTGCAGCGACACATATGAAAAACACTGATATTGAATGGATTATTGGGGATGAAAATGTAAAAACAAAGCCTCTTAAGCCTTATAGTGATTTAGTAATTGATTTTTTAGATGAATTATCGTCAATTTTAAGAAAAAGGGCGGTTAAAGAAAAGCATAATGATATAATGACGCTGGCTTTTTGGTGCAGAAGAGGTAATATTTTAAAGCTGAGGGATAGCAGGGAACATATGGAGAACAGACTGGGAAGGGGACTGGTGTTTCATATAACGCCAGCAAATGTTCCTATAAACTTTGCTTTCTCGTACTTTTTTGGACTTCTTTCAGGAAATGGAAATATAGTAAGAGTGCCTTCAAAAGCTTTTGAACAGACTGATATAATATGCGACGGAATAAGGACCACGCTGGAGGCTCCAAAATATAAAATAATAAAGGAAACCACAGCCTTTGTAAGATATGGGCATAATAAGGAAATAACAGATGAGTTTTCCATGATGGCTGACGTAAGAATTATATGGGGAGGAGACGCCTCGATAGCAGAGATAAGAAAATCTCCCATGAAAAGCAATGGCACGGAAATTGTTTTTGCTGACAGATTTTCCTTTGGAATAATAAATAGTGACGAGTTTGTTAAGTTATCAGAGGAAGCGGCTTATGAATTTGCAGTAAAATTTTATAACGATACATATCTGATGGACCAGAATGCGTGCTCAACGCCCCATCTTATATTGTGGGCAGGGGCAGAGAAGGAAGCGGCAAAAGGAAAGCTTTGGGCGGCAGTTCGTAAGGCGGCAGACGGCTATAGCCTAGAGCCTGTCAAGGCAATGGATAAATATACAGATTTATGTATTTCCTGCTGTGAAAATAACGTTAAAAAGGCAGAGAGAGCAGATAATTTACTTTATGTTGTGGAATTAAAGGAGCTTCCTAAGGAGATAGAAACCCTTAGAGGAAGATACGGAATGTTTTATCAGTATGATTTACAGGATATAAGCAGTCTGATACCATATATTAACAGCAGGGTTCAAACTCTTTTGTATTACGGACTGGATAAAAATATGCTTATGAGCTTTGTGTCAGATAAAAATTTGCAGGGAATAGACAGGATTGTTCCCTTTGGGAAAGCATTAGATATGGGAGTATATTGGGACGGATATGATATAGTGTCGCAGCTAAGCAGAATAGTAACTGTGGAATAGTATTGCCGTAACTACATGTCACATTAGGAGAAAAAGGCTTCAAGGAAGCTTTAAGGTATAAAAAAGGAAAATAAAGGACTGCTGCAAAACCGGGAGAATATACAAAATATAGCAATGGATATACCATGAAATCTGCTATATCGTGTATAAAATCCTTGTTCTGCAGCAGTCCTTTAATGTAATTATAATAGCTTTATTGAATTATTAACGCGCTTTTATGGGCTAACCAAACAGCACATTAATCTTTTGCTTTTCTTCCTCAGCCTTCTTTTTCTGAGCAAAAAATGCATACTCCTGAAGAGTTTCCTGCTTTTTCTTCTCAGAAATAGCTTCGGCTAAATCCAAATCCTCAAGTCTGCTCTTTGCTCCTGTAGAATATAAAGCGGCGCTTGTGTTATAATTGTACGCATACTCTAAAGCATTACTCTTTGCGCCGGCGGCGCTTCTCTGGGAGCTGACATTGTCAATGGCCTTATCAATATCGTCTATATTGAAATCGCCTGTCAGGTCAAAATCAGCTATACCGAGAGCATCAAGAGTAGCGTTGGCTCCATTTACAGTCATAGAGTTTCCGTTGCTGTCAGTGGCAATGTTAAACGCAGGGTTTGAGCCGTCAAGCAAAGGCTTTGTATTAAAGCTTGTATAATTGGCAACGTCAGATATTCCCTGCTTTAGCTGCTCAACCTCCATCTGCATGTTTGACCTGTCTGAATCTGAAACGGTAGCAGTGTTTGATGCCTGTACTGCCAGCTCCCTTATACGCTGCAGATAATCAGAAATGCTTCCAAGGGCAGCATCGGAAACATTTAACATATCCTTTGCAGATTGTATATTATTTGCACCAGCGTTTAAGCCTCGTGTCTGAGTATCCTGTTTTTCAATAATAGAAAGCTCAGCAGCTCCGTCAGCAGCACTGTTTATTTTCTTTCCTGAAGCAAAGCTTCCATAATCTGAATACGAAGCATTGCTTATACCTGATATATTGCTCATAGCAATCCCTCCCTGGATAAAATGTGTAAATCAATACTATTTATCATGTATATTATATACCAGAAAAAGGTATATTTCAAGAGCGAAAATGCAAGTGTGCAAAAAAATAATACTGTTGAAATAAAAGGTAAATACGTGGTATGATTAGTTAAAACTTATATAAATTTAACGGATTATATTAAAGCAGCTTTACGGCAGGCCATTAAAATACAGGAAGGAGAGGGAGCATGATAACAATAAGCTTATGCATGATAGTGAAAAATGAAGAAAGCGTTTTGGAAAGATGCCTTGACAGCCTTAAGGGGCTTATGGACGAAATTATTATAGTGGACACAGGCTCCACAGACAAAACGAAGGAGATAGCGTTGAGATATACGGATAAGGTATATGATTTTAAGTGGTGTGATGATTTTTCAGCAGCAAGAAATTACGCTTCCTCCTTTGCCACATGTGAATATATATATACTGCAGATGCAGACGAGGTGCTGGATGAGGAAAACCGCCGTGGATTTATGCAGCTAAAGGAGGCGCTTATGCCTCAGATAGATATAGTACAGATGTTATACAGCGGACAGTATGAATCCAATACGGTATATAATTTTAATGAGGAATACAGGGCAAAGCTGTTTAAAAGAATAAGAACATTTGAATTTAAAAATCCTGTTCATGAGTGTTTAAGGACTGAGCCTGTGGTATTTGACAGCGATATACGTATTTTTCACAAACCCCACGGACTTCATACGGACAGGGATATAGCCATATTTGAAAAGCATTTTGGAAATGAGGATTCACCTGTCATATCATATGATTTGGCTCGTATGTATGCAAAGGAGCTATATATATCAGGAACAGATAATCAGTTTACAGGCGCAATAGGAGTGTTTGAAAGATTGTTGAAAAAAGAAGGCTGCACCCCCGATGAGCTTCAGTATGCATGTATTATCTTAGCCCGCGCATACAGAATAATGGGACAGGAGGATAAATTTTTTAAATATGCCATAAAGGTAGCGCTTTCAGAAGGATGCAGTGAGATATGCATGGAGCTTGGAGATTACTATAGGCAAAAGGGAGATTTGGATGAAGCTCATCTGTGGTATTATAATGCCGCTTTTGAGACCACTCCGGTATGCAATATACATATGGGAGGAGATACAGCGCTAAATGCGCTTGCAGAGGTACTTGACGCGTCAGGCTTAAAGGAGCAGGCAGACGCTTATAGAGAGCAGGCGGAAATATGGAAGAAAAATTTAATAAATATTTGACAAATTAATGGTTTTTGGTATATACTAAATAATAATAGGATAAATGTCTCTATGCAAGGATGCAGACTAAAGAGACGGTAACCATTTGAATACAAAGGGAGGTGATTCAGATGATTAGCAGCGCATATACTTACTATCTGTCTACGTATGGAGGACAGCAGGTATCAAAGTATGACACCCATAAAAGAAGTGAATTAAGAAGCGTATATAACAATATGCTTAAGGTGAACAAAAAATCACCCTTATATAAGCTGTTAGATACAGATAATGTTCAGAAGTACGCAATAGATTTAAAGGAATCTGCCCGTTCTCTTAAAAATGTGGCAGCATCTCTTACAGATATGAATGGGAGCATTTCGGGATTTCTAAGAAAGAAGGCTGTATCCGGAAACACAGCTATAGTTGAGGCAAGGTATATAGGAGAAGAGGAAGGCACAGAGGAGGCCGAGCAGCTTGAGATAAAGGTAAATTCTCTTGCGGCTTCGCAGGTGAACGAGGGAAACTATCTCAGTCCTTCCAGCAGAAACCTGCCGAAGGGAGAGTATTCCTTTGATATGAATATAGGTGAATATACCTATGAGTTTTCTTTTTCAGTCAGGGAAGATGATGACAACAACAGCATACAGGATAAGCTGGTCAGACTTTTTAACAGGGCGAACATAGGCGTTACTGCGGGAAAGGTCACAGACGAAAATGAAAATCAGGCAATTATAATGAGGTCAAATTCAACAGGTGAATCTGGCAGCAGCGGCGGACTTATTTTTTCAATTTCAGAAAATGAAAAGAGCGACGGAAAGGTTGTTGCGGCGCTTGGACTGAACAAAATAAAGCAAAGACCTTCAAATGCAAACTTTTCTATAAACGGTGTAGAGCATACGGCGTCATCCAACACATTCTCGGTAAAGCATCAGTATCAGCTTACGCTGAAAAATGTAAGTCTGTCAGGCGAAGGTGTAAAGATAGGCGTAAAGCAGGATATAGATTCTATTTTGGAAAATGTAAATGAGCTTATTTCTTCCTATAATAGTATGGTTGACTTAGCGATAGGAAAAGCAGAGACTTTAGGAGGAAATGACGGAAGTAAGCTTATCAGTGATATAAACAATGTTGCAAAGTACTATAAAAATAATCTTGAGTCGGCAGGCTTTAAGGTTGAGGACGACGGACATATAACTGTAGAGGAATCACTGCTTATACAGTCGGCAGGCGAGGGAACCTTAAGCGAAAGCCTTGAAAAGCTCAATGCATTTAAAAAAGCAGTAGTTGCAAAGGCGGACGACATATCCATAGACCCTATGAAATATGTAAACAAAAAGCTTATTTCATATCCTCATCCTGTAAGAAATTTTACAAACCCATATGTTTCTTCCGTGTATAGCGGCATGATGTTTAACGGATATGTATAGGCTGGAATTATAATAAAATATGAAAAAATATTTATGTTTTTGTTAAAAAGTACTTGCAATATATGCATTTATATTGCATAGTGATTAATGTAACAAACTATAACAAAAGTATAATGAAAACCAGAGAGAAAGAAGAGGAAGAGAGTTATGAAGAAAAAATTATTTGTTCTTGTTGCAGCAGCAGCGGTTTTTGTAATGGGAATGACAGGCTGTAAGAAGGAAACAGAGTGTTTTGGATGCGAAAAAGTTAAAAAGTGTGATTCATACGAGGTTATGGGTAAAGAGGTTTGGATGTGTGACGATTGTCACGATGCGTTTGAAGCGCTTGGCGATTTAATGAAATAGGTTGACATTTACTGCATGTTAATATAAAATATATATTAAATATAATAATGTAAATAAAGCTTATTATCGTTTTTATAGATAAACTTCCCAAACTCCTACATAAAAGGTAATGCATATCTAAGTGCATTACCTTTTATATTTTATATATACTAAGAAATCAGTTGACTTTCTAAAAGTCATGTGATATATTATATTAGCTATGGAAGAAGCCTTTTTTTTATGCCCTTTTTTTCGGAAGAGTAAAAACAGCGTGAAATATTAAAAGGTAAATAAGCAAAAAAATTAGTGGAGGTGGAAGCTGTGCGAGTAAAAATAACATTGGCATGTACCGAGTGTAAGCAGCGTAATTACAATACGACAAAAGACAAAAAAACACACCCGGACAGGATGGAAACAAAAAAGTATTGCAGATTCTGTAAATCACACACATTACACAAGGAAACAAAGTAGGTTGGAGGTAAGATATGGGAGATACTGAAAAGGCAAAGAAACCCAGCTGGTTTGCAGGTCTTAAGGGCGAGTTTAAGAAAATTATCTGGCTTGACAAGAGAACTGCAGCAGGCAGAACAACAGCCGTTGTCCTTGCTTCTATATTTATAGGTGTAGTTATAAAGGTTGCGGATTTGTTAATCCAGGCTGCATTTAGTTTATTGTTTTAGTAATGTAAGGATTAGGGTGAATTTATGGCAGAAGCAAATTGGTATGTAGTCCATACCTATTCCGGATATGAGAATAAGGTAAAGGCTAATATTGAAAAAACAATTGAAAACAGAAAGCTTCAGGACCAGATTCTAGAGGTAACTGTTCCTATGCAGGATGTGCTGGAAATGAAAAACGGTACTAAAAAGCAGGTATCAAAAAAGATGTTTCCGGGCTATGTTCTTATTCATATGTACATGAATGACGATACATGGTATGTGGTACGTAATACAAGAGGTGTTACGGGCTTTGTAGGTCCCGGCTCCAAGCCGGTGCCCCTGACTGAGGAGGAAATGAAGCCTTTAGGAATTAATGTCCCGCAGGTAGTTATTGATTATGCCGAGGGAGATACCGTTATGGTAACAGGAGGCGTATGGGAAAATACGGTAGGTGTTATCAAGGCGATTAACGAGCATAAGCAGACAGTTACTATCAGCGTAGATATGTTTGGTCGAGAGACTCCTGTAGAGATAGGCTTTGCAGAGGTCAAAAAAGTTGAGTATTAAGCATCATGTCGAGGGTGCGCACTTATCAGAAGGTCTTAAAAAATTTAGAAAAGAGCTTAGTGTGGCAAATTCACATTAAGGTCAGTACCAAGAATGGAGGATACACATGGCTAAAAAAGTAGAAGGATATATCAAGTTACAGATTGCTGCCGGAAAGGCAACGCCGGCGCCACCTGTCGGACCTGCATTAGGTCAGCACGGTGTAAATATTGCACAGTTTACAAAGGAGTTTAACGCCAGAACGGCAGACCAGGACGGTATGATTATTCCTGTTGTCATTACGGTTTATGCTGACAGAAGCTTCAGCTTCGTTACAAAGACGCCTCCGGCAGCCGTATTATTAAAGAAGGCCTGCAAGATTCAGTCAGGCTCAGGCGTTCCTAACAGAAATAAGGTAGCCAAGATTTCAAAGGCTGAGCTTCAGAAGATAGCCGAGCTTAAAATGCCGGATTTAAACGCCGCATCCCTTGAGGCCGCTATGAGCATGATAGCAGGTACGGCAAGAAGCATGGGAATCACGGTAGAGGAATAATAAAAAGAAATCCGGCGGCATTTGCTGCCAGAGAAAAATCAGAAGCAAATTAAAGTGGGAGGAGCATTATATTACACATTGCGCACTCCGATAATACCACAAGGAGGTTCATTTATAATGAAAAAAGGTAAGAAATATACAGAGGCTGCAAAATTAATAGACAGGACAGCACTCTATGACACAGATAAGGCAATGGAGCTTGTAAAGAAGGTTTCTACTGCTAAATTTGATGAGACAATCGAAGTTCATATCAGAACAGGCTGTGACGGACGTCATGCAGACCAGCAGATTCGTGGCGCTGTTGTATTGCCTCACGGTACAGGCAAGAGCGTAAGAGTATTGGTTTTCGCCAAGGGTGACAAGGTAGCAGAGGCAGAGGCTGCAGGAGCAGAGTTTGTCGGCGGCGAGGAGTTAATACCTAAGATTCAGAATGAGGGTTGGTTTGATTTTGACGTAGTAGTTGCTACACCGGACATGATGGGCGTTGTTGGCCGTCTTGGACGTGTACTTGGACCAAAGGGCTTAATGCCAAACCCAAAGGCAGGAACAGTTACTATGGACGTTACAAAGGCTGTTAATGATATTAAGGCTGGTAAGATTGAATACAGACTCGACAAGACAAATATCATCCACGTTCCAATAGGAAAGGCTTCTTTTACAGAGGAGCAGCTCGCAGACAACTTCCAAGCACTTATTGATGCTATAAATAAGGCAAAGCCATCTACGCTTAAAGGTCAGTATTTAAGGAGCGTTACGGTAGCTCCGACAATGGGACCGGGAGTTAAGTTAAACGTAGTTAAGCTTGCAAATTAACCGGCGTCACTATAAAAAAATGAGCAGGAGAAAATCCTGCTCATTTTTTTGTGCGCAGGGGTGCGTAAGGAAATTTAATTAAAACGTCAAAAATACGTAAAAATTATATTGACATAGTTTTTAGGGAATAATATAATTAAATTAGAATGCTAATTCGTAAACTAAAAGGAGGAAATGTTTTGAAAAAAAATAATGTTTAAGCTGGCTGTTATAGGCGCTGTTCTTTGCGCAGCCGGCTGTGGAAAAGAAGAACAGGAGAGACAGACAGAAGGAGCAGCAAAGGAAAAGGAAACAACCGTTCAAAATGTAAAGGAAGAAAAAACAGAGAAAAAAACTGAAACAGAAAGGGAAACAAAAATGTATGATACAGCAGATAATTTTGCATCAATAAAAAAGGATATTGAATATGGAAAGCTTGAGCCTGTTGAATATTCATCAAATACAACAGGCTCTGTAAGAAAGGCAAATATATTATTGCCGCCAGGCTATACTGAGGAAAAGGAATATCCTGTATTGTATCTGCTCCATGGCATAGGCGGAAATCATACGGAATGGATGGGTGGAAATCCGGGAGCAATTATAGGAAATTTAATTGCTGAGGGTGAAGCTAAGGAGATGATTATAGTAATGCCTAATGTCAGGGCAAGAAAAAATGACGCTGCAAATCCGGCGGATATTTATACAACAGAACATTTTAAAGCCTTTGATAATTTTATTAATGAGCTTAAAAATGATTTAATGCCATACATAGAAGCAAATTACTCTGTTGCGAAGGGCAGGGAGAATACTGCCATTGCAGGCTTGTCCATGGGTGGAAGAGAGTCCTTATATATAGGTCTTACCATGCCGGATGTATTTGGATATGTGGGAGCGTTCTGTCCCGCGCCGGGGGTATTGCCGTATGATGTTGAAGCCGGTTTGTTTACCACTGATAATTTTAAATTACCGGAAGGATATGAGAGTCTTATTATGATTGTGGCAGGCAGCAATGATACGGTTGTGGGAAAATGGCCGGAAACGTATCACCAGACTCTTACAAATAACGGAACGGAGCATATATATTATGTAACGGGAGGAGGTCATGACTTTACGGTATGGAAGCATGGACTTTATAATTTTGCAAAGAGAATTTTTGACAAATAAGAAGGGCGAATAAATGAATAATAAGTATTTACATGTTTTGTTAATTACGGCGTCGGCGCTTCATCGCGACAAAAGCAGAAAACAGTTTCAAAAGCTTAATCTGTCAGAGGGACAGCCAAAGGTTTTATCCATATTGCTGTCTATGGAAGGCTGTCTTCAGAAAGAGCTGGCGGAGAAGTGCCATGTTAAGGCCGCTACCATGACTTCATTGCTTCAAAACATGGAAAGAGATGATTTGATTGAAAAAAGAAAGGATTTAGTATCAGGAGGCAAGCGCGCCTACAGGATTTTTTTTACTGAAAAGGGAAGGAAGCTGGCTCATAAGGTAAACGGAATAGTTGGAAAACTAGAAGAAGACAGCTTTAGAGGTTTTTCCGACGGGGAAAAGGAGCAGTTTTTAGAGTTATTTTCAAGAATAGTGAAAAATTTAGAGGGATTGGAGAAGAATGTATGAGTGAAAAGGAAAATATGGACAGAGAGCAGATAACTGTAAATGATGATAATGTTAAGATTTCTTTTTATGCTCCTAATGCAAAAAAGGTACAGGTAGAGGGCATATCGGGAAGCATGCAGAGAGAAAAAACAGAGCTTCTGCCAGAGGGAAACGGGTATTTTTCCAAGGAAATAAGGGGAATACAAAGAGGCTTTCATTATTTTAATTACTTTGTTGATGACGCTATGGTAAGAAATCCACGGGGAGCCTTTTGTTACGGCTGCTTCAGCGCCATAAATTATTTTGAGGTTTCAACTAAGGAGGATGAATTTTGGAAGATAAAGCCTGTGCCTCACGGAGTCTTAAACTACGAGATGTATCCATCAGAGGTAAATAACAGAATGAAGCAGTGCATTGTATATACGCCGCCGGGCTATGAGGAAAATAAGAGCAGGCGTTATCCGGTGCTTTATTTACAGCACGGTGTGGGAGAAAATGAAACCGGCTGGATAAATAACGGAAAAATGAATTTCATACTGGATAATTTAATAGAAGAAAAAAAGTGCTGTGAGATGATAGTGGTTGTAAACAGCGGTTATGCATTTAAAGAGGGTGAAATGGCCGTATTTTTCCCGGGGGATTTTGACACACAGCTTGTAAAGGAGTGTATACCGTTTATAGACGGTAAATACCGTACAATAAATAATAAGAACGGACGCGCCTTAGGGGGCTTATCACTTGGCTCGGCGCAGGTGCTTAACACTGCCGTAAGGCACAGCGAAATGTTTGGCTATATTGGCTTGTTCAGCGGCGCAAACTATCAGGAAATTGAAAAAATAATTGAAGAAAAAATGAAATTTAACAGAATATTCCTTTCATCAGGAAAGGGAGAGAAGGAATTGTGCAAATTACTTCCGGAGTATAAGGAAAAGCTTGAGGCGGCAGGCATAGGGGCGGAATTTCACTCTTATCACGGATTTCATGAGTGGTCTCCTTGGCGCGAAAGCTTAAGGGATTTTGCCAGCGTACTGTTTGCGGAGCATATGGATTTTGAGACGCCGGAGGAACAAAAAAAGCAGAATGAATACTCCTTAAAGGAATATAAACAGTGGACGGAAGGGGACGCCCTGTTCTTTGACCCGGTATATAAAAATGTAGAATTCAGATGCGACAGCGAAGGGAGACCGGCTGGCGTATATATAGATATATTACCGGGCGGAAGCGTTTTAGAAAACGGCAGGGTAAGAATTGCATTTTGCGCTCCTTATGCAAAGGAGGTCAAGGCTCATATATTTGGAAAACAGACTGTAGACATGATAAAGGATGATAAGGGATATTTTCTGGCTGAATTTGAGAAGCCGGAGGAAGGCTTTTTTTACTATAATATATACGTAAATGGAACAGAGACTGTTAATTTACAGGCGCCCGTTGCTTTTTTGGGAGGAAGGGCAGTAAATTATCTGGACATTATGCAAAAGGAATTTACGGAATGCGTCTTAAGGGATATTCCTCACGGAAGCATACACAGGCATATAATGTATTCAAGGCTTGAAAATGCATACAAATACTGCTACGTATATACTCCTCCTGAATATACGGATTCATGTGACGGATATCCTGTTATATATTTGGAGAATAATAAAAACGAGGATGAAACTGCATGGATATATCAGGGAAGATTCAATTATATTATGGATAATATGATATACGAAGGAAAATGTAAGGAGGCAATAGCAGTTATAATCCCTCAAAGCATATTAAGGCAGGATAAGGAGGGATATATGGCGTCGCAGCTTTCACGTAAGGAACGGCTGGAGGAAGCCAAAGGCTTTATTTGTGAAAAATATAGTGTGGCAGACAGCTCTGATAATAATATATTTCCTGCAGAAACAGAGGAGGATAAAGAGTTTACATGGTGGACAAGGGAAAGAGAAAGGTTTGCAGAGTATATACAAAGTATATAAGGAGATAAAAATATGAATGGGAAAAAGGGTAAAATAAGTGTTAAGGTATCAATGTATATAGCTGTTATGCAGGTAATAGTCATGGTATGTATGTTTTTGTTTATCAGTTTTTCCGTATCGGATACCATGAAGAAGTCAACGATAGACAATATGCAGACAATATCCACAGACAGAGCAAAGCTTATAGAGGATTATATACGTTCCTCAGAGGAATTTCTTACGGCATACAGTAGGGCAGGAGAAATAAAGAGTCTGTTGTTGAATCCAAACGATGAGGAGATTGTGGCGGCAGCGCAGAAATATACCGAAATCTTCAGCGCTGACAGGGAGTATCTTGAAGGAATATATGCCGACGAGTGGAATTCACATGTTCTTGTTCATACAAATCCGGCTGTTCCCGGTATGATAATGAGAAAGGATGAGGCCTTAAAGTCGCTTCAGGATTCGCTTCTTAGCGCTGAAGGCGTGTATAATACAGGTATTATTATATCTCCTGCAAGCAAGCAGCAGGTTATATCAATGTACAGGGCATGCTATGGAGATGACGGAAAGCCTATAGGCTTTGTAGGAGGAGCAATATTTACCACAGGTATGTTTGATGAATTGAACATGCTTCCAAAAAACGGCTTGGAAAACAGTAAATTTTATCTTATAAATGTTAAAACAGGAGAGTACATTTATAATGAAGATAAGGAAAAAATAGCGGCTGTTGCAGAGGAAGATTACATATTGGATATGGTAAAGCTGTTAAAGGATAAGTCTGACAATGAAAGCGGCTACAGTGAATATAAGATTGGAAAGGATGAATATATCTCATCATACTATTATATGGCTGATAAAGGCTGGGCGTTTATAATGGAGGATTCAAAGGATGAAATATTTGCAGCCTCAAACAAAATAGAAATAATTTTATTGATTATCTGTGTCGCAGCAGCAGTTGGAATAACCATATTAACATTTATATTGCTGATTACGGTTATGAAGCCGTTAACCATAATAAACAATGCGGTAAACAGGCTTGGTGAAGGCGATATATCTGCCAACAATGATATAGAGAAATATGTAAAAAGAAATGATGAGCTTGGACAGATAAGCGTATCTGTAAAATATTTACAAAATCATTTAAAGGATATAGTTTCCGGAATAACTGACAAAGCAATGGAGCTTGATAACAGCAATCAGGAATTTTCAGAACGCTTTGCCGAAATATATGATGCAGTTTCCAATGCAAATAAGGCGGTGGAGGAAATAGCCCTTGGAGCAACAGGCCAGGCGCAGGATACTATGGAGGCGGAAAATGAGGTAAAGGCTATTGCAGATGAGGTAAGCCAGAATTCTCAAAACGTAATACAGTTGGATTCGGCTATGTCAAAGACCGCTGATTTATTTGAGGAAATGACGGGTATTTTAAGAGACTTAACAGATATTTCGGAAATGACAGTAAAAGGAATAGATGAGGTGGCTGAAAAAACACAGGCCACAAACAGGTCCAGTGATAAAATAAGAGAAGCCCTTGATATGATTAAGAACATAACTACACAGACTAATCTTTTGTCATTAAACGCTTCTATAGAGGCTGCAAGAGCAGGAGAGGCAGGTAAGGGCTTTGCGGTGGTTGCTGACGAGATTAGAAATTTAGCTGACGGAAGCGCACAAAGCGCGTCAGATATTGAGATGCTTATAAACGACCTGGTGGAAAATTCAGACGCAAGCATTGGCGAAACCGTAAAGCTAAACGATATACTTGAAAAACAGAAGGAAGAGCTAAAGCTTACGATTAAGGGCTTTGAAAGCCTGAAAAAAGAGATTACGGCTGTTGAGGATGTAAGTAAAAGCATAAATGAGGGCAATGAGAGAATGGAACAGCGTCAGACTGCATTAGGCGATATTGTAGAAAGCTTATCGTCAATATCTGAGGAAAACGCTGCAAGCTGTGAGGAAACCAGCGCAACCATGGAAGCAGTCTCAAAGGATATAGATATATGCAACGAAAGGATTCATGCATTAACAGTACTTTCTGAAAGCTTAAAGTCGCAGGTGGCTCATTTTAAGCTGTAATAATAATATTATTATTATTTGATTTTAAGGCGTTAAAGGATTGTTTTCGGATAAGCCTGAAAATATCCCCTTAACGCCTTGATTATTTTTTAAAATTGACGCCTTAACTATTTTTTAAAATCCTCTTGAAATTTTGTAAAATAAAGTGTACCATAATAGTAACAAAAAGGTACAAACCTGAAAGGTCCGTAACTGGCGGTAAACAGATATTATTTCTGTGGTAGGGCAACCTACAGGGAGCGGATTATACATATTTGAAATTTAAAGCCGACCGCCTGGGTATCCGCATTATATAAGCATAGATGTTTTTAGTGCGGCTCAGGTAAGGGGCTTTTTGTATATTGTGAAAAACATTAAGGAGGAAGGATTGAAAATTTAAAATTTTCAACCGCAGGTTTGTGTCCGTACGGCATCCGCAAACTTTGAACATAAAGCCGTACAGAAAAGAGGTAAAGATGAATAAGCTATCACTTGCAGATGAACTCAGCGCAAACGTATATCCGGGAAGGGGTATTGTTATCGGCAGAAGTAAGGACGGAAGGACAGCGGTCACGGCATACTTTATTATGGGAAGAAGTGTGAACAGCAGAAACAGGGTATTTGTAGAGGAGGGAGAGGGAATAAGAACGCAGGCGTTTGACCCGTCTAAGCTTGAGGACCCAAGTCTTATAATTTATGCGCCTGTAAGGGTTTTAGGAAGAAACACAATAGTTACAAACGGAGACCAGACAGACGTTATATATGAAGGCATGGATAATCAGCTTTCCTTTGAGGAAGCCTTAAGAAGCAAGGAATTTGAGCCGGATGTGCCAAACTTTACGCCGAGAATATCGGGAGTTATGCATATATCAGACGGCAGCTTTGATTTTCAAATGTCCATACTTAAGAGCTGCAACGGCAATCCTGACTGCTGCAACAGATATACATACAGCTACGATAATCCTTTGGCAGGAGAGGGAAGATTTATACATACGTATATGCATGACGGGAATCCTCTTCCAAGCTTTGAGGGCGAGCCAAAGCTTGTGGATATAGACGGGGATATAGATACCTTTGCAAATATGATATGGGATAATCTTAACGAGGAAAACAAGGTGTCGCTTTTTGTAAGATTTATAGATATTGAGACAGGAAAGTATGAGACGCACATTATAAACAAAAATGTGCAGTCATAGTTACAAACGCAGAAATTTTGCAGTAAGGAAATGGAGGAAAACATGAACGAAATACAATTAAAATACGGCTGTAATCCAAATCAGAAGCCTTCGCGCATTTTTATGGAGGATGGAAGCGAGCTTCCCGTAAAGGTATTAAACGGTAAACCGGGATATATTAATTTTCTTGATGCCTTTAACGGCTGGCAGCTTGTGTGTGAGCTTAAGGAGGCAACAGGACTTCCGGCGGCGGCGTCCTTTAAGCATGTATCTCCCGCAGGGGCGGCAGTAGGACTTCCTTTAGACGACACCCTTGCAAAAATTTACTGGGTGGATGACTTAGGAGAGCTTTCGCCTCTTGCGTGCGCCTATGCAAGGGCAAGAGGAGCAGACAGAATGTCGTCCTTTGGCGATTTTATTGCCCTTTCCCATGTGTGCGACGCCGATACGGCAAGGCTTATAAAGAGAGAGGTGTCCGACGGCGTTATTGCTCCGGGATATACAGATGAGGCAATGGAGCTTCTTATGCAGAAGAAAAAGGGCGGATACAATATTATCCAGATAGACGAAAGCTATAAGCCTGCTGAAATAGAGAGAAAGCAGGTATTCGGCATAACCTTTGAGCAGGGAAGGAATGAGCTTTGCATAAACGAGGAGCTTCTTTCAAATATAGTTACAAAAAATAAGGAAGTCAGCGACGAGGCTCTTATCGATATGAAGGTTTCCCTTATTGTCCTTAAGTATACACAGTCAAATTCCGTATGCTACGTTAAGGGCGGACAGGCAATCGGTATAGGAGCGGGACAGCAGTCAAGAGTACATTGTACAAGGCTGGCAGGAAACAAGGCAGACAACTGGTTTTTAAGACAGGCTCCACAGGTGCTTGGACTTCAGTTTGTTGACGGACTTGGAAGGGCAGACAGAGACAATACTATCGACGTATATATTGGCGACGAGTATATGGATGTTCTTGCTGATGGTGAGTGGGAAAAGAGATTTAAGGTTAAGCCTCCCGTATTTGCAAGGGAGGAAAAGAGAGCGTGGCTTGACAGGCTTACAGACGTAACGGTAGGCTCCGATGCATTCTTCCCGTTTGCAGATAATATAGAAAGAGCCCATAAGAGCGGCGTAAAATATATTGTCCAGCCGGGAGGCTCGGTAAGGGATGATTTAGTAATCCAGTGCGCTGATAAGTACGGAATGGTTATGGCGTTTACAGGAATAAGATTATTCCATCACTAAGACAGCAGGATATAAGTTAAATAATAGGGCGGTAAATGCCGTGAAGGATTTTATACTTTAAGGCATTTACTGCTTTTTGGCATATAGGAAAGCTTTTTATGTTTAATTTGAATAAGCTTTGGAATAATAATTAAAAAGGAAGGAATAAATCGGTGGAAAGTAATTTGCAAAAAAGGATTGAAAGTAAAAAGCTTCTGTACGAGACGGAAAGAACGCTGGGCTGTATATTTGGAGCGCTGCTTTATGCTGTGGGAGTCAATTTGTTTATTGTGCCGGTAAGCTTATATACAGGCGGGCTTATGGGAATATGTCAGGTTATGCGTACCATACTTGTGGACTATTTTAATCTGAATGTGGGAAATGTAGACATTGCAGGTATTATATATTATGTAGTAAATATACCTATCTTTTTTGTGGCAATGAAAAAGATGGGAAAAAAATTTCTTGCGAAAACTCTCGTGACGGTTACGGCAATGACAGTGTTTTTGTCTGTTATTCCGTCAGAGATTATTATTGATGACAGGATGGCGTCAAGCGTGGTGGGAGGCATACTTTCCGGCATAGGCATAGGAATACCCCTTAGAATGGCAAGCTCAGGCGGCGGCATGGATATAGTGGGAGTTCTTCTTATAAGATGGAAAAAGGATTTCAGTGTAGGAAAGGTTAATCTTCTGGTAAATATATTTCTTTACAGCGCATGTCTTTTTATGTTCGATATAGAGATAGTAATTTATTCTGTTATATACGCGGCCGTTTTTTCCATTGCAATGGACAAGATGCATGCGCAAAATATTAATATGGCGGTAAACATAATTACAAAGGCGGATACAAAGGCAATGGAGCAGGAGATATTCGAGGAGCTTGGAAGAGGAGTAACTAAGTGGCAGGCGGTTGGAGCATATACCAATGAAAAGGAGCAGATGCTTTATATTATGCTGTCAAAATATGAAATAAGCCGTCTTAAGGCTGTCGTTCATAAATATGACCCTTATGCGTTTATTGTGCAGAACGAAGGTGTAAGAATAGACGGAAATTATTTGAAGAAGCTGTGATGAAAAAATAATGCTTTTCAAATAAAAATATGAAAATTTTCACATAAATTTTCATGTCTAAAAACAGTTGACAATAAAAAATCAGTATGATAATATATTCTCTGCCGAAGACAGTAGGTTCGCAATGCGAGTAAGGAGAAAACGCCTACCGAGGAAACATATTGATTTAAAATTGATTTGTCCCTCTCTGTCTTGTGCAGAGAGTTTTTTTCGGCTTTTTATATTATATAAGGAGGCAGAAATCATGGCAAAAGTAGAACTTAAGCAGCCTATCGTTGACGAGATTAAGGGATTACTTGAGGGCGCACAGTCAGCAGTTCTTGCGGATTATCGTGGTCTTACCGTAGAGCAGGACACTAAGCTTCGTAAAAACTTAAGAGAAGCCGGTGTTACTTATAAGGTATATAAGAACACATACATTAACTTTGCCGTTAAGGGCACAGAGTTTGAAGAACTGGCAAAGCACCTTGAAGGACCTACAGCTATTGCTGTTTCTAAGGAAGATGCTACAGCTCCTGCAAGAATACTTTTTAACTTCTCTAAGGAGGCGGAAGCTCTTGAGCTTAAAGCAGGCGTTGTTGAAGGTACTTATTATGACCAGGATGGCATTAAGGTTATAGCTACTATCCCTTCAAGAGAAGAGCTTCTTTCAAAGCTTCTTGGAAGTATCCAGTCACCTATTACAAACTTTGCTCGTGTTATTAAGCAGATTGCTGAGAAGAACGAAGCAAACGCATAGCAGAAACTATGGTTATAAAACCATAAAGCTGTGTATCTAATATTTTAATTAAGAAAAATCAGGAGGAAATTAAAATGACAACTCAGGAAATTATTGAAGTAATCAAAGGTTTATCAGTTTTAGAGTTAAATGATTTAGTAAAGGCTTGCGAGGAGGAATTCGGTGTTTCTGCAGCAGCAGGCGTTGTAGTTGCAGCAGCAGGAGCAGGCGCGGCAGCAGCAGAGGAGAAGACAGAGTTTGACGTAGAGCTTACAGAGGTAGGACCAAACAAGGTTAAGGTTATCAAGGTTGTTAAGGATGCGGCAGGACTTGGTCTTGGCGAGGCAAAGGCATTAGTTGATTCAGCTCCAAAGGTAGTAAGAGAGGCTGTTTCTAAGGCAGAGGCTGAGGAGCTTAAGGCTAAGCTTGAGGCAGAGGGAGCTAAGGCTACAATTAAATAGTTTTTTGCAAGGCTTATATATTATGAAATTTATAAAAGTGGCTGTTGGGTTTGTGATTTTTGTCACAGACGCAGCAGCCGCTTTTTATGTATAGGAAATTCCTAAAGCGATAACATGGCGTATAACCGAAAATTCGGCTGCATTAATATGCCTTAAGTGAAAAAACACCGCTATTTAAAGGGACATAATACCATTTAAGGGGTTAAAATACCATTCAAAGGGTTTTGAATTGACAAGGAAATATATATATTATATTATGGATTTAACAGGATAATATTATTTTGTAAAATACTAAGGATAAAAAAGAGTAATTCTTTAAAGATATCAGGGTTAAGTAAAGTAAAAATAAAAAAGAGAGGTAAAGAAGATGAAAAAAACAAAATTAAGAAAAATCATTACAGCGTCAATGGCAGCAGTATGCGCAGTATCATTAGTTATTAATGCATATGCTTCAACAGATAGAACAAATGCAGGGGAATATGGAATGCTTTATGCGGAAAATACTATTGCCAATAACGGCTATGAAAAAGTAGTGAATTTATCCGTAGCTACAACAAATAAAGCAGCAGATAAATATGTTTTAAAATATAATGTTACATATGCGGTAAGCGGAGCAAGTATAACGGGAACGGTGGAGCTTGTAAACATAAATATGTATACACCAATGAGAAGCAGCGAAACAGTTGAAATGCACCATTGGAGAAATACTCAAACGGGAATAAATGATAATTTTGTTTATACAAAAATTAAAGCATATTCAACACATGAGGTAAGAGGCGATTATGCGGCATACGTTGTTTATTTATCTGATGAATTATAAATTAAGTCAATGAGAGGTTGGATATTCAATTGAATTAAAATTATTAAGCATACGGGATATGGGGATAAAAGTAACATTAATATCTGTATCCCGTATGTTTTGCAGGGATTTACCGAAAGGGGAAATAAAAATGTACAAATTAATAGCAGCAGGCATTTTGTGTATTATGCTTACAGCGTGCGGCGGTGAGAAAGAAGCCGGGAGGGATATTGAAAAAAAATCAAGCGTTTCAGAAAAAGAAAGTGAAATAGCTGCAAACCGTGATGAAAACCTGACAAGTAGCGTAGAAAGCAGTGAAAGCAATACAGATATTAATAAAGCAGGACAGGAAAAGATAATAGATATTTTAAATAAAGTACAGCAGGCTGAGGAACTTGTTACTTTTAATTTTTATCAAAATGATATGTATGTTCTGACAAAGTCCGAGGAAGGCATTGTTCTGAGAAAATATAATATGGATACATGGGAAGAAACAACTGCGGTAACGGAAATTGATTATGGAAACGCACATGAGGTATTTGAGTTAGTTCCAACTCAAGCGGGAGTTGTTGTTAAAAGAAAAATTCCTTTTGAAAACGACAATAATTATGTTTTTGATGTAAAATTAAATATGATATCAGAATGCAAAGGGCTGTTGGCAGATTATTCTGTAAGGGGTGGAATTTTGTATTATTATGACAGGGAGGAAGGTATAGTTTATAGCAAGGAAATTGACAGTGGTAAGATAAGTATAATAAGAGAACTGGTGGCTTGGGAAAGTCCTGTCACTGAAGAAGCAGAGTATGACGATATTGTAATGATAGAAGAGCTGGCTGTAAGCAATAATGAAGATTATATTTTTTATGTTGGTTTGTGCCATGGAAAAGACAAAGGTGAGAATGTCTGGGGATATTTCGATATTGATAATATTGAGAATGATACAATGTATAAGGAAAATAAAACGTTTCGGGTTTCTGAAAAGGGTGTTATTGTAACAGACACTGCATCCGGAAGTTATATGATGGGGCAGGAGCCGGTTTTAAGCGAGGAATATTATTATTATTGCAACGGAAAAGAGAGGGAAAGCAGAAAATTTAATAATGCGAGGGAATCTGACCAGGGGGTATATTCTAGTGAGGGAAACGTGCTTGTAACATGGTGCTATGATAAGATTTCCGCATTGGACATTGTCATGGTATATAATATGCCTGATAATGAAATAATTGAAACTTATACAGGTGAAAATCAAAAATTGACTTGGGTTTTATATGGTCATATATGCGAAAAATTCAGGATAATTTTAGATATGTATCCTATACATGAGTCACCGGATGTATTTTCACCAACAGGAAAATTTGAAATATTGAGCATGACATGGTAAGGAGAAAAAATGAAGAGGAAATTACTACTAATATATATATTTGGAGCAGCGCTTTTGGCAGGCTGCGCAGCTCCAAAGGAGGATAGCATAGAGACAACAAAAAAAGAGGAGATAACCATCTCAGAAGACCCTTTTGATGAAAACGGTTCAACACACAGGATATTCTTAAGCTTTGGTTATGAGAAAAACGACGATGTTTTTGAGAGTGAAAATAATAAAATGAATAGAAAAATGTGGTTTGAAAATAAGGATTATGAGTTAGAGGTAGGAATACTTATATTTACAAACGGCATTTTACAGCCTGTTTCCGTAGAGGGACAGGAGGCAAGAAAATTTAATATTTATAGGGTTAACGGAAGAACAGAATATAATATAGATTTTAACCTGATTTCAGCTAATGCTGACGAGAAGGTAAGAATAGATACGATTTCGTTATTGAATCCAAACTTTAAAATAACGGAAAAAACAAAGGATTTTGGGTTTAGCTTTGCTGATGGCGCAACAATGCCAACCTTCATAGAATGTAAAAGTTCTGCAGAAGCAGAGGCAGGAGCTGCAAGCTTTGAACTGACAGAGCTGTCCGCTGCTGTAAAAGAAAAATATTTTATTACGAAAAGTGACGGAAGTACCTTTAATAACTTGGAAACAAGCATAAATATACAGTATTTTCAAAATGGGGAGGAGGTTAATAAGCTAAAAACCGCTGATAATAAGCTTGAATTTGATATGGATATATATGGCGGAAAGGGAGAAATGTATAATCTTTATGTTTTTCTTAATAATGAGCCAATACGGTGCTTTGACGGAAAGGAGTACAATCGTATAACTATTACGGCAGATAAAACAACAAATGTGACTGCAGGAATTGATATATCAGATAAAAATTTAGGAGAATATACGCAGCTTTTTGCTGTTGCAGTGCCTGTGGGAGAGGCAAAGGACAGTGACGCCGAGGTATATAAGCTTACAAATATAATCGTAGATAATACGGCTTCACGGGAGGAAAAGTAATGCTGTCAGTTAAGCATGCAGATGTGTATTACGGAAAAAATCAGGTTTTGTTTGATGTTAATATAGAGCTTAGCAACGGAATATACGGTCTTATCGGAGAGAACGGCGCAGGAAAGACTACCCTTATAGGATTGATAACAGGTCTTCTTAAAGCTAAGAGGGGAGAGGTTATGTGGGACGGAGTCCGGATAGACAGACTTGGAAGAGGCTATTACGACAACATAGGGTATTTGCCGCAATTTCCCACTCTTTATGGAGATTTTTATCCGTTGGAATTTTTATATTATATGTCTGCTCTTAAGGGGATTAAAAAAAAGCAATATGTAAAAAGGGCGGAGGAGCTTTTGGAATTTGTAGGGCTTGCCGGTGAGAAAAGAAAAAAAATATCGGCATTTTCAGGAGGGATGAGACAGAGGCTTGGAATAGCCCAGGCGCTTATAAACAGTCCAAGGCTGTTAATACTGGACGAGCCGACAGCAGGACTTGACCCGAAGGAGAGAATAAGGTTTAGAAATATTATTACGGAATTGTCAAAGGAAAAGATTGTATTACTGGCGACACATATTATTTCTGATATAGAAAATATAGCCGGAGAAATTATTTTTCTGAATAAAGGAAAAATATTGAGACAGGGCACCTGCAGTGAACTTATAGGCGAGGTGGAAAATAAGGTGTTTGAAGTATGGGTAGATGAAAATACCTACAAAAAACTGGATAAATCGCTTATGAGCAATGTCGCATTGGAAGTAAGAGAGCATGTGACAGGATATAAGATAAGAGGATTTATTGAAAGTATAGAGGGCGCCTATGTTGTAAAGGCAGGCCTGGAGGATGTTTTCCTGCATTATATGAAGGAAACGGAGGAAGGGAAGGTAAGTGATAAGGTACGAATTTAAAAAAATACTTAAAAATAAATTTATAATAGTGTTTTTAATAATATTTTTTGCCTGTGATATATTTTTTATATATAAAAATGAATACCAGAGAATCAGCGAAAATAAAAGCTTAAGCTTTAGTAAAGCAGAAGATAATTATAATTATGTAAAGGGAATAATGACTAACGAAAAGTTTGATTATGCAAAATCCATAAATCCGGAGGATTTAATGTATGGAGGCTCAGAGCTTTATAAGGATATGGTAAGGGCTTTAGGCTATAAGGAAAATGCCCGGAAAATATGCAGCAGGGCAAAGGAAAATATGGAATTTTATAAGAGTATAGGTTATGAAAGCCAGAGATATAAAAATGAAAGGATATATGAGGCTTTTTCAGGGAGAGAAATAAATGAATATTACAGGCATGACGGGGTTGACAGCTATCTTACCTATGACTATTCTACATTAATGGCTGTGATTATAATAATGATTACGGTTTTTCATTTGTTCTTTAACGATAAAAATACAGGCATGTACAGAATTGTGAAAACATCACGGCACGGACAGAGATATATACGGCTTGTGCGGACGCTGGCAGCAGTTGTAACAGGAATAGCGGTTATGTGTCTTTTCAGATTAACGGAATATATAGAATATTATATTATATATCAATTTGACGGACTGCATATGCCCCTTTACAGTGTTGAGGAATATGCGCAGACGCTTTATAACGGCTCTATAGGAGCTTTTTTTATAACAGATATAGCGCTTAAGTGTATGGGAGTTATATTGTTCACATTGATTGCCATAGCATGTGTAAATATAATAAAAGAACAGAATACAGCTATAGGTATTTTTGCAGGCATTTATTTTTTATCAATATACGTATCATTAAAAAGTGAAGCAATGTATACTCCCATCAGACTTTTTGACGGCTACAGCATAATAAAAAGTACGGAATTTATCAATATAGGAGATTTTTGTATGTCAGGTATGGTATATACTTTATTAATATCAGCATTTATATCGGCGGCAATGCTGTGTATAAGTATGATAAGGGGAAAATGGTAAGAGGCTATGTGGATGTTTGAATTAAAAAGAATATTAATTAAAAAGAAGGGCTTAATAATAATTGCGGCGGCATTGATATTGGAATTTTTAAGCCTGAGACATTCGTATTCATATAGGGTTGACAGCGAGATAGAAGAAAATAAGAAACTGTATATGATGTATATGGAGAAATACGGCGGTATAGCCGACGAGGGGAGGTATAAGGAATTAAACGAAGAAATTGAAATGCTGGAGGAAAACATAAAAAATGCAAATAATGCATGGGAAAAATATTATTCCGGAGAGATAACAAGGGCGCAGGTGTCGGAAATACAAAAAAAGGGGCTGCCATATTACGATAATCTGGAGGTTTTAAAAAGCATAAGAATACAGTATGATTATGCGTTGGAAAATAAGAAAGCCGGTATAGTAATGTATGAGTCCGGCTGGCTTTTGCTTCTTGGCAGAGGGTATTCAGACATAATACTGCCTGTGGCAATAGCGCTTATTATTATTTCCATGTTTACTGAGGATTATACATATGAAATGTACAGGATAACAGACTGCTGTAAAAACGGAAAAAACAAGCTTTTTTTCAGCAGAATTATTGCATCTGCCGTAACAGCATTTATTTTATGCGTTGCCGTAATGGCGCTTAATTTTATGTATTTTTATTTTAAATACGGACTTGAAAATCCCCTTGAAAATATTTTAGATATAAGGGGCTTAAAGGACGCGCCTGTACAGTTATCGCTTATTGCCAATTATCTGCTTACAGGAGTTCAAATGATGGTTGGGAGTATAGTTATAATATTTATTACGGCATTTTTCGGACAGATGATGAAAAACAGGTTTTACGGAGTAATAGCAGTCCTTATAATATATATATTTCCATATATATTTTTTGAAAAGGAGCAATGGATAAGGTATATGCTACCAATAAGCTTTTTTACTGACGGAGGTTATATAAACGGCTTTGAAGTGCTTCAGGATACAAGGCTGGCGGTTAGCGGGGATAAGATTTTGTGGAAAATATTTTTTTGGCTTTTAATTACAAGTTTCATATTGATAATAACGCTGTATAATAACAGAAAAAGAAAAAACACGTTTTTTTTATTTTCAATGTTTATTTTTGCAGTCCTGACAGGGTGTTCAGGCGCTAAGTCGTCAGATGAATTAGTTTTATACAACAGCGGAGACGCTTCGGGAATGTATGAGTCAGGGAAAATGCTTATTTTACAGGATAATGAAGGGGAGTACTGGATATATTCAGGTGATAAAAAGCTGCCCCTTTATGATAATCCTTTTGCTTTAAATGCTGAAAACAGAGTATCCTGTGTGACAACAAACGGGGATAAGGTATATTATCAGGTTGATGAAAATATAAATGGCAATAAATTGGTGAAATTTTATGAGCTGAATACAGAAAGTATGGAAAGAAAAATAATTTTTACAAAGAATGTATTTATGTATGATAGTGACAGTTATTTAGATATTAATAGAAGAATCGTTACACCTGACACTAAGGATTTTTTTGGCTGTATGCTTGAATTTGCAACAGATGATTTTATAATATATAGAAATGGATACGATATTATTTTTTATGACAGAGCTGCGGAAAAAGAGAAAAAAATACTGGAAAGGGAAGATAATCTCTGTATATACAAGGGGAAGCTCTGCTATACAAACCAGCAGGGATATATAATGGAGTATGATTTTGAAACAGATACCAGTCACACTGTATTGGAGGAGTTTGCGGCTAAATACCAGATATGTAACGGCAGAATAGTTTATATTGACGGTATAAGCTTAAATATTAAATTGTATGATTTAAAAAACAAGACTTCGGATACTATTATAGAGTGTGAGGCAGAAAAGCTTGTTGTAAATGAAGGAAAGGTTTATTACTGCCATAACGATAGTAAATTGTCGGTATATGATATGGAGACAGGAAAAGCAGCAGAAATAGCAGAAAATGTAAATATATATTCTGTTCTTAGGAATAGGAAACAAGTATTATATGTTGATTTTGACAACAATTATCATATATATAATTTTAAATAAAATAAGTAAAACACAAATATAATTGAAAAAAATAAATTCATTTGTTATAATAAATTAAATAAACTAAAGATAAAAAACACAGATATTTTATTCTAAAGATAAAGTTAAAATATAAAATAACATAATATATTCGAGAGGAAAACAGGATGATAAAGATTGCTGTATGTGACGGTGTGCCTCAAATGGCACAGCAGTTGGTAAAAATTATTAGAAAACATATTAAATCATCAAAGCTTAAATATGAAATATCAGATGTTGATATAAATAATGATGCAGATAGTATTGTAAGCTGTGCCGGCGAATACAATATTATTTTTTTAGACATAGATATGCCGGGGATTGACGGAATAGAAGCAGGAAGGCTTATAAGAAAAGTAAATCCTGATGTGATTATAATTATTGCATCTGAAAGGGCAGAGAGATTTAAGGAGACATACGGGATAAATGCCTTAAGATTTATAAATAAGCCCTATGATGAGGAGGAGTTAACAAGCGTATTAACCACAGTCGAAGAAAAAATATCAGGCTTAAAAACCATAAGGGTATATAAAAAAAGGTTTAGCGTTGACTTAATGCAAAAGGATATTATGTATATAGAGGCGTATGAAGGCGCGGCAAGAATACATACAAGGGATGGAGAGTACAGGCGGGATGAGTCCCTTAGCAGTCTGGAGAACAGGCTTGACAGCAGATTTTTTGTGAGAATAAACAGGTCTTATATAGTAAATTTAAAGTGGATAATTAAATATAATGAAGGTATAATGAAAATTGGAAAATGCAGATTTCGTGTGTCAAGGGGAAATCGTAAATATTTTGAATATCTTTGGATGAAATACGGACTTTAGCATATAAAAAAGATAGCTGTAAATATAATGAAAAATACCGTTTAATGGGGTTGACTACCGTTTAAAGGTGCAGGCATTGACAAACGTATTTGCGAGGGGTAATATAAAAACAACAAGATAGTACTATATTGAAATAAATTGAAAAGGAGGAAAAACATACCATCTGGGATGGCAGAGCACAGGAATATTTTTATATTCCTGATATAAACAGGTCGGCTTTTAAAAAATCTTATAATTCTAAAAAAGTTAAATGAAAAAATAAAATGATTTCAAAAGAAAGGGATAATATTATGATGTTAAGAAAGTTAAGAAAGGTTATAATACCAACAGTTGCAATAGGCGTATTCAGCGCAATGACAGTGTTTGCCGCAACAAATACATATACCATAGAGGCTCCGGTTATAACAACGGAATTGCTTGAGGACAATGAGCTACAGACAAATATAGATATGACAATGAAAGCAGAAAAAGAAGAAAGTCTTGCATTAAGCGTCACTCCATATATGAGCATAAGAGGCTCGTCATCTTTATTTCCTGATACTACAAAATGGATTAACTCAGGCGATGAAAAGGTAACTGAATTAAAGGGAAGAGCAGTATATTCATTTAATCTGGCAAGCCATAAGGTTTATGTAAAGTACGAGCAGAAGGGTTATGTAAACAATTCAGGCGAGTACAGCTTAGTGGCTGAAAAGACAACGCCTTAATTAAAAGCTTTATCAAAAGATAATACCTTGCAGGCTGGTATGGTGATAGCTGACGGAAAGCAGCAGCATACCAGCCTGTAAATATATTGGTTAATTCTGTATGAGGAGGATTTTCATGAAAAAATTAATAAGTGTATTATGCATTTCAGTAATATTAGCAGGTGTGCTATTTGGCTGCAACAGTAATGATAATAGAAATGAGAATAACGAAAATAAACAGAAGGAAACATTGGCATCAGTGGCAGGCAACGATTTTTTTAATCACGAAGATATTCCTACTCCATATGAGACTATAACAGACCCCAAGAATTATTCGGTTCCTTTGGCAGACCAGACATATAATATGGATACGGATTTTCAAAATTATTATAGTAAATCCATATACAGTGATTTTGATATTGCAGAAACAGACAGCACAATATTTTTTTACAATAAATATTTTAATGAGGCATATATAAAAATGCTGGATAAAGAAAGTAAAACAACTAAACCCTTTTGCAATAAACCTGAGTGCAGCCATACAACAAATGAGTGCAACAGTTGCTTTAAAGATGTGCTTGGAATGTTCTATTATAAGGGATGCTTATATATAATGAGACAGGAGTATTTTGCAAATGAGGATACATGGGATAAAATAGAAATAAATTTATATAAGGTATCAATAGAAACACAGGAACGTGAAAAAGTAAAAAATATAGCGACAGCACTTACAGAGGATGGAAGTGAGTTTTATTCCATAGCTTACATTCAGCATAGGGGATATTTGTATTACATATATGATGTGGGGACAGGTGGCGAAAAGGATATTTTCTATAATAACGGAAGTAATTCTCTATATAGAATAAGTATAGAAAATAATAGTGATAAGGAATGTATAGCCAATATGGAAAGAACAGACGGTCTTATAGTTAGTTTTTTGAGGCTTCAGGCAACAGGCTCATATGTATATTATATGATACCTGATTCATATGGCATGGGAGCAGTATATCGTTTTAATACTGAAACATTGAAAAGTGAAGCATTAAACTTAGGAGTGGTGGCAATGGAAAACTTCGTTGTATGGGATGGGGATATTTATTATAAAAAGGATTGGACAGAGACAAAAATTTATAAAGTGTCATCAGATTTGGAAAAGGAAGAGCTGTATATAGATACACAAATATCAGGTCATGAAAAAAGTTCGGATTTCCGTGCTTGTGAGGATTATATGTATGTAACAAGCTTTGATGATGAGTCATATAAGCTGTATACAGTATACAATAAATCAGGAGAATGCGTGGCAGAGATTGATTTTCCGGCAAATGATGTTATAAATATGGGAGGAAAGGATATATTTGTATCCTATGATTGGAATAGTTTATCAGATGAACAATATTCTGGAGGCTATGGAGAAAGTGAAAAGGGAGTCTTGTATATACTTGACACAGATGACATAAAGAAGAATAAAGAGGATAATACCTTTACAAGGATTGATTTATAATTATAAAAGGGGAAGTATATGTATGAAATTAGGAGAATACTGCTAAATAAAAAAGTGGTTTTTACATTTATATTAATGTTTGCATTGAATATAATTATTTTTTGCAGGGAAACAGAAAGTGAAAATTTTTTTGATGTAAAACCATCCCATAGTGAGTATATAAGTGCATATTCAAATAAGTATGAAACCGTTAAGAAAAATGCAGATATGCTTTTAAGAGGAAAGGAATATTCTGATATATGCAGTTTTTCAGGAAGAAACATAAGGAAGACGCTTAAGGACTTTGCTGTGGTTGACACCATAGAAGTGTCGGAGGTTGACGAGACGGCTGCCAACCGTGTGATTGAGTTTAAGTTTACGGATTATGCAATGATTATTTTTACCATTAGTATAATTATGTCAATGTATGACGAGCGGAAAAAGGGCGTTTGGAATTATGTATACTCTGCGGAAAACGGCAGAACAAAGCTTGCCGCATACAAGCTTTGTTCATTAGCCATTGGAGTTATAATTGCTTCACTTTTAATGTATGTAAGCAATTTTGTATGTGCATATATAAGATATGGTGACATAGGCGACCTAAAAAGGGCAGCCCAGTCAAATGAAAATTTTGAAAATCTTGTAATAAAAATATCTTTGGGAGAAGCTTTTTTATTTGTTCTTCTTATAAAAATATTTGTACTTATCTTTGCAGGTGCAATGCTATGGCTGCTTATATCAAACATGTCAGGACATGTTGTGCCGTTTTTGATATTTGGAAGCATTATATTTACACAGTATTTTTTCTATTCGTTCATAGATACACGAAGTACATGGAAAAATCTCAAATACATAAATATATTTGGAATATTGGACAGTCAGGAAATGCTGGGAACATACATGAATCTTAATATTATCGGATATGCGGTAAACAGAATCGCATTTTTATGTATGGTGTTGGCAGTATTACTGTTTTTTGTTTTGGGTCTTGCTATATGTTTAGGAGGAAGAAGACCGTTTACGGTAAAAAGAAGCAATAGAGAAATAAAGCTTTTTCGGAGAAGTAGTTCAATTTTTTTGCAGGAGCTGTATAAGAATGTTATAGCTCAAAAAATTTGGATTATATTTGTTTTGTTTATTGTTGTGGCATATATTATTACAAGACCGCAGGAAATAATGTATGATTACAGTACGGTTATATATAATCAATATATGGAAAACCTGTCAGGAGATGTAAGCGAAGAAAAGATAAATTATCTTAAGAACGAAATAGCAGCATGGGAGGGGAAACTGATTGAACTGCAAAATAAATCAGAAACCTCTAATGACGACAGTGAAATAAGAACTATATTTGAGAAAATAAAAAATATCGAGAAAGCAAAATCAATGACTGAGACAATATATCAGGACGCAGTGGAAATGTATAAGTTAAAGGGAGCCGGATATAATGTGGGATTTGTAAACAATACAGGCTATGATATGCTTATAGGAGGCGGAGGAAAGACAGACTCAAATACGGATGCATTTATTGTACTTGTATTTATGATTTTAACGGTATCAGGCTTTCAGTCATATGATAATCAATGTGAAATGACAGCATGTATAAGGTCGTGTGTTAACGGCAGAGGAAAAAGTATAGTGGTAAAATATTCAATAGCAGCAATTTTCACGGCAATAGCAGTTGCAATACTGTTTGTACTTAGATGTATTAAGGTAAATGAAGAATATGGCCTGGGCAATTTTAATTTATCGGTTAAAAGCTTAAGCTATTTCAGGGAAGGCATACCGGATATTTCCATAGGGATGTTTCTTATTATATTCTCTTTGCTGCGTTTTATTAATACATTTTTTGCAGCGGCAGTTGTTATGTATATATCCTCAAGGGCTAAAAACAATGTGATAAGCATTGCGGTTAATATAGCTGCGGTGCTGCTTCCGTCATGTATGTATTACATAGGTATTGATTTCTTTAAATATATTTCGGCTGCAGGGGCAATATCCGTGAATGTTATGTGGCAGAGGAGAAACATGTTTAATCAGGATTTTATTATACAGGAAGCAGTGATTTTTATTATTGGAATGGCATTTATCCAAAAAATACCCAAAAATTTCAAAAAATAAGTTGACAACCCCTTTCAAGAGTGCTACTATAAAAAATGCACTATTGTGGCGTAGTGGGATATTTATGCCTATTTATAGGCATTACCCATTGTATTGGTCAGGTATAGGAGCAAACTAAGTCACTTAACCCGTATTTATTAGTCATAAGTGCAGGGTATAAGAATATAGGAACAGGGGTGAAAGGTCAAATGGAGAAAAACAGGATACGTCCCGTAAGAACAGGAAAAACTGTAAGAATGAGCTATTCGAGAAGAAAAGAAGTTCTTGATATGCCAAACCTTATTGAAATTCAAAAGGATTCTTATAAGTGGTTTTTAGATGAAGGGCTGAAGGAGGTTTTTGACGATATTTCTCCGATAGAGGATTACAGCAATCACTTAAGCTTGGAATTTGTTGATTTCCAGCTCTGTGAGGATGATGTAAAGTATTCTATCGAGGAATGTAAGGAAAGAGATGCGACTTACGCTGCTCCTCTTAAGGTCAAGGTTAGACTTCATAATAAAGAGACAGGCGAAATCACTGAGCATGAGATTTTTATGGGCGACTTGCCATTGATGACTGCCACAGGCACATTTGTTATAAACGGCGCAGAGAGAGTTATCGTTAGCCAGTTAGTGCGTTCACCGGGTATTTATTACGGAATTGCCCATGATAAGATTGGCAAGAAGCTTTATTCCTCTACTGTTATTCCAAACAGAGGAGCATGGCTTGAGTACGAGACAGATTCAAATGACATTTTTTATGTGCGTGTTGACAGGACAAGAAAAGTACCTGTTACAGTATTGATTAGAGCCCTGGGTATAGGAACTAATGCTGAGATTACAGAGTTGTTCGGAGAGGAGGCAAAGCTCATTGCAAGCTTTGAAAAGGATACCTCTGACAATTATCAGGATGGTTTATTAGAGTTATATAAAAAGATTCGTCCCGGTGAGCCTTTGAGCGTTGAAAGCGCGGAAAGCCTTGTTTCCGCCATGTTTTTTGACGTGAGAAGATATGATTTGGCAAAGGTGGGACGTTATAAGTTTAATAAAAAGCTTGCATTTAGAAACCGTATAAAAAATCATACGCTTGCAGAGGCGGTAGCAGACCCGTCTACAGGAGAGATTATTGCCGAAGCAGGAGATACGGTTACAAAGGAGCTTGCAGATAAGATTCAGAACGCAGCCGTTCCTTTTGTATGGATTGCCACAGAGGAGAAGAATGAAAAGGTTCTCTCAAACATGATGGTAGACATTAAGGAATGGGTAAGCTTTGACGCATCAGAGCTTGGCGTTCACGAGCTTGTATTTTATCCGCTGCTTGCTGAAATTCTTTCGGAGAATGAAACAGAGGAGGATATAAAGCTTGCGATAAAGAAAAATATAAATGAGCTTGTGCCAAAGCACATTACAAAGGAAGATATTATGGCGTCAATTAATTACTGTATGAATCTTGAGTACGGTATAGGAAATGCTGATGATATTGACCATTTAGGAAACAGAAGAATACGTGCAGTAGGTGAATTATTACAGAATCAGTACAGAATAGGCCTTTCAAGAATGGAAAGAGTGGTGAGGGAAAGAATGACCACTCAGGACCTTGAAGGGGTATCGCCTCAGTCCCTTATAAATATTAAGCCTGTAACTGCGGCTGTTAAGGAGTTTTTTGGAAGCTCACAGCTATCTCAGTTTATGGACCAGAACAATCCGTTAGGCGAGCTTACCCATAAGAGACGTCTGTCAGCTCTTGGCCCGGGCGGTCTTTCAAGAGACAGGGCCGGATTTGAGGTTAGAGATGTTCATTACTCACATTATGGACGTATGTGCCCTATAGAGACGCCTGAAGGACCTAACATCGGTCTTATTAACTCTCTTGCCACATACGCAAGAATAAATGAGTACGGATTTGTTGAGGCTCCTTACAGAAAGGTAGATAAGTCAGAGCCTTCAAATCCAAGGGTAACGGATGAGGTAATTTATCTTACGGCTGACGAGGAAGACAACTATGTGGTAGCGCAGGCTAACGAGCCGTTAGATGAAAACGGATATTTTGTAAATAACAACGTTTCAGGACGTTTCAGAGAGGAAACCTCTCAGTTTGAAAAGAAAAAAATTGACCTTATGGATGTGTCGCCGAAGATGGTATTTTCTGTGGCAACATCCATGATTCCATTCCTTGAGAATGACGACGCAAACAGAGCTCTTATGGGCTCCAACATGCAGCGTCAGGCAGTTCCCCTGCTTACAACGGAGGCTCCTGTAGTCGGCACAGGTATTGAGACAAAGGCGGCTATAGATTCGGGAGTCTGTGTGGTTGCAAAGAGAGCAGGCGTGGTAGAGCGTTCAGAGTCTACAAAGGTCATTATCAAATATGATGACGACGGTACAAAGGAAACATATAAGCTTATTAAGTTTGCGAGAAGCAACCAGTCTAACTGCTATAATCAGAGACCTATTGTGGTAAAGGGAGAGCATGTGGATGCAGGTCAGGTTATTGCTGACGGCGCGTCAACATCACAGGGAGAAATTGCACTTGGCAAGAATCCACTCATAGGCTTTATGACATGGGAAGGCTATAATTACGAGGACGCAGTTCTGTTAAGTGAAAGGCTTGTTCAGGATGACGTATATACGTCTATTCATATAGAGGAATACGAGACAGAGGCAAGGGACACAAAGCTTGGACCTGAGGAAATCACAAGAGATGTTCCGGGCGTAGGTGATGATGCCCTTAAGGATTTGGATGAGAGAGGCATCATTCGTATAGGCGCCGAGGTTCGCGCAGGAGATATTCTTGTAGGTAAGGTTACTCCAAAGGGCGAGACTGAGCTTACTGCCGAGGAAAGACTTCTTAGAGCTATTTTCGGAGAGAAGGCAAGAGAGGTAAGAGATACATCACTTAAGGTGCCTCACGGAGAATATGGTATTGTAGTGGATGCCAAGGTATTTACAAGAGAAAACGGAGATGAGCTGTCACCGGGCGTAAACGAATCAGTTCGTATTTACATTGCCCAAAAGAGAAAAATTTCCGTAGGAGACAAGATGGCAGGCCGTCACGGAAACAAGGGTGTTGTTTCAAGAGTGCTGCCTGTTGAGGATATGCCGTTCCTTCCAAACGGACGTCCTCTTGACATTGTGCTTAATCCCCTTGGCGTGCCTTCACGTATGAATATAGGACAGGTACTTGAAATTCATTTAAGTCTTGCGGCAAAGGCCCTTGGCTTTAATATTTCAACTCCTGTATTTGACGGCGCAAATGAGAATGATATTATGGACACTCTTGATATGGCAAATGATTATGTCAATACAGAGTGGGAGGAATTTGAAGAAAAATATAAGGACACGGTTGAGCCTGAGATTATGGAGTACCTTGGAAGCCATCTGGAGCACAGAGAGCTTTGGAAGGGCGTTCCTATCTCAAGAGACGGAAAGGTAAGGCTTCGTGACGGAAGGACAGGAGAGTATTTTGACAGTCCTGTTACAATAGGACACATGCATTACCTTAAGCTCCATCACCTTGTTGATGATAAGATTCATGCCCGTTCAACAGGCCCTTATGCACTTGTTACACAGCAGCCTCTCGGTGGTAAGGCACAGTTCGGAGGACAGAGATTCGGAGAGATGGAGGTTTGGGCCCTTGAGGCTTATGGCGCCGCATACACACTTCAGGAGATTTTGACGGTTAAGTCAGATGACGTTGTAGGACGTGTTAAGACGTACGAGGCTATCATTAAGGGTGAAAACATACCGGAGCCTGGAATACCTGAGTCCTTTAAGGTGCTTCTTAAGGAGCTTCAGTCACTGGCCCTTGATGTAAAGGTGCTCAGAGAGGATGATACTGAGGTAGAGATGAAGGAGAACATTGATACGACAGATTCAGACTGGCATTCAATTATGTCGGGTGACGACTATGGCCGGAAGGATGAAAACCTTGGCTCACAGGGATTTTCACAGCAGGTTATAGAGGGAGAAGAATTTGTGTCTGTAGAGGAAGCCGACTATGAGGAAGACGAGGATGCAGACGCTTCATATGATGGCTATGATGACGCAGATTCAGAAGAATAGTAGAAGGGAGTACCAAAAAAATGCCGGAAAATAATAATACAACTTATCAGCCAATGTCATTTGACAAGATAAAAATAGGTTTGGCTTCACCTGAAAAAATCAGGGAATGGGCTCATAGAACACCGGAGCCGGAGGATAAGAACAGTGACGCTTGGGAAAAGTGGAACATGGAAGGCGTGGTTACTAAGCCTGAAACAATAAACTACAGAACTCTTAAGCCTGAAAGAGACGGTCTGTACTGTGAAAAAATATTTGGTCCAAGCAAGGACTGGGAGTGTCACTGCGGAAAATATAAGAAGCTCAGGTACAAGGGCGTTATCTGTGACCGTTGCGGCGTTGAGGTAACAAAGGCAAGCGTGCGCCGCGAGCGTATGGGACGTATAGAGCTTGCTGCTCCCGTATCCCATATATGGTATTTCAAGGGTATACCAAGCCGTATGGGACTTATTCTTGACATGTCCCCGAGAAATCTTGAAAAGGTGCTTTATTTTGCATCTTATGTAGTTCTTGATTCAGGAGATACGGAGCTTGTATATAAGCAGGTGCTTTCTGAGAAGGAATACAGAGAGGCCTATGAAAAGTATGGAAACTCTTTCAGGGTAGGCATGGGCGCAGAATCTATATTGGAGCTTTTGACGGCTATAGACCTTGACAAGGATTCAGAGGAATTAAAGTCATCACTTGAGGATGCCACAGGACAAAAGAGAGCAAGAATTATAAAGAGGCTTGAGGTGGTAGAGGCGTTCAGGGCGTCAGGAAACAGGCCTGAGTGGATGATACTTACGGTAGTGCCTGTTATTCCGCCGGATTTGCGCCCTATGGTGCAGCTTGACGGAGGCCGTTTTGCTACCTCAGACTTAAATGATTTATACAGAAGAATAATAAACAGAAATAATCGTCTCCAGAGGCTTTTAGACCTTGGGGCGCCGGAGATTATTGTCCGCAATGAAAAGAGAATGCTTCAGGAGGCGGTAGATGCTCTTATTGACAACGGCAGACGGGGACGTCCTGTTACAGGACCGGGCAACAGAGCGCTAAAGTCTCTTTCAGATATGTTAAAGGGTAAGCAGGGACGTTTCCGTCAGAACTTACTTGGAAAGAGAGTTGACTATTCAGGCCGTTCAGTTATTGTAGTAGGCCCTGAGCTTAAGATTTACCAGTGCGGTCTTCCAAAGGAGATGGCAATAGAGCTTTTCAAGCCTTTTGTTATGAAGGAGCTTGCCTCAAGAGGAATAGCCCACAACATAAAGTCTGCAAAGAAAATGGTTGAAAGACTGGAGACAGAAGTCTGGGATGTGCTTGAGGAGGTAATAAAGGAGCATCCTGTTATGCTTAACCGTGCTCCGACACTTCATAGGCTTGGAATACAGGCGTTTGAGCCAATACTTGTAGAGGGTAAGGCTATAAAGCTCCATCCTCTTGTATGTACAGCGTTTAACGCGGATTTCGACGGAGACCAGATGGCTGTGCATCTTCCTCTTTCAGTTGAGGCACAGGCAGAGTGCAGATTTTTACTGCTCTCCCCAAATAATCTTCTTAAGCCGTCAGACGGCGGTCCTGTTGCAGTACCTTCCCAGGATATGGTGCTTGGTATATATTACCTTACGCAGGAAAGACCGGGAGCAAAGGGTGAAGGAAAGCTGTTTAAGAGTGTGAATGAGGCAATACTTGCATATGAAAACGGAGCAATAACTCTTCATTCAAGGATATCCGTAAGGGTATCAAAGGAGCTTAGCGACGGCAGGGTTATCAATGGCACCATAAGTTCAACGCTTGGAAGATTTTTGTTTAACGAAATTCTTCCTCAGGATTTAGGTCTTACGGAGAGAAATACAGAGGAGGATTTACTTAAGCTGGAGGTAGACTATCATGTAGGAAAGAAGCAGCTTAAGCCAATTCTTGAAAAGGTTATCAATACCCACGGAGCTACAAGAACGGCAGAGGTTCTTGACGACATAAAGGCTATCGGCTATAAGTATTCAACAAGGGCGGCAATGACTGTTTCTATTTCGGACATGACGGTGCCTGAATCAAAGAAGGATATACTTGCCGATGCGGAAAAGACAGTAGAAAAGATTACAAGAAATTACCGACGCGGATTTATCACGGACGACGAGAGATATAAGGAAGTAATAACCACATGGCAGGATGCCGACAATCAGATTACAAAGGCTCTGCTTGGGGGGCTTGACAAGTATAACAATATATTTATGATGGCTGATTCAGGCGCCCGTGGCTCTGATAAGCAGATTAAGCAGCTTGCGGGAATGCGTGGTCTGATGGCAGATACTACAGGTAAGACTATAGAGCTTCCTATTAAGTCAAATTTCCGAGAGGGACTTGACGTTTTGGAGTACTTTATTTCAGCCCATGGAGCCAGAAAAGGACTTTCAGATACGGCTCTTCGTACAGCCGATTCAGGATACCTTACAAGAAGACTTGTAGATGTATCACAGGATTTGGTAATAAGGGAAATCGACTGCTGCGAGGGTAAGGAAATTCCATATATGGAAATAAAGGCATTTATGGATGGCGCAGAGGTTATCGAGAGCCTTGAGGAGAGAATTACGGGAAGATATGCGGCGGAAACTATTTCCGACGACGACGGAAATGTAATTGTAAAGGCAAATCATATGATTACTCCAAAGCGGGCCGCAAATGTTATAAAGGCAGGAAAGAAGTCTGTTAAGATAAGGACTATTCTTTCATGTAAATCACATATTGGCGTATGCTCAAAGTGCTATGGAGCAAACATGGCTACAGGTCAGGCAGTACAGATAGGCGAGGCTGTAGGTATTATAGCTGCCCAGTCTATAGGCGAGCCGGGTACCCAGCTTACCATGAGAACCTTCCATACAGGAGGCGTTGCCGGTGATGATATTACGCAGGGTCTTCCTAGAGTAGAGGAGCTTTTCGAGGCAAGAAAGCCGAAGGGACTTGCTATTATTGCCGAGTTCGGAGGCATGGCAGAGATTAAGGATACAAAGAAAAAGCGCGAGATTATTATAACTGATACAGAAACCGGAAATCAGAAGGCATACCTTATACCTTACGGCTCAAGAATTAAAATTCAGGATAATGTTATGATAGAGGCAGGCGACGAGCTTACGGAGGGCTCGGTAAATCCTCACGATATTCTTAAGATTAAGGGAGTGCGCGCAGTACAGGATTACATGATTCAGGAGGTACAGCGTGTTTACCGTTTACAGGGTGTTGACATCAACGATAAGCATATTGAGGTTATTGTCCGTCAGATGCTTAAGAAGATAAAGATTGACGAGTCAGGAGATTCTGATTTCCTGCCGGGAACAAGCGTAGATGTCCTTGATTTCAATGAGATAAATGAAAAGCTTATGTCAGAAGGAAAGACTCCTGCCACAGGCAAGCAGGTAATGCTTGGTATAACAAAGGCTTCCCTTGCCACAAGCTCATTCTTCTCAGCAGCATCCTTCCAGGAGACTACAAAGGTGCTTACGGAGGCAGCTATAAACGGAAAGGTAGACCCTCTTATCGGACTTAAGGAAAACGTAATTATCGGTAAGTTAATACCGGCAGGTACGGGAATGAAAAGATACCGTTCGGTTATGCTTGATACGGAAAAGGAAGAAATAAAGGTTTCTGAAGAAGAAAATACATCAGAGGAAGAAACGTTAGAAGCAGCAGAAGCAACGGAGGATACAGAAGCGGAAAATACGGAAGAAGCAGATGTATCTGAGGACGCTAATGCAGAAGAAGCATCTGCAGCAGCTAAAGAAAGCGAAATGATAGCTGTTTCTGAAGAAGAGTAAAACAATATAGGAGGGAGCATGGGATAAATATTCTATGCTCCCTTTTGGTGCTGAACATTAGTTTAACACAATAGCAGATTAAAGCACTGATTAATTTAAAATCTTAGTATAGACTTTTCAGATAACTTATGTTATATTATTAAACATAATGACTATTTATGGGGAAAAATCAAAAAATAAGCAAAAGGGTGTAGGCAGCATACAGTTGAAAATTAACTGAAAATCAATGTGCAGTTGGAAATCAACATAAAGTCGATAATCAACATAAAATTGATAATATAATGAACCGGGAGAGGAAAAAGTGAAGTATATAAGAGTAGATGAAATCAAATTCGGAATGAGGATTGCAAAGCCTATATACAGCGATACAGGCATATTGCTGTATGGGCGGGATACAAACATAAACGAAAGCGTACTGGCAAACATAAAAAAGCTGAATTTTTACGGCATGTATATATTAGAGCCTACAGAGCCGTTACCTCCCATATCCCCGGAGGAGGAAAAATTTGAAAAGTTTCAGACGCTTACCACATATCAGCTAAAGAAGGAGCTGGACAGCTTTGTAGCCGGAGGCTCTTTAGAGATAGAGCCTATTGCGGCAAATATCATAAGAAATTTTGGAAGCCTGAGTAAGAAAATTACTTATATTCAAACCATGAGGAGCAACGAGGATTTTCCATATAAGCATATGTTAAGCGTGGCAATGCTCTGCTCCATTATATGCGGCAAGCTTAATATGGAGCCAAAGGAGCAGGTATGTATAGTCAGCGCAGCGCTTATACATGATTTGGGAAAGCTTATAGCGCCTCAGGAAATATTAAATAAGCAGGGCAAGCTTACGGAAGCCGAGTTAAAAAAGGTGAAGGAGGCCGAGCTTAAGGGCTATGATTTGGTTAAGGATAATTACAGTATATCAGCCGGCATAAGAAGGTTTATTATTCAGCAGAGAGCAGAGCGCTCAAGTGAAATGACCGAACAAAATGAGTCGGAGCAAAAGCTGCTGCTTGGAACGAAGATAATTAAAATAGCAGATATGTTTGATACGCTTACCGCCATGAGGGTATATAAGGAGCCAATGTCGGAGTTTTCTGCCATTAAATTTTTTAATGAGAGGGAAGACCAGTATGATGAAAAGCTGGTAGTGGCGTTAATAGAAAGTATAAATATACTTCCGGTTGGAGCCTGCGTAGAGCTGACCAACGGAGAAAAGGGACTTGTATTGGCGGAGAGCGAGTATTTTCTCTTAAGGCCAAAGATTCTTGTATTTGGAAGCAACACTATATATGATTTAGGACAGAGAAAGACATATGAAAAGATACAGATATGGGATATCTTAAAAACCATGGATAACAGGTTTGTAATGAATAATTAAGCTATGAAAAGGCTGCCGCATTGTGCTATGCGGCAGCTTATATATTATGCGTAAGGTGGTTTATTTAGATGGAGAGACTTTTTGACAGGCTGATACTTATGATATGCTGCGGCGTTGTATTAATGGTAAATAATGTAAACATTTATACGTCTGTTACCGTTATTATTGCAGTAACATTAGTATCGGTAAATATTGCTTTTGACTATATGAAGGTTCATGGGGCAGTTTATATTTTATATCTGCTGCTTACTTTGTTTTGCAGGGAGCTTATATATTTCGCGCCGGTCATATGCTATGATTTCTTTATGGAAAGCAATATGTATATATCCATAGGAGCCGTGTTTATAATTTTTGTAAGAATAAAGGAAATGTCCTATTGGACTATGGCTTATATATTTTTTATGCTTGCGCTGGCCTATATTTTAAAAAGAAGAACGTCAGGTCTTTTAAATGGAATAAAGCAGGCGTACCATATGAGAGATGAGATAAAGATAAAAACGGAGAGACTGGCGAAAAAGAGCAGTGAGCTTATGGAACGGCAGGATTATGAGATAGAAAACGCCACATTAAATGAAAGAAACCGTATTGCAAGGGAAATACACGATACGGTAGGACATATAATAAGCAGCTCATTATTGCAGATAGGAGCTCTGCTTGCAATAACAAAGAACGAGACAGAGAAAATATATTTAGAGCAGGTTAAGGATACGCTGACAGAGGGAATGGACAGCATAAGAAGTAGCATACACAATATACACGAGGATTCAATGAAGCTTGAAAGCAAAATAAGGGAGCTTGCAAAAAATTATGTCTTTTGCCGTGTAAATATAAATTATAGGATAAACAATGACTTTACAATGAAGCAGAAATATACAATATTATTTATTGTAAAGGAGGCAATGACAAATACAATGAAACATTCGGATGCAACAGTCATAAACATGGTTTTTGCAGAAATGCCGGGTTTTTATAAAATTATTATAGAGGATAACGGCACAGGAAAAAGAAGTGAAATGGAATTAAACAGCGAGGAAATCAGGGAAAGTAAGAAAAATATGGGCTTAGTGGGAATGTATGAGAGGGTTACGGAGCTGAATGGAATTATAAATATAGAGTTTAGGGAAGGCTGCCGGATATATATTACACTGCCAAAAAATAAGAAATAGGAGACAGCGAAAAATGAATATAGTAATAGCAGATGACGATAAGCTTGTATGCCAGGCGCTTAAAACAATATTAGAATCAGACGGGGAAATACATGTGCCGGCTATAGGCAACACCGCAGATGAAGCGGTGGAATTATATAAGGAATATAAGCCGGATATTATATTGATGGATATAAGAATGGGAGAAAAGACCGGTATAGACGCAGGATGGCGTATTGTAGCTGAAAATCCTGATGCAAGAATACTTTTTCTTACTACCTTTGCAGATAACGAATATATAATAGAGGCGTTAAAGCTGGGAGCAAAGGGTTATCTCCTTAAGCAGAATTTTGAGAGTATAATTCCGTCTGTTAAGGCGGTGTACAGCGGTCAAAACGTTTACGGGGAGGAGATAGTGGCAAAGCTTTCACCGGTGTCAGGAGAGGAGCAAAAGAAAAATTTATTGGAGAAATATGACCTTACGGACAGGGAGAGGGATATAATACAAAAGGTAGCGGATGGACTGAGTAACAGGGAGATTGCAGAGGAGCTGTTTTTAGGAGAGGGCACTGTAAGAAATTATTTAAGCATTATACTGGAAAAACTGAATTTGAGGGACAGAACCCAGTTAGCTATTTTTTATTACAAGAATAAACAGGGGTGAATAGTGACATTTGTCATATTATCTTATGGCAGATATGTGGACATTTGTAACTGGAGATAAGTTGATTTTTGATTTATTATAATGTTGTTACATTATTTGTAATTAAATATTTGAACATGGAGGGAATAAGATGGTAGTAGAGATTGAAAATCTTGTTAAGAGATATGGCAGCCTTACGGCGGTTGACGGGTTAAGCTTAAAAATAAACGAGGGAGAGATATTTGGATTGCTGGGACCTAACGGCTCAGGCAAAACCACTACTATAAATTGTCTTTTGTCTCTTTTGAAGTATGATAAGGGTGACATAACCATATTTGGAAAGAGAATGAGCCCTAAGGCCTATGACATTAAGAGAGATATTGGTATAGTGATGCAGAATGTGGCTGTGTTTAATGAGCTTACCGTTTATGAGAATATTAATTATTTTTGCGGCTTGTATATTACCGATAAGACAAAGAGAAAGGAGCTTGTGGAGGAGGCTGTTGAATTTACCGGGCTTGGGGAATTTAAGAAGTTTTATCCTAAAAAGCTCAGCGGCGGACTTTTAAGGAGACTGAATATAGCCTGCGGTATAGCGCATAAGCCTAAGCTTATCATACTTGACGAGCCTACGGTGGCAGTTGACCCCCAAAGCAGAAACAGTATACTTGAGGGGATAGAAAGATTAAATAAAGAAGGGGCTACCATTATATATACTACCCATTATATGGAGGAGGTAGAGCAGATTTGTACACGCATTGCCGTTATAGATAAGGGCAGGGTTATAGCGGCAGGTACAAAGGAGGAGCTGAAGGATATGATAGGCAGGCATGAAAAGATTTCCATAGAAATACTTGGCGCAGACAGACAGGGAATAGAGGAGCTGGCGCGGGAAATAAGGGAAATGTCTGTGGTTGAAAGCGCCGATATCAACGAAAAGTATCTGGAAATAAGGTCAGCTAAGGGAAAGCATGCATTGTCGGCAATTCTTTATATGCTTCAGGAAAAAAATGTGGCAGTAGGAAACGTTACCTCAAAGGAGCCTACATTAAATGACGTATTTTTGGAGATAACGGGAAAGGAGCTTAGAGATAATGTTTAAGCATATATATGTAAACAGTCTTAAAATTTTTTTAAGAGAAAAAAATACTGTGTTCTGGCTTCTTCTGTTTCCAATGATTCTTGCAATATTTTTTAAGATGGCGTTTTCGGGCTTAACAGATGATGAAAGCTTTGAGATAATTCCTGTTGCAGTGGTATGTGACGAAGAAAATGAGGAGGCTGTAAATATTTATAAGGGAATATTAAGCGGGCTTAAGGATATGCTTGATATTACTTATACAGATGAGAAAGGCGCAGATAAGCTGCTTGACGAAGGAAAGATATCAGCGTACTTAACTGTAGAGTATAGGGAGAATATGCCAATGCTTTCCATGACAATCAAGGAAAACCTCATTAATCAGAGCATTGTAAAGGAGGTTACTGACAAGATAAATGAAGGCGTACGACTTGTTATGTCAGGCAGCGTGGATGAAAACAGAATATCAGATTTAATGAATGTGGAAAATGTTTTGAATAATGTACAGCTTAGCGGGGAAAAGCAGGATTTTATCGCCGCGTGGTTTTATACCATTCTTGGCATGGCGGCTATGTACGGCTCCTTAATCGGATTAACCATAATACAGATGATACAGGCAAATCAATCGGAGGAGGCTATGAGATTTAATCTTGCGCCTGCGTCTAAGATGAAGGGCTTTAGCGCTGTCTTTGCAGCAGGAGCTACCGTTCATTCGGTAAACATGCTGTTAATATATCTGTATCTCAGATATATTATGAATATAAATTTTGGCAGCAGGCAGGGCTATATTATTCTTGCATCAGTTATAGCGGGAATAACTGGTATAGCCGTAGGAGCAATGATTGGCGCGGTGCTAAAATCAGGGGCAAACACAAAGCTTGGCATATGTCTGGCAGTGTCTATGCTTGGCTCATATCTGGCAGGCATGATGGACAATACAATGAAATACAGGGTAATGCAGAATGCCCCGGCAGTAGAATACATAAATCCTGTCGGCATACTTACAGACGCATATCTTAAGCTGTTTTATTATAAGGATTTAAGCTATTTCTGGTGGGATATCGTAAATCTTCTAGTGATAATGGCGGTTTGCATGACAGTTACAATATTTGTTTTAAGGAGGCAGAGATATGACAATATTTAAGGCATGCTTAAAAATACTTTTAAAAAATAAGGTGCTGCTATGTATATATTTCGGAATATTTGTTTTAATGTCCATGTCTATGCTTAGCAATAAAGCTGACAACGAAGAATTATCTTTTGAGAAAAAGACCGTAAAGGTTTCCGTTATAAATGAGGATGACAGCGCTTATGCAGACAGCCTTATAAAATATCTTAAGGATAACAGCAATATCGTAGAGATAGTTGAAAGCGACGAGGGTATTTCTGATGCATTGTTTTACAGGTATACGGAATATGTCATTAAAATACCAAAGGGCTTTGGTGAAGCGGTTTCAAATAATAACAGGGTGAGCATTGATAAGTATGAGGTAACAGGCTCCTACAGCGGTGTGTTTATGGATAATATGATAAATGAATATATTGCAAAAATGAAAATATACGGACCTGACGTGCCGGACAAGGTGGAAACGACGGTAAACATGAAGGGCAGGGAGAAAAACGAAAGTAATGCAGTGTACGCATTTAATTTTACGGCATATGCAATTATGGCAATTATTATATTTGGAGTAGGAGCCCTTATAGCGGCGTTTAACCAGAGGGAAATAAAAATGAGAAACTCCATATCTCCTGTATCGGAGGTTAAGCTTGGAATTTATCAGATACTTTGCAGTTTTTTATATACTGTTGTTATATGGGGTCTTCTTGTGGCAGTTATAGCCTTTGCCCTTAGAAATGAGGGTACGAGTACGGCTACATACTATATGATACTTAATATGTTTGTATTTTGCGTAAGCTCCTTAGCTTTAGGATTTTTTATAAGCACCATAATTAAATCCGTAAACGGACGGACTATAGCTGCAAACGTGATTGCCCTTGGCTTTAGCTTTATAGGAGGCGTTATGGTTCCTCTTAATGTACTAAGCAGCGAGGTGAAAATCATAGGAAGCTTTACTCCTGCATATTGGTTTGTAAGCGCAAATGAAATGCTCAATGAGGCTTTGGAATTTGGCTTTGGAGATATTGCTTTGGTATGGAGAAATATGGGAATAGAGCTGTTGTTTGCCGCTGCGTTTCTGGCTGCGGGGCTTGCGGCTAAGAGGCATATGGCGGCTTGAAGGTACCTGTATGGTTATTTATGTTAATTTGTCATTCACTTATTTTGATGTTAGGAGAAAGATTTTTCTTAAAGGAATATTGTCTTCCAGAGAGGAGCAAAAAAAGGCGGCCGGATACCCGGCCGTCTTTTGCACATTTTACTGATAAATTAATTCATTTTTTCCATAAATTCATCTATTGTTGAAACTTTAGCTGAAAGCTTATGCCACCTGTTCAAAGTGCTTATATCCTGCTGGGATGATATTGTCTGCATAAGATTTTCAGGTATAGAGCCAAGCTCCTCCAGTAATTCAAGTATTGCTTCTATTCTGCCTTCTGTCTTACCCTTAGCAATGCCCTCCTCTCTTCTTTCCCTTTTTTCCAGCTCCACTATTTCCCACATCTGCATATACTTCACCCCAATCATCGAATTGTTTTTTATTACTTCCACACCATGGTGAAGCTTTTCAAGCTGCTTGTCGGTTACGTTTTCAAAGCTGCTTTGCTTTATGTAAGAGAGCAGCTTTTTCAGTTCATCGCTTCCTCCCTTTTCACCATCGGTATATAGAAATATTTTTCTTATACCGTCATTATAATCCATTTCCGGAATTTCTTCCACTGTATTTTTTACGTGGTATATCATCATGTTTTTTCCAAAGGGGTCGTAGGGAAGTATCCATATGGTTATAAGCTCTGGAAGCTTGTCGTAGCCTACGCCGCTTCCCAGCAGCTTTATATCGGTGACCGCCTGATAATAACGGCTTCGTTTTGGGAGTGAGAAGGATTTTCTTGTGTTGGGCTCTATGTCGTATACCCTGATAATTTCTGAGTCTTCTGTTTCTCCGTCTTTTTCCGTTATGGAAACATCCATCCGTATTCCGTGGCGGTTGGTGTCGGTACTGTTTATGGTTTTTTGCGGCTCTATAATCAGGTGTTTTGCATTTATGCCGAGAGCCCGCTTTAATATAAGCCGCGTTATAAGCTGGGCGGTTTCTTTGTTTTAAGTCGCGGGGTTTATGTGATGAAAAGTATTTTTAAATGTACAAATCGGATATATAATTGTCAGTCCGTTTCTGGTTTACATCACCCGCAAGCCCAACACTAAAGATAAATCAGGGCTTAATTACTTTCTTGACATATAATAAAAGCTTGTTATACTAAATATAGAAAGATAAATTTAGAAGCTGCCGTACTAAAAAGGGTTTGTGCAATAATGTATGTGCAGAAAATATAAAAATATGCATCAGGAAATTAATAAAAACTAAAAAAGCATTGATGAATTGAGGGATTTTGTGGATAGAATTAAAAAAAGCATGGAGAAGAATTTTGATGCGTGGCTTATGGCAACGGTAGGTGTGATTTTTCTCTGTATAATAGGGTTTATGTATGTACATTCAGGAAGGGGAAGGTTTGTTTATAGCGAGCATCTTGATGATGCGGCGTTTAAGGTAAATGATACTGAAATAACATTAAAGGAGGCATCATATTATGTTATGGTGATTGAGTCAAATATAAATGAAGCCGCCTTGCAGTATAATGCCAATGACCCTAAGCGTTATTGGAATATATATATGAATGATGGAGAAAATAGAAGTAATTTCTTAAGCGCGCAGGCAAAGGAGGATATGAAGGCATCGTGTATAAGGGATGCCATATATTATATGGAGGCGCAAAAAGCGGGAGTAAGCTTATCTAAGGAGGAGAAGGAGCAGGTTATGGACGATGCCTATGAGCAGGAAAAGCTTATGACCGGAAAAATGCTGGAGGTTACAGGCTATGAGTACTCTGATTTGTGTTATGTAATGGAAAAAATAGCAATAGTAAAAAAATACATAAATACTCTTATGGAAAAAGGCTATACAGAGGAGCAGCTTGACGTGGGAGGAGAGTATTATGAGGAGCTTAAGGGCACGTATTCCCTGTGGGAAAATGAAGACATATGGGATGAAGTAACACTTGGCTCTGTTACAATAAATTAAAAAGGTATTATTATCATATAGACAAGAAAGGAAAGCAGCCATGCCGGGATATGACACCCATTATTTATATGGAATAAATTCATACAGAAGATTGCCAAATTCAAATGTAAAGAGGGCTATAAGGGCAAACAGGGGCGCGTATACCCTTGGATTATTCGGACCTGACATATTTTTTTATTATGCCACCGAGGTGGCGGCGGCCAGAAAAAATATCGGCTCTATTATGCATACGACAAACACCGGTATATTTTTTAAGTATCTTATAGAATATGCAGAAAAACGAAAGGGAAGTGAAAGGGATATAGCCATAGCCTATCTGTCAGGCTTTTTGTCACATTACTCCCTTGATTGTATCTGCCACCCTTACGTATACTGGAAAACCGACTATCTTCACAAGACAAAGGGATACACGGAAAAGCACTTTTCACTGGAGACAGACATAGACATAATGCTTTTAAAAAGCTATCTGGATACTACGCCTTATGATTTTACAAGGAACAGTGAAATAAGGGTAACTGTCTTACAGATGCCGGTAATATGCGATATGCTTCATTATGCCATACACAAGACATATCATGATTCCCGAATTACAAGACGTGGAATAAAATACGCCATAGGCTCTATAAAAAAAGAGCAGAAGCTTATACGGATTGCCTCTGACCGATTGAAATATCTGGTTGGAAATATAGAAAAATATTTTGCAGGACAGCAGTTTATAGCGCCTTTAATACCGGGTGGAAACGAGATTAAAAATGACGACCCGCTTAATTTAAACCATGAAAGATGGTATAATCCATGGGATATGACAAAATCATATACCTTGAGCGTACCTGATATGCTGAACAAGGCAAGAGAGGGCTATATGCTTACTATATTTCTCTTAGACAGCTATCTTGACCCAAGTCTTAAGACAGAGTACTCATATTCGGCTCTGATAAACAATATAGGAAGCAAATCTTATCACAGCGGGCTTAACTGCCGTATACCAAGCTGATGGAGTTATAAATTTGGTTATATGGGGGTTAGGGAGGGATGTGGTGGATAGGAAAATGTTAATTTGTACGGGTAAAATATGTTTTTCCTCACATGAAGTCCGGGTATGTCCCATTAAAAGGCTCTAGGAGGCGGAATGGGGAGGGCTTAAGGGTAGGCAGGCAGCTAAATATAATTTTTTAAAGCTTCGGAACATGGAAGAAATTCTAT
>CAJUAO010000002.1 GCA_910584685.1 uncultured Lachnospiraceae bacterium | reverse complement strand
ACCTCCCAGTAGGGTTACTTTTATCACCAGCTTTTGAACAATGCCATTACTGACAAAGCCAATGGTGAGGGCTTCAGCCAACGGAATGGCTGGTTTGGTCAGCATAATGCCGCCAAACAGTTAAATTAAGCGACTTCACGTCGCACCCATGAATATGCGTCGGCCATGCCCATTATAGATTATCATTGCCACATATCCCCAAGGAATACACAGATGGCTGTACATGGACACGGAGCATGTCAGATAAGGCAGAGCTTAAAAACGACGCTGATTTGGCAGGCCCCGGAGTTACCGTTAAGGTGGTGGCAGAGGATGAAAAGACAACGTCTGAATATAAGATTATGCTGAAGAATATATGTACAGGAAAGGACGTTACGGTATCCTCATTTGAGGCAGGAAATATAGGAGAAAATGCAGTAGACGGCGCGCTGCAACAAGATGGGTGGCAGTAGACGGAACATATCCCCAGTCCATAACCATAGATTTGGGAGAACCTTATTATGTGGGAAATCTTACCCTGCAGTGGGATACAAAGGGCGGCAACCGCCATTATATGTACTATGTAGAGGTAAGTGAGGACGGAACAAACTTCAGGGAGGTATTGGATAAGCGTAGCAATACAGCAATGGGTACAATAACAGACAGCTTAAGCATGGCTAAGGCAAGGTATATACGCATTACGGCTACAGGCTGTAACGTAACAGGCTGGGCTACATTATTTGAGATACAGGCAGACGGCTACAGCATAACGTCAGAAAAGTATAAGATTGATAATGACAATAAGCTTATTATTTTAGATGAAATTCCTGACGCAGGTCTGGCAGAAGGCGTATTTATGGATAACCTTAGCATAAAGGGAAATTATTCATATACGGTGAATTTAAGCAGCGGCTGGATAAATGACGGAAACACGGTAGACATATTAGACTTAGAGGGTAATAAGACAGCTGCCTACAGAATATGTACCGAAGATACAAAATAATATTTTGCATTATTGAAAATAAGTTTGAGGCTTAAGGGGCGCCCCGCTAGGAAAAAATATACAGGATATTGAAAATACGGTATATGCCGGTATTATATCATGGATATTAAATTCTTAGCGGGGCAGCTTTTTTGTTGACTGTCATATAATTATAATTTAAAATATTTATATGAGAGACGGGAGGTTTACCTATGAAACAAAAGATGATTGATTTTTTGTTAAATAATGCTAATCCCTCAATAAAACTGAGGGTAAAAAAAGAAATTCTTAACTGCATTTCAAAGGAGGAAGAAAGGAAGCTTAAAGAGGAGATACTGGAAGAAAAGCTTATAAAGTTTATCGGGGAAAAGCAGTTAGAAACAGGGTGGCTCGGCTTAGGCTTCCATGGAAGCAGCAAGAATGCAGGAAGGTATGACAACCAGGAGGTTGGAACAAAATATATGGGAGAGAAGGGCTTAAAGGGAACGAAAATTCTTGACAGGGCTATGGAGGCATATGCAAAAACAGAATTGGAGGATATGGGCTCTGAATTTGAAATTCCCGCATCAGGCTCAAACCTTATCAGATGCGCCTGTATCGCAAGGGCACATTATGACGACGTAATAGATATTACGCCTCAGATAAGGCTTTCCCTTGAATCCTTTAAGAGAGTCATAGAGGTGGATTCCATATATGACGTTTCACGGCCTGTAAAAAACCGCAGATTATTTAATAAAAATGAAAGATGGCCGTGCAGGTATCATCTTGAGATTTTGGCATTTTCAACAGATAGGTGGAAAAATGAGAAAAATGCTGCCATGCTTGCAGAGTCCTTTAAAAAGCTTATGAGGTCAGACAGAAAGGAGATTATAAACACGCCTGTTGCATGCTGGATTAAAAATCATGCGGTAAATCCGTTATGGCTTTTAAACGAGGGCTATTCAATTTCAGGAGACGGCTTAAACGGACATGACAATGACGGAATACGTAAAACAAATCTGGAAAAGACAGAGTGGCTGTGCCGCTGCGGTTTATATGAATATTTGCCGGAGCTTAGGAAAGAGGTTAAGTTTGTTATTGACAGCGTAAATGAAGACGGCGTGTATACCGGAGGAATATATGAAAAGGAATTTAGGGGCTGGTCTCCTTATTTTGGAGCGCAGCTTGAGACGGATTGGAAAGCAAAGATACGTAAGCAGTGCGACGTAACCTTCAGGGCATTGCTAATCGGTCATTATTCAGGAGTTTTGTAAAATTAAAAAAAGCTATTGACTCCTACGCCGCGTAATAGTTTAGAGTATAATTATCGAGAGGAGGAAAAAGCAAATGATGACAGTAAATGAAGTAAGCAAACTGACCGGAGTGAGTATACGCGCTCTGCAATATTATGATACCATAGGACTTCTGCCGCCAACTGAATATACGGAGGCGGGATACCGGCTGTATGACGATACGGCAATGGAAAGGCTGCAGCATATTTTACTGTTTAAGGAGCTTGAATTCCCGCTAAAGGAAATTAAGACGATAATTGATGCTCCCGATTTTGACAGGAACAAAGCGTTGGAGCAGCAGATTGAGCTGTTTATTATGAAAAAGGAGCATCTTGAAAATCTTATTAATTTCGCTCGAAAAATAAAAACGACAGGAGTGAATAAAATGGATTTAAATGTATTTGCTACGGCAAAAATGGACGAGTATGCAAAAAAGGCAAAAGAACAATGGGGACATACCACAGAATATAAGGAATATGAAGAAAAGGTAAAAAATCAGTCTCCAGACGCACAAAAAACGGCTTGGCAAAATCTCATGCTTATATTTACAGAGTTCGGAAAAATGAAAGATAAGGAACCAGGGAATGAAGAAGTACAGCTTGAGGTAAAAAAGCTGCAGGACTATATTTCAGAGCATTTTTATAATTGCTCCAATGAAATTTTAAAGGAGCTTGGCAAAATGTACGCTTCCGGCGGGGAATTTACTGAAAATATTGATAAATCTGCCGGAAGCAACACGGCTGTATTTGTCGCAAAAGCAATAGAGATTTATTGTAAATAATTTATATGGCAGAAAGATTAGATTTTAATTACATAACAGCGCAATTACAACTGTGAATATTTTTTAATATTTATGGGGATGTCGCAATAGGTTTTTTTCCTATTGCGACATCCCCATTTTTATATAATGAAAGCTCTCCCTGCAAGCCGCAGATTTGGCTGCGCCGGCGTCGCTTAAGCTTCAGTTTCAGGTATAAGGTATCTATATGTAAAGAAGCTGCTAAAAAAGCCCTAAAGAAACGCTTTTTATATTATTAAATAAGCTGTATATTTTCTTGTGTTAATAATAAAAAAAGTGATATAATATATACTTAAGAAAAGTAAATGCGGAAAGGGGATAAATTATGAAAAAAGCAGAAGGATTTTTTAAAATTAAAAAGGCAGTAAAAACCGCTCTTTGTATTGCAGAGGCGTTGATTATATTCGGAGTGACAGCGGCCTGCGCGGCTGATGACAACGGTAAAAATATTCTTAATGAGTCGGGAACGGACAAAAAAGCGCAGAGTTCGGATATTTCGGGAACAAATAAACAGGATGGAAATTCCCCCAAAGAATCACAGCAGAATACGGAAAGCGCCGGTAAAACAAGCAATGAAAATATCAGCCTTGAAGAGGCAAAGAAGGCCGCCCTTTCAGATGCAAAGGTAAAAGAGTCAGACGTTGTTTATACGAAGGAGAAGCTTGATTTTGAGGACGGAATTAAAGTGTATGAAATTGAATTTCACACAGCCGCATATGAATATGAGTATGAGATTAATGCCATAACGGGGGAGATATACAGTAAAGAAGCAGAAATCCGCGGTCATGGCAGTATAGGACAGGGGGGAAACGGCGCGGCAGGCGAGGCTTATATAGGAGAGGAAAAGGCAAAAGAAAAAGCAATCAGTCATGCCGGTCTTTCTGCCTCCGGCGTAAAATTTACAGAGGTAAAGCTTGATTACGACGACGGAATTAAGGTGTATGAAATTGAGTTTTACAGTGAAGGCAGAGAGTATGAATATGAGATTAATGCTTTAAGCGGTGAAATTGTAAAGCATAAAATGGATTAATCTATAACTAAAAGAAACATGTTTTGTAATAAGTGACATTGATTTTTAAAAATACAGGTAGTATAATTAAATAAGCTGTTTATTTATTGAACCATGAACGCTACAGACATAATATTAGAGAAAATATATGTATTGAGGAGGAAACCTTTCGTGAAGACTTTTATAAAAAGAAAGAAATCCCTGCAGCAGGTAGTATATGTAATAATTCTGCTGCTTGCAATTATTATCTTGTTTCAGTGGTATACATCACAGAACAGAGAGCGTATTGAGGAAAGAAACAAGAATTATGCAGCGGATGCGGCACAGATGAAGGCAGTTCAAATTGATGACGAGCTGAACAGCGCCATGAACAGAATTCGTACATATTCCTACTTTGTAGGAGAAAGCTTTGACGAGAATGAGATTATTCCAGAGTGGCTGGGGAAAATGGAAGAGCATGTGGTGTTTGACGCGATACTTTTTACAGATGTAAATGGTGTTGACTATATTTCTGACGGACGTACCTCAGATGTAACAAAACGTCAGTTTTATAATAATGGAATTAACGGACAGACAGGCATAGACATTGTTTTTGAACCTCACTTTTATAATGAAACAATGGCATGCTTTTATACGCCTGTCTATCACAATGGAGAGGTTATAGGTGTGTTAAGAGGCGCTTATCTGGCGGAGGAATATTTAACGGATATGCTTGTAGCTACGTATTTTGGAGAGCGTGCAAATGTGTTTCTTTGTACTCCTGACGGAAGGGTAATCGCAAACTCTGATGATAATGTTTATAATAATAATCTTATTGATGAGCTTACTGATAAAGGTGTGATAGATAAGGATACAGCCGTTAATGTAAGGAATATCTTTGAAAATGGGGGAAAGGGAGCATTTATCTGCAAATCAGAATGTAAAACTGATAACATCTGTGTGACTTATCTTCCGAATAATGACTATGTGCTTGTGCAGACATTTCCTAAGGATGTTACCCAAAGTATGATTAAGGCGGAAAACATGGTGGGACTTAGGCTGGAAATAATGCTTATTACACTGTTTGTTATTTATATTATTATACTTATTGTTAACACAAGACAGGAAAGAAAGAAACTGGAGAGGGAAAACCGTGAAATGGGATATATAATAAGCGGTGTCAATACCCTGTTCACCCGCTTTGTACTGATTGATTTTACAACTGATACTTATCAGTATTTGGCAGGAACAAAGCCAGAGGGTTATAATATTGCTGTAAGCGGAGATTATAAAGAGCTGGAAGCTCACTTGTGTGATATTTTGCTGGAGGAGAGCGACAGGCAGGAATTCTCTAAAAAAATTAAGAAAGATGCAATTATTAATGCTTTGGAGAATCAAAGTGATGTGCGTTTAGAATGTCATGTATTGCGGGGAGGCAATGCAGAATGGGAGCATGTGAATGTTATTTGCTTAGAGAGAGATGGAGGAAAGGCAAGCAAGGTTTTGCTTACCCGTCAGAATATTACTAAAATAAAGGAAAAGGAGCTGCAGATTCAGGCAGAGATGTCGCTTGCAGACCGCAAAGAGAGGCAGTATAGAATAGCGATTACAGCAAATGCTTTTAATACCTTTGAGTTTAATCTGACACAGGATTTAATTAACGATGATATAGTGCGTGAGACAGATGGTCATCAGATATCGTTGCTTGAAAAATCCGGCTTAGAGGCGCCATGTAAAGCTTCTCAGTGCTTTGAAAAGTGGAAGGAATATATTTTAGAGGAATCTAAGGAGGAATACAACAGGGTTGTTAATATAGATTATTTAAAGGAGCGCTTTGAGAAGGGTGAAACACAGGTAGATGTTGATTATTGGAGCAAGGCTTCAGGCAGCGGGCAAATGTGCGTACGTCAGTCATTTATTATGACACGTGATTATGAAACAAACGATATTATTGTTATGGTTGTGTCAAAGGAAATTACGGAACAGGTTCAGAAGCAGAGAGAGCAGACACAGGCGCTGCAGGATGCACTGATGCAGGCGCAGCATGCAAACAGGGCAAAAACAACCTTTCTTTCAAATATGTCCCATGATATACGTACTCCAATGAATGCAATCATAGGCTTTGCCACCATAGCAGTCAGTCATATTGACAATAAGGACCAGGTTCACGACTGCCTTAGGAAGGTGCTTTCTTCAAGCAATCATCTTTTAAGCCTTATTAACGATATCCTTGATATGAGCAGGATTGAGAGCGGACGAGTTCAGATTAAGGAGCAGGAGTGCAATATTTCCGAGCTTATGCATAATCTTGTGAATATTATTCAGCCGCAGGTAAAGGCAAAGCAGCTTGAGCTGTTTATTGACACCTTTGAGGTTGTAAACGAGGATGTTATAGCAGATTCACTAAAGCTGAATCAGGTATTTATCAATCTCCTCAGCAATGCGGTAAAATATACGCCTGCAGGAGGAACAATAACATTTCGTATTATGCAGAAGACAACCTTTCGCCATGGGTACGGAGACTATATATTTATTATTAAGGATAACGGTATCGGTATGTCGCCGGAGTTTGTACAGCATATTTTTGAGCCGTTTGAGCGGGAGGCAAGCGTAACACGCTCGGGAATTGAAGGAACAGGACTTGGTATGGCAATCACAAAGAATATAGTGGAGATGATGGACGGCACTATAGACGTTGAGAGCGAGACAGGAAAAGGAAGTACATTTACAATAGAACTCACGTTAAAGCTGCAGGATGTGCAAAAAAATGCAGAGCAGCTAAAGGAGCTAAAGGGCTTAAGAGCATTGGTGGTTGACGATGACTTTAATGTGTGTGACAGTGTTAGCAAGATGCTTAAGAATATCGGCATGCGTGCAGAGTGGACAACTTCCGGAAAAGAGGCGGCATATCGGGCAAAAATGGCATTTGAGGAGGGGGATTCATACCATACCTTTATCATTGACTGGCAGATGCCGGAGCTTAGCGGTGTGGAAACAGCAAGAAAGATTAGAAGCGCCGTTGGAACGGAAGCGCCTATTATTATTCTCACTGCGTATGACTGGACCGATATTGAGGAGGAGGCAAAGGAGGCAGGTGTAACTGCGTTTTGCGCAAAGCCTCTCTTTATGTCTGATTTAAAGTCTGCATTGCTTGCTGCCAATAATATTATTGATAAGGACAAGGAGGAGCAGGCAGAATGGACTCTGGCTGATTTTGGCGGAAAGAGAGTGCTTTTGGTAGAGGACATTGAGTTAAACCGTGAGATTGCGGAGGTAATATTAAGCGAGGCAGGTTTTATTGTTGAGACTGCTCCTGACGGAACCGATGCGGTTTCTATGGTAAATAATTCAGAGGAATATTATTATGACGTAATTTTAATGGATGTACAGATGCCGATTATGGATGGATATGAGGCCACAAGAACAATCCGGAGTCTGGCAAGAAAGGATGTTAAGGATTTGCCTATTATTGCCATGACAGCTAACGCATTGGAGGAGGATAAGGAAGCGGCGCTAAAGAACGGAATGAATGCACATATAGCAAAGCCTTTAGACATGAACATATTTATATCGGTGCTTCGTCAGTTTATCGGCTAGGGAGGGCAGATATGACTCTAAATCAATTAAAATCAGGTCAGTCAGCAGTTATAGACGCCGTTGGAGGTGAGGGAGAGCTTAGACAGCATTTTTTGGACATGGGAGTTATACCGGGAGCAAGGGTTACACTGATTAAGCTTGCGCCAATGGGCGACCCTATGGAACTTCAAATTCACGGCTACGAACTGACTCTAAGATTAGATGATGCGGCAAAGATTGAGATACATGAAATAAGCGGAGAGAAGCTTGCGGATAAAAATAATGAAGCGCCATTAGAAAGGTTAAGAACAGATAAAAGAAATATAAATAACAAGGTGCATCCCGGATATGGGGAATGTAAAAAAAACGGAAAGAAGCATCCTGTAAATGAAGGTAGCATCTTAACCTTTGCATTGGCAGGAAATCAAAACTGCGGCAAGACAACTTTATTTAATCAGCTTACAGGCTCAAGCCAGCATGTGGGCAATTTCCCCGGCGTAACTGTAGATAGGAAAAGCGGTGCAATCAAAGGAAAAGCAGACACAATGATTACTGACCTCCCGGGAATTTATTCATTGTCGCCCTATACCAGTGAGGAAATTGTTTCAAGACAGTTTATATTAGATGAAAAGCCCAAAGGTATCATAAATATTGTTGATGCCACTAATATTGAAAGAAACCTGTATCTCACCATGCAGCTTATGGAGCTTGATATTCCTATGGTACTGGCCCTTAACATGATGGATGAGATACGTGGAAACGGAGGCTCTGTCGACATAAATGCAATGGAGCATGCGCTGGGAATTCCTGTTATACCTATTTCAGCAGTAAAAAACGAAGGCATTAAGGAGCTTGTTGACCATGCTGTTCATGTTGCAAGATATAGGGAAACACCGGGAAAAAATGATTTTTGCAATCCTGAGGATAATGACGGAGTTGTCCACAGATGTATACATGCCGTTATGCATTTAATTGAAAAGCGAGCAAAGGAGGCGGATATTCCTATAAGGTTTGCGTCTACAAAGCTGATAGAGGGAGACAGTCACGTACTTAAATCATTGAAGCTTACTGAGGATGAGAGAAATACCTTAGAGCAGATTATCTGCCAGATGGAAAGAGAAAGAGGAATTGACAGGGCAGCGGCAATAGCCGACATGAGATTTACCTTTATTCAAAAGCTTGTAGAGCAATGTGTAGTGAAACCGAAGGAAAGCAGGGAGAGTGTAAGAAGCAGGGCCATTGACAGGGTGCTTACGGGAAAATATACGGCGCTGCCGTCATTTGCAGGAATTATGGCGCTTATATTCTTTTTAACCTTTAATGTAATAGGCGCATGGCTTCAGGAGCTTTTTGAGGCAGGAATAGACGGATTTTCAAATATAATTGCCGGAGGGATGGAGAAAATAAATGTAAATGAAATATTACAGTCCCTTATAGTAGACGGAATAATAAATGGTGTGGGAAGCGTACTAAGCTTTCTGCCTATTATTGTTATTTTGTTCTTCTTTTTATCCCTTCTGGAGGATACAGGGTATATGGCAAGAGTGGCATTTGTAATGGACAAGCTCCTTAGAAGAATTGGGCTTTCAGGAAGGAGCATTGTTCCTATGCTTATAGGCTTTGGCTGCTCTGTGCCGGGGGTTATGTCAAGCCGCACCCTTCCCTCAGAGAGAGACAGAAAGCTTACGGTTATGCTGATACCATTTATGAGCTGTACGGCAAAGCTGCCTATTTACGGCTTTATTGCGGGAGCATTTTTTCCTGAATACAGCGGACTTATTATGATTTTACTTTATTTCCTTGGAATAATGGTTGGGATTATTACAGCGCTTATTTCAAAAAAGACAGTATTTAAGGGGGAAGCAGTGCCATTTGTTATGGAGCTTCCAAATTACCGTATGCCGGCTCTAAAAAACGTAGTGCATCTTTTGTGGGAGAAGGCGAAGGATTTCCTGCAGAAGGCCTTTACAATTATTTTTGTGGCGACGGTTGTAATCTGGTTTTTACAGACCTTTGATTTCAGGCTGAATGTTGTGACAGATTCTAAGGATAGTATTCTGGCGGGGATAGCCGGATTTATTTCGCCAGTCTTTAAGCCGCTTGGATTTGGCGACTGGAGAGTTTCCTCCTCCCTTATCTGCGGCTTTATGGCAAAGGAAAGCGTTGTTTCCACATTGACCATTTTGTTTGGCTCTACAGCCCTGCTGACAGCCTCTTTGTCATCTGCAGCCGCATTTTCATTACTGGTGTTCTGTCTTTTGTATACGCCGTGTATTGCGGCGGTTGCATCAATTAAGAGAGAACTGGGAGTAAGGTGGGCGGCGGGCATTGTAGCTCTGCAATGCGGTATAGCGTGGCTTTTGGCGTTTATTGTCCACATTGTGGGGAATTTGATCCTTTAGAAAAGATATTTTTACCTGCCTTAATTTACCATGGAGGAAAATGAAAAAAGCTGATATTATTAAAAAGGAAACCTGCATATGTATAAAAAAGAAGAAAAGGAAAATGTTTTCAATAAAATATATGATGTGGTAAAGGAGATACCAAAGGGAAAGGTGGCTACATACGGACAGATAGCCTCCCTTGCAGGAAATAAAAGATGGGCAAGAGTGGTAGGGTATGCCCTTCATGCAAATCCTGAGCCTGGGATTATTCCCTGTCACAGGGTAGTAAACAGATACGGGGAGGTATCCCGGGCATTTGCCTTTGGAGGAGAAAACAGGCAGATTGAGCTTTTAGAAAGCGAGGGGGTTGCCTTTACAGACGGAAGGGTGGATTTGGAAAGGTATCAGTGGAGGAGGGTATATGGAATTAAAGACTGAAAATAAAAAAGCCAAAAATATTATTCTTGGAATTATATCATGTATTGTTATAGCAATGCTTGTCTGGGGAATTATAGCTGTCAGCAGCAAAAAGGACAGTGAGGAAAGCGGAAGGGAAAGCATAAAGACAACAGGGCAGACGAAAGCATCAAAAGAGGATTTAACGTTAAACACGGGAAATATCGGAGAGGGGGAACTCTCCACGTCTGAAGAAAAGACAGAAGGTAATGAGACGGATACTACAAAAGAGGAAGCGGCTACAGATATTACATCCGGCGAGAGTGAAGGCAGTACCACACAGATAGTAAATCATGGTACGACAGCGGCAGAAAACGCACCAAATCCGTCAGTTACGCCTAAGCCTGAAAACCCTCCTTTAGAACAGTCCACAACACCGCCGGAAACACCGGTACAGCCTGCAACGACGCCCCACGTTGAAACTATTGATGAAAGGGTAAACCGCATAGTGTCATCAATGACCTTGGAGGAAAAGGTATATCAGATGATTATTGTAGCGCCGGAGTCTCTTACGGGACAGGGAAGGGTAACGCAGGCAGGACAGACCACAAAGGACTGTATAAATATGTATCCTGTGGGAGGTATAATATACTTTGGCTCAAATATAGTAAACGAGGCGCAGGTTACGGAAATGCTGTCAAACACACAAAAATATTCCCTTGAGAGAACAGGTCTTAAAATATTTACCTGTATAGACGAGGAGGGAGGAAGAGTAGCAAGAATAGGAAACAATACGGCGTTTCCTGTGAAAACCTTTTCTGATATGGCGTATATAAAGGGAGAAGCAGAGGCATATAATGTGGGAGATACTATTGGAGGCTATCTCTCAAGGTATGGCTTTAATGTGGATTTTGCTCCTTGTGCGGACGTGATTACCAATCCGGAAAATAAGGTTATAGGCACAAGGTCCTTTGGCACGGAGCCGGGGGTGGTAAGCAGTATGTCATTGTCAGTGGCAAAGGGACTTAAAAGCCATGGAATTCTTGCCGCATATAAGCATTTTCCGGGACATGGGGCTACAATGGGAGATACTCATGAGGGTTTTGCCTATACGGATAAGACCTTGGAGGAGCTTATCAAAAGCGAGCTTGTACCCTTTAAGAGCGCAGCGGACAACGGAATAGACATGGTTATGGTTGCTCATATATCAGTACCAAAGGTTATAGGCGACAATACCCCAAGCTCCCTTTCATACAGGATGATAACTGGAGTCTTAAGGGAGCAGCTTGGATACAAGGGACTTGTAGTAACGGATGCGCTGAATATGGGAGCAATAGCAAACAATTATACCTCTGAAACTGCGGCAGTTATGGCTGTAAAAGCAGGAAACGACTTGTTGCTTATGCCGAAGGATTTTAAGGCGGCGGCAGGAGCGATTATTAATGAAGTAAGAAATGGAAATATATCAGAGGAAAGAATTAATGAGTCTGTAAGGAAAATAGTGAGGGCAAAGCTTTATTTATAAAATTTAGGAGGCAATATGGCAGAGAAATATTTGATTGTGGTAGATATGCAGAATGATTTTGTAACAGGAAGTCTTGGCTCTGTGGAGGCTGAAAAAATAGTTCCAAATGTACTGGATAAGGTAAATGCTTTCAAGGGAAAAATTTATTTTACCCAGGATACCCATGATGAGGAATATATGTCAACACAGGAGGGAAGGCAGCTTCCCGTTAAGCATTGTATATATGGGACTGAAGGCTGGGAGCTTATTGATGGGTTAAGGAAGATTAAAGATGAAAAGCAGCTTAAGGTTTATAGGAAGAAAACCTTTGGAAGTGTGGAGCTGGCGGAGGCATTAAGGAGGGAGAATGAGGAGAATGGAATAAATTCTGTTGAGCTGATTGGATTATGCACGGATATATGTGTTGTTTCAAATGCCCTTCTCATAAAAGCATTTCTTCCCGAGATTCCTGTTTATGTAGATGCTGCCTGCTGCGCAGGGGTTACGCCTGAAAGCCATATGGCGGCGCTTAAGACAATGGAAAGCTGTCAGATTAATATAAAAGCTTAGAATAAAAAGAGAGCTTAAGATATAAAGCCGTGAAAAACAGGGCGGGCATCATATGATGCCTGCCCATTCTGTAATAATATCCATACATTTGTCAACATCCCAATCCTCGGCTGCTGATAGAAGCTGCTCAAGGTGCTTCTGTCCTTCTTCATTATATCTGAATTTTTTAAGCTCATTAGTTGCTTCTTCCATAGTATCCATGTCAAGATTATCAAGAGCTTCGTTTATGTTGTGGAAAATGCGGTGCATATCCTCCAAGGTAGCGTCTGTCTTATCCTCCTCCGCTATTTCGTCAGAAGGGAAGAGGGGAGCCAGTATTTCTTTATAGCTTCTGTATTTCTCAAGCATAGGCTCAGTGGTAAGGTGAATAAGAGTTTTATTCCGGGCGTTTCCGGCCTTTTCAAGGTCGGCAGCCATAACAGATAAATCCATGGCTCCTATCTGTTTAGATGCGCTCTTTAAAGCGTGAACCTCTATAGTGTAAGCAGGCCAGTTTTCCGAAAGCTCATATTCCTTTATTAAGGCGGCCTTCTTTTCAATGACATTGTAATAATCCTTAAGAACGCTGAAAAACAGCTTTTGGCTTCCTAAAAGCTTAAGGGCGGCTTCCGTGTCAAGACCGTCAATATGGATTTTTTTACTTTCCTCTATGGCTTTATCATGTGAAGCCTTAACATCATTTTCAACAGAAATATATTTTTCTATTTTTTCAGGAGGCAGCCATCTTTTGAGGGAAGCTACAATAACCCTAAGCTCTATAGGCTTTGCCACAAAATCGTTCATACCCTCGTTTAAAAACATATCCCTTGTGCCGTCAACGGCGTTTGCCGTCAGGGCTATAATAGGAACATCATTATATTCAGGGTGGAAACGCCTTATGATATGTGTGGTTTCTATACCGTCAAGCTCAGGCATCATATGGTCCATAAAAATTAAATCATAATGCTTTACGGAAATCTTGCTTATACAGTCCTTGCCGCTGTTGGCGGTGTCTATCTTCATCTTCATAGGCTCTAAAAGACCTTCCGCTACTGTAAGATTTATGGCGTTGTCATCAACAATGAGTATTTCAGCGTTTGGCGCCGTAAACATAAACGCGTCATTTGTCGAGTCATCGTAAATGGAATGAAAGTCCTCATCATTAAATATTGTAGCCATATTTAATGCATATAAAGGCTTTTTAATAACCTTAAGGTTAGGAATGTTATACTTTGGGTTAGTGTTAAAGTTTACCATAATTATAACGGTTATATCGGGATGAGCCTTTACCCACTCCTCTGTCTCAGGAGTAAATAATGCATAGTCAATAAAGAAATACTGTACCTTCTCAATTCCAAGAAGGGCTTCCCTGCTGTTGTCATGCATCTTAATATAAATTGCATTAAGGCGCTCCGCATCCTTTTTCAGCTGCGCTGCCACAACAGGGTCATCTGTAAGACCTGCCACGATAACAGGCGTTTCTTTTTTTATTTCTATGCTTGGTTTTCCATTGTGTATCTGCTGAGGAAAATAAAAGGAAAAGGTACTTCCGTGACCATATTCGCTCTCAACAGATATATTGCCGTTCATAAGTGAAAGAAGCTGCTTAGTAATTGCAAGGCCAAGTCCCGTACCCTCTATATTGCGGTTTCGTTTGCTGTCAAGCTGGGAAAAGGAGCTAAACAGCTTAGACATATCCTCGGCTTTAATGCCGATACCTGTATCCTCTACGGAAAACATAAGCTTAATCTCCGTATCGGAGGTTTTCTTATAGTCCATTGTAATTGTAACATGACCTGTGTTTGTAAATTTTACGGCATTGTTTGCTATATTTATAAGTATCTGCTTAATACGGATGCTGTCGCCAATAAGCTCATAAGGTATATCAGGGTTTATGTCAAATATAAGATTAATATCCTTATTGGCAATACGGGTTATAATGGTGTTAGCAACGTCATTTATAATTGACATTGGTATATATGGCTCAGAAATAATGTCCATTTTTCCCGACTCTATTTTTGAAAAATCAAGTATGTCATTGATAATGGCAAGAAGCGTTTTTCCCGACGCTTTTATCTGATATATGTAATCTCTTGCGGCGGGAGATATATCCTCTCTAAGGGCCATTTCAGCCATACCTATAACGGCGTTCATAGGAGTACGTATTTCATGGCTCATATTTGCAAGGAAATCCGACTTCATCTGGGCAACCTTGGCAATCTCCAGATTGGCAAGGTGAGACAAATGTCCGTGATAGCCTATGTTTGATAAAACATTAGAAATAGTGTAGAGAAATTCCGTACAGCGGTCAAGTGTGTCTAAGTCTATAATTTTTATTTTATGTACGGCGTCTACGTATAAGTCCTCGTCAATGCCTAATTCTCTTGCGGTTTTTCTTATATGCTTCTCGTCAGGCGGTTCCGTAAGAACCTGTCCTCCGGTAAAGGTGCCAATCATTTTTCCTTTTGCCATAATAGGCGCGGCAAAATCCGTCAATCCGGCGTGGCATTTGTAGCATATTGCATGTCCCTTAGCTAATGCAATCTCACCTCCATGCTTATCGCACCATTCACATCTTGCGAGGCCAAGAGGAGATTTTTTCGTAAGATTTATGCAGAAATCAGAGGGAATGCTTGGAACGGTAACAGCAGTACCGTTCATATCTGAAATACCTGCATTGATTCCGGTCATATGACAGAAAGCGTCCTGTACCTGCTGCAGAATTTCAGCATCAATTAAATCTGTTAAGGTTAACGTATTTTCCATGTTGTAGTTATCACCCTCCAAAATTAAAGAAATTCCTTTATGGTATCCAAAAGCTTTTCGTGGTCGATAGGCTTTAAAAGATATCCCTGCGGCTTCATTGACAGAGCGTTTTGAATCTTTTCACGCTCTGTTACGCCTGTGAGGAAAAGCACCGGAATACTTGCAAGCTTATTGTTTTCACGAATTTTTGTGAGAACCTCCGGTCCGTTTTCATCAGGCATTTCGTAATCCAAAAGAATAAGGTCAATTTCCTTCGTCTCAAGAAATTTAAGGGCAAGCTTGCCGTTAAGGGCAGTTGCAACCTCATATGTATCATGGAGCTGTTCCTTTAAGGATTTAAGCATACGTATGTCGTCGTCAATAACAAGAATATGCTTTTTCTGTTTTGCTATGGCTTCAAGCCGGATTTTTTCCATGGTTTCCTCAAACTTTATACGTCTGTCCTCCAGAAATTTATATACTTCATCCTGAACGGCAATGGCTGTAAGAGGCTTTTTCAGAATAAGGTCTGCAGTATTTATTGCAATTTTTATAAATTCATCACATTCATCCGGGTTGCCCACTATGATAATAGGGAGGGTGCCGTAAGCCTTTTGTTTTACCGCAACCATCTGGGACATGTTGTCCCGGGTTTCATTATTCAGACAGTAAACTAAAGCGTCAGGCTTAATAAATTTTGAGTGATTAAGAATATCCTCATACCTGAGAGAGGTAGTGATGCAGTCAAAGGTTGACGCCATGTTGAGGAAAAACTCATCAACGACGGTTGTATTGCCGCCTGTAAGCAGTATTTTATATTTCATACAAGTCCTCCGTTCTTAAAATAAACATAAGTACATTATAAACAATATTTGTGAAATATGCACTAATTTTTTAAAAAAACTATAAAAAAATTATTTTTTGTGATACACTTATTAAGAAAGAATATTTAAAAGTATTTTGGAAAAAAATAAATTAATATTAAATAAAAATTTTATGGAAAAAGGAGACAGAGTATGGCATTATTACACATTACAAGCGAAAATTACGAAACGGAGGTATTGAAATCAGACAAGCCGGTGCTGCTTGATTTTTGGGCGGCGTGGTGCGGTCCCTGTCAGATGATAGCTCCGGTGGTTGAGCAGGTGGCAGAGGAGCTTGCAGACGTCAGGGTAGGAAAGGTAAATACAGACGAACAGCCGGAGCTTGCAGGAGAGTTTGGCATTATGTCAATTCCCACCCTTGTTCTTATTAAGGATGGAAAGGAAGTAAAGCGTTCCGTAGGAGCAGTATCAAAGCAGGAAATTATTGATTTTGCTACAAAGTAATAAAAATTAATATTTTAAAGAAGGAAAAACAAATGAAAGAAGGAAATTCTTTGATAGCTCTTCCGCAGCAGCTTGTGGAGGGGAACATTAAGGCGGCAGAAGGGAAGGCAGCCATGCCTTTTTGGAGGATGGCGCTTCTTGGCGTCTTTGCAGGTATGTTTATAGCAGGAGGCGCCGCGGCAAGCAGCGCAGCCATGCATGCCGTGGGAAACGTAGGGCTGGCCCGGTTTATAGGAGGCTGCATATTTCCTGTAGGACTGATGATGATAGTGTTTATAGGCGGTGAATTATTTACAGGGGACTGTATGATGATAATGGGCTGTATTCACAGGAGATGCCCGGCTGTTACCATGCTAAGGGTGCTTGCCATAGTATGGCTTGCAAACCTTATTGGGGCGGTGGCAGTGGCGGCTATGGCATATGGAAGCGGTCAGTATGACTACACTTCAGGACTTTTGGGAGCATATACCATAAAGGTAGCGCTGGCTAAGGTATCCGTGTCATTTCCGGCTGCATTTATATCAGGAATTATGTGTAACGTATTTGTGTGCGGGGCGGTGCTTATGGCGTCGGCGGCAAAGGATATAGCAGGAAAGGTATGGGCAATATTTTTTCCTATTATGGCCTTTGTAGTCAGCGGCTACGAGCATTGTGTGGCAAATATGTATTATGTTCCCGCCGGTATCTTTGCCTTATTTGACAATACATATAAATCGGCGGCAATAGAGCAGTATGGCTATACACTTAAGGAGCTTGATAAGCTTAACTGGGGCAATTACTTTTTGCACAGCGCCATTCCCGTCACCCTTGGCAATATAGTGGGAGGCATGGTTTTTGTGGCGGTGCCGTTATACATAATACATAGAAAGAACATAATAAAATCAGAGGCAGGAAATTAATTTACAGATACATAAAGTTCTTTATACTTTTGAATATAAATAAATTCTCTTGTATAACATAGTAAGTAAGTGTTAAATTTATTAACAAATAAACAATTACCGAATATGTTATATAAGAGTTTTTATTTTGAGGGAGTGGCAAAATGACAGTTTTTATAGGATTAATGATACCGTTTATAGGAACTACGCTGGGAGCGGCATGTGTGTTTTTAATAAAGGATAAGCTTAATGAAATATTAGAGAAGATACTTCTTGGGTTTGCATCAGGCGTAATGGTGGCGGCGTCAGTATGGTCCCTTATTATTCCGTCTATAGAAATGTCAGAGGATATGGGAAGGCTGGCATTTGTACCTGCAGCGTCAGGAATAGCTTTAGGCGTGTTGTTTTTGCTTGGCATGGACAGGGTTATACCCCATCTTCACGCAGGAAGCGACGAGCCGGAGGGCTCGAGGGAGGCGGTAAGTCATCTAAAAAAAACAACCCTTCTTACACTAGCTGTCACTCTTCACAATATCCCTGAGGGAATGGCGGTAGGAGTAGTATTTGCAGGAATGTTGTCAGGGGATGGCAGGATTACTCTTGCTGCGGCCTTTGCTCTTACAATAGGTATAGCGGTGCAGAACTTTCCCGAGGGAGCTATTATATCAATGCCGTTAAAATCAGCAGGCCACAGCAGTCTTAGAGGTTTTGCATACGGAACTCTCTCAGGAGTAGTAGAGCCGATAGCGGCTGCCATAACTATTTTTCTTACCTCGTTCTTAACGCCGGTACTGCCGTATCTGCTTTCGTTTGCGGCGGGAGCCATGCTTTATGTTGTGGTGGAGGAGCTTCTTCCCGAGGCGTCAGGAGGGAACAAGGATGATATAACAACTATGGGCTTTGCTGCAGGCTTTGTTCTGATGATGATACTTGATGTTGCGTTAGGATAAATTAATGGCTATAATACGGTTATGATAAAGGAGGATATAAATGAATATGGTTTTTTTAGGCCTGGCGGCTATAGTACTGCTGGCAGGAATTGGAACATATCTTTATTATTTTATAAAGAGAATATTTAAGACCTTTAAGGCACCTGCAGATAAGCTGCCCGTCAGGGTAATAATCATTGTTTTATCGGTAATATGCGGTGTATGCAGTGTAAATATATTCAGTCTTCCGGCTATGATAATATATCATATTGTGGCGCTGTCCATGGCGGTAATGCTTATTAACTTTATTATAAAGAAGCTTTCAAAGGAAAAATATGAAACCATGAATGTGTGGAAAAAAATATATGGAAGCGGCATAATAGCCTTTGGGATTACAGCAGTTATATTTATATATGGACATTATAATATGATGCATGTTGTACAGACAGACTATACCATATACACGGACAAGGAAATAAGAAAGGAGGGTTATAGGGCAGCTCTTATTGCAGACGTACATTTCAGCGTATCGGTGGATTTAAATACCCTAAAAGAAAAGTGTGATGAGATAAGCAGCAATAATGTGGATATGGTATTTCTTTGCGGGGACATAGTGGACGAAAATACGTCAAAGGACAATATGGAGCAGGTATTTAAGGCTTTCTCTGAGATAAAAAGTACATATGGAGTATATTATGTCTATGGAAACCATGACAGACAGCTTTACAGGAATAACAGAAAATATACGGAGGAGGAACTTAAAAGCGCTATAGAAAGCTTTGGAATAACAATACTTCAGGACGAAAAGGCAGAGGCAGGGGATGAAATTGTGGTAGTAGGACGGGAGGACGCATCATATCACCAGACTTTGGGAAAGTCGGAGGAGAGAGATAGTATAGAGGAGCTTATTAAGGATATAGATAAGGATAAATTTATTATTGTCTTAGACCACCAGCCCAAGGAATATGAGGAAAACAGCATGGTAGGTACGGATTTGATTTTGTCAGGACATACTCATGCGGGACAGATGTGGCCTGTAAATATAGCCTTTAAGTTTTTAAAATTTGATGACGCCGTGTATGGATACACAAAAATTGACGCTACGCAGGCATTTATTACATCAGGCTTTGCAGGCTGGGGCTACAGCGTTAAGACAAGCTCTCCTGCGGAGTATGTAATAATAGATATAAAAGGAAAGTAAAAATGTGCCAATTTCGACAGTGGCACAGGGATGGGAAAAAACATGAAAGAATTAAACGTAACGGAATTAATTAAGCAGGCAATTTCACAAACTGCCGACAGGTTTAACAATAACAATATAGCTACCGTTGAGGATATGATACCTCATATGAGAACTATATTAAGGGAAAATGAATATCCGAAAAATTATAAGGAAAATATACAATATGACGAAAGCCCTGACGCCGTGTTTGACATATATTATCCTGATGATTATTGCGAAGCCGTAAAGGAGAACAGGGAAAGGGAAAATAAAGGATGTGGGGCTAAGGGACATTTATATCCTGTATTTATTGAAATTCATGGCGGCGCATGGTATTTCGGACAGAAAAGCTCCATAGAGTTTGCGCCTTTCCTAGAGGGAACAAGGAGAGGCTTTGCATGTATTTCCCTTGGCTATACTCTTGCGCCAAAGGCAGTGTACCCCCAGCCTGTAACGGAGATAAAAAAGGCTATTGCATACATAAAAAGCCACGGGGAGGAGCTTCACACAGACCCGGATAAAATTGTGCTATGGGGAGGCTCGGCAGGAGCGCAGCTTGCGGCGCTGTCAGCCTTTAGCCATGATACGGGATATTTATACAAGGAGTCAGGCTTTTCTGACAGCTCCGTAAAGATGCTGGTGCTTTGGTACGGCTGTCACAGCTTTTTTGTGGGAAAGCAGCTTGATAATTGGATTTATAAAAATTTCTTCGGAACAGATGATTTATCAAAGGCTTCTGAGAGCATTATCCTGTCCAATCCCGGCTGTCATGTTACAAAAAACGCGCCGTATACCATATTACAGCATGGCCTTGCAGACGGGGTTGTTCCATATGAGCAGTCAGTGTACCTTTACAATATAATAACGACAATGGCAGGGGAGGACAGGTGCAGGCTGTACCTTAGTGAAAATTGCGACCATGCGGACCCAAAGCTTTTTTCAGCAGATAATGTAAATAAAATGTTTGACCACATAGAGGAATTTTTTGGAGTAAAATAATTATGAGCAAATGTAATATATGTCCCCGGAGATGTAATGCGGACAGAGATAAAAATGAAAAAGGCGTATGCGGCGTAGCCGGCAAAGGAATATATGTGGCAAGGGCGGCGCTTCATATGTGGGAGGAGCCTTGTATATCGGGAAATAAGGGCTCGGGAACAATATTTTTTTCCGGTTGTAATTTAAGGTGCGTATATTGTCAGAATTATGAGATAAGCAGGGGAATGGCAGGAAAAAGAATTAACGTGGAAGAATTGTCCCGGCTTTGCCTTATGCTTCAAAAAAAGGGCGCCCATAATATAAATCTAGTAACTCCTTCACACTATATCCGCGAAATAAGGGAGGCTGTATTAACGGCAAAAAAAGACGGCTTAACCATACCTGTAGTATATAACAGCAGCGGCTATGAGCTTGCAGAGCTTATAGAAAATATATGTGATTTTGTAGATATTTTTTTGGTGGATTTTAAATATATGAAGGAGGAAACTGCCCTCAGGTATTCAAAGGCAGAGGATTATCCAAAGATAGCGAAAAAAGCGGTAGCTGCCATGGTAAGACAGGCGGGAAAATGCCGGTTTGATGAGAATGGCATAATGAAAAAGGGCGTAATAGTAAGACATCTGCTTTTGCCAAAGCATGTAACGGAGGGAAAGGAAATAATAAAGTATCTCTACGATACTTACGGAGATGATGTTTTTATAAGCATTATGAATCAATATACTCCTGTTTCAAATCTTAAGGATTACCCTGAGATAAACCGTAAGGTAACAAAACGGGAGTATGAAAGGCTGGTTGATTATGCCGCAGCCATAGGGGTTGAAAACGGGTTTATTCAGGAGGGCGATACTGCAAAGGAAAGCTTTATTCCTTCTTTTTATGAAGCATTTTAATGTTTTTCTTTGCCCATAATTGTAATGCCGCCGCATTTGTGGATATTTTATCAAGAGAGTCAAGGATAGAGTTAAATTCGTCCCATTCTGTTTCGTCAATTATGCCGTCCTCGGATATAGCTATGAGGGATGCTCTTATATCGTCAATATCCTTTAGAGAGCCTAAAACCTTTAGGGCAAGCCTGTCAAAGTCGTCAATGGAAACCTCGTTCACTGTGGTTTTGCCAATGGCGCATTCCTTTGCACAGTAGTAATTACAAAGCTCAGGGCAGTTATATGCCTCTGCCATGGCAAGCACCTCCTCAGGATACGGATTTATTTTTCCAAGCTCTATCCGCGCAAGTCTTGTGCGGTCTATTCCTATTATTTCTGAAGCTTTTTCCCTGCTTCCAAAATCACTGTTATTTTCGCATGCCTCGTATCTTGCCTGACAGTATATGCTGTCAGCGGCCTTTGTAGCTTTTTTTCCCATTATAATTATTATCCTCCGTTAGTGTTTTATAAGACTAAGTTTACCAATAAAGTGAGAAAAAAACAATAAGTAATTCATAGAAAAGTAAGCGATACTGTTTGGGATAGAGAAGAACAATATATAAATGAAAAAACCAATAAATATTTATAGAAAATTTATTGACTAATGAAAGGAATTGTGCTTAAGTATAATATAACGTAAATAATATTTTTTCGGTGCGGCAGCTTTTGCTAGACAAATTTTGCCGCATATATGAAATGGAGGATAAGAATGAAATTAAGAAAATTGGCGGCACTTGCAATGACAGCAGTATTGTCGTTGACAGTTCTTGCAGGCTGTGGAAGTGATGATAAAAACCAAATTAAGTCTGACGGAAAAAAGGCGGCTTCCATAAGCGAAGCATTTGAAAAAGCAGCAGCTATGGACAAATATACCTTTAGCGGCAGCTTTACCATGACTGTGACAGGAGACGAGATAGAGGATATTGACGAAGAAATCATGTCTGTTATTGGCGGAGGAAACGGAGTAACGCTTTCAGGAACATGGGACGGCAAGGCAGATAATAAGAACCATGAGGCTGACGTAAGTATTGGCGTAAGCCTTGGAGGAAAAGCATCAGTAAAGCTTCTTGATTATGTATTAGCTGACGGTGACGCATACATTGGCTTAGGTACTATGGTAGACGGCGTGGATAAGCTTTTAGGCGAAATGTCAGAGGAGGAGATTTCTATTAAGGAGCTTATAGGAGATGAGCTTCCTGAAGGAAATTATCTTAAGGTATCTAAGGAAACATTGGATGAGATTATGGAAATAATCGAGGATTCATATGGAGATATGCTTCAGGATGCAGGCATGCCGGTTGTTTCCGGCTCATATGACGATATAATGTCGGAATTTATGGGCAGCGACCAGTATAAGAAGGCGCAGGAAAGCCTGAAATATTTTGCAGAGCTTCTTGTAAAGGGCATGAAGAACGGCTCCGATACATGCTTTACGAATGATGGCGATACCTACAGAATGACTATCAACAAAAATAATATAAATGATATATTGTCAGGTGTATTGAAAGAGGTTGAGAAGAACAGCGATAATATAGCAAAAAGAATCAACGATATAGCTGGCGAGGAGGTTGTGACTGCAGAGCAGCTTGAACAGGCGGCATCTCTTTTTAGCGTATATGATATAGCGTCTCTTATGGGAGAATATGATTTTTCAATATCATTATCTGCATCATATGTTGACGATACATTTAAGACGGGAATAGCCTTTGCATTTTCAGACAGCTCAAATAAAATGGCAGTAAGCGTTGAAAATACTGCAAAGAAGGATGATTCATTAAAGATATCAGCGCCTTCTGACGTTATATCAGATGAGGATGCAAAGCCTATTATTGATGAATTTATGAATGGTTTTAAGAAAGGCATTAACGGAGCCTCAGGAAGCTTACCGTTTGATGATTTTGATGACCTTGATGATTTTGACAACCTTGATGACTTTGATGACAGTTGGAATAATAATTCAGGCAATAATAGTAATTTAGGCAATAATAACAATTATGATAACGACCATCATGACGACATACATCATAATAACAGTGTAAGCAATGGAAACAGCTCGTCAAACGTATCAGGTAAAAAATATGCAAGCATTAAAGACTATGTAGAGGATGATGAATTTAAAAAACAGGTAGAACAGCAGATGGAGTCCTACGAGGGGATGGGCATGAGCATGACCATAACCGGTGAGGGAAATAAGCTTGTATATACATACAAATATACAGATGAAATGTTAATTAGTGATGATTTTACTCTTGAAGATGCAAGAGAGTATTTTGATGGAGCCATAGCCGGTCAGAAATCAACGTTTACTGCTCTTTGTAAGCAGCTTCCTGTTTACATTGATGTAGAAAATCCGGTGGTAGTATTAAAATATTATGACTTTGACAATACATTAATTTATGAAAAGGAATTTACAGCAGAGGATTAATTGTAATATTTTAAAATATTAAAAACGAACTGTTGTGCTAAGAAAAACTACGATACACAGAACACTATGAGTTTGTGGAATGTATTATTGCAGGTGTTTTTCTTAGCGCAGCAGTTTTTTATAATAATGTAATAGGAAATTTCGTCATGAAAGTCTCGTTTTTAGACGAGACTTTTTTATAAATAAAAAGTTACCCCATCAGTTGCAGCCGATGGGGTAAGGGGGAGTTATGAAAATATGAAAAAATTTATTATCAATAGCTTATCGCTTTTGATGTATACATCATAAATAAAAATTGTGACCAAATTGTGTTTTTGGAATAAAGGATTTATAAATTTTGTTTATTAAAGAAAAAATTTCCTCTTTACAGAACTAATGTTCTGTAGTAATATAAAATAAAAGAACGTTTGTTCTTTGAGGCAGGAGGTGGCATATATGTCAGATATTATTACGGAAAGTAAAAAACACACAGGCAGAGGCAGCAGCGCAGTGCTGGCAGGGAATATAAGCGTGGAGGAAAAGCTTAGGATACTTGGCGACGGTGCAAAGTATGATGTGGCATGTACCTCCAGCGGAGTAGACAGAAAGGGTAATGGAAAAACTATGGGAAGCGCAGAGGGCTGCGGTATATGCCATACCTTTACACCGGACGGAAGATGTATCTCCCTTCTTAAGATATTATTTACAAATGAATGTATATTTGACTGCAAATACTGCATAAACAGAGCGTCAAATGACATTCCCAGGGCAACCTTCACTCCTGATGAGGTATGTACCCTTACTATAGAGTTCTACAGAAGAAATTATATAGAAGGATTGTTTTTAAGCTCCGGTATAATAAAAAGTCCTGATTATACCATAGAGCTTATATATGAGACTATATATAAGCTTAGAAAGGAATATCATTTTAACGGCTATATCCATGCGAAGGCAATACCGGGAGCTGACAGCTTTCTTGTAGAGCAGCTTGGATATCTGGCGGACCGGATGAGCATAAATTTAGAGCTTCCAACAGGCGAGGGGCTTAAAAGGCTGGCGCCTAATAAGAGCAGAAAAAGCATACTTTTCCCTATGAAGGAAATACAGACAGGCATAAAAAACAACAGATATATGAATGGTATGCATAATAAAAAGTCACTAATGTATATAAGCGATGCAAGCTACCTTGATGAAAGCAGAAATGCGCTTATGGATAATCTTGCTAAGGCAGGCTATGGCATAAAGCAGGCTGAAGGCATGTCTTTAAAAGAGGCAAAAGCCATAGAGACGATTTCACGTAAGACGGATAATACTGATGTTGGCAGTTATATTGGAACAAAAAACAGATATTTTGTTCCGGCAGGACAAAGCACTCAGATGATAATAGGAGCCACAGATGAGACAGATTACCACATTATAAACGTATCAGAGGCGCTTTATGACAATTATGACCTGAAGAGGGTGTTCTACTCTGCATTTATAAATGTAAATAACGACAATACCCTGCCGTCTACGGAAAGAGGGCCTGAGCTTTTAAGGGAGCACAGACTTTATCAGGCGGACTGGCTTTTAAGGTATTATGGCTTTAAGGCAGGTGAGCTTTTGACAGAGGACAGACCATATTTTAATAAGCAGATAGACCCTAAGTGTGACTGGGCAGTACGTCATTTAGGCTTGTTTCCCGTAGAGATAAACAGGGCGGATTACTATACTCTCCTTAGAGTTCCCGGGATAGGCATAAAGAGCGCCAAGCGCATAATATCAGCCAGACGTCACTGCAGGCTTGATTTTAATGATATAAGGAGAATGGGAGTTGTCTTAAAGAGGGCATTATATTTTATTACCTGTGAAGGGAAGATGATGTATGATACAAGACTTGAGGAAAGCTATATTACCCATCATCTTATATACAATGAAAAGCCTGAAAGGCTTATAGGAGTGGGAGAGCAGATAACATATACACAGATGAGCCTGTTTGATTAGGAGTAAAACCGTGCAGAGATGAGGTGGAAAATGGACAATAAAATTATATTAGTGTGCGACGGCACAATAGATGGTATTTTTACAGCTATATTTGACGGATTTGTCATAAGAAACAAAAGATACGGTCAAAAGGGGGAGCGCTATAGGGACAACATACACATATGCATAGAGAATGATTACAATGAGGAGCTTTTTGCAGAATATATACCGATAGATACAGACTACGAAAAATCCTTTAAGACAGCCGTATCAATAAGAAAAAAGCTGGGAGAGGAAGCCTATATGCTGGTTGTAAGGGCATTATGCCATTATGAAACAGACAGGGCAACCATAGTGTTCGGCTTTCTGGTAAGAGGCTTTAAGGCAGGAAGCAGAGTACTGGAAATGCTTGGGGACAAATACGTTATATGCGCCATGGAGCTGTCAAGAAAAGCATTAAACGAGGCGCACCTGTTTAAGGGCTTTTTAAGATTTAAGGACATAGATGGAACGCTCTATGGAGTAATATCGCCAAAATGTGATGTGATTCCCCTGATAGGAGACCATTTTGACGAAAGGTATCCAAATGAAAATTGGATTATATACGATAAAAAAAGAAAAAAAGCCGCTATTCACAAAAAGCACCAGCAGTGGATTATTGTTGCAAATAATGGGCTAAACGGCGAATACCTTGAAGAAATATACGAAAAATCAGACGATTACACTCATATGTGGAAAACCTTTTATGAGGCGTTATATATAAAGGAAAGAAAGAATGAAAAATGTCAGAATAATCTTATTCCAAAATGGTACAGAAAAAATATGACGGAATTTCAGATAAAAAACGAACAGCAGTCATAAAGCAGCAGTTATACGGCTTGATTTTAGTCTTGATTTGATGTATTATATAACATATTGATAAGCGGTTTGAAAAATCTTATGAAAAGTTCGTGAAAGGGAAATGTGAATATGCAAAAAATACACATAAAAGGCGGGAAAACAAAAAAAGCCGTATACAGCTTCATTGTTGTATGTTCTGCATTAATAATGCTTATGACATTTACAGCCATAGCTATTCTAAGGACAGATGTAATTGCTGCGGAGCCCGGTTCGGCAGATGAGTATGATATAAAATTCACCCGGGAGGAACAGGATTATATAAACAGCGGGAAAAAGGTACGTGTTGCGCTGTATGGAGACAGAAACATACTAAGCAGCTATGACAAGGAAAGTAAGGCATTTTCAGGGGTTACATATGATATTATGGAGCTTATAAAAAGGATATCAGGTCTTAAAATAGAGTATTCACTTATGCCTGACGGCATGAGAGGAAAAGATTTTTTTGCTCAGGATATGGGCGATATTATAGCTCCGATTTTACATAGCGAGTATTCAAATTTGGATGCTGCGGTGGAAACAATAGAGCTTAAATATGAATCAAGCAAGGTTATGGTGGTAAGAAATGAGTTTGACTTCAATGACAACGACAGCTTTAAGGTAGCCCTGTGTGTAAATTTTATAGGTTATAGTAATGTTTTAAAGGAGATATACCCAAATGTGGAGGTAGAGTATCTTGACACCCAGCATGAGTGTATGGAATATGTTTTGTCGGGAAAGGCAGACATTACGCTGGACAATAAGCTGTCGGCCCTGTACAGGCTTAGAAGTCCTTATTATGCCAATAAGCTGTCAATATACAAGGAATGGAGCCAGCCTGAGAATTTAACACTCTTGGTGTCAAAGGATATGGAGCCGGTCTTAAAATCTATACTGAAAAAAACAGTTGCTGAAATTGATTATAAAGAAATAACTGACATTGTAGTAGACAATACCTCTGCAATAGCATATAATTATTCATTTCCGGAGCTTTTGTACAGATTTAGATTTTATATTATAATAGGACTGGCAGTGCTTGGGCTTATAATATATCTTGCAATATTTGTCCTGATACTTATAAGGAAGGACAGAAAGCATAAGCGGGAGAAAAAGCATAGCGACGAGCTTCGGGCGGCAGATGAAAAATATAAAAAGCAATTATACAGACAGGCAAATTATGACAGAAAGACAGGCCTTTTAAACAGAAACGGCTTTTATGAAAAAACAAAGAATTTATTAGAGGAGAATAAGAATACAAAGTTTATTATTCTAAGAGGCGATATAGACCAGTTTAAGGTTTTTAATGATATTATGGGCGTGCGTATGGGAGATGAGCTAATCAGGTATGTTGCGGATAAATGGCGGACATATTTTGATAAGCAGCTTGGGACATACGGTTATCTGGGAGGAGACGATTATATATGCTGCTATCCTTATGAGGATTTTGATAAGGATGTAGTCATGAAGGTGGTTGACAGGTGGTTTGAAAAGTTTGGAAGCTCATATACATTTTCCATATCCATAGGAGGATATATAGTAGATGATATGGGCATTGATGTAAATATAATGTGTGACAGGGCTGAGCTGGCTTTATCTAAGGCAAAGAAAAATAAGGACATGCATTTCTGCATATATGAAAACTATATGAGAGAGCAGCTTATACAGGAAAAAGAAATTATAAGCTATATACCTACAGCCTTTGAACAGAATCAGTTTGAAATATATTTACAGCCTCAGTATAACAGTGAGACAGGAAAAATAATAGGAGCGGAGGCGCTTACAAGGTGGCATCATCCTAAGCACGGAATGGTAAGCCCCGGAGAATTTATCCCTATCATGGAGGAAAACGGGTTTATTACTACCATGGATAAATATGTGGTGGAGCATGTATGCGATATTATAAATGAGCTGACGGAAGACATGCTTATAGATGACGAGTTTTCCATTGCGATAAACCTTTCCAGGATAGATACCTTTAATAATAAAATCATAGACTGGATAATAGATACCCTTAACAGGAAAGGCGTTCCTATCCACAGGGTAAGGCTGGAAATAACAGAATCAGCATATATTGAACAGCAGGCGCAGGTATCGGATTTTGTGGGAGAGCTTAAGAATAAGGGCTTTATCATAGAGATGGATGATTTCGGAAGCGGATATTCTTCACTGAATACCCTTAAGGATGTAACGGTAGATACATTAAAGCTTGATTTGAAATTTTTAGCCGGTGATAATACGGGAAGGGGAGGAATTATTATCAGTTCGGTTATAAGAATGGCAAGATGGATGGATATACCTGTTATAGCAGAAGGGGTAGAAACAGCAAGTCAGGCAGAATACCTTAGAAGCATAGGCTGTCATTACATGCAGGGCTATTATTTTTCAAAGCCCATAAGTGTAACGGATTTTATTGAATTGCTTAAGAGCAATGATACAACAGGCATAGCAAGGCAGAAATATACGGAAAGCATAAAGGATACCGAGAATCTCCTTGACCCAAACAATATGAGTACAAATATTTTTGATAAAATCGGCGCTATGGTCATTGCAGAGTTTTGGCATGATAACCTGGAGATAATTATGCAGAATGATGAGTTTTACGGAATATTAAAAACCACAAGAGGTGAATTTGAAAAGTATTCACTTCATGTGCAGGATTGTTTTTCGGAAAAAAGCAGGGATGTTCTTATTGAGACAATAAAAAAGCTAAAGGAAAAGCAGGCAGAAACTATTGACGGTGAGATAGAAATAGAGGGAATTAGCTGTTTGCTGCAAATACATATAAGGATTCTTGCAACAATTAAAAACAGAAAAACAGTTATGCTTTTGTTTAACCTGAATAACAAATAAAAAATAATTGACAAAGACAAAAACTTTTCGTAATATAGTGTGTATCAAATTAATAAATAAATGTAGCGCCAAAGAGGAGTAGCAAAAAAAGCGCTCTTACAGAGAGGACGGTCCACCGGCTGAAAGGCAGTCCGAGAAAGCATTTTGCGAAGGTAGCTTTGAAACAGCGCATCTGAGAAAGCGGAGAAATACAGTTAAACCGACAGTAGGATGTGACGGCTCGTCACCGTTAAAGGATAAGATAAGAAAAAATTAAGGTGGTACCGCGGTCATCCGCCCTTAAAAGGTAAAGGGTCAGTCACCATAAAAATACAGGTCTCACAGGCTTTTGCCTGTGGGACATTTTTTATGCGCAGCCCCATGCAGAGGAAGTATGCCGCAGAAGCGGCGTATGGGGCGTAGCGGGTAGGGGAAGATGAATCTTCTATACTGGATGGTGAATGACTGCTTTAAACAAATTTTGAGGAAAGGAAATAAAATTATGAAGAAAGAACTTGAAAAAACCTACAACCCGGCAGATATTGAGGAGAGAACATATAAGAAATGGCTTGAGAAAAAGTATTTCCACGCCCATATAAACAGGGATAAAAAGCCCTTTACAATCGTGATGCCCCCTCCGAATATTACAGGACAGCTTCATATGGGTCATGCACTTGACAATACGCTGCAGGATATTATTATACGAATGAAGAGAATGCAGGGCTATGAGGCGCTGTGGCTTCCGGGAACAGACCATGCGTCTATAGCTACGGAGGCAAAGGTAGTTGAAAAAATAAAGGAAGAAGGTCTTACCAAGGAGGATTTAGGCAGGGAAAAATTCCTTGACAGAGTGTGGGACTGGAAAAAGCAGTACGGAGGACGCATTGTATCACAGCTTAAAAAGATTGGCTCCTCATGCGACTGGGACAGAGAGAGATTTACCATGGACGAGGGCTGCAATAAGGCGGTAAAGGAGGTGTTTGTAAGTCTTTACGATAAGGGACTTATTTACAGGGGAGAAAGGATAATAAACTGGTGTCCGAAATGCCTTACCTCCATATCTGACGCCGAGGTTGAGTATGAGGAGCAGGCAGGACATTTCTGGCACTTAAGATATAAGCTCTCAGACGGAAGCGGTTACGTAAACCTTGCGACAACAAGACCGGAGACGCTGCTTGGAGATACAGCCATAGCAGTAAATCCAAAGGATGACAGATACAAGGATATAGTAGGAAAGACAGTTATACTTCCTATAGTACACAGAGAGATTCCCATAGTGGCAGACGACTATGTAGAGATGGATTTCGGTACGGGCGTAGTTAAGATAACGCCTGCCCACGACCCTAATGATTTCGAGGTAGGCGCAAGACATAAGCTGCCGGTTATAAATGTAATGACTGACGACGCTAAGATTACTGAGGATTATCCAAAGTATGCGGGAATGGACAGATACGAGGCAAGGCGCGCGATAGTTAAGGACCTTGAGGAAGAGGGAGCGCTGGTTAAGGTAGAGGATTACAGCCACAATGTAGGCACCTGCTACAGATGCAAAACAACTGTTGAGCCAAGAGTGTCAAAGCAGTGGTTTGTAAAGATGAAGTCCTTGGCAGAGCCTGCAATAGATGCGGTAAAGAAGGGCGACACACGCTTCGTACCGCCTCATTTTGAAAAGACATACTTCCACTGGCTTGAGAATATACGTGACTGGTGTATATCAAGACAGCTTTGGTGGGGACATCAGATACCTGCGTTTTATTGTGACGACTGCAAGGAAACGGTAGTTACCAAAGAAAATAAGGCAGTCTGTCCAAAATGCGGAAAGGAAATGAGACAGGACCCTGATACTCTTGACACATGGTTTTCATCAGCGCTATGGCCGTTTTCTACCCTTGGCTGGCCGGAAAAGACGGAGGAAATGTCATATTTCTATCCTACAAATGTGCTGGTAACAGGCTATGACATTATTCCGTTCTGGGTTATGCGTATGATGTTCTCAGGATTGGAAAATACAAAGAGCGTACCATTTGATACGGTGCTTATACACGGGCTGGTAAGAGATTCTCTTGGAAGGAAGATGAGTAAATCCCTTGGAAACGGAATAGACCCTCTTGAGGTTATAGAAAAGTACGGAGCTGACGCGCTAAGATTAACCCTTGTCACAGGAAATGCCCCGGGCAATGACATGAGATTTTACTATGAGAGAGTAGAGGCAAGCAGGAACTTTGCAAATAAGGTATGGAATGCGTCAAGATTTATTATGATGAATCTTGAAAAGGCGGAAGCTATAGAAAATGAAGAAGCTGTCATCAACGACCTGACTGATGCGGATAAGTGGATACTCTCTAAGCTTAATACTCTTGTTAAGGAAGTAACGGACAACATGGAAAAATATGAGCTTGGCGTTGCTGTGGCAAAGCTTTATGATTTTATCTGGGAGGAATTCTGCGACTGGTATATTGAGATGGTTAAGCCCCGCCTTTACAATGAGAATGACAATACAAAGAATGGGGCAATGTACACCCTTAAGACAGTACTTATAAATTCCCTTAAGCTTCTTCATCCTTATATGCCTTTTATTACAGAGGAAATCTTCTGTAATCTCCAGGATAAGGAAGAAAGCATTATGATATCAGACTGGCCTGTATACAGGGAGGAGCTTAATTTTGCAGCAGAGGAGGCGGCCGTTGAAACTATAAAGGCAGCGGTAAGAAATATAAGAAACCTTCGCGCAGATATGAATGTTCCGCCGTCAAGAAAGGCAAAGGTATATGTTGTATCTGAAAATCCGGATATACAGAATATCTTTAAAAAGGGTATGGTATTTTTTGCCGCATTGGCGTATGCAGGAGAGGTTATAATCCAGCCGGATAAGAAGGGCATAGATGATGACGCAGTATCTGCGGTTATTCCTGACGCAGTTATATATATGCCGTTTGCGGAGCTTGTGGATATAGAAAAGGAAATTGAAAGACTTAATAAGGAAAAGGAAAGACTTACAAAGGAGCTTAAAAGAGTAGACGGTATGCTTAATAATCCAAGCTTTGTAAGCAAGGCTCCGGAAGCTAAAATAAATGATGAAAAGGAAAAGCAGGCAAAGTATGCCCGAATGATGGAGCAGGTAGAGGAAAGGCTTAGGCATTTTGCAAAATAATATTTAAATTTGTTTTTTGGTAGGGCAAAATTTGTTATATTTATACTTACAGTCTGCCATGCTCTATGTCCCGTGGTGTGGCTGTGGCTAAGGTATGGGTGGATTTAGGCATACGGCAGGCTGCTATATTATAGTGATGGAAACTTCAAAGGCAGTAAGGAATTCTATCAACATGATATGATTATATCCTAAGCTACGATTGTAACTTGGACAGACAATCTACGCTAAGGATATAATCATATCATATTGATGAATTCCTAACAGCCTTTGAAGTTTCCATCACTATAATATAGCAGCCTGCCGTATGCCTAAATCCACCCATACCTTAGCCACAGCCACACCACGGGACATAGAGCATGGCAGACCGTAAGTATAAATATAACAAAATTTGTCCTGTCAAAAAATTTTGCTTTATTTTCATAGAGCTATCTGTTATAATATAGGTGATTAACTAAGAAATTGAATTATAAAAGCATAGATTATATATTATTACTAAAAATAAGGAGAGGAGGTGTTTGTGTGGGTGAGTATTCGGAATATGTCAACATAAATATAAATGACGACCAGATGAGCGCAGATATTTTTTTGGTAAAGCCCCCTTCAGATGATTTTTATAATATGCAGGATTTGTTGGAGTTTATAGAAGATGAGGGCGTTGTGTTTGGAGTAAATAAGAATATACTTAAGGAGGTTGTCAGACTTAAGCGGTATGGCGAATATATAAAGTTTGCCGAGGGTATAATGCCGGGGGAGGCAAAGAATGGATATTTTGATTTTAAGTTTAATACAAACCCATCAAAGAAGCCTAAGCTAAAACCTGACGGAAGTGTTGATTACTACAATCTGAGTCTTATAGAGATTACCGAAAAGGATGAGCTTATAGCGGAATACATACCAAAGATAGACGGCACTGAAGGAAAAACCGTTAAGGGAACTATTGTTCCGGGAAAGAAAGCCCTTGATATGCCGCCTCTTCGAGGTAAGGGCTTTTATGTATCAGAGGACAAAAACAAGTATTATGCAGAGTATGCAGGGAAAATAGAGCTTTCAATGGGACGCCTTAACGTAAGCAATACCCATACTATAGAGGGCGACGTTGACCTGTCTACGGGAAATTTGGATTTAAGAGGAGACCTTTACATAAAGGGAAATGTAAAGAGCAATATGGTAGTAAAGGCATCAGGAAATATTACTATAGACGGACTTGTGGAGGATGCCAATATAGAGGCAGGCAAGGGAATCCTGATAAAGGGAGGAATACTTGGCGGGGATAAGGCAGTAATAAAGGCCATTGATAACGTGTTTGCGTCCTTTATTGAAAATGCCTATGTAGAGTCAAACGCATGCATACAGGCGGACTCCATAATAAATTCAACCATAGTGGCTTACAATGATATAAATGTGTTTGGCAAGACTGCGCGTATTATAGGTGGAAGAATTAAGGCAAACAGATATGTGAAAACAAAGGTTATAGGAAGCAGGAAGGGAGTAACTACTGTTATAGAGGTAGGCGTTCCAAACGACTGTCATGTGGAAAAAATGAAGTATGCCGACCAGCTTGAGGATTTGCAGACAGAGCAGTCAAAGGTGGAGAAGCTGCTTGGTAAGCTGGCTAAAACTGGTGAGGAAATGACAGAGATGTTTATCAGCACCACTAGAAGAAAGATAGAGCTTTCGGCAGAAATATACAGACTGAAGGCGCTTATAGGAGAGCTTGAAAGAAGGATTACCATAGGAAAGGATGCGCAGATTATCGCGGAAAAAAAGATTTTTCCGGGAGCGGAAATTTTTATTGACGGCATAAAGTATATTGTGTCAGATGAATTTGACAGAATTATATTTTTCAGAAAGGTTGATAAAATTGTATCAAAGCGGTATGATTTGGAGGAAGATGAGAGCGCAAAAAATAGCTTGTCGTTATAAGGATTAATTTGACGAAGTTAAATAGTTGAATAAATGTATATATATTGGTAGAATGGTAGTGTGAAAAGAACCTATGAAAAAATATGACGAGGCAGTAAAATATTTATATGGGATTCCAAGGTTTGTAGCGAAGACTACACCTGAGAATACAAAAAATATTCTTAAGCTTATTGGAAATCCGGAAAAAGGATTAAGGATTTTTCATGTTGCAGGCTCCAACGGCAAAGGCTCTGTGTGCGCCTTTATAGACAGTGTTTTAAGGGAAGCAGGCTTTCATGTGGGACTTTTTACATCACCTCATCTTATAAAGCCTAACGAACGTATAAAGATAGATGGGATGAATATTTCTGACGAAGTGTTTTTGAGTGCATTTAACAGAGTGTACGAAGCAATACACATGCATAAGGAGGAAAAAATAATTCATCCCTCTTTTTTTGAGTTTATTTTTCTAATGTCTTTATTAGTTTTTAAGGAAAGTAATCTTAAATACGTGATTTTGGAGGTGGGGCTTGGAGGAAGGCTTGATACTACTAATGTAATAGAGGGACAGCTGGTGTCTGTTATTACATCATTAAGCCTTGAGCATACGGAGATACTTGGAGATACCATAGAACAGATAGCCATGGAAAAAGCAGGCATTATAAAGGACAAGGTTCCTGTGATATATGACGCCGCAGATAAAAGGGCTGCCGCCGTTATAGAGGAGGAAGCGGAAAAACATGGATGCAGCGTATGCCAAATAACAAAAAAAAATATTAAATTAATAAAAAAGAACAATTATAGTGTTGATTTTTCCTTAAATTGTATGTATTATGATAATGCCTGCTTTACAGTAAGCTTTCCGGCGCTTTATCAGACGGTAAATGCAGCTCTTGCCATATGCGCCATAGCTGCGGCAGGAAATATTGATAAGGCTTTTAAGTCTATTACGTTAGAAAAAATTAAAAATGGCATTAGAAATACCCGGTGGGCGGGACGTATGGAGCATATAAGCCTTCCATTTACACAGGGAGATATATATCTTGACGGAGCCCACAATGTATCCGGAATAGAAAGACTTATGGAAACAGTAGCAGATGCCGGACATAAGGGAGATGTCTGTCTTTTGTTTGGCGTTGTAAAGGAAAAGGCTTATGACCACATGATAAAGCTTCTTTTGGAGGGGGCTGTGTGGAAACATATATATGTGGCAGGACTTGATACAAAAAGGACTGCCGACCAGGAGACTATAGCCGGTATTTTTAAGAATGAGGGAGCGTCAGAAGTAACTGTTTACAATTCGGCAGCGGAGGCATTTAAGGCAGCAATAAAAACCATGAAGCAGGGAGACTGCTTATACGTGGCAGGTTCACTTTATCTTATAGGAGAGATAAAAGGCTATATAGAGAAATTAAATAATTAGCAGATAAGATGGAGGTTATAATGATAAATTTTGATGAGGAAATAAAAAAGTTTCACCCAAGTCTTGAGGTTGACGAGGCGGAGGATGCAATATATAACAATAATATTACAGATATGACAGATATTCTTTTATCTATGATAAAAGAGAGGGAAGAGGATAAATAGGGAGAAACTTTATGAGATGTTATAGATGCGGAAGCGTTCTGTCTGATTCAAACCTTTGTAATGGCTGCGGAGCAGACGTAAAGATATATAAAAGGATAATAAAGCTATCCAATACCTATTATAATATGGGACTGGAGAAGGCAAGGATAAGAGATTTGTCGGGAGCGGCAGATATTCTTAGACGCAGTGTGCGTATGGATAAGAAAAATATACAGGCAAGAAATCTTTTAGGTCTTGTGTATTATGAGATGGGAGAGGTAGTAGAAGCGTTAAGCCAGTGGGTTATAAGCAAGAATATCCAGCCTGAAAAAAATATAGCGGATGATTATATAAGGGAGGTTCAGTCTAATCCCACAAAGCTGGAGTCAATGAATACGACCATAAAAAAGTATAATACTGCATTGTCCTATGCAAAGGAGGACAGCGATGATTTGGCTATTATACAGCTTAAAAAGGTTGTAAGCCTTAATCCCAGACTGGTAAAGGCTTATCAGCTTCTGGCGCTGCTGTATATGAAAAGAGATGAATATGGCAGAGCCAAAAAATATCTGACCAAGTCATTAGCCATAGATACGAAAAATACCCTTAGCATGAAGTATTTGGGGGAGATAGAAAAGCTTAATCTGGTTACTGACACGGCCAAGAAGCCGGAAGGCCCAAAGGAAAAGAAGCCTCTTAGCGGCAATGACGTAATAATACCGGAAAACAGCTATAAGGATGTAAATTACGGACTTATGCAGTTTATTACCGTTGTTGTAGGCATACTTATAGGCGCCGCCATGGTATATTTTCTTATTACGCCTGCCAAGGAGAACAGGGCGGCGGCAGATTATAAGGAAACCATAAATGAATATTCGGAAAATATATCAAAGCTTAATATAAGCTTAGGAGAGCTGCAAAGCAATCTTGATACCCTGACGGCAGAAAATGAGAGACTTAAGGAAAGCCTTTCGGAGGCTGCAAAGGTGGAGGATATAACGGCGGCTTACACTTCCTTGCTTGAGGCTGCAGAGCTTTTTGCAAAGGATGATAAGGCAGGCTGCGCAATGAAGCTTTTAGACATAGGAGATTTACAGGGAAAAAGCGCCGAATATACGGCGTTGTATAATGCACTTAAGGAGAAAAGCTTTGAGGAGGCGTATAAAAGCAGCTACAATGCGGCGTATCAGGCTGAAAACTCATCAAGGTACAATGACGCCATAGAAGCCTTTAAAATATGCGAGAGGCTTCAGCCGGAGAATTTAGAGATACTTTATCATTTAGGAAAAAATTATGTCAGTCTTAACAACGGAGCAGTTGACGATACGGCTAAAGCATATTTCAGTAAGGTTGTAGAGCTTGGGCCGGGAACTAATTTTGCAGGCTGGGCAGCAAATTATTTAAAATAAAAAAAGACACTTACACACAAAGGATAAGACAGGAAAATTCCTGGCTTATCCTTGTTTTATATTCATGGGATATTTCGTCGAATAAGCAAAGCTTTTTAGGTGATATCAATATATAATATATATGCATTTAATATGGAGGAAAGAGGATTATTATGGAGAAACAGTTGACAAGCTACAGTATTACTGATGATACAATGGTTGTAAAGCTGGCAAGGGAGCTTGACCACCACAATTCAGTGCCTATCAGGGAGGAGATAGACAGGCAGATTTACAGCGGAAAAATAAGAAATATAATATTTGATTTTGAAAATACTACGTTTATGGACAGCTCGGGAATCGGAGTTATATTGGGAAGACACAGGATATTGAAAAATGTGGGAGGAGTTATTGCAGTGACAAATATAAATAAGTCTGTGGACAGGCTGCTTACCATTTCAGGCATATATAAGATAGTGGAAAAGGTAAGCGAAGTATAAGGTATAAAGAGGCTGTCGCACTAAGAAAACATATACAGGATATTGAAAATGCAGTTATAGTTAAGCGTTATATCTTCCATATTGAATTTTTATTGCGACATCCGCTACTATAAAATAAAAGGAGTATAAATATTTATGTATAAAAATAAAATGCATTTAGAATTTGAGAGCAAATCCGAAAATGAAAAATTTGCAAGAGTGACGGTGGCAGCCTTTGCCACAAGATTAAATCCTATACTGGAGGAGCTTGCGGATTTAAAGACGGCAGTGTCGGAAGCGGTAACCAACGCAATAGTACACGGCTATGACGAGGGAGAGGGAATAGTGTATCTTGACTGTATTATAGAGGATAATGTTGTCACGGTCATAGTTGAGGACAAGGGTGTAGGTATACCCGACGTGGAAAAGGCAAAGGAGCCTTTATATACTACAAAGCCGGAGCAGGACAGGTCAGGAATGGGATTTATGTTTATGGAGGTCTTTATGGACGAGGTGTACATAGAATCAAAGGTAGGTGAAGGAACAACAGTTATAATGAAAAAGAAAATAGGTGAAGTTTAGGAGCAGTAAATCATGGAAACCATTGAACTTTTAAGGAAGGCACACAATGGGGATAAGGAAGCCAGAGATTTATTGGTTTCAGACAACGTAGGATTAATTTGGAGCGTAGTCAAAAGATTTAACGGCAGAGGCCACGATATGGAGGATTTGTTTCAGATAGGCTGTATCGGCATGATGAAGGCAATAGATAAGTTTGACTTTTCATATGACGTAAAATTCAGTACCTATGCCGTGCCCATGATAAGCGGCGAGATTAAAAGATTTTTAAGAGACGATGGCATGATAAAGGTTTCAAGAAGCATAAAGGAAAACGGCTGGAAGATAATAAGGGCAGGGGAGGCCTTTGTAAATGAAATGGGCAGGGACGCCACCATAGAGGAGCTTGCCGCGGCAACGGAGCTGACGGTGGAGGAGGTGGTTATGGCGCTGGACGCAGGAGCAGACGTTGAATCCATATATAAGTCAGTTTACCAGAATGACGGCAATGAGATTTATCTTGTGGACAGGCTTGTAAAGGAAAAGGATGAAAATGAGGAGATTATCAATCATCTTATGCTGAATGAGATGCTTGATAATTTAAGCGAAAGGGACAGACAGCTTATAGTTTTAAGGTATTTTCAGGATAAAACCCAGATGGACGTAGCGGAAATTATGGGTATCAGCCAGGTACAGGTCAGCAGAATGGAGAAAAAGATACTTTTGCGGCTGAGAAGCAATTTGGAATAAGGACTGTTGCAAAGGCATGAAAGTTTTGGTAAAATAAATCCGGCAGAATAAGAAACAGCAGAATAGTATAGTAAAAATAATATAGTAAAAAAATACAGGAGAAAAACATATGAAAGCAAGTGAAATGTGGAATAAATATATAAGCGATAAAACAGACAAAGCTAATGAGGGAGATGAAGCGAAACCTTATGGTAATTCGTCTTTTGGGGCAGATTATGACAATGTGCCATATGACGCATGGGCGTTCGGGGATGACGCCGATGTGCTTGCACAGCTTGTAATGTCAGGGAAAAAAACAGCCACATCATCTGCATATCCCATATATGAGCTTGAGGGAGAAGAAATACCAAAGACAGGAGAATACAGCGTTATACTGAATTCAAAGAATGAGGCAGTATGTATAATCAGAACTACAGAAGTATATGTTATACCCTTTAATCAGGTTTCAGAGAAACATGCGTATTTAGAGGGTGAGGGAGACAGGTCGTTAGATTACTGGATAAATGTCCATAGGAATTTTTTTACGGAAGAACTGAAAGGAACAGGGCTTGAATTTACGGAAGAAATGATGGTGGTTTGCGAAGAGTTTGAGGTTGTATATAGATAGGTAAAATAAGTAAGGACTGTGGCAAAATAACTTAAGTTTCAGCTATTTTGCCGCAGTCCTTGTTTATTTGTTAATCATGTAGTGCGGAAAATGGCGCGAAACATGAACCGTCACAGTTCAAATTCGCGCCGTCTAGTGCGCTCGACGGCGCGAAAGCTGAACCTTCCGCGCCAGAAATAGCGCCCTCGACAAGCTGCAAATTAACCTTGCAATGCTCTCCCGAGTAATTCATCACCAAAACGAGGTGATCGTCGTCGTACAGATACACCGAATTGAGGAACGTATCAACGAGCGCGATCCGGTACTCCTCGTCGTGAATATCCCCAGAGCGAAACCTCTCCAAAAAATAAACAATTTGCTCCCGCTCAAACTCTGGCTCTGCCAGAAGCTCGCGGGCTATTCCTTTTTCAATGTCCGCACGATCGGCCTCTAACTCCATGAGCCTAGTCTTTGTGCTGGGCGTAATGATACCGGCCTCAATGGCTGCCAGCATATTGCTGAGCGCCTTCTCGTTTTCTTTCTTTCTAATCTCCAGAGCGTGAAGCCCTGAGTCGTCCTTCTCCCGGTTCTGGTACTCCATAACACGATCGGCAATTTCCTCGATCAGCTCGTCGTTGTGCAAGATCCTCACCAGCTCGCCGACAACGAGATCCTCGATCCATTCCTTTGCCACTGTCTCTTTGCGGCAGCTTCGCGTCTTTTTCCGCGTCGTGCACGAGTAATAGGCGTATGCTTTGCCGGTGTGGCTCGTGCCGCCGTCTCCGACCATAGGAGCCCCGCAGAGCCCGCAGAATAATTTTGTTGTGAGAAGGAAATTTTGCGCCTTGCCTCTGGCCGGCGCGTCGTGGTTTATCCTTAACATTTTTTGCACCTTGTCGAAAAGCTCCCGATCGGTAATTATTGCCGGGATCCCGTTCTCGACTCTTATGTCCTCATACTCATATACGCCGATGTATTTCTCGTTTGAAAGAATACGCCGCAGGCTATTCTTGTTAAATTTGCCGCCGCGGCTCGTGCGGTACCCTTCATCATTCAGGCGCGTGTAAATATCTTTTGCACGCTCGCCTGCTGCATACTCCTCGAATATCCGGCGCACGATTGCCGCCTCTGCCTGATCCACCATGTACCGGCCGTCTGGGCCAGTCTTTAACCCGAGGCACGTTTTACCCAGTGTTTTGAGCTCGAGAGCACTATCATAATACCCGCGCTTGACGTTCTGGCTCAGGTTCTCACTGTAATACTCAGCGTATCCTTCCATTACTGACTCGAGGATAATGCCCTCGGGGCCCTCTGGTATTGTCTCTTTTGCGTAGAATATCCGCACACCGTTCTTTTTGAGCTTATACTTATACATTGCGGAGTCGTAGCGGTTCCGGGCGAAACGGTCCATTTTCCACATGAGAACACAGTTAAAACGGCCCTTTTCTGAGTCTCGGATCATTCTCTGGAAATCTGGCCGCTGATCCACTCGCCCGGTCATAGCCTTGTCGATGTACTCGCCGATCACAATTATGCCGTGCTTTTTTGCGAAGTCGTAGCACTCCCGGAGCTGGCCCTCGATTGACTCCTCACGCTGGCCGCTGCTGGAGTATCTGGCGTATATCACCGCTCGTAATGCTTCTACGCCGTCGGTATTGCTGCCGGCGGCGCGTTTTTTCTTTGCCGCCATTATTCAGATCCCCCAGACTCAACCTTCAGACCGAGCACGGCGCCGCTCTTGTCGGTGAATTTATTACAGCATATCATAATGAGATCGTACACCCAGCCAAAAGCCAGACCGCCAACCGTGAAGATCCAGAGAACGCCGGTACCGGTTTTCCCAACATAGAAGCGGTGAGCCCCAAAGAAGCCGAGAAACACACAGAGGCAGAGGGCCACGCCCTTGCTTTTCTCCGATCGGACCGGAGCCGCAGCGGGAGCCTCTGAGGCGCTGCCGGCAGCAGGCGCCCCGGTCCTTTTTGTTGTGGAATACGAAAGCCCGGTACCCGGGATCCCGACCGTTGTTGTCGTGCGGCCGCTGGTGCTGAAGGTTTTCTTGAAACCCTTCGGCCCGACTGATATGCTCGCACTTTTCGCGCTCAGGTTCAGGCGAACACCCGGCGCGATCTTTTTGCTTTTTCTAAATTTTACACCCATAAACAAATCACTCCTTCTTAAAAGTCTGTAAAATCTCGCAAATTCGATCAATGTCCTCGTTACTCAAATTTTCGAGATCTTCGAGCTGACTCAACACAAGGCCGAGAACCTCGTCTCTATGCGTCGGCTTTTCTGCTTTTAGATTAAGAAAAAATGAGGTGATCGTACTCGTCAAAGTGCCTAATAGACCAATGCCGGTAATCATTAAAACAATAGCGATCGCGCGCCCGGCTCCGGTGCTGGGCGAAATATCTCCATAGCCCACTGTTGTTGTAGTGACGAAAGCCCACCAGAGGCCGTCCGATAGCTCCATGCCCTCGGCAAAATGAATTAAGATACCACCAACGGCCACGAGCACACAACTCAAAGCGAGAACATACTTAAAGCCGTTTGTATCAAAAAATACCTTTGCTCTGTTTACCAGCCTAAGACTATAAGCTGCGGATGACAGGACTTGAACCTGCACGTCGGGGACACTAGAACCTAAATCTAGCGTGTCTGCCAATTCCACCACATCCGCATATTATATACAGGCTGCTGCCAAGGCTAAAGTATAGCTATAGCAGAAAACCATTAAAAATAATACAAAATAATAAATATATTGTCAAGAGTTTTGTGACATATCCTTGAAAAAATCCGATTTTAATTGTAAACTATAATGGAAGGATATTTAGAAAGGCAGATAAATAAAATGTACGATAAGCTTACACAAAGCGACATAGATAAGATGAAGCAGGAGATAGAGTACCGCAAGTGCGTTGTAAGAAAGGAAGCCTTAGAGGCGGTGAAGGAGGCAAGGGCCCACGGTGATTTAAGTGAAAATTTTGAGTACCATGCTGCAAAAAAGGATAAAAATAAGAATGAGAGCCGTATACGGTATTTAGAGAAGATGATAAAGACAGCAACGGTAATATCCGACGCCTCAAAGGAGGATGAGGTAGGCCTTAATAATATAGTTGAGCTTTACTTTGAGGAGGATGACGAAACGGAAAGCTTTAAGCTGGTGACTACCATAAGAGGCGACTCTCTTAAGGGAATGATAAGCACGGAATCTCCTATAGGCAGCGCGGTGCTGGGAAAGAAGGCAGGAGACAGGGTATTTATAAGGGTGAACGAGGATTACGGATATTATGTGGTTATAAAGAGCATAGACAAGTCGGCAGACGATACAGAGGACGAAATAAGAAGCTTTTAATAATGTACCTTGAGAGAACATTTGAGAAAAAGAAGGGTATTTGATATCCGGCAAGTCATAAGCCGGAAGCGTTGCCTTAAGAAAGGAGAATAATTCGATTTCTTAAAAAAGGATAATTGAATTATATGTGAAAAATTTTGGAAATAGAGAGAAAGTATTTGATTGAAAGGGATAAGCTGCCGATATGTTATAGTAAGTATCCATACCGGGAAATTGAGCAGGCATATCTTTGTACGGAGCCGGTGGTAAGAGTGAGAAGGTCAGATGACGAATACTATATGACCTACAAGTCAAAGGGACTTATGGTAAGGGAGGAATATAATCTGCCTCTGACAAGGGAGAGCTACGAGCATCTTCTTGCAAAGGCAGACGGAGCAGTTATAAAAAAGAAGCGTTACCTTATACCATATGAAGACCGTACCATAGAGCTTGATATATTTGAAGGGAACCATGAAGGGCTTATACTTGCTGAGGTAGAGTTTGAAACAGAGGATATGGCAAATGTATTTACTGCGCCGGACTGGTTTGGCGAGGACGTAACATTCAGCAGTAAATACCACAATAGTACATTGAGTCAGAATAAATTATAATTGGAGGAAAATAAAATGACAAAGATTGCAGCAATGCTTGCAGACGGCTTTGAAGAAGTAGAAGCTTTAGCCGTTATAGATATTTTAAGGAGAGCAGATATAGAGACAAATATGATTTCCATAAGCTCAAATAAAAAGGTAACAGGAGCCCACAATATATCCATAGAGGCAGATATGCTTTTAGAGGATATTGATTTAGGGAAATATAACGGTATTTTTTTACCGGGAGGCATGCCGGGAACAAATAATCTTGACGGCTGTGAGAAGCTGTGTCAGGCTATACTTGATTTTGACAGGGAGAAAAAGCTTTTGGCTGCCATATGCGCCGCGCCGAAGATTTACGGAAGGCTGGGTATATTAAAGGGCAGAAAGGCCGTATGCTATCCGGGCTTTGAGAATTATCTTACGGGAGCGGAGGTCAAAATGGAGGCCAGGGCAGTGAAGGACGGCCATATTATAACAGGCAGGGGAATGGGAACGGCAATAGATTTAGGCCTTGCCCTTGTGGAGGAGCTTGCAGGTAAAAATAAATCAGAGGAACTGGCGTCAGCTATACAATATAGATAGAAGTAGTTAAAAAGCTTTAGAGCTTCCTGAAAAGGAACTGGCGGCGTTCTCGTTTAGCAGTGGGACTGTCACAATAAGCTTTAATCATACAAGATATGGTATTAATACGCAGTTGTATTATACAATATTTTATATATGTTTTTCTTATTGCGACAGCTCCATGGGCGGGTTTATTATTATAATTCAGAGAGGAAAATATATATGAGGAAAAAAGTATTGATATGTGTATCTGTATTTATGCTTATGCTTGCAGGGTGCGGCAAGGAGGATACAGTACAGAGTCCTAAAACGGATGCATTCTTTGGCGTTGAAAAGGGAATAGCGGCAGGAATAGCAGATTTTTCCCAGGATGAGCCGGAAATATCAATAAAAAATATTGTTACATATGTAGGTAAGGAGATTGATTATTCCACAGGCATAGAGGTTTCAAACACAGAAAAGTATGAGGATTTCCAGATGTGGGTTGACGCGTCGGCAGTGGATATTCATACGGTGGGAAGCTACGAGGCAGTATACAGGTTTATATACGGCGACAAGACAAAGGAAATAAAGGTTATAGTAAGCGTTATAGAAAATACTGAGACTGCCAATGAGCCGTCAGGAGACAGCGCTGCGTCAGGTCAGGTAAATAATGGAAACGGCAGTAATAACGGCGGTGGCAGTGTAGGAAATAACAATAATGGAAATAATAATGGAAATGGCAGCGCAGGAAATAACAATGCAGGAAATAGCGGCTCAGGCAGTCAAAATGAGGGCAATAACGGAGAAAATAATGGCGGAGGAAGCAACGGCAATAATGGCGGAGGAAACGGAAACGCAAATAACAGCAATGGAGGGCAGAATAGCACGACAGTACAGTCGCCTGATGTATCAAAGCCTGCTTCAGGCAATACACCTAATCCTACCGGAGGCAATACGGAACAGACAACCACAGCCAGAAGGCAGATAGTCACAAGCAGCGGACAACACGACACAAAAACATATTCGCTGGGTTATATGAATATAGAGCTTTTAAGCGGCTCCGTAGTAAAGATAAAATGTACCTCGTCAAAATATATAGTATCTACACACACAGAATTATCAACTGCAGAAAAAAACGGTGTGAACTATAACGTATATAAGCTTGTGGTTACATACAATACAGGCGCGCAGCAGGTTTTGGAGACATATGAGGAAAAAATAAATTAATAGCAGTTATTTTATTTAAAGGGATGTCAGCAGCTGCTTGAAGAAAAACAGATATAATGATTATGGAGGGCATAAGGGCTATTATGGTGATAAACAGCGTAAGTGATGTAAGGGAAATGGCAGCCTGCATAGGTGATAATATAAAAAAGGTTATTATAGGCAGGGATGATACCATAGAAATGGTTTTGGCAGCCATGATATCAGGAGGGCATATTTTGCTTGAGGATGTGCCGGGCAGCGGAAAGACCATGTTAGCAAAGGCGCTGGCAAAATCTATTGACGGAGAGTTTAAGAGAATACAGATGACGCCGGATTTGCTTCCTGCGGACATTACAGGCATAAATTTTTTTAATATGAAGACCTCTGAGTTTCAATTTGTAAGGGGGCCTGTATTTTCCAATATTCTCATAGCTGATGAGATAAACAGGGCAACTCCGAAAACGCAGGCAGGCTTGTTGGAGGCTATGGAGGAGCGTCAGGTAACCGTAGACGGCGTCACATATCAGTTAAAATCACCATTTTTAGTAATTGCAACAGAAAATCCAATAGATACGCAAGGTGTATTTCCTCTTCCCGAGGCGCAGATAGACAGATTTGCCGTAAAGCTTTCTATGAAATACCCTGACCATCAGGCTATGATAGATATAATGAAAACACATATGACTAAGGATGTGCTTATGGAATTAGAGCCTGTGGCAGTAAAATCAGATATTTCGGATGCTATGGAAATAGTAAAAAATATACGAATTGCAGACGAGCTTGTGGAATATGTGGTAAATATAGTTGAAAAAACAAGAGAGGACAGCAGAATTATTCTTGGTATAAGCCAGAGAGGCGCTCTGGCGTTAATATCGGCGGCAAGAGGTCTGGCAGCAATAGCAGGACGTGAGTATGTTCTGCCTGACGATATTAAGAGGGCGGCTCCTTATGTATGCGTACACAGAATTATACTTAAAAACAGTGAAAGAATAAAGGAGAATGCGGAGCTTGAGGTAATGGAGCAGATAATAGACAGCGTGCCGGTACCTACGGAGGAGTTGTAGTTATATGGGATTAGTCAGCGATGGCAGAAGCAATGTAAAGGAATTTGATGTTTTTATCCGGGTAGTATTAGTGACTATAGGAATAGTTACGGCAATAGTCCTGTTTATTTTTTTATTGTTATTTTTATACAGAATATTGAGAAGATATGCCCTTAAAAATCTTGAATATAAAAGATATTTTACAGATAAGGGCGCCTTTGAGGGACAGGAGATACAGCTTATTGAGGAGCTTACAAATCATGGCTTTTTCCCTTTGCTAAGAGTATATGTGGAAACCCACATTACCACAAAACTATATATGCCGGGAGCAAGCGGCGGCAATGAGATAAATCAGGAATTTATCAGCCGCTTTTTTGTTATGCCCTACACAAGAATTAAGAGACATCACAGGGTTATTTTAAAAAAACGCGGACACTACAGGCTTGAGTCTGCAAAGATTTCCTTTATGGGGATAGAAGCGTATCTTGACAGCGAGGCAGAGATAAGGGTGTATCCAAAGGAGCTTCACATAGATGATATTCAAAGGATAAATCAGTGCATTCAGGTAAGCGCATTGTCAAACAGACCAATTATAAGGGATGTGTTTTCATTTGCAAAGGTCAGGGAATATACTTATGGTGATTCTATAAATATAATAAACCATAAGTCAACTGCCAGAATGGGAAGATTAATGGTTAATGACGCAGATTTTGTTTTGGGAAGAAAAATTCTTTTGTGTCTTAATTTTCAGGCAGGAAACACAGGTATACCTGAGGAGAAATTTGCTGAAATACAGGAAAAATCTATGCAATTTGCTGCATATCTTGCAGGAGAGGCAATAAGAAAGGGCTGGCAGATTGGACTTATAGCAAACTGTAAAACTGATAGTGGCGCCAAGAGCGTAAAGGTATATATGGGAACAGGCTATGGAAAATATATAGAGATACTGGAAGCTTTATCTATGGCAAGAACCATTTACGGCAATTCTATCGGAAGAATAATAGATGAGGCGGCAGACGGGAATTTAAGAAATACAGAGGTAATTATATTTTCAACATATGTAGATGAAAGTATAGAAAAGCGTGTAGAAATGCTTATGAGGGAAGGAAATGAGGCGGCTGTCATAGACTTAAAGGAGGTGACGGCGTATGAAGCATAAAAATAAGTTAATTGGCAGGCTAAAAGTTTTTTTTAACAGGCGGAGAAGGGCAGGATTTTGTGTTTTTTTTGCCGGGATAGGGTTTACGCTTCTTACCCTTTATACAAATTATTTTGTCTGGCGTTTGTGTATGCTTCTTGCCATTGTGTGTATACCTGTAGGTATATACTTATTTTTTGTGCCGGACTATGTCGTGAGAATGATACTTCATAAATTAGAAGGAATTGTGCTTTTCATTACAAGAAAAATACAAGAAAATTTAAAGAAACTAGGAAATAAAATTACAAAAATAGCAAATAAGGCAGGGAGAGCAGCGCGGGCAATTACGAAATTTATAAAAAATATAGTAAGGAGGCTTATGGATAAGTTTTCCTTCGGAACAAACGGGATATACAAGGGCGCGCGTCTGGCAAAGGGATATGTTGACGTGAAGGAAAAGGCGGCGGCAGGCAAGGGAAAGGCAGTCAGGAGAAAAAAGAAGAAATATAAGTATATGGATAATGTGGAGAAGGTAAGATACCACTACGAAAAGAAGATAGCGGGAGCTGTGAGAAGGGGGATAAGGATAGAAGAAAGCATGACTCCCAATGAGGCGGGAGCCATGCTTGTATCGGAAAAATATATGAAGAACGAAAGCATGGAGCTTATAGATAAGTATAATTTTGCCAGATATGATGAAGAAGCGGTTGTTACGGATGAGATGGTGGAGAGGGTGAAGAGGTTGTAGCTTAATAAATCATTGAAATCCAAGAAAATGAACACTAGACAATTCCCCAACCCTATGGTAGAATATACTAATGCCATGGCATTATTGCTATGCATTTTATGATGTGCATACAATGCCATTGCATTTGTGCATTTTTAAGGAGGAAATTATAAAATGAGTTTACAGATTGAAAGATTAGAAAAGAATATGGCGAAGCTTACTATTGAGGTTTCCGCTGAGGATTTTGAAAAGGCAGTAGAAAAGGCTTATCAGAAAAATAAAGGAAAGATGAGCGTTCCGGGCTTTAGAAAGGGAAAGGTGCCTCGTCAGATGCTTGAGAAAATGTATGGGGCAGAAATCTTCTTTGAGGATGCGGCAAACGAGATTATTCCGGAGGCATATGCAGAGGAAGCTTCTGAATGTGAGCTTGATATAGTATCACAGCCAAAGATAGATGTAGTGCAGATAGAAAAGGGAAAGCCTTTTATCTTCACTGCGGAGGTAGCTACTAAGCCTGAGGTAGAGCTTGGAAACTACAAGGGAATCAAGGTGGAGAAGCCTTCTGTTGAGGTTACAGAGGATGATATAAACGGTGAGCTTGAGAGCGTAAGAAAGCAGAACTCAAGAACAATACCTGTAGAGGACAGGGCAGTGCAGGACGGAGACATAACTACTATTGACTTTGAGGGCTTTGTTGACGGGGAAGCCTTCGAGGGAGGAAAGGGTACGGATTATCCTCTTACCATAGGCTCCCACTCATTTATAGACACCTTTGAGGAGCAGCTTATAGGAAAGAATATTGGCGAAGAGACAGAGGTTAACGTTACCTTCCCAGAGGATTATCAGGCTGAAAATCTTAAGGGCAAGGCTGCCATGTTTAAGGTTACTGTAAAGGAAATAAAGGCAGTGGAGCTTCCGGAGGTTGATGATGATTTTGCACAGGATGTGTCAGAGTTTGATACACTTGATGAATATAAGGAAGATATAAGAAAGAAACTTTTGGAAAAGAAGGAAGCAGATGCTAAGAATGAGGTAGAAAATAAGGCAATCGAAGCATTAATTGAAGATTCAAAGATGGAGATACCTGAGCCTATGATAGACCTTCAGGTTCGTCAGATGGCAGAGGATTTTGCAAGAAGAATCCAGTCGCAGGGAATCTCAGTTGAGCAGTACTTCCAGTTTACAGGTCTTACGTCAGAGAAGATGCTTGGTGAGATGAGACCACAGGCATTAAAGAGAATACAGTCAAGACTTGTGCTTGAGGCAGTAGCTAAGGCAGAAAACTTTGAAATTACAGAAGATGATATAAATGCAGAGATAGACAGAATGGCAGCTATGTACAATATGGAATCCGATAAGCTTAAGGAAATGATAACCGATTCAGATAAGGAAAATATGAAGCAGGATATAGGAGTACAGAAGGCTGTAGATTTTATAGTTGAAAATGTAAGCGCTTAATTATTAAAAACGAAAAAACGTTTGTTAATTAAACAGAATTTTAAAGTAAAAATTTAAACATTTAAAAGGTAAGGACTTTAAATTGTTGGAAAGGCGGTAAAACATGAGTTTAGTACCTTATGTCATTGAACAGACAAGCAGGGGAGAAAGGTCCTATGATATCTATTCAAGACTTTTAAAGGATAGAATTATATTTCTTGGGGAGGAGGTAAATGAAGCCTCAGCCAGCGTAGTAGTAGCGCAGCTATTGTTCCTTGAATCAGAGGACCCGAACAAGGACATTCATCTTTATATAAACAGTCCGGGAGGCTCTGTTACGGCAGGTATGGCTATTTATGACACCATGAATTACATTAAGTGCGACGTATCTACCATATGTATAGGTATGGCAGCAAGCATGGGGGCATTTTTATTGTCAAGCGGAGCTAAGGGTAAGAGAATGGCCCTTCCAAACGCAGAGGTTATGATTCATCAGCCTTTAGGCGGAGCTAAGGGACAGGCGACGGAAATTCAGATAGCCTGTGAGCAGATATTGAAGACAAAGAAGAAGCTTAATGAAATATTGGCAAAGAATACAGGAAAGCCTCTTGAGATTATACAGGCAGATACAGAGAGAGATAATTATATGACGGCAGAAGAGGCTAAGGAGTATGGTCTTGTGGATATGGTTATCGAAAAGAGAGAGAAAAGCGTTGAGTAGGGCTGATACTTGAAAAACCGGCTAAATATATTAAAATTAAGGGAAATGAGGTGAAAGGGCATTTATGGCAGGAAAGGATAAGGAAATGGATACAAAGCAGCTTCGCTGTTCCTTCTGTGGAAAGCTTGGAAATCAGGTAAGAAGAAAGCTTATTGCAGGCCCCAACGGAGTATATATATGTGATGAATGTATAGATATATGCGCAGATATTCTTGAGGAGGAGCTTGAGGATGAATATGCTCACGGCGAGGGAGCGTTAGCAGATATAAACCTGCTTAAGCCAAAGGAAATCAAGGAATTTCTTGACGAGTACGTAATAGGACAAAATGAGGCGAAGAAGCTTTTGTCTGTGGCGGTATATAATCACTATAAGAGAGTAATGACTTGTAAGGATATAGATGTTGAAATACAGAAAAGCAATATATTAATGCTTGGACCTACAGGCTCAGGAAAGACATATATAGCCCAGACCCTTGCGAAGCTGTTAAATGTGCCTTTTGCCATAGCCGACGCTACGGCGCTGACAGAGGCTGGCTATGTAGGAGAGGATGTAGAAAATATACTTTTAAAGCTTATACAGGCAGCAGACTATGACGTGGATAAGGCTCAGTATGGTATAATTTATATTGATGAGATAGATAAGATTACAAAGAAATCAGAAAATGTATCAATCACCAGGGATGTATCAGGTGAAGGAGTACAGCAGGCGCTTCTTAAAATACTGGAGGGTACGGTTGCCTCAGTTCCGCCTCAGGGAGGCAGAAAGCATCCTCACCAGGAGCTTATTCCTATAGACACAACAAATATTTTGTTTATATGCGGAGGAGCTTTTGACGGTATTGACAAGATTATAGAGTCACGTATTGATAAGAAAGCTATTGGCTTTAACGCCAATATAGGCAGCGGCGAGGATGCAGATAAGGATGCGCTGCTGCGTCAGGTTATGCCTCAGGACCTTATGAAATTCGGACTTATACCCGAGTTTATAGGAAGAGTTCCGGCTGTGGTTACGTTAGATTTACTTAAGAGAGAAGACCTGGTAAGAATACTTAAGGAGCCTAAAAATGCCATAGCAAAGCAATATATGAAATTATTTGAGTTAGATGACGTAGAGCTGGAATTTAAAGAGGATGCTTATGAAGCCATAGCAGATAAGGCGGTGGAGAGAAAAACAGGAGCCAGAGGACTTAGAGCCATTATGGAAAGCTGTATGACAGATATTATGTATGAAATTCCATCCGATGAAAATATTGAAAGATGTATTATCAGCAAAGAGGTTGTGGAGGAAGGCAGTGAGCCGGAGATAATATATAGGAAAAAGGCATTGAAGGATGCATAAAATAGAGATGAGTATGCATCGAAGGAAAGATTTTAACCGGTATGGAGGAGCGTGGGAGCTCTTGCGCTCCTCCATACCGGTTAAAATCATGTTGGAAGGATAGTTTTTGTTGGCAGGTAATGAGAGATAAGCGGATATAGGAAGGCAGGAGAAGAATGGGAGAGATATTATGTAATGTGCCTGTTGTGGCATTAAAAGGAATAAATGTGCTACCTGATACAACAGTGCATTTCGACGTGTCAAGAAAGGGCTCTGTGGAGGCCTTGGAGGCAGCAATGAAGGGAAATCAAAGTCTGTTCGTGGTAACGCAGAAGAATATTGAGCAAAATGAGCCTAATGAGGCAGATTTATATAGAGTAGGCGTAGTGGCAGAGGTAAAGCAGATAGTAAGACTGCCGGGAGGTATGGTCAGAGCATTGATTGAAAATGGCAGGAGAGCCATATTGGAGAATATTTCTGATGAGGATGTTTATATGAAAGCAAACGTGCTGATATCAGACATATATGACAATGACCTTACTCCGGCTGCGGAGGAAGCTATGTGCAGGGTTATAAAGGAGCTGCTTAGCGAGTACGCGCAAAATACAAGATTAAATAAGGATACAATAGGAGTTATACTAAGGCTTAGAAGCATAAGCAGTCTTATGAACAAAACTGTCTCATGTCTGCCTGTCTATTATGAAAGCAAGCAAAGATTTTTGGAGGCATCCACAATAGAAGAGGAATATGAGATTTTGACAGAGCTTTTGCAAAATGAATCAGAGATTAGCAGAATAAAGAAGGAGCTTCAGGAAAAGGTTAAGCAGAGAGTAGAAAAAAATCAAAAGGAATATGTGTTAAGGGAACAGCTAAAGGTTATAAGACAGGAGCTTGGCGACGAGGATACCATGACGGAGGCCGACGCATATCTGGAGCAGACAAGGGAATTAAATGCAGATGACTTTGTCAAGGAACGTCTTGAAAAGGAAATAAAAAGATTTAGAAGCCTTTCTGCCGGCTCGTCAGAAAGCAATGTTGAGAGAGGCTATATAGAGGCCCTTTTAGAGATGCCATGGAATAATGTTTCCAAGGATAATTTTGATATAAATAATGCAGAAAAAATACTAGAGCGTGACCACTATGGCCTGGAAAAGGTAAAGGAAAGAGTTCTTGAATTTCTGGCGTTAAAGGCCTTTGCCCATAAGCAGAATAATGGCAAGGACTTAAATGGAAAAAGGGTAAGTCCTATTATATGTCTCGTAGGGCCTCCCGGAACAGGAAAGACGTCTATAGCAAGGTCGGTAGCTGAGGCTCTTGAAAAGAAATATGTCCGTATATGTCTTGGAGGCGTCAGAGACGAGGCGGAGATAAGAGGACACAGAAAAACATATGTGGGAGCAATGCCCGGGCGTTTTGCAACGGCTTTAAGACAGGCAAAGGTAAGTAATCCCCTTATGCTTCTTGACGAGATAGATAAGCTTGGAAGCGATTATAAGGGAGACCCGTCAAGCGCGCTTCTTGAGGTTTTGGACAGCGAGCAGAACAGCCGTTTCAGAGACAATTATATGGAAATACCTATAGACCTTTCAAATGTTTTGTTTATTGCTACAGCCAATGACGTACATACCATACCAAGGCCATTGCTTGACAGAATGGAGCTTATAGAAATATCAGGCTATACCGCTACAGAGAAAGAGCATATTGCAATGGAGCATCTTCTGGAAAAGCAGAGGAAAGCCCACTGCTTAAAAAAGTCACAGCTTTCAATATCAAAGAAAGCAATGGAGACAATTATAGGAAACTACACAAGAGAAGCAGGCGTCAGAAATTTGGAGAGGGCTATTGGAAAACTATGCAGAAAGGCGGCAATGGACATTCTCAATGGCAAGGCTGACAAAATAAAAATTACAGACAAAAATCTATCTGATTATCTTGGAAAGAAGAAGTACCATTCTGATAAGGCCAACGAAAAGGATGACGTAGGCATAGTAAGGGGACTGGCATGGACAAGCGTCGGGGGAGATACTCTGGAGATAGAGGTCAACACCTACAAGGGAAAGGGAGAGCTTATTCTTACAGGTCAGATGGGAGAGGTAATGAAGGAGTCTGCCAGCGCAGGAGTCTCATATATCCGCTCCGTGGCAGAGGAATATCATATAGACAATGAGTTTTTTGCAGAGAACGATATACAGATACACATTCCTGAGGGCGCAGTTCCTAAGGATGGACCGTCGGCAGGCATAACTATGGCTACGGCAGTGCTTTCTGCTATAACTGGTAATAAGGTTAAGGCAAGCGTAGCCATGACAGGAGAGATTACCCTTAGAGGAAGAGTGCTTCCTATAGGCGGGCTTAAGGAAAAGCTTTTGGCAGCAAAGCTTGCAGGTGTAAAAACAGTCCTTGTGCCAAAGAAAAATGAAGCAGATGTAGAGGAAATACCGGCAGAGGTAAAAGACGGACTTACCATAAAGCTTGTGGAGAATATGGAGCAGGTAGTAAAGGAGGCATTTGTAAATGAAAATAAGAAGTCTTGAGCTGGAGACGGTTTGCGGCATAACAAGCAGGCTTCCTGACAATATTCTGCCGGAGATAGCCTTTGCGGGAAAATCAAATGTGGGAAAATCCTCTCTTATAAATGGGCTTTTAAACAGAAAGTCATTTGCAAGAACGTCTTCACAGCCGGGAAAGACGCAGACCATAAATTTTTATAATATAAATAATTTTATGTACTGTGTTGATTTGCCGGGATACGGATTTGCAAAGGTTTCAAAGGAAATACAGGAAAAATGGGGGAGAATGATTGAAAATTATCTTCAAAAATCAAAGGTTCTTAAGGCTGTATTTTTGTTGATAGATATAAGACATGAGCCCTCTGAAAATGACGTAAATATGTACCGCTGGATTTTAAGCAACGGATATAAGCCTATAATTATAGCTACTAAGCTTGACAAGATAAACAGAAGCCAGGTGCAAAAGCATATAAAGCTTATACGGGCAAAGCTTGAGACAGATAATAACACTGTTATAATACCCTTTTCTGCGGAAACAAAGCAGGGAAGAGATGAAATATGGGAGCTGATTGATGAAATGACAGGGTGGGTTGAGCCGGAGAAGTAAAAAATATTAATAAATGTATATTGTAATTATAGAAACAAAGAATTTATGATTAAATATATAAATCGGGATTTGGTGAATGGGGGATATATATAACGATGGGTAATTGGATAGAATTATTATTTAATGGTGCTGGAATTGCAACTGGTATAATTGCAGGTGTTGTTGCTGCATTAGTTCAACTTTTACTTTCTCATTTGAATCATAGATTTATAGCTAAAGATAAAAAGGCAGATCAAACTTATGCGTTTATTGTATGGCAGAGGGATGAAATTAGAAACTTAATAAAAGATGTTAGTGAAATAAGAGTTCCTGCAATCACAGAAACAAATGAAGATATTATTGAAAATGCATATCATCTAATAATTGCAGATTTCGAAAGGGCAAAGCCGTTATTGTATAAAAATAATGATCCTGTGACAATCAAAGGTTTTTTCAACACTCTTAATAAACGTTATAATCAAATGCAAGATATTAAATCGGGACACGAAAAAGAATTAAAACTTGAGGATTCAAAGAGGGTTCTTATAGGTGAGATTCATGAATGTAAAAAAAGATTATTAAATGAGTTACAGCGCAAAGAAAAAGAGGTTATGTCAAAAATGACATAGTATAGATAAATTCCGATTTGGAGGTGTATTGATATGGTTGGAGCAATTATAGTCGCAGTGATAGGAATTGTATTCATAACACTTGGTTATTTGATGTGGAAAAAGGAAAAAATCACTTTACTTCATAGTTATCATTATGAAAAAGTGTCTCCAAGTGATAAAAAGGCTTTTTGTAGAATATCAGGTTGGGGTGTTATCTCTATTGGAATTGGTCTTTTGGTGACAGCAGCAATAATCGGTATAACGGACTCTGCATTAAGTTTTATTGCTTTTGCATTGGGGTTTGTTGTTGGATTAGTATTGCTGATTTATGCAGGAGCAAAATATAATCGTTAATGGTGAAGAAACTTCTCATTTATAGAGCCGTTAATTTGTTGCATATTATGTGGTTTGTATATAAACATATTTTATTTTTTAAATATATGCACCAGAAACATTTTTCTGAAAAGAAAGACTTATTAAGAAATATAAAAAAAGTAGGATTATAAATAATAAGCGGTTAGATTTAGTTTCCAATATCTAAATCTAACCGCTTTATTATCATACTCTCGATATTACATTTATCATATTAAAGTAAATTTCTAATAGAAATAAGAAATTATTATCGCAGTTCTATAAATTCTGTTTCACAATAGTCTGGCAGAATTCAGCGTTATCCTTAGTCTTTGCAAAAAGGTTAAGGATGGTTTCCACCGCATCATCAGGCTTTAAGCTGCTTGAAACCTTCTTGATAATGTCGGCAGCAGCGGCTTCTTCCTCTGAGAGGAGCAAATCGTCCCTTCTTGTGCCTGATTTTAATATATCTATAGCAGGGAAAACACGCTTTTCTGAAAGCTTTCTGTCAAGGACAAGCTCCATGTTGCCTGTTCCCTTAAATTCCTCGAATACCACATCATCCATCTTGCTTCCCGTTTCAACAAGGGCAGTGGCAAGAATTGTAAGGCTTCCGCTTTCCCGCATATTTCTTGCGGCCCCAAAGAATTTCTTAGGCGCATGAAGAGCGGCAGGGTCAAGACCACCTGAAAGAGTACGCCCGCTAGGGGGAACAATAAGATTATAAGCTCTGGCAAGTCTTGTAATGCTGTCTAAAAGAATAACTACATCCTTTCCATGCTCAACAAGTCTTTTGCCTCTCTCTATAACCATTTCCGAAACTCTCTTGTGATGCTCCGGAAGCTCGTCAAATGTAGAATATATAACCTCTACGTTTTTGCCTGCAATAGCCTCCTTAATATCAGTAACCTCCTCAGGTCTTTCATCTATAAGAAGAATAATCATATGCATCTCAGGGTTATTCTTTGCAATGGCATGGGCTATCTCCTTTAAAAGAGTAGTTTTGCCTGCCTTTGGCTGTGATACGATTAAGCCTCTCTGACCTTTTCCTATAGGAGAAACAATATCTAAAATACGCATGGCAGTGTTATGATTGTCTGTTTCCATTCTGATTCTCTCATCAGGGAATACAGGGGTAAGATTTTCAAAGCTCTTACGTGAAAGCACCTCAGGTATAGAATATCCGTTTACAGTAGTTATGTAAAGGAGTGCTGCAAATTTTTCAGACGGTGTTTTAACCTTAAGCTTACCTAAAATAACATCTCCGGTTTTCAGATTAAATTTTCTTATTTGGATAGGCGATACATAAACATCATTGTCACCCGGCATATAGTTTTCACAGCGTATAAAGCCAAAACCGTCAGGCATAACCTCAAGAATGCCGTTAGCGTCTATACCGCTGTCAAGAGCAGGGTCAAATGCTATATCATCATTAATTGTTCTTTCAAAGCTTCTCTCAAAATTATTGTTGGCAGGTCTTTCATAGTTTGAGCGGTCATATGTCTGCCTGTCATAGCTAGGTCTTTCGTACGACTGATTATCATACGAACGTGTATCCCTGTAATTTCTGTCCGGTGAAGTCCTGTCATATGTGCTGCTTCTGTCCGTCTGATTTCTGTCATAGCCGGTAGTTCTCTCGTGAGTGCGGACATAGCTTGTGTTTCTGTCATTGCGGTCATAGTTGCTGCCGGATGTTCTGTCATAGCTGCCTGAGCTTCTGTCATAATTGTTATTATTGCTGTTTCTGTCGTAGCTGTTGTTTGAATTTCTGTCATAGCCGCTGTTATTGCTGTTTCTGTCATAGCTTGAGCTTCTGTCATAAGAATTACGCTGAGGTCTGTTATCATATGAGGAATAAGGACGCTGCTTTGGCTCATATGTGCTTGTATATGCAGGATTCGAATATGGAGTTGAACGCTGCATCTCCTGAGGCACATAGCCCTGTGGTCTTGCCGGCTGCTCATGAACGGTAGTCATGGTATAACCCGGAATACTTACAGGAGTTTCTGAAACCGCAACAGGTGAAACCTGAGGCTGAGAAGAATACGTAGCGTTAGGCGTAGAAGATGCCTCGCTTCCCGTTACTTCAATGATTTTGTCGATTAAAGCTGCCTTTCGCATAGCAGTTACACTTTTTATTCCGTTTGCTTTTGCTATTTCACGTAACTCTGTCATTGGTAAAGACTGAAGTTTATCTCTCATCATAAAAAATTTACTTCCTTTCAGGGTAAAATATAATAATACATTGAAATAAAAAAATTAGTTTTAACTAGGAATCATAGATTGATTCATATTTATTTTATCAATATATAAAAATGATTATACAATAAGATTAAAAAAAAAGATAGTACTTTTTTTAAAAATATGATATATTTATCAAATAGATGTAAAATAATATCAAAGAAAGGCAGAATTTTGGGTATTATGACGTACAAGCGCAAAATAAAAAGGTTGGTCTGATGTATATAAATACATTAAGCAGCTATCTTAAAAAGACATATGGCTGTAAGCTTTATAAAATTTCTTTGGATGGAGGAATGACCTGCCCGAACAGGGATGGAAAAATAAGCAGTGAAGGGTGTATATTTTGCAGCAAGGGAGGCTCAGGTGATTTTGCCGAGGGATATAAAGGGGATGTAATACAGCAGATAGAGAATGGAAAGGCACAGATAGAGAAAAAATTTCCAAAGGGAAGCTATATAGCTTATTTTCAGTCATATACCAACACATATGGGGATATAGCATATTTAAGAAAAATATTTATGGAGGCGTTGTCGCACCCACAGGTAAAAGTATTGTCTATAGCAACCAGACCTGACTGTATAGACGGGCAGGTTGGACAGCTTTTGGGAGAATTAAATAAAATCAAGCCTGTATGGGTGGAGCTTGGATTTCAGACAGCAAATGAAAAAAGCGCAGAATATATAAACAGAGGATATAAAAATTACGTCTATGAAAGGGCAATAGACATTATAAGAAAATATGACAATAAGGGAAATGAGCGGCAGTTACCAATAGAAATTATAACGCATATGATTATAGGCTTGCCAAATGAGACAATTAAGGATATGATATATACTGTTCGCTATATTAATGAAAGTGACATTCAGGGAATTAAATTTCAGCTTCTGCATGTTTTAAAGGAAACAAGGCTCGCAGAAATATATTTAAAAGAGGGTTTTAAAATATATTCATTGGGGGAATATATAGATATTTTATTTCGTCTTATAGAGGAATTGAGAGAGGATATAGTAATACACAGAATGACAGGCGACGGACCAAAAAATATTCTTATTGAGCCTTTATGGACAGGAAATAAAAAAGCAGTGTTAAATGCAATAAACAGGGAAATTGTAAACAGAAATCTGATACAGGGGGACAGATTTCATAAAATGTAGATTTTATATGCTGTAAAATTTGCAGTAAAAAAGTAAAGGAGAAGGAAAGGAACAAAAATATGGCAATGGATTCACTTACATTATACAAATTTATGACATTATATATGTTGAATAAGGTTAATTTTCCGTTGACAAACACGCAGATATCAGACTTTTTTTTAGATAAGGAATATACTACTTATTTTGTATTTCAGCAGGTTATAACAGAGCTTTTGGAGGCAGGTCTTATTTCAGCAGAGACCGTAAGAAATACTTCATATTATAAGATAACAGATTCAGGCATAGAAACCGTAGAGCTGTTTTCGGACAAAATACCGGTAGCCGTAGTAGATGATATGGATATATTTCTTATAGATAATAAATATGAGATGAGAAATGAGGTTGGAACCACATCGGATTATTATTTGTCGGCAAACGGGCAGGATTATATAGTTACGTGTCAGATAAAGGAGGGAAGCAGCAATCTTATAGATATAAATATAACCGTTCCATCGGAGGATGTTGCGGAAATAATGTGCAATAACTGGAGGGATGCAAGTCAGGATATATACTCCATTATAATGAAAACATTGATGAAGCAGGAAAAAAAGCAGGACAAGAAGCAGGAGTAGTTAATTGCAAAAAAAACTTGCAAAAATTGCAAAAAAACTTGCAATTATATGGCTTGTATGTTATATTAATATGGTTGTTAGAAAAAGACGGAATTGGTAAAGTCCAATTTTGCAGGAATCAGAGAGGTGAAAAGATGAAGGAAGGAATACATCCAACATACTATCAGGCAACAGTAGAGTGCAACTGTGGTAATACATTTGTTACCGGGTCAACAAAGGAAAATATCCATGTAGAAATTTGTTCAAAGTGTCATTCTTTCTACACAGGCCAGCAGAAGGCAACGGCTGCCCGTGGACGTATTGATAAGTTCAATCGTAAGTATGGTGTTAAGACAGAGGCATAGGTAGTAAGTACAGGTTGAGGATATTATTCTCAACCTTTTTACATTGTGGGAAAGGAACAAATATGGCAAAAAAATCATCCGGTATTGGCGGGCAGGCTGTATTAGAGGGCATAATGATGAAAAATAAAGACAAGTACGCCGTTGCAGTCAGAAAGCCTGACAATGATATAGCTATAGAGATAAAAGAATATAAAGGCATAGCAGGAAAAAGCAAAATTTTAAATCTGCCTTTTATCAGAGGCGTGTTTGGATTTATAGATTCACTTGTATTGGGAATAAAGTCGCTTACATATTCCGCAGAATTTTTTGAGGAGGAAATAGAGGTGACAGAGGATAAGCCCATGGATAAAGCGGTAAAATCGGCGTTCAAGGAAAAGGCGGAAGGCGTATTGATGGGACTTACTGTTGTATTTTCAGTGGTTTTGTCCGTTGCATTATTTATAATCCTGCCTTATTATGTGTCAGAGCTTTTTAAGGGGCTTTTAAGTATTAATTCAAATGCGCTTTTAGCAGTTATTGAAGGAATAACAAGAATAATTATATTTTTACTTTATCTGGTGCTTATATCGCGAATGAAGGATATCCAGAGAACCTTTATGTATCACGGAGCGGAGCATAAATGTATAAATTGTATAGAAAATAATCTTGAATTAAATACGGAAAATGTGGCGTCAAGCTCAAGACAGCACAAGAGGTGCGGAACAAGCTTTTTATTGTTTGTTATGTTTATAAGCGTAATAGCCTTTATACTTGTGTCAGCTTTTATGCCGGCGGAAACCACAAGGCTTGTTAAGGTGGCTGTAAGAATCCTTCTTATGCCTGTTATCGCAGGTATATCCTATGAGATTATAAGGCTGGCCGGAAGAAGCGACAATATTGCAGTTAAAATTTTAAGCGCGCCGGGACTTCTTATGCAGAGGCTTACCACAAAGGAGCCTTCTAATGATATGATAGAGGTAGCGATACAGGCTGTTGAGGCAGTGTTTGACTGGAGGGAATGGCAGGAGTCAAACCTTGGCAGGTTAAATGACATTGATAAGGCAGATGAAAAAGATGAGCCGTTACATTGATATATTAAACAGAGGCAAAGACAGGTTGAAAAAGGCTGGCATAAGTGATTTTAACACAGACGCATGGCTGCTGTTTGAGGAGGCATTTTCCATGAACAGGGCCGCTTATTTTGTGAAGCAGCTTGACTTGTGCGGTGATGATAAGGCAGAGGAAAGCTTTGATAAAATGATTAGCGTCAGATGTACCCGTGTGCCATTACAACATATTACCGGACATCAGGAGTTTATGGGACTTGATTTTAAGGTAAATGAGCATACGCTTATACCGAGACAGGACACGGAAACGCTTGTGGAGGAGGCTTTGCATTACATTAATGAGCTTAAGAAGAACAAGAAAAGTGACAATTCAAGAATACGAGTTCTTGATATGTGTACAGGCAGCGGCTGCATAGCTGTGAGCATAGGAAAGCTAGCAGCAGTTAAGGGAAATGTCCCCATAGAGGTTATTGGCTCAGATATTTCACATGAGGCTTTAAAGGTGGCAGAGTTAAATAAGTCAATCCACAAAGCGGAAAACGTTGCTTTTTTGGAGAGCAGCCTGTTTGAGTTTTGCAGTGACACACCGGAGTGCAGATGGGACATGATAATTTCAAACCCGCCATATATAAGGACAAGTGAAATAGATGAGCTGGCAGATGAGGTAAGGCTTCATGACCCAAGGCTGGCGCTAGACGGTATGGAGGACGGACTGTATTTTTACAGAGAGATAACTAAAGGGGCGGCAGAATATTTAGATAAGGAAGGATATCTCCTGTATGAAACAGGCTGTAATCAGGCCCGGGAGGTATCTGATATAATGAAAGAAAATGGATTTACAGACATAAAGGTGGTAAAGGATATGGCAGGCTTAGACAGAGTAGTCACAGGAAGGCTTAATCATTAGCGTTGATATTTTTCATAATATATGGTAAAAGTATTAAAGAACAAAAAGCGTAAGCAGAAATGAGGATTATTATGTTTGATAAATTAGAAGATTTAGTGGCGAAATATGAGGAGCTTTTAAATGAATTAAATAACCCTGAAATAGTAAATGACCAGGCAAGATATAAAAAGGTAATGAAGGAGCAGAATGATTTGTCTCCTATCGTAGAGGCATATAAGGATTATAAGCAGGCGAAAAAGGATGTGGACGACAGTCTTGCAATACTTGACGCAGAGAGCGATGAGGAAATGAGGGAGCTTGCGAAGGAGGAAATGAATTCTGCCAAGGAAAGAATAGAAAAGCTTGAGCAGCAGCTTAAAATACTCTTATTGCCAAAGGACCCTAACGACGATAAGGATATTGTAATGGAAATCAGGGCAGGCGCAGGCGGCGACGAGGCGGCGCTTTTTGCAGCGGAGCTTTTCCGTATGTATTCCCATTACATTGAGTCAAGAAGATGGAAGATAGAGATAGTAAACTCTGACGAGACAGGAATAGGCGGAATGAAGGAAATTGAATTTATGGTGAGAGGTCAGGGGGCCTATTCCGTACTTAAATATGAGAGCGGAGTCCACAGGGTACAGAGAGTTCCCGAGACAGAGTCAGGAGGACGTATTCATACCTCAACGGCGTCGGTAGCAGTTATGCCTGAGGCAGAGGAGGTAGATATACAGATAGATGAGAAGGATATAAGAATAGACGTTATGCGTGCGTCGGGAAATGGAGGACAGTGTGTAAATACTACAGATTCTGCAGTCCGTCTTACCCACTATCCTACAGGTATTGTTATTTATTCACAGACTGAAAAGTCACAGATACAGAACAGGGAAAAGGCCTTTGCCCTTCTTAGGGCAAAGCTGTATGACCTTGAGATGCAGAAGGCTCACGATGCAGAGGCAGACGCAAGAAGAAGCCAGATTGGTACAGGCGACAGGGCCGAGAAGATAAGAACATATAATTTTCCACAGGGCAGGGTTACAGACCACAGGATAGGTCTTACCCTTTACAAGCTGGAAAAGGTTATGAACGGTGATATACAGGAGATAATAGACGCATGTATAGCCGCAGACCAGGCGGCGAAGCTGGCTCAGGTAAATGAGGAATAGGGTTGAAGGCTGGGATTTTATCTGCCCTTAAAAGATAGTCAGAATTAAATAAATGGATTTTTATGGAAAAGACGGTTTTAGATGCTCTAAGGCCGTCTTTTTACAGTTTAAGGCAATTATCACATATAAAGTTATAATAGATATTTTAATGTAATTGTGCTATTATATCTTCAATAAAAAGATTTCGGAAGTGCAGGAGGTTAAAAAATAAAATGGAAAAAACAGATTTTATAAATGACGGCTATGAGATAGTTTTTGAATCAGCAAATATTTATTATATTAAATTAAGCGAAAGGTTAGTTGACGACTATTTAACCATGGTAAATGACATTAATATTGCTGATAAAATTAGTCATAATCCCCGGACTTATACATATGAACAGGAAATGGACTGGGTAAGAGCCAAATTAGAAGAAAAAGCCTTGTGTTATTCTATGCTTGAAAAGGCTACAGGGGAATATATCGGAAATATAGAAATAATGGAAATTAAAGACAATATTGGGGAGTTAGGGATTACCATTACTGCCTCAAAGCAGGACAGACATTATGGCGCCGAGGCAATTAAGGCTCTGCTGAAATATGCTTATGAGGAATTAAGTCTTGACGGCATGGAATTAAATGTTTATGAAACTAATTCAAAAGCAATTCATTGCTATGAAAAGGCAGGCTTTATAAGGGACGGAGAAGGTAAAACAAAGGACGATATTCATATGAGGATATCACGATAGCAGGGACATCTGAAAACAAATTATTGTCCTTATTGTAAAAAATGATATTTGATACAAATATTTCACAGTAAAAAATATATATTTACTTAAGGAGGAACGAGGTATGAGAAACAGAAAATTATGTATGCTTTTATGCATGATGCTTGCGCTGTTAATCATAGCAGGCTGTAAAAACGAAGCTGACAAAAAGCAGGATAATAATGCAGCAAAGAAAACAGAAGCAGAAAAAACAGAAAATATATCCGAAACCAAAGGTGACGGCGGGGAAACGAAAAATTCCGAGACAGTTTCTGAAGCAGAAACAGAAACAACAGATGCTACAGATAATACGCAGGGAACGGAAGCAACAGACCCTTCGGCTGATACAAAAGCTACGCAGGAGCAGACAACTGAGCCCTCACAAACTGTGGAAAATATTATTACAGGGCAGACAGCGCCGGAGTATTCATACACGGATATGTCTGTCGTTATGTATGCAGTAAGCGACGTAAACGTGAGAAGCGCGCCTTCTGTTGACGGACAGAGAATAGGCTCCTTAAGCGGAGGACAGGAGATTTTGGTAACAGGACAATGCAATGAAACAGGCTGGTACAGAATTAATTTTAATGAGCAGCCGGGATATGTAAGCAATAATTATCTTGGAACGGAAAAACCGACAGAAAAACCAACGGAAAAGCAAACGGAAAAACCGTCGGAACAGACTCCGGACACCCAAAAGCCTCCGGAACAGACAGGACCAAACGGGTTAGTTTCGCCGGGAAATTTAGCTAATATAAAAAGTCTGAAAAAAAGATGCAGTGATGAAGAGTTTCAGGCGGCATACAATGTGGCGGTGGATATTGTAACTCCCCTTATGGGCTTAAGCAGGGAGGAGCAATTAATGGGTATTGCATCGGCAATCAGGGATTTGTTTGACAGCGGAAAGGTACAGTATTCTGTTGAGGCTCCCCATTATGACGACCCATACGGCTACTTTGTAACAGGAGTCGGCTCATGCGCAGGCTGTGCAAGGGCAACAGGCCTGTGTCTGAATATGTTAAATATTCCTTATGAGCATGTAAATGAAAATCAGTGGAGCCATCAGTGGTGCAGGATAAATATAGATGGAACCTACTGGATTTGTGATGCGTATGGGCTGTATGTTGGACCTGAGCCTGCGCCATATGTACATCCTTATCTGAATTAACAAAAAATGAGAGAGTATACAGAGATGAATAAGCAGACAAAAAATTATAACCATACAATATATGCAAGCTATTTAGGTTATATTACCCAGGCTATTGTTAATAATCTGGCGCCGCTTTTGTTCTTGATATTTCAGGAGGAATTTGCATTAAGCATATCACAGATAACCTTTATCACAACTCTTAATTTTGCAGTTCAGCTTGCTGTAGATTTAATATCTGCAAGGTTTGTTGACAAAATAGGATATAGGATATGTATTGTAGCGGCGCATATTTTCGCAGCCGTCGGGCTTATAGGAATGTCAGTGTTTCCGCGGATAATGTCAAATTCATATGGCGCTTTGCTGCTTGCAGTACTTTTTTATGCAATAGGAGGCGGCTTAATAGAGGTATTAATATCGCCTATAGTTGAAGCATGTCCAAGCAAAAACAAGGCGGCGGCCATGAGCCTTTTACATTCCTTTTATTGCTGGGGAACGGTGGGAGTGGTAGGCTTATCCACGCTGCAGCTGTTTTTGTTTGGAAAGGGAAGCTGGGTGTACCTTCCCATAATATGGAGTATACTGCCTCTTGCCAACGGCATATGGTTTACAAAGGTGCCCCTTGAAAGTCTGACAGAGGAAAACGAGGGGATGTCTATAAAAGAATTACTCCGTTTTCGTTTGTTCTGGCTGTTTTTTATTCTCATGGTGACAGCGGGAGCATCGGAGCAGGCCATGAGTCAATGGGCGTCAGCCTTTGCGGAAAAAGGCTTAGGAGTTTCCAAGACCGTGGGCGATTTGGCAGGGCCGTGCTTTTTTTCAGTATTAATGGGCTTAAGCAGGGCGTTTTATGGAAAATTTGGAGAAAAAATAAATCTTGTAAAGTTTATTAAGGGAAGCTCACTGCTTTGCATAGCTGCGTATTTAACAGCCGTGTTATTTCAAAATCCTGTCATGTCATTGATTGGCTGCGGCTTATGCGGCTTGTCTGTGGGAATTATGTGGCCGGGAGTCTTTTCTTTGGCGTCTGCAAAAATGCCTCTTGGAGGAACAACAATGTTTGCTCTGCTGGCTCTTGCAGGAGATGTAGGCTGCAGCGGAGGCCCTACGATAGTAGGTCTTGTTTCGGGAGCATTTTCTGAAAATTTAAAGGCAGGCTTGTTTGCCGCCATAATTTTTCCTGTAGCTATGTTTTTATGTATGCGGGCTTACAAAGCATTTTCATTTAAAATATTATCAGAAAAAACTGTTGACAAACATATTTGAATTTGTGGAGGTATTTATGAAAATAGAAAAATGTATAAAAGAATCTTTTGTGGTGATTGGCAAAGAAGGCACTACCTTGGATGGAAGCGATTTTATTCAAAAATTATGGGAGGATGCAAACTCTCATTTTAGCGAAGTACAGCAGCTGGCCAAAAAAGATGAACACGGAAATATAGTGGGAATATGGGGAGCAATGTCTGATTATACTCGTTCATTTAAACCATGGGAAGATAATTTTAGTAAGGGTTTATATCTTGCCGGAGTTGAGTGTGATGATAATGCTGAAGCGCCGGAAGGCTGGACAAAATGGGTAATTCCAGGCTATGAATATATTTATGCTGAATGTGAAGATGACAATACATTTGTCCGGGTAATAAACTATATGAGTCAAAATGATATAACATTAGCTGGCGCCGTTCATGATTTTACTTGTCCGGAAACGGGAAAGAACTATATGTTTTTTCCAATTAGAAGTATTTAAGCAATATTTGAATTGTGGTTCTATAGCTTAGAAAGGGGCAAAAATATGAATTATTTCAATCAGTTAAGATGTCAAAAATTTAACGTAAGTGTATATTCATATAATGAGCCGTCTAACAGACTTTGCGAAAAAATTGGTCTTGTCGTTGAGGGAAGACGTAGAAATACAGTATTTACAGATGGAAAGTTTTATGACGAAATCTTGTATGGATTAACAAAAGATGAATTTTCAGAACTGGTTGTTTAATGAACATGTCCAAAATCAGATATATGTAACTTCCAAATGAGGGGCTTAAGAATAAAGGGAGGGTAAGGTCTTAGGGCAGAGGCACGCACCCTGTGCGTGCCTCTGCCCTAAGACCTTACCCTCCCTTTATTCTTAAGCCACGGACTACATGAGGGGAAACATTTTTTCAAACGTACAAATTAATATTTTTTAATTTAAAACCCCTGTAGTTTCAAGCCCATAAACAACCACCTTATCAGCATAAATCTGTGCAGGAAACGTTTCAAGCTCCGTTCCGTCATAGTAAACGCTCATTGTAAGGGCAGGACTTATCTTATTAATATCACCGATAATATTACCGATTGAATTACCGTTTACATCAAAAATATCTTCAATAGGAACGTATATTACATAATCATAATTAAAAACCACATCGGAAGACGTATTTTGAACGTCAGGGGACCGGCGGTTTATATAGTCCTCAGATACCCCATATATAGTGCAATATTTGTCGTTTACTGAAATCAGCTTGTCACCCTTAGGAAATATTTCAAAGGATTTAGTAACGTTTACATTGCCGTCAGGTGAATCAGTGTCCTTCTCGGAAGTATCCTTGCCGGTGAATGGGGAATGAAGCACGCCGTATGACGGATAAGCCATATCCGTAGCTGAGCTGTCATAACCCTTTTCTGTATAATAATCAGGATAATATAAGTCTATTGCAACCATATTGTTAAAGGTCAGGTAAAAATCATTATTTGTATAAATATCCTTAATGCCGCTTACATCATACAAATGTCCCACAGGGAGAAATGTCTCAAAAAAATCATTCGTAATGTCTGCGGAAGCAGAAGAAAAGAATGAATAGTATGAGCCGTAGCTTATTTCAGACTTGTCATCATCCGCATAATTTGTTGTGAAATTCGCGCTCTCATGTATATTACTTCCATTGCCAGAGGCTATAGATATATCAGTGCCATTAGCTAAGATGTAGCAGGTTTTTTTGGTAAATGGCGTAAGGGCGAATGAATCTATTGTTTCATAAATTACTTCAGGCTTTGTGCTATATTCAATATTATTATCATTATGGAAAATCTGATACGACACCTTGATAGTATACGATTTATAGGCTTCACTGGAGCCTTCCGAATTAAGGGAGTCACGGTATGCGCTTGCATCAATTACGTAAACATCCGTACACTCTGAGGTATTGACATCAGGAAGCTCATAGCTGAAGGAAAATTTTGTTGCAGGAATTCCTGCTGCATTAGTATTGGAAGCTATGCCTAATTCTGATAAATAATCAGAGTATAGATTTCCTATGGTTACATCATATATATTCTGCAGTGAACCATAGTAGCTCTTATACATGTCATTTGTCCAGTTGTATATTTCCTCTTCGTAAGAATAACCAGAGCCACTTATTAGTATATTATTCCAATTCAAGCCTGTTTCGGTACCGGCGTCCTCCTGATACAGAGTAACGATGCCGTCACCCTCCGTTTCAACAATGTAATCCTTAAAATACTGTCTGTTAAATGCTATAGATATTCCAAGTTTCCTGCTGCTGATAAATTCAACTGAAGGAGTATCAGCAGGCAAAGCCCCCTGAAGCGAGTTATTTTGTCCCGGCTTGCTGTCAGAGCTCTTTTCAGTAATATCCTGGGAGCCGGTGCTTTTTGCCGGCTGATGCTTTATCCCTGAGGATTTGTTTATTGATACAAATATAATGCCTGCAATCATGGCTATAACGGCAGCTCCTGCCAAAACCTCCATGACAATGGAAGTTTTTTTCCTTTTGCGAGGCTTAAGCTCACGCTGGCTCTTATTATCTGAAAAAATTTTTGAAGTGCTTTTTGCAGTTTCTTCGTTTTTACCCTTATTATCATTGTAGCTTATTAATTCCCTCAATACCCGTTCCCTGCTGTTTTCTCTTAACTTTATAGGCTCAAACAATTTCTTCATTTATAATCCCTCCTAATTGTTTTTTTAACTGCCTTCTTGCGGCAGAAAGCCAAGTTTGAATTGTACTTTCAGGTTTTTCCATAATGGAGGCAATTTCCTTAATAGGATATCCCTCGTAATAAAATAAATATAATGTAACCTGATAGTGCTTTTTAAGCTTTTTAATTTCCCTGAAGGTTACTCCGTCTAAATGATATGTGTCAGTATAAGCAGGGGTATAGCAGGATAAAACCTGTTCCCAGTCGTCGCGTCTGCTTTTCCATACACTGCGAAGATTGTTAAGGCAGGTGTTTTTGGCGACGGTAATCAGCCATGCCTTTAGGTGATTTTCATTATGGAATTCCATGTCAGTATCAATATATTTTTCAAAGACATTCTGCATCATATCTTCTGCATCATCCATATTCTTCATATACAGATATGCGACACGATACACAGTATCCGCATATTTCTCATAACATTCCGTAATTTCTTTATTCGTACGCATAAAGAACGGCATCCTCCTTTCTTTATAATTACCCCTCTGATAATAAAACAAAAAAGAAAAGAAAAAAATCCTGAAAAAATAAAATTTTTTAAATTGTCAGCCTATTCCACACGGAACACGTCTGCTATATCGCTTATGGTTATATAAGCGCAAGAATCTATCTCATGTACAATGTTCCGCATTTTTGTTATCTGAAACCTGTTTACCACAAAATAAATCATGGTTTTCGGCTTGCCGGAATAGCCTCCTGTGGCGTCTATGGCAGTAACGCCGCTTCCAAATTCCTCCGAAAGGGCAGCGCATATTTTATCCGGCTTTGTAGTAATAATGGTAGCAGCCTTAGAGCGGTCAAGGCCTTCTACTATGAAATCAAGGGCCTTTATTCCTACGGCGTATGTGATAATGGAATAAAGCGGAAGAATCCAGCTTTTTACAAATATTCCGCAGAATATGTAAAGTATAATATTGTAGCCCATAACAAATGTGCCTACAGACAGGCCAAGCTTTTTAGAGAAAATGACAGCCATAACCTCGATTCCGTCCATGGCTCCTCCAAAGCGTACTGCGATACCGCTTCCCATACCTGAAATAAGCCCGCCAAACAAGGCGCACAGCAGCAAATCATTTTCGGCTAAGGGCGACGCCATGCTGACGTCTATAGGAAGAACATCCGTAATAAGCCATGCGCATACAGAGTAAACAGTTACCGAATATATGGCGTATATGGTGAATACCCTGCCCTGCTTTTTTAAACCATATAAAAATAAAGGAATATTCAACAATATAAGAAAGACAGACAGGGAAATATAGCTTGGAGTAAGCTGGGACAGGAGCATGGAGGTTCCTGAAATTCCACTGTCATACAAATCCACCGGAGCTAAAAATATAGTAATGCCAAAAGCGTTTATAATACCTGCAAAGGTAAGAAAAATAAAGTTCTTTATTTTCATTTAAGCCAACCTCCTTTTTAAGAAATAATACCATAGTAAAATACGTGATTACAAGACTAAATTATGTAACTATTTTTATTAATTGCCATAAAGAAATTGTAATTATGAAAGCCTGATGATATAATTAAAAGCGGCAGAATTAAATATTTTGGAGGAGAAGTAAATGTACATATTTATTTGTACCGGTATAAGCAAAGAAAGGCTGGTGTATATAGTATGAAGAGAGCAGTAACATATATTATGGCTGTCTGCCTGCTTATGGCATGTATAGGCTGCGGCAGTAAAAAAAATAATATCTCTGACGGTAAGGATGTAATATCGCATGTGACAGACAAGGAAACTACACGAAAAAAACCATCCGGCGAAAAGAAGGAAACAGAATCAAAAACGGAAGCTTCCTCAGAAAAGGAAACAACTTTGGAAAAGGAAACAGATACGGAAAGCATGGAGCCGGAAACACAGGAGACAACCGAAAATCAGATAACGGAAAACAGGACTGAAAGCATAACGCCGCAGCCTTCATCGCCTCCGGTTAATAATCAGCCTCCTGAAAATCAGGGGAACGGTAATAATATTCCGTCAGGCTCAACGCCTGTAGAAAGACATGGAGCATTGCATGTAAGCGGAGTAAACCTTACGGACGAGCATGGACAGAAAATGCAGCTTTACGGTATGTCTACCCACGGCCTTTCATGGTTTCCACAGTATGTAAACTACGAGGCCTTTAAGACACTCAGGGATGACTGGAATACAAACTGTGTAAGGCTTGCCATGTACACGGCGGAGTATAACGGATACTGTACAGGAGGCAGCAGGGAGGAGCTTAAGCAGATAATAAATAACGGCGTAAGCTATGCAACAGACCTTGGAATGTATGTAATTATTGACTGGCACGTATTAAACGATAATGACCCAAATGTATACAAGGCAGATGCAATATCATTTTTCAGGGAAATGTCAGCAAAATATGCAGGCAATAAAAATGTTGTATACGAGATATGCAACGAGCCAAACGGCTGGTCGTCATGGGACAGTATAAAGTCATATGCAAACGAGGTAATACCTGTAATAAGGGCAAATGCTCCGGATGCAGTTATTATTGTAGGAACGCCTACATGGAGCCAGGAGATAGACAAGGCGTTATCATCGCCTCTTGCCTATGATAATATAATGTACGCTCTTCATTTTTATGCCGCAACACATACAGACTGGTTAAGAAACAGGGCGTCTCAGTGTATAGACAGCGGTCTTCCTGTATTTATCAGCGAGTTTGGAATTTGCGACGCGTCAGGCAACGGAGGTATAGATTATAATCAGTCGGCAGAGTGGATGAATCTTATAAAAAAATATAACTTAAGCTACTGCTGCTGGAATTTATCAAATAAGGCGGAGACAAGCAGCGTTATAGCTTCATGGTGCAATTCCACGTCAGGCTGGAGCGAAGGAGAGCTAAGCGAATCCGGAAAATGGATAAGAAATCAGTTTAGAAGTGAAGATTAGTATAAAAAAATTGCTGCATTGTGCCGATAAAGAAAATGTAATGGTGTATGTATGAGCCAAGGATGGTTCATATTGCTGTAATTTATTTATATTGCAGCACAGCAGAAGAAAGGATTCGGTGAAAGACATGACAAATTCAATTTCAAACAATGCACCTCTGGTAGAGGCAGCGGGAGCGGAAAGCGTAAAAAAGACTAGGGTCGCAACAGGGAAAACCATAGGAAAGCCTGAGCTTAGTGAGAAGGCGCAAAAGTATTACGAGCAGCTTAAAAAGAAGTATGGCGATATGGATTTTATATTGGTAGAGCCAAAGCTTAAGGAGCAGGCAGAGGCAAATGCGCAAGCCTATGCCAGTCCTAACAAAACAGTAGTTCTCATTGATTCAGACAAGATTGAAAGGATGGCTGAAGATGAGGAGTACAGGGCAAAATACGAGGGTATAATAGGAAATGCAAGAAATCAGATAAACAAGCTTGCACAGCAGTTTAAATCTTCGGGAACAAGTGTAAAGGGCTTTGGAATGAAGATTGACGATGGAGGAACGGCGTCATTCTTTGCTGTTATAGATAAATCCCAGGCAGCCCAGAAGCAGCGTATAGCAAAGAAGGCTGAGGAAAAGGCAGCCCAGAAGAAGGCCGACGCTAAAAAGGCTGAGGAGAGGCGCGCTGAAAAGCGGAATGAAAAGCGGGCCGAAGAAAAGGAAAAATACGGCAGGACAGATAAGGAAGATACGGTAACCATCACAGCATCATCTGCAGATGAGCTTATAAGAAAGATAGATGATTATTTAATTATGGAAAGAAGTAATTATCTGGAGACAAACGAAGAAAAGCAGATGGGAAGAAATATAGATTTCTCAGTATAAAAAAATATCTGACATACAAAGGTGTCTGCATAGACAAATAAGTTTATGCAGGCACTTTTTAATATATAGGAAATTAATAAGTCGGGAGAAAATAAATCTGTTGAAATGACAGCCGTTTTTAAGTATACTATATAAGAAGCTTTAAATATAAAAACATTATAAATCAGGCAGAAAGGATAGGTGTTTATGACAAGAAATAAAAACAAAAAGGATAATAAAGAGGTAAAAGACTTGGAGCAGGGGCTTATTAACCTTGACAGATATCTGAAGGCGCCTACAGTATGCGAGTGCGGGAACAATTACGTATATGTAGGTCTTGGTGAATATAAATGCGCCTATTGCGGAAAAACCTTTAAAAACGAGTATGCTTTGGTTAGAGAGTTTGTGGATAAATATGGGGCTAATTACAGTATTTTAGAGATTGCCGAAATGACGGGAGTGAGCAAAAAGCTTATTGATATGTTCGTTAAGGACGGCAAATTTAATACTGTAGAAAAGCAGAAAACGTGTATAATATGTCATCAGCCTATAGACTCGGGAGTATACTGTAAGAAGTGCGCTCTTATACAGATAGACAGCTCCTTAGATGAGAGCAGGGAGAGGAAAAAGATGGCGGGAACGCTTCGCAATGAGGATATGCAGGGAACAATGCGTCATGGAAGAAAAATATAATAAAAGGGAAAAGATAAAGTGTATTGTTTTTTTACTGTTATCCACATTGTGGATGGCAGTAATATTCATGTTTTCCGCCCAAACCGGAGAGGAATCAGACGCGCAGAGCGGTTTTTTGACGAATTTGATATGTAAGCTTATTCCGTTTCAGCTTTCTGAGGGAGGAATAGATAACCTTACCCTTATTATAAGAAAAATGGCGCATTTTACCGAATATGCAATATTGGGGGTATTGTATTTTAATACGGCCCATTACTTTATGGCTTATAGGAAAAATGAAAAAAACATATATGGAGGCAATGAGAGAGCCGCCTGTAAAGCAGTGGCTTTTACTACAGCCTTGTGTATGCTTTACGCCATGTCGGATGAATTTCATCAATCCTTTACAGACGGAAGAAGTCCTGCCCTAAGGGATGTGATTATAGATATGTGCGGCGGATTTGCAGGCAGTATGCTTGCATTGCTTATAAACATTGCCGCAGGAAAGGATAAGAGAGGAAAAGAAAATGATAGCAAAGAAAATGACAGGATTTGTAGAAAATAACTCAGCTATAAGGGAGATGTTTGAGGAAGGAAAAAGACTGGCGAAGGAGTTTGGAGCAGAAAACGTATATGATTTCAGTCTTGGAAATCCCAATGTACCGGCGCCTAAGGCGGTAAATGACGCCATAAAGGATATAATTGACAATGAGGAAACTACGTTTGTCCATGGCTATATGAGCAATGCAGGCTATGAAGATGTACGGGAGGACATAGCGGCGTCCTTAAACCGCCGCTTTGAAGAAAATTATTCTAAGGATAACATAATTATGACAGTTGGGGCGGCAGGCGGCTTAAATGTTGTATTCAGGGCGCTTCTTGACCCGGGCGACGAGGTTGTTGCCTTTGCTCCATACTTTCTTGAATACAGGGCATATGTAAGCAATTATGACGGCGTGCTTGTAGAGGTATCGCCAAATAAGCCTGAGTTTATGCCAAATCTTAAGGAGTTTGAAGAAAAGCTTACGCCAAGGACAAAATGCGTGCTTATAAACAATCCAAACAATCCCACAGGCGTGGTATACCCTGAAAGCGTTATAAAGGATATGATATCGGTTATTGAAAAAAAGAGCAGGGAATACGGAACTGATATTTATCTTATATCTGACGAGCCGTACAGGGAGCTGGCGTACGAGGGAGTAAAGGTGCCTTATCTTCCCCACTATTATGCAAATACTATAGTAGGCTATTCCTTTAGTAAATCTCTTTCCCTTCCCGGCGAAAGAATAGGCTATCTTACTATTCCGGGCAGCATGAAGGATTTTGAGACAGTAGTGTCGGCCCTTACCATAGCTAACCGTATACTGGGATATGTTAACGCGCCGTCCCTTATGCAGAGGGCAGTTGCAAGGGCAATAGACTCAAAAACCGACGTTGGCTATTATGACAGAAACAGAAGGCTTTTAAGAGATACCCTAAGGGATATAGGCTTTGAGTTTACAGAGCCTTACGGCGCCTTTTACCTGTTTGTAAAATCGCCAATGGAGGATGAAAAGCAGTTCTGCTCTCTTGCAAAGGAAGAAAATATAATAATAGTGCCCGGCTCCTCCTTTGCATGTCCGGGTTATGTAAGGCTTGCATACTGCGTGTCCTACGAAACCATAGAAAGCTCGATACCTGCATGGAAACGCCTTATGGATAAGATAAAGGAAGGAGCTTAAGGATGAAGCCTTGGGAAAAGAATATCAGAAAGGTTGAGCCGTATATTGCAGGGGAACAGCCTGACAATAAAAATATGATAAAGCTTAATACAAATGAATGTCCCTATCCTCCGTCGGAAAAGGTAACAGAGGCTATAAGGGAAATAGAAAAGAACACAGCTATGCTGCGTCTGTATCCAGACAAGACTATGGCGCCTCTTATAAGGGCGCTGGCAAGGTTTTATAATGTGGAGGAGGATATGGTATTTGCGGGGGTAGGCTCTGATGATGTTATAGCAAATTGCTTTCTTACGTTTTTTAACTCAGATAAGCCTGTTTTGTTTCCTGAAATAACATATTCCTTTTATCCCGTGTGGGCGGACCTTTACAATATACCGTATGAGACGCCGCATCTAAAGGAAGATTTTACCATAGATACAGATGACTATATAAGGGAAAACGGTGGTATTATTATACCGAACCCAAACGCCCCTACGTCGGTTTACATGGAGCTTGGGGAGGTTGAAAAAATAGTGAGGGCTAATCCTGCCTCAGTTGTTATTATCGACGAGGCGTATATAGACTTTGGCGGTGAAAGCGCCATAGAGCTTACAAAAAGATATGACAATCTGCTGGTAGTGCAGACCTTCAGCAAGTCACGTTCAATGGCGGGAATGCGCATAGGCTACGCCATAGGCTGCAGGGAGCTTATATCAGCCCTTAATGACGTTAAGAATTCCATAAACTCGTACACATTAAATTATGTATCTATTCTGGCAGGAGAGGCAGCCGTAAAGGATAAGGAATATTTTGACAGGATAAGAAAAAAGGTTATTGAAACAAGGGAAAATACAAAGAAAAGGCTTTCGGAGCTTGGCTTTACATATCCTGACTCAAAGACAAACTTTATATTTGCAACACATAAGGCTTATGACATGACCGCTCTGTTTAACTATCTTCGGGACAACAATGTTTTTGTAAGGCATTGGGATAATCCCCTCATAAAGGATTATCTGAGAATAACCATAGGAACAGACGAGGAAATGGAAAAGCTGTTTGAAAAGATTAAGGAATTTATGGAAAAATAAAAGAAAAAATAAATATATATTTATATATATTTGTATAAGGAAAGCATTTAGAAAGAAAAGCATTATAAAAAGAAATAATAAAGATTTTGAAAGGATTATAAATAATATGATTTTACGTGTGTTAGGCGGATTTTTAATGGCCCTTGCCGACAGCGTGCCGGGAGTATCAGGCGGCACTATAGCGTTTTTAATGGGAATATATGATGAATTTATCACATCATTAAATAATATAGTGTCAAGGGACAGGGAAAAAAGAATGGCAGCCATAAGATTTCTTATAAAGCTGGGGTTAGGCTGGGTAGTAGGTATGGCGTCGGCGTCCCTTGTAATAAAGGCAGTGTTTGAAAAGAATATATATGAGATAAGCTCTATGTTTATAGGCTTTATACTTGTTGCAATGCCTATAATTATTATTGAGGAGAAAGAGGAATTTGCAGGAAAATATAAGAATATTGTGTTTGCCGTACTTGGAGCAGCCCTTGTGGCAGCCGTGACATATCTGTCAGGCCATATGTCAGGTGACGGAATAGATTTGGCGTGGGGTGAATTTTCAGCAGGTACGGGAATACTTTTGTTTATATGCGCAATGTGCGCCATATCAGCCATGGTGCTTCCCGGTATTTCAGGCTCTACCCTTATGCTGGTATTTGGCTTGTATCAGGCTATTATGACGGCAATTTCCGGAACGGTGAAGCTTCAGCTTAAGTATGTTCCGGCTCTTATAATTTTCGGACTTGGCTGTGTTGCAGGCATTTGCTCCGTGGTTAAGGGGCTTAAATATCTTTTGGCAAAGCACCGCTCGGCAATGATGTATTTTATCATAGGAATGATGACAGGCTCCTTTTATGCCATTATTATGGGACCAACAAGCCTCAAGGATAATCCAAGGGAGGCTCTTAGCTTTGATACCTTCAGCATATTGTTCTTCGCTATAGGCTGCATGGTTATTGTGGGACTTCAGATGCTAAAGTCGGTATTTAACAAAAGGGAGCAGAAGTCGTAATATTGTATTTTAGTCTTACAGTTTGCTTTTTTAAGCAGAAACCGCATATTAAAACAGGATGAGGTATGGAATTATTATGGAAAAAAGGGAATGTGACAGACAGGAAGAGGAGAGCTACTTAGAAAATGTAATCGTAAAGCTTAAGAAAAAAATTGGCGAAATAGATAAAAGCATTGAAAATATTGACGAAGAGATACAAAAGATGGATGAGTACTACTGGGAAAGCTATAATGAGTTTGACGAGTATGGCTATGAAAATTATGATAACAGTCAGAACAGACAGGTAAAGGTCAATGAAAACGACGCTAAGGAAAAGGAGAAAAACAGGTATCTCAAAATGCTTAACTCGCCTTATTTTGCAAGGATAGATTTTATATACGACGGGGAGGAGGAGCCGGAAAGCTATTATATAGGCATAGGAAGCTTTTCCGAAAAGGCGGCCGGAGTACCTCTTGTATTTGACTGGAGAGCTCCTGTGTCAAGCCTCTTTTATGATTATGACAAGGGGAGGGCCTCCTTTACGGCGCCTGCAGGCGAAATGACGGGAGAGATAAGCTGCAAGCGTCAATATAAGATAAAAAACGGAAAGCTTAAGTATTTTTTTGAAAGTGACATTAATATAGATGATGATGTGCTAAAGAAGGAGCTTTCACTGAACGGAAGCGACAGGCTGAAAAATATAGTAACAACAATACAAAAGGAGCAGAACAGAATTATACGCGATAAGGGAAGCAGAATACTTGTGGTACAGGGAACGGCAGGCTCGGGAAAAACGTCGATAGCCCTTCACAGGGTAGCGTATCTTTTATACAACAGCAGGGGCTTGTTAAAGGCAAACAATATTCTTATCCTGTCTCCAAACAATGTGTTTGCCGATTATATATCACATATATTGCCGGAGCTGAACGAGGAAAATATAAGGGAGATGGAGTTTGATTATTTTGCCGCAAGGGAGCTGTCAGAAGCAGGCACCTGTCAGGACAGATATGACCAGATAGAGCAGATAATACAAAGAGGCTTTGGAAAGTACATGAAGTACAAGCAGTCAAAGGAGTTTACAAGAGAAATAAACGGATATGTCCTTGGACTTGAGGCAGATATAGTTAATTTCAGACCTGTAGCCTTTAAAAAGCTTGAAAAGAGCGATGAAGAAATAAGAGTTTTATTTTATGAGAAATTTACGGAGATACCTCTTCTTAGGCGTATGGAGGCAATAGCGGAATATGCCATCGACGAGGTGGAAACCCTTACAGGCGTGGATTTTGACGAGCTGGAGACGGAAATAATAAAGGACAGGTTTAACAGGCTTTATGAAACCCGTGACGTAAGGAAAATATACGGGAAAATGCTTATTGATATGGGAATGGCGTACGGCTTCTACGGAGACGTTATAGTATATGAGGATGTTTTTCCTATGCTGTATTTAAAATACCTTCTTTTTGGAACAAGGGCCCACAGGCCAATAAAGCATCTTATTATAGATGAGATGCAGGATTACACTTATATACAGTACGCCATTATAGAGAAGGTATTTAAGTGCCCCATGACTATTCTCGGGGACAGGAATCAGACCATAGGAGACGGACAAACAGATGCAGTAAGCTTTATAAGAGAAATATTTGGAAACGGTATAACAACCGTGGAGATGAAGAAAAGCTACCGTCAGACAGTTGAGATTGGACAGTTTGCCGCAGATATAATAAATGAGAGGGATATAGAGTTCTTTGAGCGGCATGGCGAGGCTCCGGGGCTTATAGAGGCTGACAGTGAAGCAGGCATGTTTGACAATATATCCGCCAATATAAAAAGGCAGCTTAAGGAGCAGGAGTACGAGACTGTGGCTGTGCTTTGTTATAGTCAGGAGGAAGCCATGCACGTATACGATATACTTAAAAACAGCTCAATACCCGATTGCATATATATGGATAAGGAGACGGAGAAATTTGCAAAGGGCGTTACGGTCACTACGTTTTACATGGCAAAGGGTTTAGAGTTTGACTGTGTCCATATACCATTTTATGATGAAAGGTATTCCGGGTCAGGCTTTGGGCTTCAGGCGCTTTACGTAAGCGCAACAAGGGCAATGCACAGTCTTAATATGTATAGAAAAAGTGTTATTTAAAGGAGGCAGCTTTTATGAGGAAAAGGAAATTGTATTTATGGCTGGCAGTATTATTTGCAGGAATTCTTGCATGTACTGCCTGCGGTGACAAGGAATCAGTCAATGAGAAGGAAACAACTAAAAAGACAGGGGAGGAAAAGACCACAAGGAAGAAACCTTCAAAGGATGAGGAGGAAACTACAGTAGATTTATCCAAGGTTACTTATGGCAATGACGCTGCGGATGAGGAAACAAAGGAGCTTTTAAAGACTCTCCTTGGAGAAAATGAGTCGGCGGATAAGATTGTCTATGACTTAAATTTTCCTCTTGTATATAATAAGCTTATGACATCATATTATGTTTTAAAGGGCGATGCCGTAAATAATAAGGGAAAGGTAAACACAGAGCTTGCGGAAAGTCAGGAGGTAGTAGTTTCAGTAGACAGCAATTCAAATGTAAAATACTTTAAGTTTACTATATTGTCAAAAAATGAGGCTGCGCCTGTAAAAATAGATAATATTGCAAATAATCTTCTCCATAATACCGACAATGTAAGAGGAAATATTACACTTAAGGAAAAGGCAGGAGAAAATAATGAGATAGATATAAAATGGAGCTGCGACAGGACAGACCTTGTTACAATTACTCCAACGGGAGAGGATGGCAGGATACCTGCGGGAGTTGTGACAAGAGGCGATAAGGACGAGACAGCTACACTTACTGCAACCCTTACGTCAGGGGATTATACGACAACAAAGGAATTTAAGCTTACCATAAAGGCTAAGCCGGAAGAAAAGGAATACAGCGCATATGTGTATACATATTTCAGAGGAAATATATACGGCAACGGGGAGAGCCAGCATATACACATGGCCACAAGTGAAGACGGCTTTTATTGGACAGCGATAAACAAAAACGAGCCTGTTCTTAAGGCTGAGCTTGGAACAAAAGGCGTTAGGGATTCCTATTTAGTCCGTTCACCGGAGGGAGACAGGTTTTACCTTATCGGAACAGACCTTGATGCAAACGGGGGAGACTGGGGAGCCTACGGAGGAAACGGAAGCCGTTATATAAGAATATGGGAATCAGACGACCTTATAAACTGGTCAGAGGAAAGGCTTATACTTATTGCCCCTGAAAATGCGGCGTGTATGTGGGCTCCGGAAACCACCTATGACAAGACTACAGGAGAATATGTAGTATACTGGGCTACAGGTCTTAAGGGAGGAGACGGAAAGAAAATCTGGTATGCAAAGACAAGGGATTTCTATACCTTTACCGAGCCGCAGATTTATAAGGATACAGATGCAGGAACTACCTTTATAGACACGTCAATGATAGAATATCAGGGAACATTTTACAGGTTTACAAAAAATGAAAACGAGCTTTCCATACTGCTTGAAACAAGCGACGCAGTGTTGGGGGATTTTTCTCTGGTAAAGACAAGGATAGCAGGGGAGACAGGAGTAGAAGGACCTGCCATATATAAGATAAACGGCGAGGAAAAGTGGGTGCTTTACATGGACGGATATACAGGAAAAAATTCAGGCGTGGGATATTTTCCTCTTATTGCAAACAGTCTTGAGGATTTGAAAACCGCAAACTTTGTCCGCATGGAGAAGGGAACCTATAAGATGCCGGAGGGCGCAAAGCATGGCTCCTTTGTGCCGATAACTAAGGAGGAGTATGACGCGTTAATGGCAAAGTGGGGTAATTAAAAAAGCAGAAAGCATTTTAAAGAGTAAGCCGTCATTATTGGGAGTTGATATGCTCCGTTTAAAATAATGGCGGCTGTTTTGCATTTTAGAAGCTTATAAAATATATCTTAAAGAATTTTTAAATGTTTAAGTACTTTAATCTTAAATAAATATCTGGCATAATGACACCACATCATAAAAGCCCTGTGATGTGACATATGGAAGGAGAACAGTAATGTACAACATACTTATATGTGATGATGAAAAGGATATAGTGGAGGCGCTAAGTATTTATCTGGAAGGAGAGGGACATAAAATATATAAGGCATATAACGGGGAGGAGGCAGTCGGCATAACTGACGATAATGAGATACATCTGGTGGTTATGGATATTATGATGCCAAAGATGGACGGCATTACTGCAATGGCAAAAATAAGAAAAAATAATAATGTGCCCATTATTCTTCTTACGGCAAAGGGGGAGGATACAGATAAAATACTGGGACTAAACGTAGGGGCGGATGATTACGTGACAAAGCCCTTTAATCCCGTGGAGCTTATAGCAAGGGTAAGGGCGCAGCTTAGAAGGTATATGACACTTGGAGGAAGCAGGCAGGAGGGAGATAACATATTAAAGGCGGGAGAGGTTTTGCTTGACGACGATTCCAAGGAGGTTACGGTCGACGGGGAGAAAATAATGCTGACGCCTACGGAATTTCAGATTTTAAAGCTATTTATGAAAAATCCCGGGAAGGTTTATTCGCCAAAGGATATTTACAGAGAGGTGTGGGAGGATACTCCCCTTGGCTCAGAGGGAACAGTGGCGGTACATATAAGACATTTGAGGGAAAAGATAGAGATAAACCCTTCTGAGCCGAGACATTTAAAGGTAGTGTGGGGACAGGGCTATAAGCTTGAATAAAAGTGAAAAATCTTTTTTAGGAAAATGAGGGTTAATATGAAAAGAATATTAAGTAAGAAATGGGTAAAGGCCATATGCTTCATACTGGCAGCAGTTTCACTGCCCGTGTCAGTATGCGGGGCAATCGTTCTCGGCGTGTGCATGGACAGAGGCTTTACGGTAACGGATGATTTAAGGATAACAGGGGAAAATTTAAGCTTTAGGGAGCAGGCTCTTAAGAATATAACAGACAGGACGAGGGATGATGTTTTAAACGGAATGTATAATTGTTTTGTGTACGATATTACAGAAACATATTTGGAATATACTGATATTTATTCAGAGGAAAACAGCAATTATTTTTTTAAGCTTAAGCCGTCAGACGACAGCTTTCCAACAATGGAAAACTATTACAACAATGATTATCAGTATAAGAATACGGGAAGATATGTAAAAAGCTATTATGAGAACGGGGCATATTTTTATTCCTACAGTCTCAGTGAAATAGCTGATAAATGGCTTGAAAAGTACAGGGCTGAGAATGAAGGCAGCGAGTTTTATGATGTTCAGGCGGTGTCAAAGGAGAATATATTAGAAAACATGTCTGTAGAAATTTATTCGGATAACATTCTTGCCGTAGGGGCTTGCGGTTATACATATCACATAGATTTAAGCATGGACACACGGTTTATGAAAAGCCTGGATGAATTTGAAAGCAGCTTTACATCAAAGGGATGCCGCCTTAAAAGGAATTATTTAGAGTATGATGCGTTTAATGAGGAAATAATATATGAGTATTATATAATTACCGATATTGAGCTTGAGTATACCGAATATGTGAAAGCAGAGCTGACTGCCCGTGACGCCTTTTATTTTTCGCCCTTCCTTAAGTATGGAGATATAATTGAAAAATATACGTTAGGGGCGCTTATTGCAGGAATTATTGTTTTTCTGGCTTCAAGTATTCTTCTGTGCATATCGGCAGGAAGAAAACCTGACGGTGAGAGCGTATTATGCGGCAGAATAGAGAAGATTCCTTTGGAAATACTGATAATTATATATATTGCCGCCGCAGTACTATTCGACGCATTGCTTGAGAAGGGAATATATAATGACGTAATGTATATATTTGGAATTATCGGGGCAGCAATAATGGCATGCATTATGTCGGTTATGTATCCTTTCTTTCTGAACACAATAGCAGTAAGGGTAAAAGCAGGGATATTTTTTAAGAGAACATTGATTTATAAAATATGCAGGTATATAAAACGGTGTATTTCGTACCTGTGGAGACATATACATATATACGGAAAATATCTTGGCGTATACTGTGGAGTTATAATAATTAAGTCATTTTTTATCGGCGCTGTTTCAGACTATACGGATACGGCTTCATGGGTAATTATGTGGATGACGGACATTATACTGGCAGTATTTCTTATAGCGGCCCTTATAAATATGAACATGCTTAAAAAGGGCGCAAAGGAAATAGCAGAGGGGAATACGGAGTATAAGATAGATACGTCCCATATGATGTCAGAGTTTAAGAGCCACGGAGATACAATAAACAACATTGGAGGCGGAATACAGGCGGCAGTGGAGGAACGCATAAAGAGCGAACGGATGAAGACAGAGCTTATAACAAACGTATCCCATGACATAAAGACGCCTATTACGTCTATTATAAGCTATGTGGACCTTTTAGATAAGGAAAATATAGAAAATGAAAAGGCCAAAGAGTATATAGCCGTTTTAAAAAGACAGTCTGAAAGATTGAAAAAGCTTGTGCAGGATTTAATTGACGCGTCAAAGGCGTCAACAGGAAACATGCCTGTAAACCCTGAGTCTATAAATATAAATGTAATGCTTGAGCAGATTATAGGCGAATCGGAGGAAAAGCTTCAAAGCCGCAGAATAAAGCCCGTAATAAAATACGGAAGCGGACAGGCCTTGGCGGTTGCAGACGGAAGGCTTCTATGGAGATGCTTTGATAATCTTATACAAAATATATACAAGTACGCCACGGAGGAGTCAAGGGTATACATAGATGTAGAGGAAAGCGATTCCCACATATCGGTCACACTTAAAAACATATCAAAAAATGAGCTGAACGTATCGGGAGATGAGCTTATGGAAAGGTTTGTAAGAGGCGACAGCTCCAGAAATACGGAAGGCAGCGGACTTGGTCTGTCTATAGCCAAAAGTCTTATGGAAATACAGGGAGGCAGCTTAAATGTAGTTATTGACGGGGATTTGTTTAAGGCTGTTGTAACGGTGAAAAAATAAGAAAAAAGTGCCAAAAGAGCTAAAGTTCTTGGCACTTTTTTTGCCTTGAATATATCTAACATCTTGCGTTAAAAATTATTAGTGATATAATGATAAATAATTAACGAATGGAGGAAAATGCAAATGCTTGAATTAGAACATATCGCATGGGATACCCCTGAAGGTGAAAATATTATACATGATATATCATTGAATATAGAAGAAGGAAGGCTGGCGGTTATCACCGGACCAAACGGCGGAGGAAAAACAACTACAGCCAAGCTTATAGCCGGCCTTATAACGCCGGCGTCAGGGAAAATTTATTTTGACGGACAGGATATTACAGATATGGATATTACAGCCCGGGCAAATGCAGGCATAGCGTATGCATTTCAGCAGCCGGTGAGATTTAAGGGCTTATCTGTCAGAGACATACTGGAGCTTTCAGCGGGAAGGGAGCTTAATGAAGGCGAATTGTGCGGTCTTTTGGGAAAGGTGGGCTTATGCGCAAACGACTATATAGACAGGGAGCTTAATGCAGGGCTGTCGGGAGGAGAAATGAAAAGAATAGAAATAGCCACCGTTCTTGCCAGAGATGCTAAGCTTTCCGTATTTGACGAGCCGGAGGCCGGAATTGACTTATGGAGCTTTTCAAAGCTTGTGGAAGCCTTTAAGGAAATTCAGAAGGAGAAGAGAGGAACTCTCCTTATAATATCCCATCAGGAAAGGATTCTTGAGATAGCCGACGAAATTATAGTAGTGGCAAAAGGAAGGGTACGGGCGGCAGGCGCAAGGGAGGAAATATTACCTTCATTGCTTAAGGACGAGATGTCGAATATGTGTCCTCTGGACAAAGGTTAATAGTTATGTCAGGCATTAGAATATCTATAAATTCGGAAAGGATAAGCAGGTTTATATATGAGTGTAGAAGTGACAATGAATGAAGTGACAAAGGAGCTTTTAAAGGAAGTATCAGATTATAAGGGAGAATTTAAGGGAGCGTTTAACATAAGGGAGGACGGACAGTGCGTAGGAAGACAGAACAGTGAGAATATAAAGATAGAAAGTAAGGAGGATGGCTCCGGCATAGAGGTGCACATTGCGCCGGATACACAGGGGGAAAGGGTTTATATACCTGCATGTATCACAAGAAGCAAGGTAAGCGATTTAGTGTATAATGATTTCTTTGTGGGTGACGGGGCCGATGTTATTATTATTGCAGGCTGCGGAATACACACGGACAATGAGGGAGAGGCGAAGCATAACGGAATACACAGATTCTTTCTTGGAAAGGGCTCCCATGTGCTTTATCAGGAAAAGCATCTTGGAAAGGGAAGAAGGCTCGACGCTTTCAGAAGAATAGACCCTGTTACGGACGCCGTTCTCTCGGAGGATTCGTGTCTTGAGATGGATACCGTACAGCTTGGAGGGGTAGACAGCACCGTAAGAAAGACTACAGCTAAGCTTGAGAAGGGAGCAAGGCTTCTTGTAAGGGAGCGTATTATGACAGACGGCGAGGATAGAGCAGAGACAGATTTTTATGTGGAAATGAACGGTGAGGATTCAGCCGTAGACCTTGTTTCACGCTCTGTTGCAAAGGGAGATTCCTATCAGGAATTTAAGTCGGTTATAGTAGGAAATGAAAAATGCAAGGGACATTCCGAATGTGACGCCATACTTGTGGGGAACGGCAGGGTAAAGGCGCTGCCGGCGCTTGAGGCGGCAAATCTTGACGCAGAGCTTGTACATGAGGCTGCTATTGGAAAGATAGCGGGGGAGCAGATAATAAAGCTTAAAACCTTAGGTCTTACTGAGGAGGAGGCTGAGGAAAAAATTATTTCAGGATTTTTAAAATAAAAAAGCGTCACATTAATACGTTAATGCTTTAAAGAGATAACAAATTTGAAAAAAAGACTAATTTCCACAAATTAATAATAGACAAAATTCGTTTTAAGTGGTAAATTATATTTTAAAGGAGTCAATGATGATTAATAGTTACATTGGCTCCTTTTATAATAAAAGCCTCGTTATTAAAACGACACTTATTTACCGGACGGAATAATTTTCTATAGGGTAAAAAGCGTCGCTAGCGACGCTTTTTAGGTTTGGGTTAACCCAAACCTGTAAAATTATTTTAGATGTTTTCAAATAATAAAGGAGGATTAAAAGATGAGAAAATCTAAAAAGCTTGTCGCACTGGCGCTTTCCGCAGTTATGGTTATAGGCTCGCTTGCAGCATGCGGAAGCAGTGACAGTGACAAGAAGACTGACAATTCAGATAAGAATAACGACAATAACAACAGCAACAACGAAGCATCATACGATGAAGTGTCAGAACAGCTTTACAATGAAAATCTGGGAGAGTTTTATAAGCTCTACACACAGGCAAAAAAGGCGGAAACCATCTCAGAGAGATTTGCCCTTATGGCAATTTCAGAGGCAAAGTTTCTGGAGTCAGCCGTTATGCTTCCGACAACTACACTTGGAGGAAGATATGCTATTTCCAGAACAGTGCCAAACTCAAAGTCAACTATTCTTTGGGGTAATGACAACTACAGAACTCATAACCTTTTAGTTACAACAGAGCTTATCAAGGAAGCAGACAGAGCCGAGATGAAGGCTAAGTGGCAGGAGGTTAAGGGAAGCGGAGAGTATGACACATGGGTAAAGCAGTATCTTAAGGATAAGGGCTATACCTTAAAGGATACATATAATTATATATATACTGAGGACCCTGTTACATGGGATGTTCTTTCAACGTCACTCCAGAGTGATTCAGAGCCTATTATTCAGACATATGACGGTCTTATGGAGTATGATGACGAAAACGAGCTTAAGCCGGCTCTTGCAGAAAGCTATACCGTATCTGAGGATGGTCTTAAGTACACCTTTAAGCTTCGCGCAGGACTTAAATGGGTAGATTCCCAGGGAAGAGAAGTGGCAGATGTTAAGGCAGACGATTTTGTTGCAGGTATGCAGCACATGATGGATGCAGCAGGCGGTCTTGAGTACTTGGTACAGGGAGTTATCGTAAATGCTGACGAGTATATAAATCATAAGGTTACGGATTTTAAAGAGGTAGGAGTTAAGGCTGTTGACGACCTTACGGTAGAGTATACCCTTATAGAGCCTAACGACTTTTTCCTGACAATGCTTGGCTATGGTATTTTTGCTCCAATGAGCAGAACCTACTATGAGTCACAGGGCGGAAAGTTCGGTTCTGAGTTTGATTCTTCAGCAGCAGATTACAATTATGGAAAGACGCAGGACAATATTGCATACTGCGGTCCATACCTTGTTACAAATGCAACAGAGAAGAATACTATAGTATTTAAGGCAAACGAGTCTTACTGGAATAAGGATAACGTAAATATAAAGACGCTTACATGGCTTTATAACGACGGCTCAGATGCTACAAAGGCATATAACGATACTATTAGCAATGTGGTAGACGGCTGCAGCTTAACCACATCAGCTATTGAGGTTGCAAAGAAGGAGGGAGTATTTGATACATATTCATATGTTTCAGATACAGATTCTACAACATACTCAGTCCTTGCAAATATAAACAGACAGTCATATGCAAACTCAAATGATTCAAAGACAGTAGTTTCTAAGCAGACAGACGAGCAGAAAAAGCTTGCAAGTGCAGCATTAAAGAATGTTCATTTCAGAAGAGCCGTTGCCTTTGCAATCGACAGAGGCTCATACAATGCGCAGGGCGTAGGCGAGGATATTAAGCTTCTGTCCCTTAGAAACACATATACGCCGGGTAATTTTGTTCAGCTTGCAGAGGATGTAACTATAGATATAAACGGTAAGGCTACAGAGTTTAAGGCAGGAACAAATTACGGAGAAATAGTTCAGGCTCAGTTAGATGCAGACGGCGTAAAGATAAAGGCGTGGGATAAGACAGCAGACGAAGGAGCAGGCTCAAGCGATGGCTTTGAGGGCTGGTATAATCCTCAAAATGCCGTAGAGGAATTAAACGCAGCATTGACAGAGCTTGAGAAGGACGGAATAAAGGTGGATGAGAATAATCCTGTTGTACTTGATATGCCATATGCGTCAAATGCAGAGGTATATGTAAACAGGGCAAATGCTATAAAGAAGTCTGTAGAAGATGCCTTAGGCGGAAAGGTAAAAGTAAACCTTGTAGAGTGTAAGGATACCAGCGAATGGTTATATGCAGGTTATCATGCAAAGACAGGAGAGGAAGCAAACTACGATTTATACGATTGTACAGGATGGTCTCCTGACTATGGCGACCCGGCTTCATATCTTGATACGTTTTTACCTGATTATGCAGGCTATGTTACAAAGAATATTGGTATTTACTAGGCTTTAAAAACATTTTACCGGAAACATCATAATTATTTTAATATAATGGTACAGGCAGGCTTGGACTGCCTGCGCCATTATATTGTAAATTTAGGGGCCTTTAAGCTTTAGGAGACGAATTATGACGAAATATTTATTAAAGCGTCTGTTGCATGGCTTGATTTCTATAATAATAGTAGTGGCATTGGTTATGATTATGGTTTATTCACTTCTTGACCGTAATCTTATTTTTGCAAAGGATTCAACATACTCTCATCAAAGCAACAATTCAAAAACGGCATATATGTATTATAAGTGGGAGGAGTACGGATATCTTGACTATGTACCTTATGCAGATTACTTACATGAAATGGCAGATAACGGACAGATAGACGAGGAAACAAGAAGCAAGGCAGTTGCATTCGGAAAAACTGCCGACGATGATTCAGAAATAGTAAAGGAATACGTTGAAAAATTTACAAGGCATTATGAAGACGAGGGCTATACCATAGTCCGGCTTGATGCCAAGATGCAGGGAAAAAATAAATATGCCAACGGCGGACAGCAGCAGCTATTCGCTTATAGGGACCTTCCTCTTTTAAAGAGAATGTGGTCTTATTTTACAGGCATTTTTACAATAGATAATATAAATAAAGTAGAAAATGATGTGGGAGAGAGAGGGCTTACCTTTACCCTTCACGACCCCGTTTATGGCGGAGATAAATTTTCACCGGCAATAATAGGTAACGGAACTAACAATAAATATCTCTTATATTTTGATAAAAAGTTTCCGTTTATTCATCAGAATATAATTACCATAAATTTAGGAAAATCCTATTCGGTAAATCAGGGTGTGGATGTGTTTGATACCATGACAGCCTCACAGGGCTCGTATGTAAAATCTACAATTACATATCCCACAGGGCTTACGGAGGAAAGTGCAGACGACCTGCACACAGCCAAATATATGCCAAATTCACTCCATTCAAGCCTTGTATTTGAAACCAGATATACAGACGACTATACAAACGTGAATACGGTTAAAAACAATATGTCAAAAATCGGATATTCCTTTGTAATAGGCGTTATAGCTTCTGCGCTAGCATACCTTATAGGAGTTCCACTTGGAATACTTATGGCAAGGAAGAAAGATAAGCTTGTAGATAAGATAGGAACAGTCTATATTGTATTTATTATGGCAGTACCTTCCCTTGCGTATATTTTCCTTTTTAAGGCAATAGGAGGAAAGATGGGACTTCCTACAACCTTTGACATGGAATCAACAAGCAAGCTGATGTTTGTTTTACCTATTATCTCGCTGGCGCTTCCTTCCGTGGCAAATCTTATGAAATGGCTTAGAAGATATATGATAGACCAGATGAATTCTGACTATGTAAAGTTTGCACGTTCAGAGGGCCTTACAGAGGGAGAAATATTCAGCAGGCATATATTAAAGAATGCGGCTATTCCTATTGTTCACGGTATACCGGGCACTGTTTTAGGCGCCCTTATCGGCGCTATTATCACAGAGCGCGTATATGTTGTTCCCGGCGCAGGAAATCTTTTGGTGGAAGCCATAGGAAAGTATGATAACGGCGTTATTGTAGGCGTTACACTGTTCTATGCCCTGCTTACGGTTATATCCCTTGTGCTTGGAGATATACTTATATCAAGGATTGACCCGAGAATATCATTCTCGTCAAAGAACAGATAGGAGGTGCTGTAATGAATGAAGAATTAGAAAAGCTGGGCTTGTCAGATGAGGAGCTGTTTCAAAGGGTTGACCACAGCGATATAGAGTCGGAAAGAATTACGGCGCCGAAGTACTCTTACTGGCATTCTGTGTTCAGGGTATTTTTTAAGAAGAAAATAAATATAATAATTCTTGCCTTGCTGGCAGTAGTTATTGCGTTTGCATATATTTATCCTATGATTGGGGATTACGATAAATTTGCAAACCTTATGGATTCATCAGCAAAGCATTTAGCTCCGTCACAGGCAATAGACAGATTTGGCTTTAGCATACACTGGATTTTAGGCGCAGGAGCTTCCGGCAATTCAACCTTTGATGCGATATGGCATGGAGCGAAGATTTCCATATCCCTTGCGCTTATATGCGCAGCCATAAATATGACAGTAGGTGTCATTGTGGGAGCCATATGGGGATTTTCAAAGAAGGTCGATATATTTATGACGGAGGTATATAACATTATTGCAAATATACCTTATATTCTCTTTATATCAGTTATGGTTATGCTTTTTGCGTCGGGCTTCTGGACTATGGTTCTTGCCCTTACGGCTACAGGCTGGCTGTCCATAGCATATTTTATCAGAACTCAGGTAGTTATAATCAGAGATAGGGAATATAATCTGGCGTCAAGGTGTCTTGGAACCTCCACCATAAAGATAGCCATGAAAAACATACTTCCCTTTATGACGTCAATTATTGTTACTCTTATCGCTACTGAAATTCCTTCATATATTTCATATGAGGTATTTTTATCATATGTGGGAATGGGACTTTCGGATATGTCCCTGGGACGTCTTATATTTGAGGCTGAAAGCGCCATGGTTACGCCGGGATGGGAATTTGAGTTCTGGAGTCCTGTCGCCTTAGCTTCTATCATTACTATAGTGCTTTATGTAGTAGGTCAGAATCTTGGAGACGCATCAGACCCAAGAACACATATGTAAGAGGTGACAGCATGGAAGAAAAAAAAGTATTGTTATCAATTAAGGATTTGTCGGTAAAATTCCGCGTGCGAGGCAGAATACTTACTGCCATAAGGGGAATTTCACTTGATATATATGAAAATGAGTCTATTGCAATCGTGGGAGAGTCAGGCTCAGGAAAATCTGTTTTTACAAAAACCTTTGCAGGTATGCTTGACAGCAACGGCTTTGTAAGCGAGGGTAAAATAATATATGACGACCCTTATTTGGCTGACGTTACCGTTACGGCAGGCTCATTAGGAAAAAAGCTTATATCTTATTCGGAGAAAAAGCTTAATGAATACTCAAGCCTTGAGCTTGGAGCAGAAACATATAAGGAGATGCTTAAACTAGATTCAGAAAAAAAATCTGTGGAGGGGCTTAGCGATGCTGAAAGGGCTTCGGCAGAAAAGGAGCTTAAGGAGCTGAATGCAAATAAAATAGACGCTTTTAATGAAAGGCTGGCCCTTCACAAGGACGACAAGGAGAAAAGCGCAAGTCTTAAGGCGGAAATCAAGGAGCTTGACAGACAGATAAAGGTACTTGAGAAGCATATAGAATCCAATGGAAAAGATACCAGAAACTATGATGAAATACATAAGTTTATGGAAAGGTACAACAGTGAGATGCCAAAGCTTAAGGAAAGGTATCAAAAGGAAATTTCTGCCGGAATTTCAGAAGAAACAAAGGCTAGAAATACTGTTTTGGCTAAGGAGATATATCTTGCAGTAGGAAGCTATGGCAGAAAGATACAGATACATTATACAAAAAGGCTTATAAAGGCATTAAAAAAGGCTATGGAGTTAGGCGTAAATCTTATGAATGATGATGAGCGCAATCAGGTGTTTGACTCGGAGCTTAACAGGGTAAAGTTTCTCACGGAGGAGGGAAATACTCTCCACGGCAAGAGGATTTTAAATCTTGCTAGTGTGAAGTTTTCAAGAGACTGGACAAAAATTAGGGGAACGAGAATAGCTACAGTATTTCAGGACCCGATGACCTCCCTAAATCCTATTATCACCATAGGCAAGCAGATAACCTCCGTTATTCTTAAGCATCAGGAGTGTTCAGAGGCTGAGGCAAGAAGAAAGGCGCTGGAGCTTATGGACAAGGTAGGAATACCAAATGCCGAGGCCCGCTTTGATGATTATCCATTTCAGTATTCGGGAGGCATGAGACAGAGAATAGTTATAGCTATAGCTCTTTCCTGCCAGCCGAAGATACTTATATGCGACGAGCCAACAACTGCTCTTGACGTTACCATTCAGGCCCAGATTTTAAAGCTTATCAAGGATTTGCAGAAGGAGTTTAACTATACTATAGTATTTATTACCCATGATTTAGGAGTTGTGGCAAATATAGCCGACAGGGTGGCTGTGCTTTATGCAGGTCAGATTGTGGAGCTTGGAACGGTGGACGAGATTTTTTATGACCCGAGACATCCATATACCTGGGCGTTGCTTTCATCACTGCCCCAGCTTGCAGGAAAGGATACGAAGCTTTACTCTATTACAGGTACGCCTCCGTCTCTTTATAACAACATTACAGGCGACGCTTTTGCGCCTAGAAATCCATATTGCTTAAAGGTGGATACTCTTTTGGAGCCGCCAATGTTTAAGGTGACAGATACCCATTTTGCAAAGACATGGCTTCTTGACGAGAGGGCGCCAAAGATAGAAAAACCCGAAAGTATTCAGGATATTCATTCAAAGATAGTAGAAGCTTTTAACATATAGGAGAGTAATCGTGGCTAAAGTAGAAGAAAAAAAGGAAAGGGGCCGTATTGCTCACTTACCGGAGCATGGTCCTGTAAATAAGGAAAACGGTAAGGAAGTGCTTTTGTCAGTCAGAAATATAGACATTACCTTCGGAAAAGGAAAAAATGAAAATAAAGCGGTTAAGAATGCATCCTTTGACATTTATAAGGGAGAAACCTTCTCCTTAGTAGGTGAATCCGGCTCAGGAAAAACTACCATAGGACGGGCAGTTATACGTGTTAATCCTCTTGCCGCAGGCGAGATTTTATATAAGGGTGTTCCAATAAGCGGAAGGATACCACATTCCCTTGACAGGGAGGTTATCCGCAATATACAGATGGTATTTCAGGACCCTGCCGCCTCCTTAAATGAAAGAGCGACGGTAGATTATATTATATCGGAGGGCCTGTATAATTTTCATCTTTATGAAAACGAGGCTGACAGAGTGCAGAAGGTTGAAAATATAATAAACGAGGTAGGTCTTTTGCCTGAGCATCTGACACGTTATCCTCACGAGTTTTCAGGCGGCCAGCGTCAGAGAATCGGACTTGCCCGGGCTATGGTAATGGAGCCGGAGCTTGTAGTGGCGGACGAGCCCATTTCAGCCTTAGACGTGTCCATAAGAGCGCAGGTTTTAAATCTTATGAAAAAATTTCAGAAGGAGAAGGATGTTACATATCTTTTCATTGCCCATGATTTATCAATCGTAAGATTTATTTCAGACCGTATAGGTGTAATATATAAGGGAAATATAGTCGAGATAGCAGAGTCGGAGGAGCTTTTTGATTTTCCGCTCCACCCGTATACCCATTCCCTTATATCAGCCATACCTGTACCTGACCCTAAGCTTGAGAAGAACAAGGTATTATATACCTATGACCCGTCTATACATGATTATAGCCAGGATAAGCCTGAGCTTGTCAATATAGGACACGAGCATTACGTATATGGAAATAAGAAGGAAATAGAGGAGTATAAGGCCCTTCGTGAAAAAAATATTCCTCTTAAATCCATTAAGATTAAAAATCAGGATGAGCCTGACGAACAGGATATGGAAAAGCATGTTCATCAGACCTTCCATGAGGAATTTATAAACGCGCCTATTCACGATACAGGTAAATTTATATATTCCCTTTTATCGTTTTTACTTCCGGTTTTTGGTATAATTGCTGCTTTTGTTTATAAGCATTTTAATTATATCCGAAACTACAAGGCATGTAAAAAGGGAGCAATAGCGGGATTTGTGACTATTGGGGTATTGATACTTTTATTTTTACTTTTATTGCTGCTAGTTGTGATATAAAAATGTATGGTGAATAAGTATTAATTTGTACAGGTGAACAATTTTCCTCACATGCAGACCGGGTATGACCCATTAACAGGTTTCTGGCGGCGTAGCGGGGAAGGCTTAAACGGGGCTGGCAGCTAAATATAATTTTTTAAAGCTTCGGAATATGGAAGAAATTCTATCAACGAAATACCGCCATCTTCTAAGCTGCGAGCGTAACTCGCAAGGGGCTAAAAAGCAGCCCCTTACTCAGACAGACGCTCTACGCTAAGAAGCTGACGGTATTCCGTTGATGAATTTCTAACCATGTTCCTCAATGCTTTAAAAAATTATATTTAGCTGTCGGCCCCGTTTAAGCCTTCCCAGCTGCGCGCCAGAAACCTGTTAATGGGCCATACCCTCAGTTGTAAGCTGTTAAGTGGGGGTGGCTTTTGTTTACTCTAAAGCTCCCTTTATTCTTAAGCCACGGACTATATGTGAAGGAAAATTTTTTAAAGTGCACGAATTAACTTATTATATTTCCTTCCTAGTAAACCCATCATAAGCCGTAAGCATAAACACAACCATATACACAGCGATAGTAACAAGGGCAAAGGTAAGCGTCTGTCCGGGGAACATTCCCATTCCGTTTGAAAAGGAAGCAAGGTCAGTATTTGAAAAAATAAGGTATCTGCCCCAGTCATGCCCAAGCTGGTATAAAAACATTGATATGGTAGAGCCTGCAAATTCTATAACAAGGCTTATTGCAATAGCGAGGGCAGTGCTCCTGATAAAGGCTGAAATAGTAAATGCCAGCGTTATGGAGGTAATTAATGATACGGCAGTAAGTCCATACTGCTTAAGCGAGTAAAGAATAATATGCTGCTCGTTAACTACGCCGTCAGCGTAGGATAAGAATACGCCGTCAATGCCGTCAGTACCGCATATTATCATGGCAAACAGGAAATATATTATATAAAATATTACAAGCGCTCCTGCAAACAGGGTAATGCATGATAAATATTTGCTCCAGAATATTTTTGCTCTTTTTACCGGATTAATAAGCAAAAACTTAATGGTACCGTTTGAGTATTCATTTGCAAATATTCCGGCGGCAATGATAATTATGAATATGCCTGCAAGTCCTGCCATAACAGTGTCAGAGGACAACGCCATTATAAATTTATTTTGGCTGTAAGCGCCGCCGTAATCTTCATTTATCATCATGTAATTTTCAATGTGGTTATCGAAAATATATTTGTAAGTAAGGTATGTCTTAGCAGTCTTTTGAAACTGCTCCTCAGGTATATGGACGCCCCGGTTTTTTTCTTCCATAAGCTCGTCATATGCCATTTTGGCGCTGACGTAACTGTGAAGTGAAGAGAGAAGGGTTTCGTCCTTTTCAGGATTAATATTATATTTTTTTATGGATTTTGCAAGCTCATAATTGCTTTTATCGCATACGAGGTTTTTGGCTGTCTGATGCTCATAGTATTCCACACATAAGTCAAAGTAAGCGCTGTAGTCAAGTCCAAGTATAGCTTTTTCCATCCTTTGGCTTATTTCCTTTTCATATTCTATATCCGTGTCAGAAAGATGCATATCCATATCAGCTTCACTTTCTTGAATGTCCTCTGACTGACTTATAAGAATATATGCATAATGACTGCTTGTATAGCTGTCAACAGCCATTTCTACCCAGCCGGGAATTTCAGAGCGGTATTTATAGCCCATATTCTCATATAAATTTAAAGAATACAGATTAAGCTTGTCGTATATATAATCAGAGTTAATATACCAGCTTTTTTCCTCCTCAATGGAGGAGTCGTAGTCGTAGTCATAATCATACATATAGCTGTTGTCAAGCTGGATAAGGGCGCTTATACCAAGACCTAAAAGGATACAAAGTATAAGTACAATATATGTTGTTTTTTTATGGAATATTTTTGCATATTCATTTTTAATAAGCTTAAGCAATTTGTGTTCCCCCCTCGTCTGTTAATTCTATAAACGCATCCTCAAGACTTCTGGTGTCGTGCATATATACAGAGTAAAGGCGCAATCCACTTGAAATAATAAGGCTGTTAATATCGGCAATAATTTCATTGCAGTTTTCACTTGGAACGTCAATGGTAAAGACCTGTTCCTCCCCTTCATGGAGCGCATATTCAGGATACCTTTCTCTTATAAGTAAAACGGTCTTTGATAAATTGTCTGTCTTATATTCGTAGGTTGCAGTTGCGCTGTCAATGCTTCTAAGCATCTCGTCTATAGTCTGTACGCTTTTTAATTCGCCTCTTACTATGATTCCTACCCTGTCGCACATAAGCTCCATTTCACTCATAAGGTGGCTTGATATAAAAACACAGACGTCCTCATGATGCGCTATATTTTTTAGAATATCACGAAGATGCTTTATTCCGGCAGGGTCAAGACCGTTTGTAGGCTCGTCAAGAACAAGCACCTTTGGCTTATGCAGAAGAGACTGCGCAAGACCAAGACGTTGTCTCATTCCAAGGGAATATTTTCCTACCTTATCATTTATCCTGTTTGAAAGGCCTACCAGCTCAATAACCTCCCTTATGCGCTCGTCGGTTACTCCCTTGCGCATATTGGCATATTGACGTAGATTCTGCATGCCGGTCATATATCTGTATAGCTCAGGATTTTCAACAATTCCCCCTATGTTTGACATGGCAGCCTCGAAGTCCTTATGTATATCATAGCCGCATACTGAAATGCTACCCTCCTCAAGATTTAAAAGACCTACAATAAGCTTGATAAGCGTGGTTTTGCCTGCGCCGTTAGGGCCAAGAAAGCCGAAAACCTCCCCAGTGTAGGTTTCAAAGGATACGTCATGGAGAACCTTTCTTTTTCCAAAGGATTTATTTATGTTTTTTATTGTCAATGCACTGCTCATTTGGACACCTCCTTTACAGAAGTCATATTTTTAATCCAGTCGTAACCGCTGTTTTGTGAGAATTTCCATGTTCCCTTTTCTTTATACATATATAATGTATATTCTCCTTCAAAGGAGTAGGTAAACTGTTCGGTTTTGGCGTCAGGAGAGCTGTCGAATGTTATTCCTCCCATAATTCCAAATGGAAAAATTATATCCATTGAAGAATAGCCGTTTAGCGTAACTGAATATTTAAGCTTTACGAAAGCCATGCCCGGTCCGGCCTTTTTAACGGAATTGCTCGTAATTCTATATGATGCGTCTGAAATTATATAGTCGTTTTTCTTGTTTTCCGCCAAAAACTGTTCAAGCCTGTTTTTAATTTCAGAGGTCATATCTGTTATGTCAGTAAAGTAATTATCACTTACAACAGCCTTTCCGGTATAGGAATCGTTGACAAGCTTTAATAATGCCTCATAGTCGCCGGACTCAAGATGCTTGAAGAAGCCGTCCATATAGTCTTCAATCTGCTTTTTAATAGCAGACTTTTCACTGTTGAAGCGCGAATAATCTATGACTATATAGATTATAAGAGCAATTAAAATAATTCCGCCAAGCAAAAGCCCCCGGTTTGCGCGTTTAAAAAATTTTTTCATGTGTCATGGTTTCCTCCTTAAAAATATTTATACTTGTCAAAGACACAAAAGTAAATTAACAGATTGCTTTGACGGGATTAAGTATAGCATATATTGGTAATTGGTGTAAAGAATAGAGAGTTTAAGAATTTCTTAGGATTGGATTAAGAATAGATGCCGGATAAGGATAAAATATAAAAATAAGCTTTTTTCGGAAGGTAAAGGCATAAAGTACCAACACAATCCCAAACATAAAGTCTTTTAAGAAAAGAATAGAAGAATATTAATAGATATGTTATAATTCTTGTGTTGTCCAACCTTTTGGCAATTTAAAAATTATCCTTAATTGATATAAGATAAAGATAAATTTCAAGAGATAAATTTCAAATTAAAAAAGAATATTGAAAAAAGTTTTTGCATATGCTATAATGCCGATAGGCAAAAAGAAATCACAAGTCCATGCGGACAAGAAGTGAATCCCCAAACTGTGTTGCAGCACAGTTTGGGGATTCTTCTTTTCTTTTATAGTGGCAAAGCACCCACTAGGTTAGTTGTTGCTCTTATCGTCACTGTCTAACCATTTGATGATGTAGTGGCAGGCTACACCAGCCACAACAGCAACTAAAAAAGAAATCACAACTTCCATGCAAACACCTCCTCCCTGTTGCGGGTGTCGGTGAGCAACACATAAATTATATCATATTATTCGATATTTTTGTACTTTTCCTTCAAAGATTTGTTCTGAGGATTGTGGATATAGCAATCCGGTGTTTACTATCTCTGTGGACATTGTTATAAAGTGAATTTTCGGGAAACTAATTTTCTTAATTTATGCCTTTACCTTCCAGAAAAAGAAATAGCCGCCACTATAAGCAGCAGTGACGGCATACATCGTATGAGGTAAAATTTGTCATAATATGGGTAGAGCCACTTCTATGGATTTCCCATTCTATGTTCTATGTCTAATATAGCACATGCGTGGGCAAAACGCAAAAAATTTTTATGTACCAGTCAAAATAAAAAATCTCCTTTTTAACAGTAGTTTACTGATAAAACATTTGATTATACACATTATTGACTGCTTCGGCATAAAGAGAATACGAATGTTTTCCATTTCCTTCATTGATATCTTTCAATTTTCGGTATTCTTCACTAATATACGCCCAGCCGCCATCTTTTCCAAGAATATCATTCGCTTTTTCTTGTATTCTAAAATTTATTGAGCGGAAAACAAATGCATATACATTTTGTTTCTTATTATTTCGCAAATAGTAATAGCCATCATTTCTACTACAATCCTTGTAATAGATAATGGCAAAATCACATCTGTGCAATATTTTATTTTGTTTTTTGTCAACAACCTTTATCGTAATAGCCGATGTCGAATCCTTTGGAGCATAATATTTCGTTCCTTTCAAAACATTTTTTAATGCAGCCATAAAACTCTGTTTTACAATTTGTGCATCATAATGCATTTTTCCCAAACGCTGTATAATTAAATTATAATCAAAATCATACCCGCTATTTCCGCCGCGAACTCTAGTGACAAGATGCCTCTTCCCACTTCCGATTAGTTGAAACCAGAATGTCAGACCATATTTTTCTCGCATCTCAATTTGAACACACTTAATTATTTTTTCAAGTTCGTTTTTTACAGGCGCATACTCGGATTTTTTCACATACTCATACATTTCTTCTTTCTCCTTCTCGCCCATTCCGCCCATACAACTTTAAAGCTGTATCATCATAGGATATCATCATATTCAATTTTGTCAAGTATAAAATTTCTGATTTTTAATCTAAGCAATAATCCAATACATAGTCTTCTACTCTTTGGTAATCTTCCTTTTCTATTTTTCCCATTATCCAATCAATATCAAGTTTATTCTTTATCGTTGATGATGAATTAAATGCTGGATTAAAATTTTGAAAAGGAAAATTAGTCCAATTTTGACATTTTTATGACCGATTTTGACAGGTGGAATAAAAGTCTGAAAAAATATGATAAAAGCGTACATATAAATTTTAAATTTATTTTTTTACGCTATATTTTGTTTTTTTAATTTTAACTGCAATATGGATAAGTATTATAAATAGTAATTCTCTACCAAAGGCTTAACAGCAGACAGTAAAAAATTTAACAAAGCCAAAATTACAACCGCCAAAAGAATTGAATTTCCTAACACTTTTTAGCTTTAAAGATAATTTCAGTAAAATCAATAAAAAACAGGTCTGTTTTTTCTGTTATATTTATGATAAAATAGTTTCAACAAAGCTGAGTTAAAAAATGTGCAAAAATCCGCACAAAACAAATAAAACAGTCTCAGCAAAGCTAAGCCAAAATGTGCAAAAGACCCCACAGAAATATAATAAAATGCTGCAAGCAAGGATATACACTACGGGAAACATGCCGTAAACATGGTTAATATAGTAACGGAAAGGAAATACTATGGCTGATTTAAGTGAAATAAGAGAACATATTGATGAAGTAGACAAGAAAATAGTACAGCTTTTTGAAAACAGAATGTCACTTTGCGAGGACGTGGCAGAGTATAAGATAAAAACAGGAAAGCAGGTGTTAGATACAGGCAGGGAGAAGGAGAAGCTTGATAATATAAAGCTTCTTGTGCAAAAGGAAGAGAACAGGCATGATGTGAGAGAGCTGTTTAAGCAGATAATGGCTATGAGCAGAAAGCTTCAGTATAAGCTTATGGCTAAGCACGGACTTATAAGCGATGTATCCTTCCGCTCTGTAGATACAATAAGAAGACCTGATGTAAAGGTGGTATATCAGGGGGTGGAGGGAGCTTACGCCCATGAGGCATCATTACAGTATTTTGGCGATGAGGCAGACTGCTATCATGTAGAGTCGTGGCGGGATGCCATGGAGGAGGTAAAATCAGGGCGGGCGGATTATGCAGTGCTTCCCATAGAAAATTCTACGGCAGGAGCTGTTACACAGGTTCATGATTTGCTTTTAGAGTATGATAATTACATAGTGGCAGAGACTGAGGTTTTGGTGGAGCATGCGCTTCTTGGTCTTGCAGATGCTAAAATAAGCGATATTACCACTGTGTATTCGCATCCACAGGCCCTTATGCAATGTGAGAAATATCTAAGAGAGCATAGGGAATGGCAGCAGATAAGCTGTGAAAATACAGCCGTAAGCGCAAAAAAGGTATGTGACGAGGGAGATAAAACCCATGTGGCAATAGCAAGCGTAAAGGCAGCAAAGATACATGGTCTTAAAGTCCTTAAGGAAAGAATAAATCAGGAGGATGCCAACACTACAAGATTTTTAATAGTAGGTAGAGAAAGAATATATACTAAGGAGGCTGACAAGATTAGTATATGCGTGGAGATGGCCCATGAAAGCGGAACATTATATAATGTGTTATCTCATTTCAGCTATAACGGTATAAATATGACTAAGATAGAGTCAAGACCTATAGAAAACAGACAGTGGGAATACAGGTTTATTATAGATATAGAAGGTAAAATTTCTGACGGGGCAGTTAACAACGCCCTTAGGGGAATAAGCGAGGAGGTAAGCAAGCTGGTTATACTAGGCAATTATTAATTGCCGGAATTATTAATGAGAAAGGCAGGGTGGAATATGGCGTTGGTGAAGTATGCCGTTATAAGCATAGGCTCCTACGAGCTGGAGCTTAAGCTGTATCAGATTACGGCGGATAAAAAAATAAAGACAATAGAGAATGTAAGGCAGATAATGAGCCTTGGAAGCGAAACCTACTCCAACGGCAAAATCAGCTTTGAAACTATAGAAAAGCTGTGCGATGTGTTGGAGCGGTTTAATAATGTTATTAAGGAATATAAGGTTACGGACTATGATGCGGTGGCAACAAGCGGCATAAGAGAGGCAGCCAACGCTTCGGTTGTGTTAGACAGAATAAAGGTAAGAACAGGCTTAAAGGTACGTATTTTAAGCAATTCCGAGGAGCGCCTTGTGGACTACAGAGCCTTGTTTATGTATGAGAAGGAAAGCAGGGAGTTTATAGACGACGGAACGGCATATATTGATTTAGGCTCAGGAAGCCTGCAGATTTCACTGGTGGAAAAGGGAGCCTTAGCTGCAACCCAAAACCTTCGTCTCGGCTCCATGAGAATAAGAGAGCTTTTGTATGATTTATCCGACGATATAAAGCATTTTGACAAGCTTGTGGATGAGCTTATAAATAACGACTGGCAGACCTACAGGAAAATGTTTATAAAGGATAAACAGATAACAAGCATAATAGCCACAGGAGTACAGATATCCACATTTGCAAAAAAAGTTAACGACGGAAAAAAGAATATTATTTATACGGCAGAGGAATTTACGGCAGAATGTGAAAAGCTTAGTCAGAAATCAACAATGGAGATAATGAAGGACTACGGGCTTACAAGAGAGCAGACTATTATGCTTATGCCTACCATAAAAATATATGAGAAAATATTAAAGGAAACAGGCGCAAAAAAAATATGGATTTCATGCGTAAGCCTTCCTGACGGAATGGTAATAGAATACGGTTTAAAAAAGAAAAAAATAAGTATAGAACATAATTATAACGCAGATATTTTAAGCACCGCAAAGAGCATATCAAAAAGATACAAGGCAAGCCAGTCCCACGTAAACAATATACGTGAAATTGCAACTGCTATATTTGACGCCACAAAAAAGATACACGGTATGGGGGAGAGGGAAAAGCTTCTTTTGGAAATAGCAATTTTTCTCCATGACTGCGGAAAATATATAAGCATAAATTCATCCCCGCAATGCTCTTACGATATTATTATGGCAACGGAAATACTGGGACTTTCACATGGAGAGAGGGAGCTTGTGGCTAATGTGGTAAAGTATAATACCATAGAGCTTGAAAATACAGATAATCTTACGGTTACAAAGCTTCTGGCAATACTTCGTGTGGCAAATGCCCTTGACAGAAGCCATAAGCAGAAGCTTAAGGATTTTAAGATAGATTTAAAGGACGGAAGCTTAAGTATTACCGTAAGGACTAATGAAGACATAACCTTAGAAAAGAGTTCGTTGAAGGAGAAGGCGGAATTTTTTGAGGAGGTATTCGGCGTAAAGCTTTTGTTGAAGCAGAGAAAGGGTATAGTGTAAAGCTGCCGCTATTTATGTTAAGGAGGTTACTATGAATGAAAAATATACTAACAGGGAATTAAGCTGGCTTGATTTTAATTATAGAATTTTGTCAGAGGCAAGAGACAAAAATAATCCTCTTCTTGAAAGATGTAAATTTTTAAGCATTACCTCGTCTAATTTAGATGAATTTTTTATGATAAGAGTGGCGTCGTTAAAGGATATGGTAAATGCAGAATACGAAAAAGAGGATATGTCAGGAATGACGCCTGCAAAGCAGCTTAGCGCAATAAGCAAAAAAACACACAGCTTTGTTTCAATGCAGTATTCAACCTATAACCGCTCAATTATTACGGCGCTGAAAAAGGAAAAGCTTGTTATAGTACAAAGCCACGAGGCTTTAAGCGATGAGCAGAAGGAGTACGCAGACAGATATTTTGAAGAAAATATTTATCCTATACTTACGCCTATGGCTGTGGATTCCTCAAGGCCTTTCCCCCTTATAAGGAATAAGTCGTTAAATATAGCCGCCCTTCTTGAAAAAAAGGAGGATATAAAGGACAAGGCGGATGCAAAGAGAAAGGGAAAAGCCAAGGAGGAAAAATCAAAGAATAAGGAAAAAAATAAAAATAATACAGACGACAGGGAATTAGAGTTTGCCACAGTGCAGGTTCCTTCAGGAATTCCCCGTATAATCAGAATACCGTCCCAAAACGAGGGAGAGACTACGGTAATATTACTTGAGGAAATAATAGAAAGACATATCGGAAAGCTGTTTTTAAACTATAAGGTGGTCTGCGCCCATCCATACAGGGTAATGAGAAATGCAGACCTTACCATTGACGAGGATGATGCGGAGGATTTGCTGAAGGAGATTGAAAAGCAGCTTAAGAAGCGTCAATGGGGAGAGGCAATAAGGCTTGAGATAGAGGATTCGGCAGACAAGAGACTTGTAAATATACTTAAGGAGGAGCTTAAGGTTGACAATGAAGATATATTTATGATAAACGGTCCTCTTGATTTAACCTTTCTTATGAAGCTATACGGAATAGATGGCTTTAATGAGCTTAGGGCAGAAAAATATACGCCGCAGCAAAACCCAAGAATAAATTCTGAGGAAAGTATATTTGACCAGATAAAGGAGGGAGATATACTTCTTAATCATCCGTATGAAACCTTTGACCCGGTGGTTGATTTTGTCCGTCAGGCGTCAAAGGATGACAGCGTTCTTGCAATAAAGCAAACCTTATACCGGGTAAGCGGAAATTCGCCTATTATAGCCTCGCTGGCGGAGGCGGCGGAAAATGGAAAGCAGGTATCGGTGCTGGTTGAGCTTAAGGCAAGGTTTGATGAGGAAAACAATATAAACTGGGCGAAAAAGCTGGAAAAAGCAGGCTGTCACGTTATTTACGGACTAAGGGGGCTTAAGACCCACAGCAAGATAACACTTGTGGTAAGGGAGGAGGAGGACGGCATCAGAAGGTATGTTCATCTTGGAACAGGAAATTATAATGATGCCACGGCAAGGCTTTATACAGATATGGGACTTTTTACATGCCGTCAGCCATACGGCGAGGATGCAACTGCCGTCTTTAATATGCTGTCAGGCTATTCCGAGCCTGAGGTATGGAATAAGCTGGCGTTAGCGCCTCTCTGGCTCAGGGATAAATTTGAGTATCTTATAAAGAGAGAGACTGAAAATGCAAAAGAGGGAAAAAAAGCGTTTATTGTAGCAAAAATGAATTCTCTTTGCGACAGGGAAACCATAGATTTGTTGTATGAGGCAGGTCAGGCAGGAGTAAAGATAGACCTTATTATCAGGGGAATATGCTGTCTCAGGGCGCAGGTAGAGGGATTGAGCGAAAATATAAGCGTTCGCTCAATAGTAGGAAATTTCCTTGAGCACAGCAGGGTGTTTTATTTCCATAACGACGGAAAAGAGGAGGTCTATATGAGCAGCGCCGACTGGATGCCTAGAAATCTTGATAAGAGAGTGGAAATACTTTTCCCTGTTGAGGATGACAAATTAAAACAGCAGGTTATTCATATACTGGATGTGCAGTTAAAGGATACCCTTAAGGCCCATGTGATGAACAGCCAGGGCGTATATGAAAAGGTAGATAAAAGAGGCAAGGAGCCGTTAGAGGCTCAAAAGTATTTCTGTGATGAGGCAATAAAAAATGCAAGGAAGCCTCTTATAACAGAAAAAAGAGTATTTGAGCCTCATGAGCATATATAAGGGAAATTTTAAAGCTCAATTCTTTTATGAAAGAATATTCCGATAATAGTAAAAAACGGAATATAAATCAGTGAAGCAATAAGGCAAATCATTAAGCGTTCATTGGTTACGTTAAGGCTGGAAAGCTCGCTTAAAAAGGAAGAAATCCAAAGCTCTGTTGTTGTAAAATTCTTAAATTTTATATGGGAATCAATAAAATTAAGGAGCATATTTACAAGCATAGGGGCAACGATTGCAGCGGCAATGGAGGAGCCGTTTTTGCGAAGTATTGCCGATACAAGAAAGCAAAGGCACATATTAGCCATACAGGCGGCATACTGGGAAGCAAGTATACCTATAAAATGAGGGCTGCCGATATCTCCTGCTTTAAAATAGGACTGCCCCAATGCAAAGGCACAAAGCATAACAATTATAAACATAATGGTTACGGCAGTCCATGAGGATATAAGCTTTGAAAGGTAAACCTGCTTTCTGGAATAGCCTCTTGCATATATGTTTTTTATCGTCTGCTGCTCGTAATCATCACATACAAGAAGAACGATGTAAATACCGCCGATTAAAAAAAACGAGCTGCTGTTTAGGGCGTTTACCATTATGTCGGCGGCAGTTGCGGCAGTCTCAGAGCTCTTTGACAGCTCGTTGGCATTTGAAACCGATAAAAACAGTAAGCCTGCCATTATTAATGTACAAATATAAAAGCTTTTTTGCTTTTTAATCTTGCGAAATTCAAGTTTTAATAGATTTTTCATATTATCTGCCCAACCTTTCTATAAAGAAATCTTCAAAGCCAATGCTTTCATTTTTTATTTCATAAACCTTTATGCCTGAGCTTACAAGCATATGGTTTATGTAGGAGCTATCCTCAATTTCAGATAAAATGGAAATATCTGTCCCTAAGGTCTCAAGCTTTATATTTTTGTTCCATGATTTTAATACTGAAACAGTCTTATCCGTATTGTCAGTGACAATCCTCAGGGAAGCTCTGCATCTTTCCTCAAGGTTTTTTTGGGAAATTTCCTCTATCAGGTTTCCGCCGGAAACAATACCGTAGTCTGTTGCAATTTTCCCAAGCTCGTCAAGAAGATGGCTGGAAATTACAAATGTTACGCCGGAATGGTTCAGTCTTAGTATTATATCGCGTATTTCCTTAATTCCTGCCGGGTCAAGACCGTTGATAGGCTCGTCAAGTATAAGCAAATCCGGGTGTCCAAGAAGGGCAATGGCAATTCCAAGACGCTGGCGCATTCCTAAGGAAAACTCGCCTGCCTTTTTCTTTTTTGTATTGTCAAGCCCGACTATCTTAAGAAGCTCACGTATTTCCTTGTCAGAGGCAGGAGAAATAAGGGAAAAACGCTTCATATTTTCAAAGGCCGTCTCGTTTTTATACAGAGCCGGAGCTTCAATAAGGGAGCCTGTTTTTCTTCGGGCCTGATATATATTTGAGCCGTTAAGCAGACTTATTTCCCCCTCGTTTGGTGTGGTGAGTCCTAAGATAAGCTTCATAAGGCTTGTTTTTCCGGCGCCGTTCTTTCCGATTAACCCATATATGGCGCCCTTTTTAACGTGCATTGATATATGGTTTACGGCAGTTTTGCTTCCATACCGTTTTGTAAGCTCTTTTGTTTCAATAACATATTCCATATTATTCTCCTTTTCTCCGCTTTCGACGGCTTAAATTGCGATGAAAAATTATACTTTTGCATTTTTCTTTCTCCGCCTCCTGCAGTAAATTTTTCCTTGATTTTTATATGAAACAAGTGTATCATATATTGTGAAACAAATGTATCACATATTTTTTTCTATGTCAATAAGCCGTAAGGCCGCTGAAACAAAGGAGGTAAATTGTATCACATGAATAAGAAGCAGGAGGCAAATGCAATAGTAATAGAGAGTATTACACAGGCGCTTTTGGAGCTTATGAAGGTAAAGGATTTTTCGTCAATAACTGTTACGGATTTAACAAAGAGGGCAGGTGTGGGAAGGGTTTCCTTTTATAGAAATTTTGAAAGCAAGGAGGATGTTATAAGAAAGCATCTGGCAGCCTTGCTTGAAGAATGGTTAAAGCCCTATGAGGGCAGAACTGATTATAACTGGTCAGAGGTTATTCTGGAATATTATTTTAAAAATAAGGATTTATATATTATGCTTTACCGGCAGGGGCTGGCCCATATCAGTCTCCAGAGCGTAAAGGACGCCTGCGGGCCAAAGCCTGAACAGCCTAATGCCCTTGCCTATGTAACCGCGTTTATTGCATATGGTATTTACGGCTGGCTTGAGGAGTGGTTTAAAAGAGGCTTACAGGAAACCCCTAAGGAGATGATTGAGATGTTTAAGCAGGAGAGCATTTTTCATAGCCAATAAGGAGACCGTGATTTTCAGCGTAGTAGCTGCACAGAGCGCTTGTAGGCATTATTTCAACAGGACAGTCCTTAAAGCGCTCCTTTAAAAGCTCACTGAGCTTATCTGCGCCTTCCCTGTTATAGCAGTGGGCAATTACAAGCCGTCCTCCCTTGTAGCCGTCGTTAATTATCATATTTACAAGCTGCTCTAAGTATTTTCCCCTTGATTTATGTACAACCTCAAGCTGGCCGTCGGCGCTGGCGCGGCCTATAATCCTGATGCCGAGAACGCCTGTTATTTTTCCTACATATTTATTGACTCTGCCGTTTCTGACGAAATTATCAAGAGATTCAAGCATAAAGCCAAGCCCTGTGTTCTCCTTATAGGCGGTGATTTTGCGTGTTATTTCCTCAAAGGACAAGCCCTCCTTAATGTATTCTGTTAATTTATACAACAAAACCGTAAGCTCAGGACCTGCGGAAAGTGAATCAATAACATGAATATTTTTGTCAGGAGCCTCCTCCAGGAGCATATTTTTTGCGGTTACTGCGCTCCCGTAGCTGCCTGAGAGAGAGCTTGTGATTGTTATGGCAAAGGCATTGTCTGCTTTTTTATATGCCTTGTACCAGACGTCCGGACTTGGCGCGGCGCTTCCTGTAGTGGTGGTGCAGTTTTGCATATCGTTCATAAATCCGTCAATATCAAGGTTAAAATCATCAATGTATTCTTTCACGCCTACTCTTACGGTCAAAGGAGCCCTTTCAAATATTATATTTTCACATTCAGGGAAATTAACTAAGTCGCATCCCGAATCAACTACAATAACATAATTCATATTTATCCTCATTTCTGTGCATTATTATATTGGTTTATTGTAATATATTTTGGTTTATGATACAATTTACAAACAGGCATTAGATGTCAATAATTGTCAATAAGGAGAACCTATGACTGAAAATCAGAAGACTGACAGAAACAGATTTACCCGTATGAATATAGGCGAGGCGGTGGCTGCTCTTTTAAAGGAAAAGGAATTTGATAAGATAAAGATTTCCGAGATAACAAAAAAGGCAGGCGTCTCAAGAATGACTTATTATAATTATTATGAGACAAAGGAGCAGGCGTTAAAGGATTATCTTTATGAGCTTATAAAGGAATATATGCAGGAAAGCGACAGGCATCCTGAGACCGGAGGCATGCTCACATACGGGCATATTGTGTTTTCACTAATGTTTTTTGACAGGTATTCAGATTTTTTGCTTACGTTGAATAATGCAGGCTTTTATGGAATGATAATAAACGCAATGAATGAGTTTATGCTTGAGCATATAAGTAATATATACGGAGGCTGCGTTTATGAGCTTTATTGCTATATGGGGGCGCTGCTGAATTTATTTATAAAATGGGAGGAAAACAGAAAGGATATGTCAGCGGAGGAAGTGGGAAGAATTATATCAGGCTTTCTTATTGAAAAAATAAGGGATGAGATATAATGTGCCAAAAAGATTAACGGAGGGAAGCATGTCGGTAGGAAAATTGTTTTTAAAATATATACCTCAAAATATACTGGGTATGGTAGGTATATCCTTATATATTTTGGCAGATACTTTTTTTATATCAAAGGCTGTAGGCGCAGACGGAATTACGGCGCTTAATCTTGTGCTGCCGGTCTATAGCATTATTTTTTCTATGGGAGCCATGATTGGAGTCGGCTCAGCAATAAGGTTTGCCATAGCAAAGAGCAGACAGAGCAGCGATATGGACAGATATTTTTCAAATGGGCTGTTTTGGGGTACGGCTATAGGCCTGGTCTTTGCCTTTGCAGGACTTATTTTTCCTGATAAAATTCTGTCCCTTATGGGCGGAGATGAGGAAATAGTGCGGGTGGGAACATCTTATACAAGGATTTTTATGATTTTTTCCCCATGCTTTATATGGAATCATACCTGCAACGCCTTTGTGAGAAATGACGGAGCGCCCTCAAGGGCTATGGTTGCAACTCTTTCAAGCAGTCTTTTTAATATAGTGGCGGATTACGTGCTGATGTTCCCTCTTGGCTTGGGGATGGAAGGAGCAGCGCTGGCTACGGCAATATCCCCGGTAATCGGAGTAGGCGTATGCCTTACGCATATATTATCAAAGAAAAGCAATATAAAAATTAAGCTTATAAAGCCGTCATTTTCAAGGCTTATACATTCATGCCAGTTAGGAGTTTCAGCCTTTGTGGCAGAGCTTTCATCAGGAGTTATGACAGCCACCTTCAACATGCTTATACTTGGACTTACGGGAAATGTGGGAGTAGCCGCCTATGGAGTTGTGGCTAATATTTCTCTTGTGGCAATGGCCATGTTTAACGGTGTGGCAAACGGCTCACAGCCTATAGCGAGCGCATTTTACGGACAGGGGGAAAGGAGTAAGCTTAAGAAATTATTAAAGCTTGGATTTGTTTCGGTAGTGGTTATGGCGGCAGTAATGATTGCAATAGTATTTATATGGTCCGGTACCTTGGCGAATATATTTAACAGCGAGAATAATAAGGCTCTTGCCGGGTATGCCGAGGAAGGTCTGAAGCTTTACTTTACAGGCTTTATTTTTGCAGGAATAAATATAGTGGGCACAAGCATACTAAGCGCTGTGGAGGAGGCAAAGGGCGCTTTTATTGCTTCAATAATGAGAGGCTTTGTGGCAATAGTAGGCTTTGCATTTCTGCTTTCTTACATTTGGGGAATGAAGGGAGTATGGCTTGCATTCCCTGCGGCAGAGGGAGCAACAGTTATAATAACCGTTATAATGCTTAAAAAAGCCTTTAACAATAATAAGGCAACGGCGCCGGATTAGTTTTCAGGCTGTAATAAAAAATAAAATAATAATATATTTTATGGAGGAAGCATGAGGGAAAATATATATGAAAAAAAATATATAGATTTGCATGTTCATTCAACAGCCTCAGACGGAACGTATACTCCCTCTGAGGTTACGGAATATGCAAAGGAGAAGAGTCTGTATGCCTTTGCGCTTACTGACCACGATACGGTTGACGGCATTGAGGAGGCTATGAGGGCGGCAGACGGCAGTATAATAGTGATTCCCGGCATAGAGATTTCAGCGGATTATAACGGAACCGACATACATATACTGGGTCTTAATATTGATTATAAAAATGAGGAGTTTCTTGCGCAGATAAATGAATGTAAGAGGCTTAGGACAGAGAGAAATAAAAAGATGATACAAAAGATGAATGCTTTGGGCTTTCCTATTACTGAGGATATAGTAAATGAAAGGTACGGAAGGGATTCGTCCGTTACAAGAGCTCATTTTGCAAGATATCTTCTTGATGAAGGCTTTGTTTCCACAAAGGAGGAGGCCTTTGCAAAATATCTTAACAAGGGCTGCCCCTGCTATGTATCAAGAGTACAGATGACGCCGGAGCATGCGGTTAAAATAATACTTAAGGCAGGGGGACACCCTGTGCTTGCCCATCCGCTTTTATATAAGCTTGAAAAGGATAAGGTGACAGAGCTTATAGATTATCTTAAAGGCTTGGGACTTAAGGGACTGGAGGCTGTCTATTCAAGAAACACCGCAGAGGACGACGAATTTCTTGCAGGAGCTGCAAAAAGCTTTGGGCTGTTTGTAACCGGAGGCTCGGATTTTCACGGCAGCAATAAGCCTGATATTGATTTGGGAGTGGGAACAGGAAACCTTGCAATAGGTAAGGAATTATTGAAAAATATATTATAGATGAAATTATAGATGAAAGGGTGAAAAAGCGTGAAGGAAAAAGTATTGGACAATGCATATGAAAAGTATAAGACACTGGAGGATTTGCCTGTAAAGACAAAGGTTGTGGTTCCTCCTGAGGGTATGGTGAGAAAAGGAATAATACAGTTTCACCATGGTATGTCGGAGCATGGGGGAAGGTATAGGGAGGTAATGGAATTTTTCAGGGACAAAAGCTATATATGCGCCATACATGATGTGAGGGGCCATGGCTTAAGCTTAAAGAATGACAGCGAGCTTGGATATTTTGGTGAGAACGGGGCGGACGCCGTTGTGGAGGATGCTCACGCCGTAACTGCATATCTTAAAAACAATTATCCCGATTTGCCCTTTATACTGGTTGGACACAGCTTTGGCTCCCTTGCTGCAAGGGCATATATAAAAAAGTATGATTATGAGCTTGACAGAGCCTTTATTGTAGGCTGTCCTGGTGATAACAGCCTAAAGGCCTTCGGAATGCTTCTTATAGAGATAATGACCATATTTAAAAGTGATAAGGAGGTAAGTCAGTTTGCCGCCAATATTTTTAACAGACAGTATTCAAAGCCATATAAAAAGCTGTGTGAAAGGTATGACAGAAAAGCTCTTAAAAACGGACAGATTTGTTCCGTGGAGGATGTGGTAAACGCATATAATAAGGACAGAAAATCAGGCTTTCTATATACATTAAACGGCTATTATACCATTATGGAGACAATGTCGAGAGTATATAACGGAAGCAGGGATAAGTGGGTAAGAAAAAATAAGGAGCTTAAGATTACCTTTCTCTCAGGCGAGGACGACGTTTATATGATAAGCAGAAAAAAGTTTTTAAAGGCTGTTGACAGAATGAAGGCCATCGGCTATAAAAATACAGATTATAAGCTTTATCCGGGAATGTACCACGAGATTTTTAATGAGAAGGATAAAATGACAGTATATAACGATATACTGGATATGCTGGAAAAATAAACAAGTATTCAGAAGCAGCCATATGAAAAGTGACCATATAAAAAATAAGCAAACTGGCATTTTACTTAATGTCAGTTTGCTGTTATTATATGTGCTGAAAATATTAATAAGGCATACCTTAAGAAATATGCTCTAAAGCCTATATGCTTATACCGTCATATGATATGCCTTGGAATGGAGGCTTTTATGAATACAAAAAAAATATGTATGACAGGATTATTTATGGCGCTGATTTGTGTTGCCACATTATTTTTTAAGATAAGCATACCGGGAGGCTACGCGCATCTGGGAAACGGTTTTATTTTTCTTGCGTCAGCCCTCCTTGGCAATGTTGGGGGAATGATAGCGGCAGGAGCAGGCTCGGCTTTAGCAGATTTATTTGGAGGCTATTACATGTGGCTCTTGCCAACCCTGATAATAAAATGTATAATGGGCTTTGTGGTTGCGTTTATTGCGCCAAAGAAATTTACTCTTAAGTCGCCAAGAACTCTTATAGCAGTTATAATTGGCACGGCAGAAATGGTAGCCGGATATTTTATTGCAGGAATATTTATTATGGATACTGCGGCAGCAAGCGTTACGCAGATACCGGGGCTTGTGACGGAGGATATAGTTGGAATTGCCGTATTTTATTTTGTCGGCTTTGCCATAGAAAAGTCAAATGCTGTCAGGCTTATTCAGAATGGAGAATAGAAATGCATCATAATAATCAAAAAAAAATAGCCGTCATAAATGATTATTCAGGGTTTGGCCGCTGCTCAATAGCAGTGGCTATGCCAATTATTTCATATCTTGGCATACAGTGCTGCCCCGTTCCTACGTCTATATTTTCAAACCACACGGGCTTTCCGGAGTTTTTCTTTGATGATTATACGGACAGAATGCAGGAATATATAGATAACTGGAAGAAACTTGAATTACGCTTTAGCGGCATTATGACAGGCTTTTTAGGCTCAAAGGAGCAGATAGATATAGTAAAAAAATTTATAGAGGATTTTAGGGATGATAATACAACCATTATAGTAGACCCTGCAATGGGGGAGAACGGAAAGCCCTATCCTACCTACACAAAGGAAATGTGTGACGAAATGAAAAGGCTGACAGAGTACGCAGATATTGTAACTCCCAATCTGACGGAGTGCTGTATGCTTACGGGTACTGAGTATAAGCCGGAGGGCTGGAAAAAGGAGGAGCTTTATAATATGGCCCAAAAGCTCCTTTGCTTTGGAGCGAAAAAGGTTGTAATATCAGGCGTTCATATGGGAAGGTATATCGGAAACGTTATTGGAGAGGCAGATAAAAAACCAAGGATTATAAAGCATGAGAAAACAGGCGATTACCGTTCAGGAACAGGGGATATATACGCTGCAATAATAGCGGCAGACAGTATTAATAGGGTGGATTTTGAAAGCTCCGTGAGAAAGGCGGCAGGCTTTGTCAAGAAGGCTGTGGCAGCTACCGAAAGGCTGAAAATCCCAAGTACAGACGGACTTGCATTTGAGGAGGTTTTATATACCCTGAAAAGAGATTGAGAAAATTACATTGTATTATAAAGCAGAAAGAAAATTACAAATTAGGAAGAACATTATAAAAATAGGAAGAAAAAATAAAAATGAAAGGAAGGCGTCCTGAATTGAAAAAGGCAATGACAATATTATATAAGGTACACAATAATTTATATGTAAATCTTACAAACCGCTGCTCCAGCTCATGTGTGTTTTGCTTAAGACACAACGGGGACAGTGTGGTTAAGGGAGGAGACAGCCTGTGGCTTACAAGAGAGCCGTCGGCTAAGGAGGTAAAAGCTGAGTTTGAAAGATTTGATATGGATGACTTTGACGAGGTGGTATTTTGCGGCTATGGGGAGCCTGCAGAAAGGATAGATGTGCTTCTTGAGGTGGCAGCCTTTGTGAAGGAGAAGTATAATAAGCCTGTAAGGATAAATACAAACGGACAGGGAAATCTTATAAACGGCAGGGATATAGTTCCTGAGCTTAAAGGTCTTGTGGATACGGTTTCCATAAGCTTAAATACTCCCAATAAGGATAAGTACCATGAGCTTGTCCGAAGCGAATTTGGAGAGAAGGCCTTTGACGCCATGCTTGATTTTGCAAGGGAATCAAAAAAATATGTTCCCAATGTAATATTGTCTACAGTAGCGACAACTATTACAAAGGAGGAGGAGGAGGAATGTAAAAAAATTTGCGATGAACTGGGGGTAACATACAGAATAAGACCTTTTGAGGAGGGAAAATGAGAATAATATTAGCTTCAAAATCTCCAAGAAGAAAAGAGCTTTTAAGCCGTATAGGCATAGAGCACGAATGTATTGTAAGCGAAGCGGAGGAAAAAACAACGGAAAGCAGTCCTGATAAGGTTGTAGCAGAGCTGTCGCGGCAAAAGGCAGAGAATATATTTGAAATTATAAGGGCAGGAGAAAGGGATAACAGTCCTATGGTTATAATCGGAGCTGATACTGTAGTAGCCTGTGATAGTAATATAATGGGAAAGCCAAAGGATAAGCAGGATGCGGGGAGAATGCTTAAGCTATTAGAGGGAAGAAGCCACAGCGTGTGGACAGGGGTAACGCTGCTGTTTGTAAACATTGACAAAAATGGCAATTACAGCGAAAACAAAGTAATATCGGAAACCTTCGCATGTGAAACAAAGGTTTATATGTACCATGTTTCAGACAATGAGATAGAAGAATATATAAAAACAGAGGAGCCCTTAGACAAGGCAGGGGCATATGGAATACAGGGCATAGCCGCAAAATTTATTGAAAAAATAGAGGGTGATTATAATAATGTAGTTGGACTTCCTGTTTCGGCATTATATCAAAGAATTAAAAATATCTTGTAAATATTACAAAATCGTGCTAAACTGTGTAAATGATATTTAATATACATAAGGGATAAAGGTATTGGTGTATACAGATGGTTGAAATGAAATTTGAGGATATATTTGATGTTGACGAGATGGAAAAGCTCATGGACTCATTATCAAAATCCTTTGAAGTAGGTATGGGAATAAGAACTCCCGAGGGGGGACCGGCTTATAAGCGATATTCATTTCTGTGATTTTTGCAGGGGAATTGTACAGAAATCGCCTATAGGAAGGAAGCAGTGTGAGGAATCGGATTTAATATTGTCCGCAAATGCAGACGGGGATACGCGTATTTGCAGATGCAGGTCGGCAGGTCTTATAGATGCAGGCATTAAGCTTACGGTAGGAGATACCCATATTGCAACTATACTTGTAGGGCAAATCCGTCTTAAGGAAAATGACCTTTCTGAGGAAGAATATAGAAGAATAGCCAAGTCCTTAAATATTGACGAGGAGGCATATCTTGAGGGAATAAATAAAATTCCCGTCGTAAGCAGACAGAAGTTTGAAAATATTTTATCGTCTCTTAAAATAATCGCAAATCAGCTTTCACGCTTAGGCTATCTTAACCTGCTCCAGAAGGATACGATAAAATCCTTTGAGACAAAGGAATCTGACTGGAAAAAGGATAAGCAGCAGTTTAAGATGATGGCGGAGAGGGATGCGCTTACAGGACTGTATAACCGTTCAAAATTTGAAGAGGTAATGAAAAAAATTGAGGAAGAAAGCACAGGCAGGGTATGTATAATATCCGGAGATGCAAATAACCTTAAGCTGATGAATGATGTATTTGGTCATGAAGCGGGGGACTCTCTTCTAAAGTATGTGTCACGAAAGCTTACTGAGGTTTCAAAGCCAAGCTGGTACGTTGCAAGATGCGGAGGAGACGAATACAGGGTGCTTATGCCTGATACCTCTCTGGAGGCAGCCCTTGACTATTGCAAAAGAGTAGAAAGAAACTGTAAGGTTGTAAAGGCATTAAACCTTCCTATATCGGTTGCCCTTGGAGCCGCCGAGTGGGACAGGGAAAATGAAAGCCTTCAGGAATGTTTTAACAGGGCTGACAAGGAAATGTATGAAAATAAAAAGCATATAAAGGAGAAGGAAAATCTTCTTGATTATATAATAGATAAGCTGTGCGAAAGGCAATATCTTTCAAGGGAAATAGTGGAGGCGGCAGTGCAGACGGCTTATGATTTTTCCATACATCTTGGATTTGACAGTGAGGGAGCCCGGAAGGTAAGGAGCGCTATGAAATATCAGGATATAGGCTATATCCAGCTTCCCGAATCATTTATGCTTCTGGGTCAGGAGATAGGTGAGGAGGAGCTTAAGGAGTTTAAAGACCATGTTAATAAAGGCTACAAAATGGCGCTTCAGTTTGAGAACACCTACAAGGTTGCCGAGATAATATTATATTCCCATGAGAGGTGGAACGGCGGGGGATACCCGAAGGGACTAAAGGGAGTTCAAATACCTATGGAGTCAAGGCTTATACGTATAGTGAAAAAATATATGCTTTTAACCATGGGAAAAAACGCACCTCCTGTTTCCCACAGCGAAGCCGTAAAATATATGAAAAAATATTCCGGTGAAAAATATGACCCTGATATGCTGAATTGGTTTATTGATTATATGGAAAAACGAAAAGCGGTATAGATTGCGGCAGCATTTTCTATCTAAATTTAAAATATAGTGATATACATGTTATTCTCAAAGTATATCACTATATTTTTAATTATTATAAAAATTTAAAGCTTCAGTCTTAGAAAATCTTTTCAATTTTTATATCGCTGTTTTTAGATAAATCTATAAAATCACTTCCCGAATGTACAATAGGCTTTGAAAGATTATTTGTATTAACCATTATAATCTCACCGCTTTCACCGTTTGAAAGCTGAACCTGTGAATGAAGATAGGAGTTAATAATATTCTGTAAAAACACAAGCATATATCTGGAATCATAAAGGTTAAAGCCGTCCTTTTCAAAGGCTTCAATAACGTCAAAGGGACATATTGGGCCTCTGTAAACCCTGGTGGCAGTAAGGGCGTCATATACGTCTGCAATGGTGATAATCTTTGCAAAGTCGTCTATATCCTTTCCCTTAAGGCCCTGAGGATATCCGCTTCCGTTTACCCTCTCATGATGCATGAGGGCAGATTTTTTAATACGCTCGTCTATGTCCAAGTCCTTTAAGAGCTCATAGCCTTTTTCGGCGTGGGTTTTCATAATCTCAAATTCAGCTTCTGTAAGCTTTCCCGGTTTATTTAATATTTCGGAAGGGATAAGGAGCTTTCCGATATCGTGGAAAAGACCGCAGGATACAAGCAGATGCTCCTCCTTTTCAGCCTTGCCGGCCCATCTTCCTATAATAGCGGCAATCATACCTACATTAATGGAATGGACAAATGTAGAATCAGAAAAATCCCGCATATGATGAAGCATATCAAAGATGCTGTATGTGGAGGATAATGAGGAATAGGAAGAGTAAAGCTCTATGCAGATATCTATTGCAGTTTTAAGCTCCTTTTCCGATATATTTTTGTGGGCCAGACCGCTTAGGAAATTGTGGAGATAGTCGGTGACCTTAATAAAATCCTCCTTAAACTGTATAAATTCCTTTGTTTCCGTAAAAGGCACAGCGTCGCCTCCGTCGCTTGATATGTATACGTAATTAACATTAAAAAGCTTAAGTCTGTCTAAAACCTTTGATGTGAGAACGGTACCTTCAGTAATAAGAAGCTGGGAATCCTCGTTGTAAGCATCATTGGCAATGACCGTATTAATTTGTAAATCCTCCACAGGAATTTTAATATTCATAAATAAACCTCATTTCCACGCTCTCAATGCGTATTTTATCTTTCGGGAAATTTTATGCAGCAGTTATATTTCATAATTAAAAATATTATAGCATTAGTAAAGGAAAAAGTCCAAATAATTTTTTGCTTGACAAAAGACTTTGGTTAGTCTATACTAACTATGTTTCAACAGATAGGATTTTTAGATTATTGGAAAGGAAAGGTGCTGCGTATGCCTCTTGCAATGGTAGATTTGGGCAGGGAGGACACTATAGTAAAGGTTCTGGGCAAGGAGGAGACAAGAAGATTTTTAGAAAACCTTGGATTTGTAGCAGGAGCTATAGTTACCGTGGTTGCTTCAATGGGAGGAAATGTTATAGTAAGCATTAAGGAGTCCAGAGTAGCAATAAGCAGGGAAATGGCAATGAAAATTATGGTTTAGTATAAATACATAAAAGTAATAAAACCATTTTTTTTAACGCTGGGTTAGCATATTCTAACCTGATATATAAACCATAAAATTTTATAAGAAAGGAAGAAATAAACATGACATTGAAAGAAGCTAAGGTTGGCCAGAACGTTAAGGTAAGCAGACTTAACGGCGGGGGCGCAGTGAAAAGAAGGATTATGGACATGGGCATAACAAAAGGCGTTGATATTTTTGTCCGAAAGGTAGCTCCTCTGGGAGACCCTATAGAGGTAACAGTAAGGGGCTATGAACTGTCCCTTAGAAAGTCAGACGCGGCTATGATTGATGTGGAGTAGCTTATTTTTGCAGAGAGGTTAGCATTGGCTAATCAAAAAAGTTATTTGGGGAAAAAATTCAAGAAAGGAAAATGAAAAAATGTCAGTAAAAATTGCGTTGGCAGGTAATCCTAACTGCGGTAAAACTACATTATTTAATGATTTGACAGGTTCTAACCAGTATGTTGGAAACTGGCCGGGAGTTACTGTTGAAAAAAAGGAAGGAAAGCTAAAGGGACATAAGGATGTAGAAATTATGGACCTTCCGGGTATTTATTCCCTTTCACCCTATACCCTTGAGGAGGTGGTTTCAAGAAAGTATCTTGTAAATGAAAGACCTGACGCTATACTTAATATAGTTGACGGTACAAATATAGAAAGAAATCTTTATCTTACCACACAGCTTTTAGAGCTGGGAATTCCTGTTGTAGTTGCCGTCAATATGATGGATTTGGTAGAGAAAAGCGGAGACAGCGTCAACACAAAGGAGCTAGAGAAAGCCCTTGGCTGTAAGGTGGTTACAATTTCCGCCCTTAAGGGAACGGGAACAATAGAAGCGGCGCTTGTATGCGCGGGGGAAGCGCAGACAGCGCATGTACAGATGCATATACATAGATTTGACGCAAATGTGGAGGACTATTTATCAGAAATAGAGGAAAGGATAACAGACAGCTTCATAGAAGAAGAGCAGAAAAGATTTTTTGCCATAAAGCTTTTTGAGCAGGATAACAAGATAAATGAATTTGGAAAGACGCTTCCTGATGTGAAGGATATAGTTAAGAGAGCTGAAAAGGAAATGGATGACGATACGGAGAGCATTATTACAGGAGAAAGATATAATTATATAGGCTCTGTCATAGGAAAGTGCTATAAGAAAGCAGTCGGCAAAAAGCTTACCCTGTCAGATAAGATTGACAGGATAGTAACAAACAGAATACTTGCGCTTCCTATATTTGCGGCAGTTATGTTTATAGTATATTATGTGTCTGTGACAACGGTTGGCACATGGGCGACAGACTGGACAAACGACGGACTTTTCGGAGACGGCTTCCATTTATTTGGAATAAACGGCGATTACGATGATGAGACAGATGCGTGGGCGGAGGAATATGTATTTACAGATAAATTATCGGCTATAATTGAAGATGCAAGGAACGCAGACGTGGCAGGCTATGAGGATGTAGCCGGGGCCGTTGCTGACGGTGATTTTGGCGGATTTGAGGAGGCCTTCGGCACATATGGAGACGCCTTTTTGGAGAAAGGCTTTAATTTAGAGGAAGGCTTTGCTGGGGGCGCGTTAGATGAGGAGGGAGAGTTTACGGCTCCAAAGCCATCAGATTACGGCGTATGGATACCAAGCATACCTGTTCTTGTGTCAAGGGGGCTTGAGGCGGTAAACTGTGCAGACTGGCTTCAGGGACTTATTGTAGAAGGTATTATAGCCGGCGTCGGCGCAGTCCTTGGCTTTGTGCCCCAGATACTTGTGTTATTTATTTTTCTTGCATTCCTTGAGGGCTGCGGATATATGGCAAGAGTTGCCTTTATTATGGATAGAATTTTCAGAAGATTTGGTCTGTCGGGAAAATCCTTTATTCCTATGTTAATCGGCACAGGCTGCGGCGTTCCGGGCATCATGGCGTCAAGAACAATAGAGAATGACAGGGATAGAAAGATGACTATTATGACGACAACCTTTATACCGTGCGGCGCAAAGCTTCCTATTATAGCGTTAATAGCGTCGGCGCTCTTTAATAATGCATGGTGGGTAGCTCCAAGCGCTTATTTTATAGGTATAGGGGCAGTAGTTATCTCAGGTATAATTTTAAAGAAGACAAAAATGTTTGCAGGAGAGCCGGCCCCATTTGTTATGGAGCTTCCTGCATATCACCTTCCTACGGTAGGAAATGTGCTTAGAAGCATGTGGGAGCGCGGCTGGTCGTTTATAAAGAGGGCAGGCTCTGTTATTCTTATTTCTTCAATAATTATCTGGGCAGGCTCATGCTTTGGAGTTGTAGACGGAAAGTTCATCTTTAGCGGCGATATGGAGCTTACGGACAGTATTCTTGGACACATTGGAAATGGGCTTAAGTGGATATTTGCGCCTCTTGGATTTGGCAGTGGAGACGAGGGAATCATGGCAACAATAGCTACCATTATGGGACTTGTGGCTAAGGAGGAGGTAGTAGGAGTATTTGGAGTACTTGACTTTGAGGGTATGGCGCAGCTTGCGGCATATTCCTTCCTCATCTTCAATCTCCTTTGCGCTCCATGCTTTGCAGCCATGGGCGCCATTAAGAGAGAGATGAATAACGGCAGGTGGTTTGCATTTGCTATCGGTTATCAGACATTGCTTGGTTATGTTGCCGGCTTAGTAGTATATCAGCTTGGCTCATTATTTGTAAGCAGCATAGAGGTAAGCGTAATAGGAGTTATTGTGGCTTTACTCCTTGTGGCGGTCATAGTATACTTAATGGTGAGACCTGCTAAAAGAGAAGTAAGGGTATCTTCAAAGGCTTCTATACAGGCATAGTCAATAAATATAGTTAAATTAAGAAAGGGTTTGATTATAATGGCAGAGTTCTTTTCAGACAATATAGGAACAATACTGGTGCTTATAATACTGGCTGTTGTAATGGCGCTTGTTATTAGAAGCATGATAAGAAATAAAAAGAAAGGAAGAACCTGCGGAGGCTGTTCCTGTGGCTGTGGAGGCTGTCCCCATAAAAGCAGCGGAGGCTGTGACAGTTATACGTCAAATAAATAAAAAGGTGTCGTCTAAGGACGACGCCTCCAAATTCGACAGAGCAGAATTTAAGGTTTTGTTTGGAGGAGATTTTTATTAAAATGCGAAAGGCAGGGTGCGAATAAATGGCTAAGAGTGAAATAATTGACAGGCTTAAGGGTATGGGCTTAAGAATAACTAATCAGAGAAGGGCGCTTATTGATACTATATTGGAAAATGAATGTTATTCAAGTAAGGAAATTTATTATAATGCAATTAAGAAAAATCCAAATATTGGTATGGCTACGGTTTATCGAATGATAAAGGTTCTTGAGGAGGCAGAGGTCCTAGAGAGAAGACTGTCAGTCAGGGCATAAAACTGTCAGAATGAATTTTTAAGGGGCTGTGAGCAGCCCCCTTTTATGATTTATAGCTTATATTAAAAGTGACATGTCTTATTCTTTTTTTGACTGATTATAACTATTATTCCGGACAATAAGGCAAAAAGAGGGATAAGGGAAACATTGCTGCCGGTTGCTGGATTGCCGCCGGCAGATGTATTACTGTCGGCAGACGAACTGCCGCTGTTATCAGGAGTACCGTTTTCACCTGTACCGTTATTAATTGTGTCAGAGCTTTCATTGCTGGAATCATCAGACGTACTGTTTTCGCCTGAAGTTGTTTCGGAATTGCCTGCGTCAGATGTACCGTTTTCGTCTGAGTTTGTTTTAGAATTGTCAGCATCAGAGCTTTCTTCGTCGGAATCCAAGCCGGAGGACTTGTCCTGATATGCAAGCGCATAGGTTGAAAACCTGTCGGTTATGATGGTTATGGTGTTTGGGTCACTGTCCAAATCAGAGAGCACAGTAGCTTCTCCGTTGTGAATCCGTATAACGGAATATTCACTCTTTCCCAATAGAGAGTCAGGAATATTGAACATGACCTTAATAGGAGAGTTAGTTTTTGTTATCTTTTCGCTCTCACTTCCGCCGATTTTTTTCAGCAGTTCAACGTCAAGATATTGTCCCAGCTTATAATTTTTCAGCTCCCTAAGCTTACCTTCGGCTGCCGTCTTATCTAAAGAAGGAGCCTTAAGGGTGGCATCCTCTACCTTGAGGATTATATTAATGTCTTTGCCCTCATTGACAGCCGCCTGTTCTTCCGGTGACAGGACTGAGGCAATAAGCTCATCCTTTGGTGTGACAAGCTTTGTTGCCGGAGCGTTATCGCCGGATAAAACCTCATTTTTGATTATACCTATTTTTAAAGAGTCTGCCGTTGCTTCGGTTTCGCCGTTCTCGTCAAGGAAATCCCTGCCGCAGTCCTCACAGTGATAATGCTCCTTTACGCCTTCGGTTGTTTCCGTAGCCGGAATCTGGGAAATGTGCACAAGCTTATGGGTGTGGCCGGAAGCAGGTATTGTAATATCGTCAAGCTCCACAGCGCCGTTTTCGTCAGCATAATTTTTACCGCAGCCCTGACAGTGCCAATGCTCTTTAGTTCCTGCGGAAGTCTCTGTTTCAGGAATTTTTTCAATATGGGTGAGATTGTGAATGTGCAAAAGCTTCGGAATTACAATCGTTAAGTCGCCGTATATATCGCTGTGATATACGTCCTTACCCTCTTCATATTCGGTAGGCTCTGTGCTTTTTTCAATGTCTTTCTCCCATGTCGGGTCATTTAAAGCAGGAACAGACATGGTAAATGTGCCGTAATCATCGCTGGTATAAACAAATTCGCCGCCTGAATTTTCAGTAGGTTTAATACTTTCAGTTCTGGTATAGGCGTCCATATTTCTAAGGGACGGGATAGTTAATTCAACATAGAAGCTTTCGTCAGTACTTTCGTCTATATGAACGTAAACATACAATCCGTCATCATCCATTGTGGGAGCTTTTTGATAATATTCGCACATCTCATTATATTCGTCTTCGGACAGTTCATAGCCCTGCTCCTCATACATTTCTTTGACATAGTCTAAATATAATTTCCAAAATCCCGTATCGGATAAAGCAGGCAATTCCTTTGTCAGTGTATGTTCATTATCATTACTGCAATAAGATTTTGCTTCGCCCTTTGCTTTCAAAGTAGGATTTGATGTGGTTTCCCAAGAGCCATAGTCATGTCCATAGGCAGGCTCAAATATATCCGTATCAATATTTTCTATGATATCGGCTTCTGTCTGGGGATAACTTTTTTTAAAGTTATAGCCGCATTTTTCACAATGATAATATGCGCTTTTTCCATCCTGGGTGCAGGTTGCAGTACTTTTTACCATAGTAGTATTGTGCCGTAAGTCAAGGGATAATTTTATAGAAGAGCCGTTTCCTAAGTCATAGTCATATTGAACATAGCCGCCTCCTATATAAAGGAAATGAGTATCGTCTATCTGTTTGCAGTTTGTCCAATTACTTGCCCGGCTCAAATCAAATCCGTAGCTTTCAAGCTCTGCGATGTCCAGAATGCAGCCGGAAACTGTATACTTATTGTTTTCGCATGATTCGTCTATACGTTCTATGTTTACGTTTGGAGCAAGCTTAACAGAAATAATCTGATTACCGTAACAATGAAAGGATTCCAGTTTTGTGTTTTTAGAAAGGTCTAAGGCTTTCAGGGAATTGTGGGCTAAGTAAATATATTTAAGCCCGGTAATTGATGAAACGTCAATCTCAGTCAAATTACAGCTTTGCATAGATAAATGTTCAAGCTTTGTATTTTTGGAAAGGTCAGGAAGACGTATATTTTTGTTATTATCGCAGATAAGGTCAGTCAGCTCGGTAAAAAAAACGATTCCTGTTAAATCCGTAATTCCCAGACCTACGCTTATTCCTTCACGGGTTTCTTCTAACCATATTCTCCAAACTGACCTTATTTCTAAGTCGCTTAGCACGCCGTCGCCGTCTGTGTCTATATTTTTACTGATATATGCCCGGAAGTTTTCGTCCGGGAAGTTGTCTGCGTTGACGGGTATGCCGGACTGGTCATTTGACGTTGTCTCTGCCTGAATATTATTTTCAGGTGCGTCAAACAAAAAGGTTGCGGAAAGAGTAACAGCAAACGCCATGGCTGTAGAAATTATTCTTTTCAAAATTTTATTCATATTATCAATCCTTTCTTAGTGCTTTTGACATAAAATTCATTGCCTTTTTACCTATTACTATATATTTCACTATAGCTATGACAAATTTTCAATGTAAAGAATTAATAAACTTAAAAGAATATCAGTTTTAGAGGAGACTTTATTAATGAAATTTTCCGGCAGGTGTGGTATAATGTTGACGCAGAAGGCAGCATAAAAATAAGGTATAATAGTCTCGGCACAGCCGAGCCATGTAAGTTTGCTCCGCAAACTAATTAGTGTGCAGAAGGCAGCACAAAAATAAGGTATAATCGAAACATGCAAGCCTTTGCAGCTTGTCTATGCGCAAAAAGCAGCCGGACATATAAAAGCACAAAAAGACAGGATTTTTACTGATAGTCTGATAAAATATGCAGCATAAGGAGGCATCATATGGAATGGATACAATCAATCAACAAGGCAATAGAATACATGGAGAATCATCTGACGGAGGATATTCATTGCGGGGACGTTGCCGGATATGTACACATTTCATTGTTTCATTTCCAAAGGACATTTAATCTTCTGACAGGAATGACCGTAGGGGAATATATCAGAAGGAGAAGATTGTCCTTAGCCGGAGAAGAATTAACAAGGAAAAATACAAAGGTTATTGATGTTGCCTTTAAGTATGGTTATGATTCACCGGAAAGCTTTACAAAGGCGTTTACCAGATTTCATGGAATAACTCCAAGTCAGGCTAAATGCGGAAATGAGCTTAAATCCTTTAATAAGCTTGTTGTTAAGATATCAGTAGAAGGAGGTACTATAATGGATTATCGCATTGAAAAGAAAGAAGGCTTCAGGCTGCTTGTATACGCTAAAATGTTTACGGACGAAAGCAGCGAAAAAGGGATTCCTGAATTTTGGAAGGAGTACTATCAAAAGGAAATATATAAAAGAGCGCCGGGATATTTAGGCGTATGCGCACAGGAAAAGGATGACGATAAGGAATTTATGTATGGAATAGGCTGTGATGCCGATGATGTAAAGGAAATACCAGAGGGCTTTTCAATTATCAATATTCCGGCTTATACGTGGGCTATTTTTAAATGTGTAGGTCCTACGCCGGAATCAATACGCAAAACATGGGGAGATATTTACGGTGAGTGGCTTCCGGGAGCAGATTATGAACTTATACCTGATTATGATATTGAAAATTATTTACCGGGGGATAATACTTCCAGTGATTATGTAAGCGAGATTTGGATTCCCGTAAAGGAAAAGGATTAAGAAGAATAAATTTGAGGAGGTGAAGAAGCTTGATACTTGAAACAGAAAGATTATTTCTGCGTAGGATGAGTCAGTCTGATTTCAAGGCCTTATGCAGAATAATGCAGGATGAAGAAACAATGTATGCCTATGAAGGCGCTTTTAGCGATGCAGAGGTACAGGAGTGGCTGGACAGACAAATTCTTCGCTATGATAAATGGGGCTTTGGCTTATGGGCGGTAGTTTTAAAAGAAACAGATGAAATGATTGGGCAGTGTGGACTTACAATGCAGCCGTGGAAGGATGGAGAGGTGCTGGAAATAGGCTATATCTTTGGGCGGCAGTACTGGCACAAGGGATATGCAACGGAAGCGGCAAGAGCCTGTAAGAAGTATGCCTTTGAAGAACTTAACGCCGGAGAGGTCTGTTCAATTATCAGAGATACCAATACAGCGTCACAGAATGTGGCTGTTAGAAACGGCATGGTTGTGGCAGACAGCCACACAAAGCATTACAGAGGTGTGGATATGCCTCATTATCGTTATGTGGCTTTGAATATAAAATAAATTTTTCAGGAGGATATTATATGGCATATGCGGTAGTATACACAAGAAAAGGGGAAGAATATTACAACAGCGGAAACAGTGAAAATTATAAGGGACTTGCTGCAAAAAACTGCGATGTATATGATGCGGTACATATTGCGGTAAGCTATGATGGAAAAACCTTTATTCCAATGAGAAATAATACGGGAATTTTATTTCCAAAGGCGGATTTTTCAGAGGCGGCAGTGGGAGGAGTTACAAAAACACTGTGGGACCCGTGGGCTTTCAGATATGAGGACGGAAGCTTTGGAATCTGCGCAGTCAGAAGAAATGAAAATGCGCCTGACCCAAAAACCACAGGCTGTATGATGCTGTTTCAATCAGAGGATTTAATACGCTTTCGTGAAGCAGGCTTTTTAAAGCTCTCAGAGGATGAAATCAGATATCCACGCTGCATATGGGATGAAAAGAGGACAGCCTATTACATTGAATGGGAGATGGGTAATGATACATACAGGTGCTATACAAAGGATTTTTCTGTGGCTGAGGATGTAAGCATATGTGATGAAGCCTTATTAAGAGCGGCAGATATAGCTGGCATAGAGGACGCTGTCTTTGGAAATATGATTGAGATAAGGGAGGAAGAGGCGCGAAAGATAGAAAGGTATCTTGGAGAAATAAAAAATATCGGAGTAAAGGAGCTTAGGCTTGACATTGCGGCAGGTAATAAGCCGGAATTTGAAAAGCTGCCAAAGGCAGCGTGCCTGTACAGTGACGGCTCTGTTCACGAAAAGCCGGTATGCTGGGATAAAAATGCATTTGACAGCATTGATTTTACAAAACCCGGTGAATATGAAATAGTGGGAGAAGTTTATCAAAAGCATTATCCTTTTCCGTTTTTAAAGGCAGATATGTCAGACCCTTGCATATGCCGGTATAATGGAAAGTATTTCCTTTCAGCATCAGGACAGAGAAGCGTTACCTTCCGTATCAGTAATACATTGGAGGGGCTTGCACTGGCAGAGCCGGTAAATGTGTATACGATGCCTGAGGATGATAAAATACATGCGAATATGTGGGCGCAGGAAATGCATATTATTCGGGGAATACCATATGTATTTACAACTGTTGGGGAAAGGGAATGGTATACTGTCCGCAGCCATGTTCTTCGCTGTAATGGAAATCCGGAAAATCCTTCGGACTGGGAGGAGCCGCGCTTAGTGTTAAGACCTGACGGTACAGAGCTTCAGCCGGAGGGAATCTCCTTGGATATGACTTATTTTTGTATAAATGAAATTCATTATGTTATGTGGTCAGACCGTAAATTTAAAGTGCGTTCAGAAAAATATGTAGTTGCAGATACTGCGGATATATATATTGCAACTATTGACCCGGACAGGCCATGGCAGCTGACAAGTAAGCCGGTGTGTATTCTTCGTCCAATGTATGGCTGGGACCGCTATGAAACGCTGGTAGACGAGGGCCCGTATCTGTTAAAGCATGGAACGGATTTGTTTGTAACAATCTCCGGCTCAAGCACCGGACTGGCAGACCTTTATTGTCTTGGCCTTCTTCATGCAAAGGAGACAGACAACCTGCTGCTTCCTGAGAGCTGGGACTGGCTTCCTTATCCGGTTTTAACAAAGGAAAGCGTCAAGGGAGAATACGGACCGGGACATAACTGCTTTATTAAGGAGCCGGAAAGCGGAGATGACCTTCTTGTTTATCATGCCGTTCCACATGACATAAACGGAAAAGCTATGGGACGCCGTATGGGAATACGCAGGGTACATTGGGCAGCAAGCGGATATCCATATCTTGAAATGACGGAGGAAAGAGATTTGGCTCCTGAATTTAAAAAAGTAAAATTACGGATAGGGATACGTGATAAAAAAGAAATGTAAGAAAAAGGAGAGATAAGCTTAAGGGGCTGCTGCAGAACAAGGATTTTATACAAGCTATGGTAGATTTAAGGAAATAAGCATTACTATATTTTGCATACTCTCCGGATTTGCAGCAACCCCTTTTAAGTATTTAAAAAAAATAAAATTGTAAAATTCAATCATAAAATTCCATCAAATTAAAACAATCAAATTAAAATTCAAATCATATTGCATAAACACCGAATCAATGATATTATATTTTTAAACATCAATCAGGAAATAAGTCTTTTGTTTCTTAATGTCTGTTCTTTTATTATTTCTTATTTATTTCAAAAAAGATTTAATTACCAAAAAATTTTAAAACTAAAAAGGAGATTACATGTATAAAACCCAGAACAGAAAACCAATACGGGAGTTAAGCCTCATTGATGACTTCCTGTTTACAGAGGCAATGCTCAACAGGGAAACGGCTGAGCTTGTTATAGGACTTATATTAGAGCGGGCCTTAGGAATAACCCCCAAGCGGCTTATTATTGAGCCCCAGAAAACCATTAACGGAATAGATACTGACAGACATGGAATATGTATGGATGTTTCAATAACAGAAAAAGCTGGTGAAAAGGAAGCATCGGAAATAATAAGGGTATATGATATTGAGCCAAACACAAGAAAATCATTTTATCTTCCCAAACGGAGCCGTTATTATCAGGCAGTTACCGACATAAAGCTTCTTGGAAGCGGCATTGATTATGATAAGCTGCCGGAGCTGATTACCATATGGATACTTCCCTTTGACCCCTTTGGAGGAAACAGGATGATATATCATGTAAAAAATATAGTGGAAGAAATTCCGGAGATAGATTATAATGACGGTATAAGAAAAATATTTCTCTACACTGACGGTGAAGCCGGGGGAAGCGATGAATTAAAAAGACTGCTTTTATACATAAAGCAAAGCAGCTATGAGAACGTAACTGACTCACGGCTGGAAAGACTTCATCATGGTGTGGAGGAAATTAAAAATAATTCAGTGATTGGAGTGAAGTATATGCGGATGTGGGAGGTAATGGAGCTTGAAAAGAGGGAAAGCCGGATTGAAGGCATAGCCGAGGGTAAAGCAGAGTCAATCATTGAGCTTTTGGAGGAAATAGGCAGTATACCGGATTTTTTAAAGCAGAAAATATCAGAACAGAAGGATATAAATATTTTAAACAAATGGGTTAAGCTTTCAGCAAGGGCTGAAACCATAGATGAATTTATAGAGAAGATAAATAGCTGAAACGGATGGGGCTTATAATAATATAAGCCTCATCTGCTGTTAATCTGTATAGGAAATTTATTCTGCGCCATATACTTCAATTTGTGTAAGCGCCGGAAAAGGCGACTGTTCGTCAGATTTAATAAGTCTTGAAAGTGTAAGCCACCGGATTTTACGCTTTTCAAAGGCTATTATCTGTGCGTCTCCCGTTTTTATCAGGTCAGAATTTATGCTGCTGCCGTCAGAAAAGTTTATCGTAATATTTTTCCACCAGTTATCGTGAGGATAGTCGGCTCGTGTATACAATATTATTTTATCTGTTGTAATGCTTCTGCCAAATTCAAGCTTAAAGACGGCGTCAGGGTTTTGATTTATTCCCCATGACTGGAATGGCCATTCTCCGTGGGAGTGGGATACGGTACAGCCGTCAATGGCATTTAGCGCCGCAAATACAGATTCTCCTCTGGTTTCCACATTAGCCGATGCATGGGGATAGCATGCGGTATTGCCATGGAAGTCGAAGGTGTTAAGGGCAAGGTTTCTGTATTGGCGGGGCTCGAAGTCATAAGCCTTTCTTACATTTAATACATGCCTGTTTCCGGCATAAGCCTTTGGGGAAATATTAATTCTCTTTTCTCCAAAAGGAATAGTATATATAATATCGTCTGTAACAAATAAAAGGCATTTATCAACGGCATCATCTAATTTAATATTATAAAAGGTATTTTTTTCAGGGACCTTAACAATAATTTTATCTCCCTCTTTATATATTCCGTCATAAACTAAGTTGACCTCACCGGTTCCTGATTTTTCAGATAAAATTCTGTTATTGCCGTCTGTAATGGCAATAGTAATGTTATTTCCGGTTTGTAAATTCATAAAGATACCTCCAGCACATATAAATAAATTTATAATAAATAAATTTATAACAAACGAGTTTATAATAAACAAGTCTACAGCAAACAAGATTGCTGCATATTTGTTTAATTATTTATTTCTATATTTTAGGTTGATTTAACCTATATTGGAATGGTAGCACAATCGCATTTTAATGTCTATAATTTCAGATTAAAAAAGCAGAATATGATAAGTATTAACAGCATAAATCATTGAATAAACCATATGTGTCTGCTACAATGAATAAAATGGAAAGGAGCCTTAAAATATGATAAAGATAGATATAGGAGGCTGCAATACCCATCATCCTAAGAACTTTGTCATAGGAAAGGCACAGGGAAGCAGAGATTATCTGCTTATAGTGACAAAATCTGAGGCAGTATTTAATATTAACGGTGAAATTTATAATATGCCACCGGGAGCATTTGTTTTGTTTAAGCAGAATGTACCATACAGCTATTATAATGAGACAGGAGAATATGTTAATGACTGGATACATTTTGGCTGTACTGATGATGAGGAGATGCTAAACAGCATTGAAATAATATACAATAAGCCTGTGCTTTTATATGATATAGCAGCCGTGTCAGGGATTATCAGCATGGCGATTAAGGAACGGTATTCAGACAGGATATATAATGAAAATGTGGTGAATCATTATATGTATATACTTTTATATTCTATAGCGCAGCAGATAGCTAAAACTAAGGATACGATAAAGTACGATTATATAAACCTTAAGCTTAGGGAGTTAAGGTCGAGGATATATAATGAGCCTTCATTAAATTGGACAGTTGAATATATGTGCAGTGAAATAAGCTTAAGCGCATCATATTTTCATCATGTGTACAAGAGTGTATTTAATGTTAGCTGTATAAAGGATGTGATAAATGCAAGAGTAGAAAAGGCAAAGTATTATCTGCTTCAGACCTCCATACCTATAGGAAATATATCGGATATGTGCGGCTACAGAAGTGAGATGCACTTTTCAAGACAGTTTAAAAAGCAGACAGGAATGTCGCCAAGACTGTACAGGGAAAGAATGTACAGCGTAAAAAAATAAAAAAGAAAACAGCAGGATAAGCTTGCAAATTAAAGCTTTCATCCGCAAGCCTGCGTCTGTGTGGCGCCGCAGGCTTGTAAGTGTCAAATGCGCTAAATGCGCAATGAACAAAATGCATTTTATGCAAGATGCATTTTATGTCCATAAAGCCACGCAGAAATGAGGAGAAAAATGAGCGAATTAACATGGGCATATCAGGTGTCCGACAAAATCAAAAATAAGATGGAAAAGGTGGCGTCAAGAACAAGGGATAAGTTTCCCTACACTACAATAGACGGCCGTTTTGATGACTGGACACAGAAAAATCCATGCTGGTGGACAAATGGATTTTGGGGCGGAATTATGTGGCAGTTATACAATGCCACAAAAAATGAGCTGTACAGAGAAAATGCAATTATAAATGAGGAAAAGCTTGACAAGAATCTTATGACGGCATGGGGTCTGGACCATGATAACGGCTTTAAGTGGCTGCCGACAGCAGTGGCAAATTACAGGTTAAATAAAAATGAGGAATCTAAAAACAGAGGTCTTCTGGCTGCAAATAATCTTGCGGGCCGTTTTAACCTTGCAGGCCGTTTTATAAGGGCATGGAATGATAATGGGGATGCTTCTACGGCAGGCTGGGCAATTATAGATTGTATGATGAATTTGCCTTTATTGTACTGGGCGTCAAGGGAGACAAATGACCCTAGATTTAAGCAGATTGCCATGGCCCACGCAGACACCGCAGAAAGGTATTTTGTAAGGGAGGACGGCTCTGTAAATCATATAGTAGAATTTAATACCTTAACGGGAGAATATGTAAAAAGTCATGGAGGCCAGGGCATGAAGGAAGGCTCCACATGGACAAGAGGGCAGGCGTGGGCTGTTTATGGCTTTACATTAAGCTATATTAATACGGGGGAGGAAAGATACTTAGAGACTGCAAGGAGGGTATCGGATTATTTTGTGTTCCATATTCCCGAAAGCTGCTTTATTCCTGTGGATTTCTGTCAGCCAGAGGATTGTCCGTGGGAGGATTCCACCGCCGCCGCCATATCAGCCTGTGGACTTATTGAGCTTTCAAGGCTGGTGGAGGGAACGGATAAGGAGAAATATTACAATGCAGCCGTCAAGCTTTTGCAGGCTCTTGGGGAGCATAGATGCTGCTGGGATGAAAACGTTGATAATTTACTGGAAAAATGTACTGCGGCGTATAACGATAAGGAGCATGAGTTTGCCATTATATATGGAGACTATTATTTTATAGAGGCAATATGGAAGCTGACGGAGCAGGAATTATTTATATGGTAGGTTTTTCCAAATAAGTATATAAGGGGCTGTCGCAGCAAAAAAATGAAACGGAGGCTATTATGAAATTTGAACCAAAAAATTTAGATTACAGCTTAAGCCCTTACACAGGGCTTACAAGAGAGCATTGGATAGACGCAGGCAGGTATTTGTTAAAGGGTGTTTTTGAAAATATAAAGGATTTTAACGCTCCCGTTATAGTTCCAAGAAAGGAGCATGACGTTACATATCCTCATAAAAGCTCTGGGGGAAATCAGCTTATTATAGAGCAGATGGCCCAGAGATTTGAGGGGCTTGCAAGAACTATGCTTATAGCCGCGCCTCTTATACACATTAATCCCGAAATAACCATAGGTGGCTACAAGCTAAAGGACTATTATAAAAATCAGATATTAAAGGCATGTACAGCTATGGATAAATCTTCTGATACATTAAGCTGCGTGGGTCATTATGATGACCTTCAAAGGCTTACGGGAAGCAAGGATATGTTCCGCGCATATCAGCAGACAGTAGAGACCTGCGCCCTTGTTATTTGTCTTGACAGCTGCAGGGAAGAAATATGGGATACATACAATAAGGAAGAAAAGGATACAATAGCAGACTTTTTGTTCAGCTATGGAAACAGAAGCACGGTGCCTCAAAACTGGAGGCTTTTTAATATGCTTGATTTAGCGTTTCTTCATAAGGAGGGCTACGAAATTGATAAAGCCTTAATGAGAGAGCATGGGCAGGCAATACTTGCGTATTACGCAGGAGACGGCTGGTACAGAGACGGACATTCCTTTGATTATTATTCATGCTGGGCATTTAATGTGTATGCGCCTATATGGAACGTATGGTACGGCTATGAAAACGAGCCGTATCTTGCAGGGAGATATGAGGAAAATTCAAACAGACTTATGGAGACATACCCTGACTTTTTTGACAGGGACGGCTTTACAAATATGTGGGGAAGGAGCAATGTGTACAGGAATGCAGCCACAAGTCCTTTTGACGGTAATTTGATGCTTAAAAGCCCGTCTGTCAATCCGGGGCTTGCAAGGCGTATCGCATCAGGCTCATTGCTGCAGTTTTTTACAAGAGATGATTTTTTATGGAACGCCGTGCCAACCATGGGCTTTTATGGTCAGTTTACCCCGTTGGTACAGGGGTATTCCTGTGCAGAATCAGTGTATTGGATGGGCAAAGCATTTCTGTGTCTTAATCTGCCGGAAAATCATCCGTTTTGGACTGAAAAGGAGAATAACGGAACATGGGATAAGCTAAAGCCGGGAGAGGTAAAGGAAACCGTTCTAAACGGACCTGCGCTTTGCTTTACAAATCACAATGATAATGGGGAGACAATCCTTAGAAGCGGAAAGATTGTGAAGGCTAAGGGGGATAATCATGGAATATGGAACTATGGAAAGCTGTGCTATAATACAAAATATCCGTGGGAGTCTACGCCAAATCACTGCGGCAATGAAAAACAACTATGGAGGCAGTTAAAGGATAAGCCTGAGAGCAGTAAACTGGATGATAAAAAAGATATTTATGTTGAAGCTCAGCAGTATGTTCTTAAGGATTTATCTACAGGAAATATAGAGAAAACAAACGTAACATTGTGGAATAAAAGCAAGAATGGAGTATTATACAGACGTCAGTTTTTTGACTATGATTTAAATCGTGAAAGCACATGGATACAGGCGCTAAATCTGGCGGATTTTCCGGTGCCGATGGGTATAGTAAGGGTTGATAAGCTGCGGCTTTTCGGAAGAACAGTGGAATTAACCTTAGGCTCCTATGGCTTTCCTGACAACGGAACTGAAGTAATAAGGCTTAATAGGGATAATGGGAAAGCTGTTATACTTAAGGGCAGGGACCATACAGGAAAAGAAAAGCAAATGGCTATGACCATATATGACGGCTGGAATGATATTGATGTGGTTACAAGCAAAGGAACAAATCCTGACAGCTTAAATTCTATTGTTATATACGGAAAAACCGAAAGGGCGCAGGAATATAAGTATTCGCCATATGTAATGGTATCTCAGGTTATAACAAAGGAAAGCATGGAGGCTTTTACTGATGATGAAATTTTCCCTGTAAAGGAAATAGTGTATGAGGATAAAGAGGGAATGGGAGGATATGGAGACATAAGAATTGCGCTTAAAAACGGAATTGAGAAAATTATTAATTTTGACGGTATGGAGGGGGATTTGCAGATGTAAAATTTCATTTGTGGACAGCCTTATGTTTATGACAAAAAATATAAAATGTGAAATGGATTTTGAATTTATAAGATTTTTTTGATGCATAAACTTATTAAAAATTATGATTAAAAAATTTTAGTAAGGGTATTGACTAAATTAAAAAAATGTTTAAAATATATAAGGTAGTCTTTACTCGGGGTGTGGCTCAGCTTGGTAGAGCGCTTGGTTCGGGACTAAGAGGTCGCGCGTTCGAATCGCGTCACCCCGATTATAAAAGCCTTTAAACATATAGGCTATGGACGCATAAAAAATATATATTCATAAGTATAAACATAAATGTAAATATAAATGTATTCACAGCAAATCTTTATGGGGCTTAAGGTCAGGAGGGATATAATATGGCAGATGAGCAGGATATAGATGCAATAATAAAAATGCTTGATGAGAAAACCGAAGCAGGAGTCAGCAGAATAAAGGTTGAGATTGATGAAAATCAGCAGGAGCAGGTTTCAGAAAGCAGGCATTATGGAAGATGCGATATAAACAGCAAGGATTGTTAATTCCTGCTGTTTATTTTATATTATTGGAAAGTTATCCATGAAAGTAATAAGCTTGGTTAGGCCTGTTTTTTTGACTTTTTTACATAAAATAATATAATTAAAAAATGTTTTCAGCCTTTATGGGGATAATTTTTTTACATATGGGATAAGGAGAAAAAATGTCAATAGAAAGAGTAAAAGCATATTTTAAAAAATATGGAATGGATGAAAGAATACGGGAGTTTGGTGTTTCCAGCGCAACTGTAGAGCTGGCGGCGGCAGCTTTGAACTGTGAGCCTGAGAGAATAGCCAAGACACTTTCTTTTATGGTGGAAGGGCAGGCTATACTTATTATTGCTCCGGGGGATAAAAAAATTGATAATACAAAATATAAGGCAAGGTTTGGAAAAAAAGCAAAAATGCTTTCGGCTGATGAAGTGGAAGCATTTGTAGGGCATGGAGTCGGGGGAGTTTGTCCTTTTGCCGTAAATGAAGGCGTGAAGGTATATTTGGATGTATCCTTAAAACGCTTTGATACGGTTTTTCCTGCCTGCGGCAGTTCAAACAGTGCAATAGAGCTTACAATTCCGGAGCTGGAGAGGTATTCGGAGTTTACGGATTGGGTGGATGTATGTAAAGACTATGGTGTTTGATGTGGAGGATTGGGCAGATTTTGTTTTTGGCGTGAATAAAAGGCAGTTATGTGAATTGTTTTTTTAGTTATTATTAATAGGCTTAATAATGTAGGTTTAATAATGTAGGTTTAATAGTGTAGATTTAATAGTACCTTGACTTTTTTGTGCTTTTAAGGTATTATATTATCGTCATATGTCGGAAATGGAGGTAGATACATGGCAAGACCGGTAAGGTGCAGAAGAATTTGCTTTGAGCCCCGATATGACAGCTTTGCTCCCTTGGGAAAAAGCAGTATGGAGCAGATTATTATGACGGTGGATGAATTTGAGGCGGTTCGTCTGATTGACTACGAAAAAAAGACACATGAGCAGTGCGCGGAGCAGATGGGAATTTCCCGCACTACAGTTACGGAAATGTATGAAAGGGCCCGGATAAAGCTTGCGGACTGTATTGTAAATGGAAAAACATTGTATATTTCCGGTGGAAATTATGCGCTTTGTGACGGCTCTGCGTGGAGATGCTGCGGCAAAAAATGCAGCAGGGCAAAATGTGCGGCCAAAGCTGCAGGTAAAAGAAAGGAAGATAGTATGATGAAGGTTGCGGTTACTTATGAAAACGGAAATGTATTTCAGCATTTTGGGCATACAAGCCAGTTTAAGGTTTATGAGATTCAGGATGACAGGGTTACAGGCACACAGGTTGTGGATACAGAGGGAAGCGGGCATGGAGCCTTGGCGGGGCTGTTATCTGAGTTGGAAGTAGATGTGTTAATCTGTGGAGGGATTGGAGCAGGCGCACAGACGGCACTGGCAGAAAGAGAAATTCGTCTTTACGGCGGTGTGTCAGGCAGTGCAGACGAAGTGGTTGAGGCATTGCTTGCAGGAAATCTTTCATATAATCCAGATGTCCGTTGTGAGCATCATGGGGAAGGACATCATCATGAAGAAGGACATCACTGCGGAGAGGATAAGCGTGGATGTGAAGGAAATGGGAGCTGCTGATGAGCAGATGAGGGAGTTATTTGGAAATATAGTTGTATGAAATTAAGTGAGTAGAATAGAAGTTAGTTAATTAACTGACAATACACGACAAGAAAAGAAGTTTAGCAGTGTAATAACTGTTGGGCTTCTTTTTTGTTAAGAATATATTCTTGGTATGAAAAAATATAAATGAAAAAAAATAATGAATAAAGTAGAAAAATATGTTTTTGTTAAGGAAAAATTTGAAACTAAGCGTATTGATAAGGTAAAACTGTCGGACGCTAAAGCGTGGTTGATTAAGTTGCAGAAAGACGGCAGGGGGTACAGTTCCATACATTCCATTCGAGGTGTTGTCCGCCCGGCATTTCAAATGGCAGAAATTTTTGAGGTAAAACTAAAGAGGAAATCAGTTATGTAGTTATATTTGTTTATTTTACGGGCATCAGCTTTGAGGTACAAATTTTAAATTTACCTCACTTTTTACTTCAAATTTGTACAAAACTATGATAATTTATGATAAAATATGAGGAAAATCAAGAAAACAGAAAGGACAGAAAAATGCGTAGAAACAACGGAAACACAGCATTTTCAAGGGATTTCAAGACATGATAAAAATACTATTCGTCTGCCATGGCAACATCTGCCGCAGCCCAATGGCAGAATTTGTCTTCAAAGACATAGTAAAAAAAGCCGGCATGACAGACAGCTTTTATATAGCCTCAGCAGCCACCAGTACAGAGGAACTGGGGAATCCGCCCCACCCGGGCACAAGAGAAATACTTAACCGTCTGGGAATATCCTTTCAGGGAAAATATGCAGTTCAGGTAAAGCCTTCAGACTATGAAAAATATGACTATATCATAGGAATGGACAGCGCCAATATTAGAAATTTAAAGCGCATGCTTGGGGAGGACAAAGAAAATAAAATATATAAGCTTTTAGAATTTGCAGGTCTGTCAAGGGATGTAGACGACCCCTGGTATACGGGAAGATTTGAAGCCACATATCAGGATATACTTGCAGGCTGTGAAGGCTTTCTGAATTATTTAAGAAAGAAAAATATTGTTTAACATGTAATGCGGCGGACTTGAGACTGTTTCCATTTTTGTGTGAATATTAAAAACTGATATAAGAATTGTGAATAGCTGCGGATGGGCAGAGCCGATTTTTCGGTTTCTGCCCATATCTGCATTATAAAATACCCCAGACTATAGTAACGTTATCCGTCACATTTATGTCGTCGGGAGCAATGTCAATATTATAGCCGGAAGTTTCAGCGCTTCCGTCATTTTCCATACAGCACGCTTCCAGCATCATTCTATTTACAGGTTTTGAGACAAAATCAATCTCAGTACGGGAATAATCTATTGTTATTATATCTCCAAGGGATATGTCAGCAGCCTGGGATAATATAAGAGCTTTCTCCTTAGAATCTGCAACAGCCTTGTTAAGCAATTCATTCTTAGCCTTTTCAGTATCTGCAACAGTATACTCAATATCAAATTCAGGCCGTAGGTTTGAATGACCTAATGCAAAAAGTATTTTGCCAAGCAATTCGTTATCAAAAGGAAATTCAAGCTTCAAACGATGGATAAATTTATATCCCGTAAGCCTGCGTTTCCAGCTTTTATCCTTTGCCTGATAGCTTTCATATTCAGCGTTCATATTATAGTATAATGTACGAATCAGGTCTCTGTCAACGCCTGGCTGCTCCAGTAAATCCTTAAGCCCCTCCGTCATTTCAGCAGACGTCTGTACTGCCTTGTCATATTCCTCATGTACTCCCTCAATAGTCATAATTAGTCTGATTGTGTCCGGTTTTACTGATAATTTACCTTTTCCTGTAATTCTGATTGTTCTTTCCATTATATTTCCTCCTGTTTTATAAGACCAAGCCTTACGGCTGCGTTAAATATCCCATTTTCATCTATATGGCTTGTAACTATATGGGCAGCATCCTTAAGTGCGTCGCATGCATTTCCCATAGCGATTCCTATTCCTGCATTTTTTATCATTTCATAGTCGTTTAGGCTGTCGCCGAAAGCAATAGATTCGCTTACATCAAAACCTGACGTTTTGAGAAGCATGTCTATTCCAAAGCTTTTGTGAATCCCCTCCATGGTGATTTCCCCTGATGTGACAAAAACATTTCCGTTGTTAAACCTTATAGCCTTAACCTTTCCAAGTCCTTCGCCGCTTAAAAGACGGTTAAGCTCCTTTTCCATAACAGCCGAATCCATATCCATACCATGGAAATTAAGCTTGTGTATATGGCTTGCCTCCGATATATGGGAGAAAAGCCTTGCCTTTGGTATAGGTGCGTCTACGCCGTTTCCGTTTGAGGCTTTTATCCATTCCTCAATAAGGGCGCGGTTTTTATCAACAAGAATATCCCGCTCCCATATAGCAGAGGAGCCCTCCAGAATATATGTGCCGCCCCTGCTCTCAATATACTCAACTATTATCTCTACCATTCTGTCACTCATGTACCTGGCATATATTTCTTTTTTATTCCATTCTACGTATGCGCCGGCACCGCAGATAAGACCGTCCCAATCCATAGACAGAAGCCAGGGATACACCTCGCTTTTTGAACGCCCTGTGCTTACCACAAGCTTATGTCCGTTTTCGTGGAGAAGCTTTAGGGCGGTTCTTGTGCTGTCCGGCATCTGACAGGAAAAGTTTACAAGGGTGCCGTCAACGTCAAAAAATATTATTTTACTCATAATCTATACCCATATATATCCCGGTGCTGCTCTGGGATACTTTCCAAAATAAAAATTTTTATAGCCTTCATGTTACTGTTCCACAACTTACATCTCGTGAGAGGATGCCGTTATGGCAGAATTAATCTTTAAATCAAGATTAACAAAAGATAAATCATGTCTTTTTTGCTTTTTTCTTGACATAGATAGTATTTTAACCTATACTTAAAAAGTTTGCAATTATAATTTTATTTTACGTTATAATGTGAAGATAAAATTTTGCAGGGATAAGTTTTAAGCATCATAAGTTTTAAGCATAAGAAAATATGGAAGGATAAAAAATGGACACAATAAAATATTCACAATCAAACATAGATACACGAATTATAAAGGCAGTGACAGAGATGGGCTTTGATGACATGACGCCTATCCAGTCACAGGCAATACCTGTGATGATAGAGGGCAGGGATGTTATCGGACAGGCGCAGACAGGAACGGGAAAGACGGCAGCCTTTGGAATACCAGTGCTCCAGTCTGTTAATCCCAAGGAACGCTTTGTTCAGGCAGTTATTCTCTGTCCTACCAGAGAGCTTGCAATACAGGCGGCAAATGAGATGAGGCGGTTTTCAAAGTATATGCAGCAGATAAAGATTGTGCCTGTATATGGCGGAGCCGATATTTCAGGGCAGATAAAGCTTATAAGAAGCGGAGCTCAGATAGTGGTGGGAACGCCGGGCAGAGTCATGGACCATATGAGAAGACATACGTTAAAGATGGAAAACGTAAGGGTAGTTGTCCTTGACGAGGCAGACGAGATGCTTAATATGGGCTTTAGGGAGGATATGGAAACTATTCTTAGGGAAATGCCCGAAGAACATCAGACAGCGTTGTTTTCAGCTACTATGCCAAAACCCATACTTGATATTACACATATGTACCAGAAGCCGGATGCAGTGCAGATTCGCGTGGCTGCAAAGGAGCTGACCATACCTCTTGTAACGCAATATTATTATACCATTAAGGGAAAATATAAGGCGGAGGCAGTAAAGCGGCTTCTTCAGGCAAATAATATTACACGCTCTATAGTATTCTGCAACACAAAAAAAATGGTAGATGATTTAGTTTCGGAGCTTAAGCATTACGGGTATAATTCAGAGGGCTTACATGGGGATTTAAGCCAGAAGCAGAGAGATATGGTAATGAAGCATTTCAGGGGAGGACACACACAGGTGCTTGTGGCTACGGATGTGGCGGCAAGGGGAATAGACGTAGACGACCTTGAGGCCGTTATAAATTATGATATACCCCAGGATATAGAATATTATGTCCATAGAATAGGAAGAACAGGCAGAGCCGGCAGGGAAGGCGTGGCATTTACCCTTGTTACGCGTCAGGATTTTTACAGAATAAAGGATATAGAAAAAATCTGCCGTACAAAGATGATAAAGGGAAAGATACCACAGAGCAGGGAGATAACGGCGCTTCAGGCTGAAAAATATCTTGAGAAGGCAGAGGAATGTATAAAATTCGGTAAGCTTGACCATTTAAAGAGAATAATAGAGCTAAGATTTAATAAGGAGGGGGAAAGTCAGGAAAGCTCCGATATGTGTCGTAAGGCGGAAGAAAATCAGGAAAACATCAATACACATGATAAGGCGGAAGGAATTGAGGCAGCCTTCAGCCGCTCTGATATAATTGAATTAGCGGCGGCGCTTCTTAAGCTGCATATAGGAGAGGAAACTACGGATATAAATATTGAGGATAAGATATATGAGTACCGTGGTGATGAAAGAAGGAGCAGTCATGGAAGAAACGGCTATGGCAAGGATGATTACGGCAGGACAGGCTATGGCAGAGGAGGCTATGGTAGAGACGACGGCAAGGGAAGCTATAAAAAAGGCGGCTATAGTAATTATGGCAGCGGAAGAAACCGAAGCAGGACTGATGTAAAGGACGCTGAAAAAAGAAACCGTGAAAAGGTGACAGCCGATAAAAACGGAAAGGCTTATAAATCTACTAAAAAGCTTGGTAGAAGGTAGATAATAAGTGCCATAATAATAATAATAATAGGCGCTGTTAATCATAACAAAGGAGAAGGTAGCAATGGAGAAGGCAATGATAGAAAAGTTTTATTTTGAGGAACCAAGTATTGCAAGAAAGGAAGCGGCAATAGAGTATATAAATGAATTTAATGAATACAAATCCGATATAAACGGAAGCGGAGGTCTTCATAGATTTTTAGATAATTATGAGGGATGGCTTTTAAAGCTTAAAGAAGATTATGTCAGAATGCCTGATGAGGAAAAGGTACCTTCAAAAACATATTTCCTTATAAGAAGCAATGACGATAAGCTTGTGGGGATGATTAATATAAGATTAGCCTTAAATGAAAGGCTAAAAAAGTTTGGCGGGCATATGGGGTACAGCATAAGACCAACTGAAAGAGGCAAGGGCTACAATAAGATAAACCTGTATTTGGGATTAAAAATATGTAAGGAGCATGGAATAAAAACGGTATTAATGGACGCAGATAAGGATAATCCTGCCTCATGGAGGACAATGGAGGCCCTTGGAGGGAAAAGGATAAGGGAATATTATGATGATGAAAATGACCATTGTGTTGTACTGGATTATGAAATTAATGTAAATGAAAGCATCGGAAATAATTCAGTTAAATATGAGCCGATGATTAAGCATAGTTGAAAATATATTTTAGGAAAAAGCATCATTATATTTTGATTATAATATATATGGGCTGCCTGACCAAAATATCAAGAGATAGGAAAATATAAATGAATAGCCATATAGGGATAAAAAATGCAAGAATACATAATTTAAAGGGAATTGACGTTACCATACCAAAGAATAAGCTTACGGTAATCACAGGCGTATCAGGCAGCGGAAAATCAAGCTTAGCATTTGATACCCTTTATGAGGAGGGCAAAAGAAGATATCTAATGTTCTCAGGAACAGAGCTTATGATAGATACAGTTTCAACCTTTGACAGCATTACAGGGCTTTCGCCGGCAGTTGCAGTAGAGCAGAGAATTATACGCCAGTCAAACCCAAGGAGCACCGTGGGAACAAAGATAAAAATAAGCTCCATGCTTTCAGCGCTGTTTGCAAATTACGGAAGCTGTCCGCCGGAATATGACGACGGACAGCCTCTTGACATTTCCATGTTTCAAAAAAATTCTCCTAAGGGTATGTGCGTAAAATGCTTGGGAAAGGGCTTGGTAAAGCAGATTGATACAGAAAGGATATTTGGAAGCAAAAATCAGCATATTTATGAAATAGCATGTGAATTGGGAAAAAGAAGCTCAACGAAAAAAATGCTTGAGGAATTTTGTACAAAGCATGGTATGAAATTATGGGAGGATAAGCTTTCAGACCTTACAGAGGAGCAGATTGATTTACTAAAATACGGAGATGGAGGAAGCTCAAAATTTTATGGCTTTATTCCTTGGATTACCATGCTTACAAACGGCCATGTATCAACCTCCGGAAGGCTTGCATACTTGCTTAAAAAGGCAGGTATGATAGAGGAAAGAAAATGTACAAAATGTAACGGAACGGGACTTTGTCATCAGGCAGCACATACAACCTTTGGAGGAAAGACCATAAATGAGCTTGAAAATATGTACATTAGTGATTTGCTTGAATTTTTAAAGGATAATAATTATGGGAAAAATCCTCTGATAAAGGAGATAATTACAAAGCTGTCATGTATGGTGGAGGTGGGACTTCATCATCTTTCATTATCACGGCCTGTTCCCTCCCTTTCAGGCGGGGAGATACAGCGTTTATTTCTTGCAGGCTATATTATAGCAGAGATGGATTCTATAATATTCGTGTTCGACGAGCCCACAATAGGCCTGCATGAGATAGAAAAGCAAAAGCTTATAGAAATAATCTTAAGGCTAAGGGATAGCGGCAACACGGTTGTTGTGGTAGAGCATGATGAAAATTTTATCCGTCAGGCAGATTATATTATAGATATGGGGCCCAATGCAGGTATTTATGGAGGGATGAAAATCTTTGAAGGAGATTATGGGGAATTTTTAAAATGCGGAAATTCAAAAACGGCTCCTTATTTGTCTGACAGGCTTGGCTATAAAATAAAGAAGGAATACAGAAAAATCAATAGGGAAAAAATGCTGATAATTTCCGGAGCCAGACTTCACAATCTGAAAAATATAACTGTCAGTATACCTCTTGGCATTATGGTGGGAGTGGCAGGCGTGTCAGGCAGCGGAAAATCAAGTCTTATATCAGATACGCTTGTTCCTAAATTAAAGGAATGTCTAAAATCAAAATGTGTAGTGGATGATGAAGCCTGTAATAATTCAGAAGAAAATACAGAGACAGCCTTGACAGGCGCAGATAATATCAGGCATTGCTATATTATTGACCAGCGTCCTATAGGAAGGAGCAAGACATCATGTCCTGCCACATACACGGGTATTTTTGACCACGTGCGCAATTTGTTTGCAGAGAGTGATAAGGCGAAGGAGCGGGGGTATACGGCAGGAATGTTTTCCGTAAACAGCAAGGGCGGCTGTCATAAGTGTAAGGGTGACGGCGTTATTCATTATCACGTTGGATTTGGCAGCTTTATTGACGTTGACTGCGATGAATGCGGCGGCAGCGGATATGTAAGGGAAGCTATGGAGATAGAAATAGAAGGAAAGAATATCCGTGATATATTGGAGATGAGTGTGGATGAGGCGAAGGAATTTTTTTCTGACAAGGATAGTACAATTTACAGTATGCTGACGGTTTTACAGCGTGTGGGAATGGGATATATAAAATTAGGCCAGTCAACGCCTACGATTTCCGGCGGAGAAAGCCAACGTATAAAGCTTGCAAAGGAATTGTCAAAGGGAAGAAGCAATAAGGGAGCCTTATATATTCTGGACGAACCGACAACAGGACTTTCATTTTGCGACAGCGAGCAGCTTATGAGCCTGTTAAATGAGCTTGTGGATATGGGAAATTCAATTATTATAACAGAGCATGATTCCTATGTACTTTCAAATTGCGATTATATCATAGAGATGGGAGAAGGAGGAGGCAATGCAGGAGGCGATATTATTGCGAAGGGAACTCCCAGAGAGCTTAAAAACAATCAGGATTCTATTATAGGCAGGTATTTAAAATGAGTGAAGCTGTTGAAAGGAAAATAGACGAGTATATAAAAGGACGCCGGTATCGTCAGATTAACAGAGTTCTTATAAGCAGGGACAATGAAATTATGGCAGACTGCTGCTATAATGGATTTAATAAAGACAGTAAGAATGAGATATTGTCTGTGGCAAAAAGCATTATGTCTGTCTGCGCGGGAATTGCTTTGGACAAGGGCTTAATAGGAAGCTTAGACGAGCCGGTTTATAAGTATATTCGCGAATTTAGTGAAGGCAGGGAGCCGTTTCACCGAATGATTACAATAAGGCATCTGCTTACAATGACCTCGGGAATATACTGGAACGGGGGAGTTCATTATCATTGCCCCATGATGAAGCAGTTAAGAAGTTCAGGCAACTGGATTTCTTATATTGCAGATTGCGCTGTAGCCGATATTCCCGGAACAAAATATAATTATAAGGAGTGGGATGTAATTTTGTTAGGGAAGCTTCTTGACATTGTATGCGGCGATATGTATGACTTTATAAATGAAAAGATATTTAAGCCGTTGGGAATAGAAGGCAGCCGTTGGTATAAAAGTCCCTGTGGAGTATATTACAGCGTTGGAGACGATAATGAGACAAAGTTTAAGCTGACTGCAGCGGATATGCTTAAAATCGGTCAGCTTTTCTTAAATGGCGGCAGCTATAGGGAAAAACAGATTATTTCTCAAAATTATATTAATCAGGCAGTGACTCCTTTAAAGGATAATCCAAATTATGGATTTTTATGGTGGATATGGAGAGAAGAGTATGGGTGCAGAGGCTATGGAGGACAAGGCATAACCGTTATACCTAAGGAAAATGCAGTTATTATTACTCAGGCAACCCCCACAGACAGAGGAAATAGGTATTTTGACGTGGTAGAATACTGCAAAGAGCTTTTAAAGGATACTTATTAGCAAGAGGTTATTTCTTTTTTTGCCATCATGTAATAGATACATATTTTATATCCGGCATATCCGTATAAATGGTCCAGACCTGTGTAGGTATAGCCTAAAAAGGCTTCCCTCATTCCTGAATCCTTTAAGTACTTTGTTCCAAGGGTAACAAGATTCACGGCAATATGCTTTCCCTGAAAGGAGCGTTTTACGGCTGTGCAGCCTACACTGCCAAGTCCGGCTCCCTCAGCTTCAACGCTGACAATTAATGCTCCGGCAACCTCATTATTTTTAACGGCAATCAACACTCTTTGACTGCTGTTTTCATTGTACAGGTTTTCGTATTTATAATATGTTGTAAAATCCATGCAGGCGTCGTCGGTACATCTGCATATTTCGTCTAAATCATATAATTTCGCCCATCTATAGCTTATACCGTCTATTGTGTCTCCTATGGTGTATTTTTCTTTGGTAAAGTCCGTTAACGGAAGTCTCATATCAAAGCAGTCGCAGCCCCATGAATGGCTATATCCTCTTTTTGTGAAGAAGCAGCCGGCTCCTTCACTAATATTGCTGTATATGCTTTCGTTTTCCGACTTGAAATATCCCTTAGGGATAGGCACTCCCGGCATTATATAATCAAATCCGGCGCCAACGGTAACTTCATTATAACCCTCCCCAAGAATAGTTTCCTCAGACATTTTTAGAAGCTCCGTTCCTATGCCCTTATTACGGTATTCCCTGTCAACGCACAATAAAATTATCGTATCATTATTTATTACTGATAATCCGATTAACCGGTTTTGTTCATTTCTTTTAGTTATAAATTTATTGCTTTTATTTTCCAATATATAAGCTACGGTATTATCCGCCCTGACAATAAATGGAAAATTTCTTTTATATATTTCAAAAAACTCATTCATTATTTTTTCTCACTTTCATTTAAAGCTCCTGACGCTTTTTCAGCTTGTCCTCTATATTTTTTATAACCTCATCCTGAGACATATTGTCAAGGTCATAAAGAAGAACATCCTGTCTTTTTTTTATTGCTGAGGTTACGTTGTTTGTAGAATTTTTCATAAGGACAAATACGGTATTGTCGCTGTCCAGCACCTTATTAACCCACTCTGTAAAATCCTTTGAGGTAAATTCCCCTCTGCCAAGCTCGTCAAGTACGATACAATCAAAATCCTCCCGGTCAGCATTAAGAACATCCCTTAAACACTGAACGCCAAATGTGTCATAAACCTCAGTCTGCTGAATACGCTTATGGCCGATATGTAATGAAGTCTGAATGGGAACATTGTTATGATACCCCTCCACATCAAGAATGCTGTGCATATAGTAGCCGCGAAATTCATTTTCTATCTTGAAATCCCTTATTCGAAAGCCTATCTGACGCAATCCTGTATCCTCTAAAACCCTGTCAAGTATTGCAGATTTCCCCGTGTTAGACCTTCCAATGATAACAAATTTATTTAACATCATAATGGCATTTACCTTCCTTTTTGATTGTGCAGTAATGTACAATGCATAGCTAAATCAATGCACATTGTGCAGTTAAAACAATAAACAAATACAAGTATACGCAAAGTTCGACATTCTGTCAACCTTTCAAAAATATATTTTATGGGTATGTATGACGCATTCCATAGTGATGTTAATATGAAAAATCAGGTAGACATGCATGGCAAAAAGGTAATATAATTATCCTGTAATATAAAAGTTTCATAAGGAGTTTTGCAAAAAAAGAAAATGAAAGAAAACAGACAGTATATATGTAAAAGAAAACAAATGCTATTATATGCCGTAACAGACAGCAGCTTTGCCACTGAAAATTATACATTTGAGATGCAGATAGAGGCTGCCCTTAAAGGCGGCGTAACACTTTTGCAGCTTCGGGAGAAAAATATGGAAACAAGGGAGCTTGCAGAGGTTGGAAAAAGGGTAAAGGCAATATGCAGCAGATACGGAGTGCCTATGGTTATAGATGATGATACAGAAGCGGCATATCTTTGCGGGGCTGACGGAGTACATGTGGGACAGGGGGACATGAGTCCGGCAGAGGTGAGGAGGATATTGGGAAATAACGCTATAGTAGGGGTTACGGCAAAAACCGTAGAGCAGGCATTGAAGGCGCAAAATCAGGGAGCCAGCTATATAGGCACGGGAGCGGCGTTTCCTACATATACAAAAAAGGATACATATGTCATATCCCATGATACCATAAGAGAGATTTGCGACAGCCTGAGAATTCCTGTTGTAGCAATAGGAGGTATTAGTTACGAAAATGTGGAAATGCTTAAGGGGACACATATAGATGGCGTGGCAGTCGTGTCGGCAATATTTTCAAAAAAAGATATAGAGACAGAGACAAAAAGGCTAAAGGAGCGGGTGATAAGTATTATTGAAAAATAATGCATCACCCAACGCTGCAGCGTGAAGGCTTATGCAGCAATAAAAAGGAGAAAAAAATAAAGAAAATAAAAAGAAGAATAATAAAAAGTAAAATGTGGAAAAGAGGTAAGGCATGAAAAAGGTTTTAACCATAGCAGGCTCCGATTGCAGCGGAGGCGCGGGAATACAGGCAGATTTAAAAACAATGACGTCACATAAGGTATATGGAATGAGCGTTATTACTTCCCTTACGGCGCAAAATACAACAGGGGTATACGATATAATGAACGTAGACTCAAAATTTGTGGAGAAGCAGATAGATTGCGTGTTTGAGGATATAAGACCTGACGCCGTAAAAATTGGAATGGTCTCAAATAAGGATATTATCGTGGCGATTTCAAAAAAGCTGAAGGAGCATAACGCTTCAAATATAGTAGTAGACCCTGTGATGGTATCTACAAGCGGAAAACAATTATTAAGTCCGGATGCCATAGATAATCTTATAAATATGCTATTGCCCTTAGGTACGGTAATAACGCCTAACATACCGGAGGCAGAGAGTATCAGCGGTTTAATAATAAAAGACTCGGAGGCTATGGAAAATGCGGCAAGGCTTATTGGAGAAAAATGCGGCGCGGCTGTATTGATTAAGGGAGGCCATTCGGCGGATAATGCAAACGACCTGTTATACGACGCAGGAGAATTGACATGGTTTAATACAAAGAAGGCAGATAACGACAATACACACGGAACAGGCTGTACATTGTCATCGGCTATAGCCTGTAATCTGGCATACGGCTTAAGCCTTAAGGAAAGCGTGAAAAAAGCAAAGGAATACGTTACAGAGGCAATAGGCGCAGGACTTAGCCTAGGCAGGGGAAGGGGTCCCCTTGACCATATGTACTGTATTACCTCAAAATTCGGCAAGGCTTAAAGACTATTTCAATTTGGCAATATACTCTGCCAAAGACAAAAGGAGAAGCTTTATGGAAAAATATGAGAAAACGGTAGCAATAACCAACCGTCATCTATGCTGCAAGGAGCTTTTATACCAAATAGAGCTCTTATGTAAAAGAGGAGTTTCAGCCATTGTTCTTCGCGAAAAGGATATGACAGAAAAAGAATATAAGTCATTGGCAGAAAAGGCTATAGCTATAGGACAGTCTTATAATACTTCTGTTATCCTCCACTCGTTTGTAAATGTGGCAGAAAGCTTAGGCTGCAGGGCAATACATCTTCCCATGCCGCTTTTTATGAAAATGGCAGATAATAAGAACAGTTACCACAGAAGACTAACCGACAGCTTTAAAATAATCGGTGTGTCAACCCACACATTGAAGGAAGCAGTAGAGGCAGAAAAGGCGGGAGCTGCATATATTACAGCAAGCCATATATATGCTACGGAATGTAAAAAAGGTTGCGAGCCTAAGGGTATTGATTATTTAAAGGAGGTATGCAAGGCTGTAAATATTCCTGTATATGCTTTGGGAGGCATGAATTTTAATAATATGAACGACGCTTTAAAAGCAGGAGCAGAAAAGGTATGTATGATGTCAGAAATGATGAGAATGAAATAAGCATATTTCAAAGGAAATAAAAAAGGGCTGTTGCAACAAGTGAACTGCTCCTTTTTTATTTCCTTTGAAATATTTTTATAAAATATTATATAGCTGCCCGGCAGCTAAAGCTGAAATATAGGACTTACCTACAGGGCATGGCTGAACTGTTACAAAAATTTTTAAAACGGAGGTCTCTCTCCAAATTTTAAATTATAATTTCCAATACAGCTTTCAATGATTTTGGTGGCTTCAGCATGATTGCCAAATTCATCCACCTTGGTTTCCTTGCCTTCAAGGTCCTTATAAACCTTAAAGAAATGCTTAATTTCCTCAAATATGTGATTTGGCAGGTCGCTAATGTCCGAATAGCTGTTATATGTAGGGTCATCATAAGGGATGGCAATAATTTTTTCATCCCCCATGCCGTTGTCAATCATTTTCATAACGCCTATAGGATAACATTTTACAAGAGTAAGGGGCTCAAGAGGCTCGGAGCAAAGCACAAGCACATCAAGAGGGTCCTTGTCGTCTCCGTATGTTCTTGGGATAAAGCCGTAGTTAGCCGGGTAATGAGTAGAAGTATAAAGAATACGGTCAAGCTTTATAAGTCCCGTCTCCTTATCAAGCTCATATTTTTTCTTGCTGCCCTTTGAGATTTCAATTACAGCTACAAATTCATCAGGTGTTATTCTGTCAGGATTAATGTCATGCCATATATTCATATTTACAATCTCCTTTTTATTAATTTTTTGTAGAATTTCCTTAAGGCTTTTAAAAATGTTTTTAATATATAGGAAATTTCGTCATGTAAGCCTGTTATATTTCCATATATGATGCGCCCCATGTAAGACCGCCTCCAAAGCCGGAAAAAATAATTTTCTGACCTGACTTAAGAGTACCGTCTCTTCTCAGCTCGTCTAGCAGGATAGGAATGCTTGCCGCAGAAGTATTTCCGTATTTATGCAGGTTTACAGGAATTTTATCCTCGCTTATGTGAAGTCTTTTTGCCACGGAGGATATAATTCTTACGTTGGCCTGATGGAGAATATAATAATCTATATCGTCAGGCGTTTTCCCGGCCTTTTCAAGGACCTGGTTTATACATTCAGGTACCTTTGACACTGCAAACTTAAATACCTCCTGTCCGTCCATTTTTATATAGAAAGTATCGGCAACAATATTAGCAGTATCAGAATTTATAAGGAAATTTTTTAGAATTGTGCCCCCTCCCGTAAGTACCTTTCCCTTAACGCCGTCTGAGCCTGATACGGCAACATATGCTTTTTCATTGTCAGCCGTAAGAATGGCGGCGCCGGCGCCGTCGCCGAATAATACGCAGGTAGAGCGGTCAGACCAGTCAATAGTTCTGGACATTGTTTCCGAGCCTATTACAAGAATGTTTCTGTACATGCCTGAAACAAGATATGCATTAGCGGAGCTTAAGCCAAACAAAAAGCCTGAGCAGGCAGCATTCAAATCATAGCAGGTGGCGTTAAAGGCGCCTATCTTTTCCTGTATTTGACACGCTACATTTGGAAGAGTCAAATCAGGAGTAAATGAAGCTAAAATAATAAGGTCAATGTCAAGGGGGTCAATAGCTGCATCCTCTATAGCCTTCAATGCCGCCCTTGCGCCAAGCTCAGCGGAGGTTTCGCCCTCAGATATATGACGTTCCTTTATGCCTGTTCTGGAGCTTATCCATTCGTCGTTTGTATCTACTATGGTTGCTAAATCGTCATTAGTTACAACTCTTTTGGGAGTGTAGCTGCCTGTACCTAATATATGCATATAATTCTCCAATCCTATAAGGAAAAAAATTCCTTTCACTCATTTTCCGATGCCGTAAAATCTTGCCGGATTATGTTAAAAATTATGGCAGGCAATAGGAAATTTGATAGTCAAAGTATAGCCTTATCAGTGACATTTGTCAATGATTTGTTTAAATAAAGCAAGGATAAGATTTGATTTTTTAGTAAATAAAAAATCTTAATGTGTAAAAATAAATATATACAAATTTATAAAATTTGTTATAATAAAAAAGTGTCGGACGAGCCAACACAAAAGTTTTACATTGATATTTGAAAGGAGTATGAATAATGTCGTTAGAGGTAAAAAATCTCGTAAAAAAATACGGTGATAAGACAGTAGTAAACAACTTAAGCTTTGAGATGAAAAATCCGGGGGTATATGCGCTTTTAGGGACAAACGGCGCAGGAAAGACAACAACAATAAGAATTATTCTGGGTATGCTTTCATATGACAGCGGGGAGGTTATTTGGAACGGAAAGCCTATGAATCCTTTAAATATGAACATAGGATATCTTGCCGAGGAAAGAGGCCTTTATCCAAAGTTTACACTTATGGACCAGCTTATATATTTTGCAGCTCTTAAGAATGTGCCGAAGGATGAGGCGAAAAAGAGAATAAAGTATTGGGCCGAGAGGCTTGAGGTAGAGGAATACATATATAATGCTCCTTCAGATACAAGAATAAAGGGAAAAAAGCAAAAGGATAAAACGGCAGACCAGCTGTCAAAGGGAAATCAGCAGAAAATCCAGCTTATGGCAGCCCTCTTATCAGACCCGGAGTTTATAGTTTTAGACGAGCCCTTAAGCGGCTTAGACCCTGTAAATTCAGATTTGTTTAAGTCAATAATAAAAGAGATTATTGCAAATGAAAAGTATCTTATAATGTCAAGCCACCAGATGGCAACCATAGAGGAGTTCTGTAAGGATATTACAATACTTAACAGAGGAAACGCAGTTCTTCAGGGAGATTTGAACGTTATAAAAAAGGGTTATGGAAGAGTAAACATGATAGTAAAGTGCGAGGGTGACATAAAGCCATATATAGAAGCCTTTAATCTGCCCGTGATAAATGAAACTCCTGACGGTTATCATTTAAAGGTAACAGGGGAGGAGCAGGCAGCCTTGTTTTTGAAAAGGCTTATAGAGGAGAATGTGCCGGTTATAAGATATGAGCTTAGAGAGCCGTCGCTTCATGAAATATTTGTAGAAAAGGTAGGGGAAGGCAATGAAAACTAAGCTTAGAGGCTGGAAAAAAATATTTGCCTTTGCCTACAGTCAGTCTATGAAAAGCAAGGCAATGAAGATAACCATTATAATTTTGTGCGCCATAGCATTGGCTTCAATGCCTGTAAGCTCTCTTATCTCAGGCGTTGAAGAAGATGATGAAAAGCCTGACACCTCCATTGAAAAGGTGTTTTATTATGACAATACGGGAATCATAGGAGAGCAGTTTGCAGGTAAGAGCGTAAAAAGTGAAATTTTTGGCAATTTATTATATGAAAAAACAGATAAAAATGACAGCGAATACATAGATAAGCTTATAAATAAGGAGGACAATAAAAATCAGGTATTTCTGTCTATTGAGTACTGTGATGATGAGAGCAGCCTTAATTACGGAATAAACGTATATGCATATTACAGGGAGGATTCTGATGTGAATTCAGATGACGCAAACGCCTTTGCGGAATTTGTGGGAGATAATATTCAGAAGGCAGTTTTGTTAGATGCAGGCGTAGATGAAGAAAAAATCAATACTGCAGTAAAGAGTATAGATTATCAGGTGTTTACTTTAGATGATAAGGGCGGGGCGTCTGACAGTAATGACGGTATAAGCCAGTATCAGTATTTCTTTACCCTTACATGCATATTTCTTCTTATATTTGTAGTATCTCTTGTAGGCTCTAAGGTATCGGAGCTTATAGTTACGGAAAAGGCGACAAGAGTTATGGAATATATACTTACTTCCGTAAAGCCGATGGCAGTTCTTGTGGGAAAGGTTGTGGCGTCTACCCTTATTATGGTTACAATATTCGCAGCCGTGGCAGTAAGCTTCTGTCTGTCAATATTTTTAAATAATTCCATGTTTCCATCAAAGGACGGAGCCTTTGTTCTTCCCGATGTCCTTGGACAGCTTATAGATAACGGCGCTATGACGGGAATAACGCCTGTCAATATATTCCTTATAATAATTATTATAGTTTTAGGCTCAATGTTTTACGGCTGTGTGGCAGGAATAGCAGGAGCCACCGTAAGCAAGATAGAGGAGATGGCAGAGGGAATGAAAATTTTCACCTTTACTATGATGATAGGAGCCTATCTTCCTTTGTTTATGGCTATTACCAGTGAAACAGGCGGAAGCTGGGGCTCGTTTGAGTATGTTGTATTTTTACTTCCTATTTCATCAATGTTTATTGTGCCAGAATATCTTGTTTTAGGTAAGGTATCTCAGTCCTTAGCGTTTGGAGCCGTAGGCGTTTTAATTTTATCCATAATTCTTGTGCTTATGTTTGTAAACAGGGTATATGAGCATATGCTTTACAGCAACGGAGCCGCCCTTAAGCTTAAGGACGTTATAGGCATGGCGAAAAAAGGAGGTGTGGGCAATGGAAAATAAAAAGGGTATGTTTACGGGCTTTAAAAAGGTATTTGGATTTACGGCTTCACAAAACGTAAAGGGAAAGGGCTTTAAGGTAAGCACCATACTTCTCGCCCTTGTTATTGCGGCTATATTTGCGGCAATCAGCATATTTCAGGCAGTGTTTCAGGACAGTAATAAGGATGAGGACAATATTGACAATATAATAAATGTAAACGAAAAATTTGACATAGACATATATTATGTAAATGAAACAGGTATAAATGACCTGCTTATACAGGGTATAACAGAGGCGGAGGCATTTAAGGAGTGCAGTCTTCTGCCTGTGGAAAAATCTGAATTTGAAAGGGCAAAGGCTGATGTAAACGGATATCTTGAGGGAAAAAAGGATGCCGTGGTTATGGTTTTAAATGAGGATGAAAATACCGTATCCGTAAAATATTATATTCCATATGACACTGATGTTTCACAGGACACGGTAGAGATTATCGGAGAAGCCTTTAACAGCTATTATGAGTATATAAGCGTAAATCAGATAACAGACCTTGACGATATGCATATGTCTCTTTATAATGCAAATGTATACCAGGCTTCTTTAAAGGCAGGCGACGAGCCTGACAGCTTTGGTCTTATGCTTACAAAAATGCTTGTGCCAATGCTGTTTTCTCTTGTGCTGTATATGATGATACTTCTTTACGGACAAAATATAACAAAGATAGTTGTGTCTGAAAAATCATCTAAGCTGATGGAAACCTTATTGACGTCTGTAAAGCCTTATGCAGTAATAGCAGGAAAAATAGTGGCAGTTTCAGGCATAGCCATAATGCAGATGCTTATATGGCTTGCGTCGGGAGTGGCAGGCTTTTATATAGGAGAAAAGGCTGCACAGGCCATAAATCCTGACTATATTAATTATATGTCGCTTATTATAGATATGATAAAGGAATCCTCAGACGCATTTTCATTTGGAGCTGTTTTAATAGCCCTGCTTATGGTAATAGTCGGCTTCTTTATGTATTCGGTTTTAGCGGGACTTGTAGCGGCGCTTGTGGAGAGAATGGAGGACATATCATCGGTTATGGGACTTTTTCAGCTTCCTGTGATTATAGGCTTTCTTGGGGCATATTTTGTTTCTATGTCTGGGAATGATACCCTTAAGCTGGCAGTAAAATATTGTCCGGTTACCTCTCCGTTTTATGTACCGTCAGGAATAATGACAGGGGATATGACTCTTGTTTCCGGGATAATATCACTGCTTATTGTAGCTTTGGTTACCTTAGGGCTTATTGTATTTACAGGAAGGATATATAAGGGAAAACTTTTTAACAGACACTAATGTGAACAGGTAGAGTATAAGAGGGAAAAGTACAATGAAGGAAAAATTCTTAAAGCTTAGTCATTTTATAAAAAAGCTGCTTGGAAAAAAGGTTTATATACCTAACAGAATATATTATATAGTATTATTTGTTATACCCTTAGCAGGTATTCTGCTGAAAAATCTATTGCTGCAGGCATATATAATGGGAGAAAATCTCTACTCACCAAGCTTTTTAAAGGCAGTATCGGGTACATGGAGATACTGGATATTTTATGTGGCAGTTACCATGCTTGTGCTTTTTGCAGGTATGCTGTTTAAGCGTGATAAGTACAGAATTATATATGTTATGGCATGTAATCTTTTTTTCACGGTGCTTATATGCTGTGACATAATATATCTCCGCTCCTTCTTTACCATGCCCTCTGCGGCAGACGCCCTTATAATAAAAAATTTCAGCGGCTTTGACGGGGGAGAGGTAACCTCCCTTATATGCGGATGGGATGGGCTTATTTTTGCAGATATAATAGTGTTTATAATATTTGTGTTTGTGTTCAGGAGAAGGCAGACAGATGAAAAGGTTAAGCTTAAGATATTGCGTATTTCCGCAATGGTTGCGGCGGCAGTGTCGGTGGCTGTACTCATATTTATACCGCTGCAGGCAAAGGCACTTGATGTGAACGAGGAGCTGTATCAGTCCATATATAATGAAAATAATGCAGAGAAGACAAGCTCATATTTTTCTTCATGGGGCTTTCATGTGAAGGATATTTTTGAGCTTATAATGCAGTCTGCCCACTCAAAGCTTACAGAAGAGGAAAAGGCGCTTGTTGACGAATATTATGAGTGGAAAAATGAAAATCTTCCTGACAACGAGTACGCAGGCATTTTTAAGGGAAAAAATGTGCTGTTTCTTCAGATAGAATCCCTTGAAAGCTTTGTAATAGGACAGTCTGTTGACGGTCAGGAGCTTACTCCCAATATAAACAGGCTTTTGAAGCATGGCTTTTATTTTAACAACGTATTTGAGCAGGTACAGGGAGGAAACAGCTCAGACGCTGACCTTATGTATACGACGTCAAGACTGCCTGTGACAAAAGGAAGTACGTTTTTCAGATATGGGGATGTAAAGCTTACGTCATTTCCAAGGTATCTGACAGAACAGGGCTACAACACACTGTACACGCAGGCTGTCAGAGGAAGCTTCTGGAATTATCAGAAATGCTGGTCAAAAATGATAGGCGTGGATAATTTTATCGGCGGCGACACAATCAATATGGATTATGAAAAAATCGGCTTTACCATAAATGACGGGGATTTTTTATATGAAGCATATCCATATATAAGCAAGCTAGAGGAGCCTTATTATGCCCATGTTGTATTAAACTCAAGCCATATGCCGTTTCAGCCGTCAGAAAAATATAAGAGTCTTAAGCTGTCAGATGAACTTGACAGCACATATCTTGGCGGCTATTTCCAGCTTGTAAATTATGTGGATAAGTGCATAGGAGATTTGCTTGAAAGGATGGAAGCAGAGGGTATGCTTGAAAATACGGTGATTGTAGTTATTGGAGACCATACGGGAATACATAAGTATTACGAGTATTCCCTTGAAAAGTGGTATGATTTATATCCGTGGGTAAACGTGGAGGACAATTATACAGTGCCTCTTATTATAAGCTGTGATGATATGGCGGAGGCGTATAAATCTGATATTCTTGCAGGACAGATTGACGTTATGCCGACTTTAGCGTATCTTTTTGGTATGCCTGAGGAGGATTATATAAATTCCGCCATGGGAAGAAATCTTTTAAAAACAAACAGAAGCTATGCGATTTTCAGGGACGGAACTATTCACGGAGAGCTTACGGAAGAAGAGAAGAAAATTGTGGGAAGCTCCTATAAGGTTTCAGACTTTTTGTTTGAAACGTGGGAAAATTAATTGGGTTTTTATATTTGACACGGATATAAATAAGTGATATTATAAGTCTACGGATTAATCTGAATATACGGAAGAAGAAAAGTAATTATAAAAATAATTAAAGATAAAAATAAAAAGAATAATTTATAGCTGTTAATATTTCAAGTGAAAATGTAGTTAAAGGAGATTAAAAAATGAAGATATTAAGAAAGTACAGTAAGTTGATTCCGTTGCTGGTGTTATTTTGTGTGCTTACCGGAGGCGTGGCATATGGCTCGTATACTATGACAAAATATAGCGGTAAAATTTTGTCATATCATAAAAATACACGTTTTGACCATAAGTATAGGAGTACAAAGGACACTGAAAATCCATGGAGAGTGACTATAGATTATTCGGGAGAGGGCAAAAATACAATAACCACATTTTGGCTGGAGGATTTTTATGGCAAGAATGTGTCACAGGATGTGGAGGCAGAGTATAATGGAATATTTCAGTATGTAAGTCCTGCTTATTCAAGTGCAAGCGGAATAGATGTATATCTTGCGGGAGAAAATAATAATTGGAATCCAGCATCATATTATATAGAGGGTCGTTGGTCACAGCAGGATGATTAGAAATTATTATAAAAATAAATAAACAGTTGCTGGGGCGAGGCTTATTATAAGTTAAGCCTCGGAAATTATTGTGTAAGCGGAGTTAGTTATGATAAAAAAAGAGTTAAAAACATTTATTAAATCTAGGATACAGGTAATTGTATTTGTCGCAACGATACTTATAATGCTTTTGGATGTTTGTCTGGTATTAAATTTAAATCAACCGCTTAGGGAATATCTGGGAGGCGGAGAATTTAATGAAAATAGTATATATCACCCGGCTGAAGCGGCATTTTTGTCAGGAAAATCACGAGGGCATATTCCCCAAATTATACTTACATACTTTATGCCATTGTTTGTACTGCTTATGTGTTCCGATAATTACGTTTCAGAGCACAGCAGAAAGTATAGTCAGATAATGATGACTCATGTAGGAAAGAAAAAATATATTATACATAAATATATATCATCCTTTATTATAGGAGCCGGATGGTTTGCAGTGGGAATAGCGGTAAATTTTTTGGGAGCTTATATATTGTTTAAAGGAGGGAAAAACTTTTCATTATCTTTAAATTTTCTTGATGAAATCGCAAGTGATAGAGAAATATTTATATATACTCACCCATATTTGATTTATTTTATATATTTTATAAGCGCCGTTCTGGTTGCAGGAATTTGTTCTGTTTTTTGCAGAAGCGTGTCATTTTTGGCAAAGAATTATAAATATACATATTTTATAGCCTTTGCCGGATGGATGGTTCTTATAATTTCTCCATTCAGTATTACATATCTTTTGCAGCCCTTTACGGAATATGGTCTTAAATATATTTTAATAGGTTACGCAGAATTGATTTTGCTGACAATAGTGGTGACAGCGATAGCCTGCAGGAGGATGATGAGAGAAGATGAGCTATAAAATAAATAAGAAAATAATAGCTGTTGAAGCGGTTGTTCTGATTGTCTTTTGGATTTTTAGAGCTTCATCAATTTATAAAATTAATGATTTTAATAATGTACTGCCTTTTATGATTGGAACAAGCGGAGGTTATATGTATCATATATTGGTATCGGGCATCATTTTACCAATTATTTTATTTGTGACAGGATGGAGATTTTCACTTTATGATGATATATTAATTGTAAGATATGGAAGGGTAAAAAATATAAAATATAATGTGAAAAATTTGATTCTTGATATGCTTATATATGTAGGTATATATGTTGCAGTTCCCATAATATATTATTTTATAATGAGTCCTTCTGCTTTTATCAGGGATAAAGAATTTCATGTATATATACTGTTATATCTGCTGGCGCTGTATATAGTAAGTATATTTCTTGCATTAATCTATATAGACTTGTGCTGCTTTGTAAAAAAAAGCTATATTGCATTAGCTGTTACAATAGTGTTTGGTTATATTATTTCCGAATTACTGCCAAAGCACCTTATAGGAAATAATATATTGTTTGGCGGTACTTCAGTAATAGATATATTAAAAAAAGATTTGGAATTAAATCCGTCGGTGTGGCTTGTTTACAGGCTTATAGATATAGTCCTTATAGCAATAGTGTATGTACATACGGTAGAGCATTACAGACAGATGGATATAATGAAAAAATAAGTTAAAAAAGTGTCGTCTAAAACCGACACTTGCAAATTCGGCTCTGCCGAATTTTTGGCTTACATGATGAAATTATATATAATCGGAGGCGGCGGAGTTTATGAGGATAAAAAATGACCAAATAATATATATGGCAGTCTTAGTCATAGTTGAGCTTTATGTGGCATTGAGCCAGCCGTGGTCCGTGGCAGATGTCAGCGACGGTTTTTTCGGACTTGGCTATGGAGATAATATTTTTTTTATTATGAAGACAGTTTTTGTGGCAGGTATAATTATATTCAGCGGATACGGGCAGAGCAGCAGGTATGTGAAGGGGTATGGAGTATGTCAGCTTACCAGAACAAAAAAAAGAGGATATGTGGCAGGAAACGTGATGCTTCGCCAGCTTATAAGGGCGGTGAAAATGTCAGCGGTTATACTGACAGTACATATAATAGTATCGCTGTTAGTAAAGAAAGTAAAATTTTCAGCTATGGATATTTTTTATACGGGAATGTTTGTTTTTGTAATGTACAGTATTCTGCTATGGCAGTCCATATTGGAGCTTAAAATGGATGAAAGGCGAAGTACTATTATTGTCTTGTGCGCCTTTGTATTTATGCTTTATTTAGATGGAGAAAGAGCCTTTAATGGCATTAGCAGTAAATGTATGCTGGCTCTGTATGTCAATATGGGATTTAAAGGGCGTATGCAGGAGGCTGTATTGGAGAAGCCCCTGGCAGCGGCTGTTGTTATCGCAGTAATAGCAGTTCAGTGTGTCATACTTTCAGCAATAATGAAAAAAAAGGATATATTGTGACATAAAGTTTTAGAACAGAAAAATCAGGTTGAAGCCGGAGAGGATGAATGAAGGATGAAGATAGAGATAAAGGATTATACAAAGGTAATAAAGGGAAAAACCATACTTGACAATATAAATTACACCTTTGAGGGGGGCAGAATATATGGACTTCAGGGAAGAAACGGCTCAGGAAAGACTATGCTTTTAAGAGCTGTGTCAGGATTGATGTTTGCCACGTCAGGACATATTATAGTAGATGGAAGGGAACTTCATAAGGATATTGAGTTTCCGGAAAATCTGGGGCTTATAATAGAAAGCACGGAGCTGTTACCACAGTTTGATGCATATACAAATTTGAAGCTCATAGCAGGCATAAAAAAGGTGGCGACAGATGATGATATAAGAAAGGCAATAGACGACGTGGGACTTGACGAGGCAGGAGATAAGAAGGTGAAGGAGTACTCACTTGGAATGAGACAAAAGCTTGCAATAGCACAGGCTGTATTTGAAAAGCCGGAGATATTGCTTCTGGATGAGCCTACAAACGGTTTAGACGAGGCTTCCGTAGAAAAAATAAGAAAATTGCTAAAGGAGCTGTCTGAGAGTGGAACTCTTATTATAGTGGCAAGCCACAGTAAAGAGGATATGGAATTTTTATCAGATGAACTTATAAAAATGGATAATGGCAGAATAGTATAAGCAGCCGCCGTTAAAACTGCAGAACGGAGGAAAATATGATAAAGAATGAGATTAAATCGGTTTTCAAAGCTAAAAGCCGGATTATTTTGGCGGTAGTTATAGTGCTGTTAATTGGCGCTGACGCTTTTATTGCAGATTTGGACAATCCAAATCTGCACCCCGCATACGCTGCATTTCTGTCAAGAGCAGGGATTGTAAGTATTATAGTTACTGCGTTTGTACCCTTGTATTCTATGTATATATGCGCTGACAGCTATTTGAGAGACAGGGCGAATGGTTATTGCGCTGTTATCATATCCAGGGCAGGCAGAAAGAAATATTTAAGAAATAAAATTATATCTTCATTTCTTATTCCTTTTGGGTTAATTTTGACAGGAATGGCGCTTAATTTGTTTTTGGCGTTGCTGATTTTTAATGAGGGATATGATACGTCAGGCTTTAACACTATTGTGGTAAATTTTAAAGAGGCTTTTTTTACATTTGAATATAATCATCCCCTTGTATCATACATAATGTTTATGCTTTTAGGAAGTGTGGCTTTGGGTCTGGGCTCAGTCATATGTACATGTGTTGCTTTTGTGGCAGGAAGGTATCCTGTTGCTTATCTGGCGTCATTTGTGCTTTGGAACTTACTGACATCAGGAGCAGTATCTTATCTGTACAGTCCGTTTGTATCATATGGAGCATTTTTTATAATAAAAGGAGCGGCAGAGCTGGCGCTGGCTGTAGTTACATCATATATGGCAGCAAAATATTGTTTTATGAAGAGAAAGGCAAGGATAGAATAAATCTCACTTACCGGTCAGATATTTATTTTTTATTTTAAAAGCTGAATTTGGGAAGAAAAGCTTTGGATTTCAAAATAAAAAGTTTATAAAAAAATAAAAAATATAGTGCATAATTATGGAAAAGATGATAAAATAAATGTGCTTGGGCTGAAATAAAAAAATACTTTGATAATCAAAATATACTTGACAAATATTGGTTATATGTATATACTTTGTCTGTCAAAATATTTTAGCCGGAAAATTTCGAAAATAAAGGAGATTTAATTTATGTTAGAGAAAATGAAAGAAATCGTAGCAGAGCAGTTGAGCTGTGACCCATCGGAGGTTGAACTGGCAACAAACTTTAAGGAGGATTTGGGAGCAGACTCGTTAGACTTGTTTGAGCTTGTTATGGCTCTTGAGGAGGAGTACTCAGTAGAAATTCCTTCGGAGGATTTAGCAAATATTGCCACAGTAGAGGATGTAATTAATTATTTAAAGGGTAAAGGCGTAGAGGTTTAATTATTTAAGTTTTTAAAGCACTGTAAGGGACCGGGCTTGGTGCTTAAGGTTCTCTTGCGGTGCTTTCTTACTAGAAACCATACCGTCATATTGACAGACAGGGGTAATTTCCCATAAAAATATTTATGAATACTGAAAGGAGTTAAACCATGAGTACAGCATTTATTTTCCCTGGCCAGGGCGCGCAGGTAATAGGCATGGGCAAGGATTTTTATGAAAACTCACCTCTAAGCAGGGAGGTTTTTGACAGGGCGTCAGAGCTTTTAGACCTTGATATGAAAGCCCTTTGCTTTGAAGAAAATGACAATATAAATATTACTGAGTACACGCAGGCGGCGCTTGTTACCACATCGGTTGCAATGCTTAGAGTTTTGGAGGAAAAGGGAATAAGTCCGGATGTATGCGCAGGTTTAAGCCTTGGAGAGTATTGCGCCCTTGTGGCGTCAAAGGCTATGAGCTTTGATGACGCAGTAAAAACCGTAAGACAGAGAGGCATACTTATGCAGGAGGCAGTTCCGTTAGGACTTGGCGCAATGTGCGCTGTTATAGGACTTGAGGGACAGGTTATTGCAGATGTGTGCGATACCATTGACGGTGTGTCAGTGGCAAATTATAACTGTCCGGGACAAATTGTCATATCAGGTAAAAAAGAAGCTGTGGAGGAAGCGTCAGGAAAGCTAAAGGATGCTGGAGCAAGAAGATGCGTTATGCTTAACGTAAGCGGCCCATTCCATTCCGCCATGCTTAAGGAAGCCGGGGAAAAGCTTTATGAGGTATTAAAGGACGTAGAGCTTAAGGACTTTACCATTCCTTATGTGACAAATGTTACGGCAGAGTATGTGACAGATACAAAGGACATAAAGGAATTGCTGAAAAAGCAGGTGTCGTCATCGGTTAAGTGGCAGCAGAGCGTAGAGCGGATGATAGAAAACGGCGTCGACACATTTGTTGAAATAGGACCAAACAAAACCTTAGCTTCATTTGTTAAGAAGATTAATAAGGAAGTAAGGGTTTTTAACATAGAGAAATGGGAGGATGTGGATACTGTAGCATCAGCCTTAAAGGAGTAATATATTTAGGAGGAAACAGTTATGTTTAAAGGAAAAGTAGCGCTTGTAACAGGCTCGGGACAAGGTATAGGAAAGGAAATAGCGCTTAAGCTGGCTAATGGAGGAGCTACGCTTATCATAAATTATGTAGGACCCGCAGAAGGAGCAAACGAGGTAGTGGAAACCATAAAGTCAAACGGCGGCGAAGCCATTGCATATGAATGTAATGTGGCTGATTTTGCGGCAGTAGAAAAGATGGTTGCAGACATACTTGAAAGGTATGGAAGAATTGATATACTGGTAAATAATGCAGGAATAACAAAGGACAATCTTATTCTTAAGATGTCAGAGGCAGAGTTTGACGCAGTTATAAACGTAAATCTTAAAGGCACCTTTAATGCAACAAAGGCTGTCACAAGAACAATGATGAAGCAGAGATACGGAAGAATTATAAATATTGCCAGCATAGTTGGCGTTATCGGAAACGCAGGTCAGGCAAATTACTGCGCTTCAAAGGCAGGTATTATAGGAATGACAAAGTCTGTGGCAAGAGAGCTTGCATCAAGGAATATTACGGCAAACGCAGTAGCGCCGGGTTTTATTGATACAGATATGACAAGAGTTCTTCCTGACAGCGTAAAGGAAGAGCTTTTAGCCCAGATTCCTATGAAGAAGCTTGGAAGTGTGGCAGATATAGCTAATGCGGTAGAGTTTCTTGCAAAGGAAGAAAGCGGATACATAACCGGACAGGTTATAAATGTAAATGGCGGAATGGCAATGCAGTAGAAAGGAAGCACATAAATATGAGCAGGAGAGTAGTTGTTACGGGAATGGGAGCTGTTACACCGATAGGTATAGGAGTGGATAATTTCTGGGCAGGTATAAAGGCAAATAAAGTAGGAATTAAGAAAATAGACAGATTTGATGTTACAGACTTTAAGGCAAAGGTAGCGGCGCAGGTAGATGACTTTGATGCTAAGGATTATATGGAGCCAAAGACAGCAAAGAGAATGGAGCAGTTTTGCAGGTTTGCCGTTGCTGCAGCTATGGAGGCCGTAAAGGATGCAGGTCTTGATATTGAAAAGGAAGACCCGTATATGGTAGGCGTGTCCGTCGGCTCAGGCATTGGAGGACTTGGGGTTATAGAGGAAAATCATCAGAAATACATGGAAAAAGGACCGGGTAAGATTAATCTTTTGCTTGTGCCTCTTATGATTTCAAATATGGCCGCAGGAAACGTGTCTATACAGCTTGGGGCAAAGGGCAAGTCAATAAACGTAGTTACGGCATGCGCTACGGGAACACATTCAATAGGCGAGGCATACAGAAGCATACAGTGCGGCGAGGCAGACGTAATGATAGCAGGCGGAACTGAAAGCTGTATAACGCCTATAGGCGTAGGCGGCTTTGCAGCTCTTAAGGCCCTTAGCACTACAGAGGAGCCATTGCTTGCATGCAAGCCTTTTGACAAGGACAGGAACGGCTTTGTTATGGGTGAGGGCTCGGGTATTGTAATACTTGAGGAGCTTGAGCATGCAAAAAAAAGAGGAGCAAAGATATATGCAGAGGTAGCCGGATATGGCGCAACCTCTGACGCTTATCATATAACCTCCCCTGCCGAGGATGGCGAGGGAGCGGCAAGAGCAATGACAAACGCCATGAATGAAGCGGGAATAAAGCCTTCACAGGTAGAATATATCAATGCCCACGGCACAAGCACCCATCACAATGACCTTTTTGAGACAAGAGCTATAGAGGCAGCCTTTGGAGAGGCGGCAGGAGATGTTCTTATAAGCTCAACAAAATCCATGGTCGGACATTTGCTTGGGGCGGCAGGCGCAGTAGAATTTATCACATGTGTAAAGACAATAAATGATTCCTATGTTCATCCGAATGTTGGCTTTAAGGAAGCTGAGGAGGGTATGAGCTTAAACTATGTAAAGGGCGAAGGAATCAATACTCAGGTAAACTATGCCCTCAGCAATTCCCTTGGCTTTGGCGGTCACAACGCATCAATTCTTGTTAAGAAATATGAGTAACAGGCGGTTAAGGAAGGCTGATTGAAAAGAGGCGTAGAATTTTTAGGAAAGGTTAAGTAGAAATATGTTAGAAAGATTATATAAGGAAGGGCCGGCCGAAAATATGGCGGAAGACTTTATCAAGGATATTAACAGCATTAAGGAGCTTATAAACGCAGTGGCAGAAGCGAAAGTGGATTTTAAGTGGGAGCAGCTTTCAGGAGACGATAAGGGCTATAAGATTAGGATTAATGCCAGCGGAAAGAAAAAATCAGGCCCACAGGTGCAGCCTGTTCAGATGCCGGTAAACAATATACCTCAGCTCCTGTCGCCTGTAGACGTTATATCAGTGACACCTCCTGTGCCGCAGAATACAGCCTCTCAGACAGGAGATATCAATGAGGAGCAGGAGGAAGACGAAAATATTAAAACAGTTAAATCACCTCTTGTAGGAACCTTTTACAGCGCAGCATCACCGGAGGATGAGCCTTTTGTCAAGGTGGGAGACAAGGTGGTCAAGGGGCAGAAGCTTGGCATAATAGAGGCTATGAAGCTTATGAATGATATTGAAAGCGATTTTGACGGAGAGGTTGTTGAAATACTTGTAACAAATGAAAGCATGGTAGAGTACGGACAGCCGTTATTCAAAATACGCTAATATCATATATAGGCGTTAATATCAGATACAGACATTTTTTAAAGGAGAAAGCTATGTTAGGAATTAAGGAAATACAGGAAATTATACCACACAGGCATCCTTTTCTGCTTGTGGATAAGATAGAGGAGCTGGTGCCGGGTGAAAAGGCAGTAGGCTACAAGGCTATTACATACGACGAGTCCTTCTTTAAGGGACATTTTCCAGAGGAGCCTGTTATGCCGGGAGTGCTGCAGATAGAGGCGCTGGCTCAGGTAGGAGCAGTAGCCATATTAAGCCTTGAGGAAAACAAGGGAAAGACGGCTTATTTTGGCTCCATAAATTCGGCTAAGTTTAAGAGAAAGGTAGTACCGGGGGATATGCTTAAGCTTGAGTGTGAGATTATAAAGAGAAAAGGACCTATAGGAGTAGGCAGGGCAGTAGCGTCTGTAGACGGACAGACGGCAGTTATTGCAGAGCTTACATTTGCAGTAAACTAATTTGTCAGGTACAGCAGAATGGAGAGTCAGGTATGTTTAACAAAATTCTTATTGCAAATAGAGGAGAGATAGCCATACGTATAATCAGGGCATGCAGGGAAATGGGTATAAGGACCGTAGCCGTATATTCGGAGGCAGATAAATTTGCACTTCACACCCAGCTTGCAGACGAGGCTGTATGTATAGGGCCGGCAAGCTCAAAGGACAGCTATCTGAATATGGAGCGTATAATAAGCGCAACGATAGTTACGGGAGCGCAGGCCATCCATCCCGGCTTTGGCTTTTTATCAGAAAACGCTAAGTTTGCCGAGCTTTGTGAAAAGTGCAATATAGCCTTTATCGGTCCAAGCGCCGATATTATAAACCGCATGGGAAATAAGTCAGAGGCACGAAGCACAATGATAGCCGCAGGAGTGCCGGTAACGCCGGGAACTACAGAGCCTGTATTTGACGCTAAGACAGGAAAAGAGATTGCAGATAAAATGGGATATCCTGTTATAGTGAAGGCGTCCTCAGGAGGCGGCGGAAAGGGTATGCGTATAGTTGAAAAATCGGAGGATTTCGAGGAAAGCTTTAATACAGCCCAGAGAGAGTCGGTGAACGCCTTTGCCGACGACACCATGTATATAGAAAAGTATATACAGTCCCCAAGACATATAGAGTTTCAGATACTTGCCGATAAGCACGGCAATGTAGTCCATCTGGGAGAGAGAGACTGCTCTATACAGAGAAAGCATCAGAAGGTGGTGGAGGAGTCGCCGTCAGCAGCCATTGACAGTGAGCTCAGAGCAAGAATGGGAGCTGTGGCAGTAAAGGCAGCAAAGGCCGTGGGCTATGAAAACGCAGGTACAATAGAGTTTCTTCTTGATAAAAACGGAGAGTTTTATTTTATGGAAATGAACACCCGTATACAGGTGGAGCATCCTGTTACGGAGATGGTTACAGGTATTGATTTAATAAAGACACAGATAGCCATTGCAGAGGGTCTGCCTTTATCCGTTAAGCAGGAGGATATACATGTGACAGGACATGCCATAGAATGCAGGATAAATGCGGAAAATCCCGAAAAGAATTTTATGCCTTGTCCGGGAGTTATAAATAATATACATTTTCCGGGAGGAAACGGCGTAAGAATAGACTCAGCCATATATAACGGATACCGCATACCGCCAACATATGATTCCATGATATGCAAGGTAATAGTACATGATAAGGACAGAATATCAGCTATAAACAAGATGCAGTCAGTGCTTGGGGAGCTTATTATTGACGGTGTTGATACAAATATAGATTTCCAGTTTGAAATAATCGGAAATGAAAGATTTAGAAGCGGGGACATAAACACTCATTTTATTCATGATGAGTACGGCCTGTAAATTGGAGGCATGTTATTTTGTAAAGGTTGGGTGAGGTATGTTGAATTTTAAGAAACAGACGTATATTTCAATAGCAAGAAATGAAGAGATAAACGAAAGAAAGGCAGCGGAAAAAAACGAGTTCAGGCAGATAAACAGAAAGGTAGGAAGCGGAGCGACCATTCATACTCCAAATACAGAGCCGTCGGTTCCGGAGGGGCTTTATATAAAGTGCGGCAACTGCGGAGATGCAGTATTGTCTGAGGATGTGGAAAAAGCAAACCACACATGTCCGAAGTGCGGCTACAATTTCAGAATTGGAGCATATCAGAGACTTGATATGGTTTTGGACGAGGGAAGCTTTGAGGAGTGGAATAAGGAGCTTATAACAGATAACCCCCTTAATTTTAAGGGTTATGAGGAAAAGCTGACAGTACTTAAGGGGAATACGGGCTTAAGCGAGGCGGTCATCACCGGAAAGGGAGCTATTCACGGCATGGAGCTTGCCATTGGCATATGTGATTCCAGATTTCTTATGGGAAGCATGGGAGAGGTTGTAGGCGAGCGTATTACACGTATGGTGGAGAGAGCCACAAAGGACAGGCTTCCTGTAGTTATATTTGCCTGCTCGGGAGGAGCCAGAATGCAGGAGGGAATTGTTTCTCTTATGCAGATGGCAAAGACGTCCCAGGCCCTTAAGCGTCATTCGCAGGCAGGACTGCTTTATGTGTCGGTGCTTACGGACCCGACTACAGGCGGCGTTACAGCCAGCTTTGCCATGCTTGGCGATATTATACTGGCAGAGCCGGGAGCCCTTATAGGCTTTGCAGGGCCAAGGGTAATAGAGCAGACCATAGGACAGAAGCTTCCTGAGGGATTTCAGCGCTCGGAGTTTCTTTTGGAAAAGGGACTTATAGACGGAATAGTAAAAAGAAGCGAGCTAAGGCATGAGCTGGGTGAAATAATCCGCATGCACACTATAAAGACTGACAAAATAAACACATACGAGCATTACATAAAGAAAAATGCTCCGATAGCGTCTATACCTCTTAAGGACAGCGCTGTAATGAAGGCGTGGGACAAAGTTCAGGTGTCAAGAAGCGCCACAAGACCTACGGCCATGGAGTATATATCCGTTATATTTAAGGATTTTATAGAGCTTCACGGCGACAGGGCGTACAGGGATGACGGCGCCATCATAGGCGGTATTGCCACGGTGGGAGGAAAGGCTGTTACTGTTATAGCCCAGCAGAAGGGAAAAAATACAAAGGAAAATATTTTAAGAAACTTTGGAATGCCATATCCTGAGGGCTACAGAAAAGCCTTAAGGCTTATGAAGCAGGCAGAGCAGTTTTTAAGGCCGGTAATCTGTTTCGTTGATACTCCCGGTGCGTTCTGCGGCATAGAGGCAGAGGAAAGAGGCCAGGGAGAGGCTATCGCAAGAAATCTTTATGAAATGTCTGCCCTAAAGGTGCCTGTTGTTACTATTGTAATAGGCGAAGGGGGCAGCGGAGGAGCTCTTGCCATGGCAGTATCTAATGAGGTCTGGATGCTTGAAAATGCCACCTATTCCATATTAAGTCCCGAGGGCTTTGCTTCTATTCTTTGGAAGGATGCAAAAAGGGCAAACGAGGCGGCGGATGTTATGAGGATAACCTCTAAGGATTTGCTTTCCCTAAAGGTAATAGAAAAGGTAATACCGGAGACAGTTCCGGCAGGAGAGCAGAATTTATATGACCTTTCAGGCTATATGAAAAATTATATTAAGGAGTTTTTGTCAAAATACAAAAACAAAAGCCCGGAAGAAATTGTAAACGAGCGTTACGAAAGATTCAGAAACTTTTAAAAAAGCGCCGGCTTTACACGGCGCTATGTTTCAGAAAAAGGTAAAGGAAAAACACAAATTCGGCAGAGCCGAATTTGCAAGCGTCGGCTTTACACGGCGCTTTGTGCAGGGGTACTGTTTAACAGTTGAGAAATACCCTTAGAACCTGTTTAGTTAATACTAGCGTAGGGAGCAAAAAGAATTTATAATTAAAATTCAATTTGACAGTATAGTTTATGGACAAATATATTAATAAAAGATTTATCCGGAAACCTGCGCATATTCAGTTATATGCGCAGGTTTTTTCTATGCAGGACTTATGCAGATGATTTTTAATACGCCGTATTTGTGTCTGAGCGCACCCGGCATAATACGGCGCAGTCAAAGAGGTGCGCAGAAAAGAGGATTATTTATGAAAGAATATTACACACAAATGGAAGCGGCAAAAAAAGGAATTATCACACCACAGATGAAGCTTGTAGCCGAAAAGGAAAAAATGGCGCCAGATGAGCTTATGTCCCTTGTGGCAAAGGGACAGGCTGCAATTCCTGCAAATATAAACCATACATCCTTAAGTCCTGAGGGCATTGGAACGGGCCTTAAGACAAAGATTAATGTAAATCTCGGCATTTCAGGCGACTGCAAGGATTATTCCATAGAGATGGAAAAGGTGGATATGGCCATAGAATACGGAGCGGAAGCCATAATGGATTTAAGCAATTACGGAAAGACAAATACCTTTAGAAAGCAGCTTATAGAAAAGTCGCCGGCAATGATAGGAACAGTTCCCATGTATGACGCCATAGGATATTTAGAGAAGGATTTGCTGGAGATAACTGCTGGGGATTTCCTTAAGGTAGTAAGAGCCCACGCCGAGGAGGGTGTGGATTTTATGACTATTCATGCAGGCATAAACAAAAGGGCAATCGAGGCCTTTAAGCGGGAGGGACGAAGAATGAACATTGTCTCAAGGGGAGGCTCCCTGCTTTTTGCATGGATGGAGATGACGGGAAATGAAAATCCATTTTATGAGCATTATGATGAGGTTCTTGATATATTGAGGGAATATGACGTAACCATAAGCCTTGGAGATGCGTTAAGACCGGGCTGCATAGACGACAGTACGGATGCGGGACAGATTTCAGAGCTTATTGAGCTTGGAAATCTTACAAAGAGAGCGTGGGAAAGGGACGTACAGGTTATGGTAGAGGGTCCGGGACATATGGCGATGAATGAGATAGCTGCAAATATGCAGCTTCAGAAAAGAATATGCCATAATGCGCCGTTTTATGTGCTCGGGCCGTTAGTTACCGATATAGCGCCGGGCTATGACCATATTACGTCGGCTATAGGAGGAGCTATTGCCGCCGCATCGGGAGCTGATTTTTTATGCTATGTAACACCGGCGGAGCATTTAAGGCTTCCTGACGCCAATGATGTAAGGGAGGGCATTATTGCAAGTAAAATAGCGGCCCATGCTGCAGATATAGCAAAAGGAATAAAGGGAGCAGGAGAAATTGATAATAAGATGTCAGATGCAAGACACAGGCTTGACTGGGAGGAAATGTTTAAGTATGCTTTAGACCCGGAAAAGGCAAGAAGGTATTATGAGAGTACGCCTGTGTCTGAGAGGCATACATGCTCAATGTGCGGAAAAATGTGCGCCGTAAGAACTACAAATATGATACTTGATGGTAAGAAGGTAGAATTTTGTACAGAAAAATAAATAGTTATTTCTCAAACTGTCCTACGTTAAGAAGCTGTTAGTTTTGTATTAGAGAATTTCTAATTATTATGGATAATAAAAGGGAGTCAGTCCTGCTTACTCCCTTTTATACTGTAAATATCGTCAAAGGCAATTTTCTTATCAACTATCTGAAGCATACGGCATTGCGCATCAATACGGGAAATCAGGCCGGTAGTTTTAATATACTCTCCGTCTGAAAAATATACGATTTCAGCCATATCCCCCGGTTTTAGTGAAGAAAGGCTTCTATTAAGCTCCTCCTCCATATAGGGGGAAAGTTCCGCCTTTGGAACAATGATTTTTTCCACGGAGGCAAGCTCGTCAGGCAGTCCCCGAAGAGCAGAAAAGGGAGCAAACTGCTTTGCCCTGTTTTCTATAGACATTTTGGGGCGTCGGCTTAAATTCCTTTGCATATGGGAATTATTTTCCACTTTTATGACCTCCAATCTGTCTGTTGCGCTCTATGGCGGTGGAGCTTTTCTGAAGATTCATGCCTTTTAAAATTGCATTTTTACCGTATTTATTTTTAATGTCAATCATGGCTTTTTGAAGCCTTCTGTTTTTTTCAAGGCTTTCCCCATCGGCAAAAAGGCTGTACTGGCTGTATTCCTCAGGAATTACATTATTTACGGTAATATAGATACGCCGTACGGGATATAACGGGTTTACTATACGCTCATAAAGCTTAGTAATAGCAGGGATAATGATAATATCTGCATTAGTTTCCGTGTCAAGAGTTACGGTCCCTCTTGAATGTTCCACATGCAGGGCATTAGAGTAGCCCACCTGTAGAGTTACAGAGGAGGTTACTATATTTTTTTCCACCATGTCAAGACAGAGCAGGTCCATCATTTCCTTGACTATAAGCTTTCCCTCCTCGAAGCTGTAATCGCGCATAAGCACCTGTCCGCTTGAAAGACAGTTTGTTCTTGAATTATATGATTTTATGTCAGCTATAGTTACAGGCTCAATACCCCATGCATGGTCAATTAAAAGCTCTGCGTCCACCCCAAAAAGATGATAGAGCAGCTCCTCATTAGCGTGGGCTATATCATACATGGTATATATTCCAACGGAGGCAAGCTTGTTTGCAGTGCCCTTTCCCACACGCCAGAAATCAGTCAGGGGACGATGATGCCATAAGGTTTTTTTGTAGCCCTCCTCGTCAAGGTAGCCTATAAAATTCGGGGAATGTTTGGCAGTAATATCTAAGGCAACCTTTGTAAGATACAGGTTTGTACCTATGCCGCAGGAGGCAGGGATGCCTGTTTCAGAAAAAATATCCTGCATTATCCGTTCGCCAAGCTTGCTGCCGGTCATCTTATACAGAAAAAGATAATCTGTAACGTCCATGAAAACTTCGTCTATAGAATATACATGAATATCATCCTTTGAAATGTATTTTAGGTAAATGGAATATATTTTTGCGGAATATTCAAGATAAAGCTTCATTCGGGGCTCTGCAATAATGTATGATACATTTTTGGGTATTTCAAAGACACGGCATCGGTTTTTTATGCCTAAGGCCTTCATGGCAGGCGTTATGGCAAGACATATGGTTTTGTCAGTTCTTTCAGGGTCAGCTACCACAAGGTTTGTTATAAGGGGGTCAAGCCCCCGTTCCACACATTCCACGGAGGCATAAAAGGACTTAAGGTCTATGCAGATATATGTTTTTTCCGAGCCCATAATACCCCCCCCCTATTACTATACAAGCCCAAATTCATAAGAAGCTTTTTATTTTAAAGCATTCTCAATGGCGTGAGCTATTTCATCTTTTTCAAATGGTTTCGTAAGGAACTCAGCTACGCCGCTTTTAACAGCCTCTATCATCTTATCCTTCTGACCGGCGGCGGTTATCATAACTACTTTAGCGTTAGAGTCATAGCTGCGTATAAGCTTAAGACATTCAATACCATCCATTTTCGGCATTGTAATATCCATGGTTACGATGTCAGGCTTAAGCTCCTGATATTTAGTATAACCAATTTCTCCGTTTTCAGCCTCATCTATAACCTCATGTCCGCATTCCTGTAAAATATTCCTTAATATCTTTCTTGATGTTCTTGAATCGTCTACTATAAGTATTTTTGCCATAATAATCCTCCTACCTTAAATTTTTTACGATAAAATCAAACTGTTTGTTTTTAATAAATATCGGTATACTGCATACCTGACCGGTGATTTTGGCAGAGCCTGAAACAAGCTGGGGAGGCATAAGCTCAAGAATATCACCCTTCTGGCTTAGGGCTGACGCATGTAATCCGTTTATACAATTCAAAAATTCTCCGGCGGCGTCAAGAGAATCGTCATTTATATATGAAAACTGCTCCTGACCAAAAATACTTGAAAGCTCCAGTAACCCTCCGTCCTTCTCGGCAAAGGCAGAAACAAATCCATTTTCACCGTCAACAAGCTGTACGGAAGCGTTGTGGAGTGTTATTCCGTTTAATAGAGAGGCCTTCCCTATATAAACATGCCTGTCAATGCATCTTATAATAGTTCTGATGGCTATGCTGATTATATCCTGATATTGTAACGTTTCATTGGTGAGAAAAAGAGGAATAACAACGTCAGTGTCATTTCTTTTTAATATTTCCATATCCGTTTTGCTAAAGCTGTTTTTTATTCTGAAGGCTTCAAGTATGTTGTCAATTTCCCGAAGATTTATGAAGCCTTCATTTACAAGAGCCTGAATAAAGGTCATAAATGTATTTCCCTGAGCCTTAAGAAGATTATTAATCTGCGCTTCCGTAAGATATCCCTTTTCTATGGCAATATCGCCAAAACGCTTGTCTACAGCCGATTGAAGCTGGTTAATTTCATCTGCCTGTTCAATGGACATCATCCCTTCTGCAACAGCAATAATCCCAAGTCTTACATGAACCTTGTCTAATTTTTCAATGATTCCATTAAAATACTCATCAGTAAGCTTTCCGGACTGTATCAGATAGTTTCCTAATATGTATTCAACCATATGTTTCTCCTTTCTAAATTATGTAACGATATTTTGTTTTTAAAAATTACATACTATTAACTTAATTATACATGTTTTTTTAAAAATTGCTATTAATTAATTGTTAAATTATTAAAATAACAGGAGATTCCTAAAGCTCCTGACACTTTTTTGTTGTATTTAGATACAGGCAGGGTAAAATATGGTATAATGTTGACGCAGAAGGACATTGCGTCAACTTCTGATTCCATGTGTGCTAAAGCACACAAATATGGTATAATAGTCTCAGCAAAGCTGATGAAAGGAAACAAAAATGAAACCAATATTACTTATACTTACAGGGGGAACAATCTGCTCCTTCGGTGACAGTGAAAATGCAAACAGAGATGTGAACATGGGGGAGGCAAAGAGACTTATCCTTGAAAACTTTGAAAAGTCCTCCTCGCCTTATAGGGATACAAAGTTTGAGGTTAATTATGTACTTGATACCCTAAGCGAAAATATGACGGCAGCCAGGTGGAATATTCTTCTGGAATATTTAAGGACAGTAGATTTTGACAGATATCAGGGTGTGATAATGGCACATGGAACAGATACTCTTGCATATACGTCCGCCTTTATGTCGCTTATAATGTCAGGCAGGGACGTACCCGTATGTATAGTAAGCAGTCAGCTTCCTTTAGACGTAAATGGAGCAAACGGGAATAAAAATTTCAGTATGGCGGTAGAGCTTATAAGACGCGGTATTCCGGCAGGCGTGTATGTGCCATATGAAAATATGAATGGAAAAATGTATATTCACAAAGGCTGTCATCTTATGCAGTGTGAAAATTATCTTGATGATTTTTACAGCTATGACGCTTTTTTGGTAAATGAAGGGGAAGCGGAAGAATATGTAAAAAACGTAAAAAATAACGGTATTCCGGCAGCCGGACAGGGGTATAGGGAAGCCTTAGGCAGTATATCAGAAATTTCAGGCTGCGTATTATATATAAAGCCCTATGTAGGTCTGGATTACAGTGTGTATAATATAGATAATGGCATAAGGGCTGTTGTTCACGGTCTGTATCATTCATGCACAGCCTGTGTGGAGAGACAGAATAAGGAACAGGAATACACGTCAGCCTCAATACTGTATCTTCTTGATAAATGCAGAAGCAGGAATATTCCTGTTATAGCGGAGCCCTGCCGTGAGGATATAAATATGTATGCTTCGGGCAATGACATGACAGAGGCGGGGGCGGTACCGGTGTATGGAATGACGTCGGAAATGGTATATGTAAAAACACTGGCAGGCTGCGCAATGGAGCTTAAGGGAGACAGGCTGACAGAATTTTTAAGAACAGATATTTGCGGAGAAATGCTATGGAAATAAACATATCAGGAGATGAATATTTAAAAAGCCTTCCAAAAGAGTTTAAAGACAGAATGAAGAAGCTTTTAGGAGACGAATGGGAAAACTTTGAATACAGCTATATGAAGGAGAGCTGCCGCGGGCTTAGGATAAACAGTCTGAAAAAGGGAGTGTTAAAGGAAAAGCATGGAGAAATCTTAAAAAAGGCAGGCATAGATTATGTGGAAAAGGTAGAGTGGGCTGATGACGGGTATTATTATGATAATACGTCGTATCCCGGAAAGCACCCTTACCACGAGGCAGGGCTTTATTATATACAGGAGCCCAGCGCAATGTCAGCCGCCGCGCTTTTAAGACCGGAGCCGGGAGATTTAGTACTGGATTTATGCGCAGCTCCGGGAGGGAAATCAACGCAGCTTGCATCATATATGGGGCAGGAGGGACTTCTTATATCAAATGAAATACACCCTGAAAGATGTAAAATATTGTCCCGTAATACAGAGCGCATGGGCATAGCAAATGCAGTGATAACAAATGAGGACAGCAGCCTGCTGGCAGAAAAATTTCCTGAATTTTTTGATAAAATACTGATAGACGCCCCGTGCTCCGGAGAGGGAATGTTCAGAAAAAATCCCCAGGCAATAGAGGAATGGAGCGTTGACAATATAAGGCTTTGCGCAAAGAGACAGGCAGAGATACTTGACAATGGAGCGGCCATGCTAAAGCGGGGCGGGGTAATGGTATATTCAACCTGTACATTTTCACGGGAGGAAAATGAGGAGACAATAGAAGCCTTTATAAAAAGACATAGGGATTTTGATATAGAAAAGCAGCTAAGGCTTTTTCCCCATAAGCATAAGGGAGAGGGCCATTTTGTGGCAGTGCTGAAAAAAAGCAGTACAGGATTTTGTAATATTTCCGAAGCAGAGTATCAAAAAGTAGATAATATAAATTACAGGAAAGAATTTTCAGGAAATAATTGTAAAAAAGGGCAAAGGAACAAAAACACCGAAAGAAAACCAGATAAAAATCAGATGGAAGCCCTAAGGGAATTTACCTCAAGGACCTTAAGCGCCCATATAGAGCAGTATATACTGTCAGGGCATCTTATATTGTTTGGCGGCCGCCTGTACAGGCTTCCTGAAGCCACCCCCTCATTAAACGGACTAAAGGTTTTAAGGGCAGGTCTTTGCATAGGAGAATTTAAAAAGGAAAGATTTGAGCCGTCCCACGCCTTAGCTTTGTTTTTAGGAAAAAATGATGTTAAAAGCAGTGAGGATATAAGCCTTACAGATGTCAGGCTGGAAAAATACTTAAGGGGAGAAACAATAGAAACAGACGCTTTAAAGGGCTGGTGTTTGGTGTGTGCAGATGGATACTCCATAGGCTGGGGAAAGGTGTCAGGAGGACAGCTTAAAAATCACTATCCTAAGGGATTAAGAAAAAATGTTTAGAAATAATTAAGTATTATCTTCTTGTATGTAATCAATGTTGAAATAAAAATAAATTGATTACACTATAATGTTATGATATACTTTAAAACATATAGTAGCTAAATGAGTAGCATTTACAGTTGGCATTAAGAAGAGGATAAAATATAAACAAAATGAGCCATGTCAATGAAGAACATTTGCTAGAATATATAAAAAGAAATTTAATCAAGGAATATTTTGCTTGAAAATATTTGCATATTTTGAAAGGATGACTGACAATGATAGAAAAGGTGCACATTCCACCGATAAAGATACAAGGTATAAAAACTAAAATTGTACCATTGATTTCGGAATTGGCTTGGATAGATAAAGATACAGTATGGGTGGAGCCATTTATGGGCTCAGGAGTAGTAGGATTAAATTTAGCACCTGAGCATGCTATATTTGCGGATACTAATCCTCATACAATAGCATTATATAATGCTATAAAAAGTGAGGAGATTACATCATATAATGTCAGGGAGTTTTTGGAAAATGAAGGTAAGAAACTGGAGGAAAAAGACGATAAATATTATTATTACGTAAGGGATAGATTCAATGAGAAACATAATCCACTAGATTTTCTTTTTTTGAATAGAAGTTGCTTTAATGGAATGATTAGATTTAATCGGAATTATCAATTTAATGTTCCTTATGGACATAAATCTAAGCGATTTGCAAAAGCATATATTACGAAGATTGTAAATCAGGTAAAGTGGTTAGAAATGATATTTATAAATAAAAATTGGGAATTTAAGTGTCAGTCTTTTGAACAATCAATAAGTGAAGCTACTGAAAATAGTTTTATATATTGTGACCCCCCATACATAGGAAGGCATGTTGATTATTATGATAGCTGGGATGAAGAACATGAAATTAAATTACATGATTTGCTGGTAAATTCGCATGCACATTTTATGTTATCAACATGGGATAAAAATATGTATAGAACTAATGAGTACATAGATATGGTTTGGAAGAATTGTTATAAAGTAAATCAAGAGCATTTTTATCATGTTGGGGCAAAGGAATCTAATAGAAATTCTATGTTGGAGGCATTACTGATGAATTATAATCCTGCAAAGATTCCGGCGAAAGAAGGATTAGTAGATGATTTTTTAAAGCTATTATTTTTTGATAAAGCAGTAAATGGGTAATAAATATAATAGGAGTGGTAAATGGAATTGGATTTTATAAGAATTTTTAACAAGAAAATAAAAGAGAAAAGAATCAATTGGGAAGTAAGCGCACTGGTATCTCCTGATGGAAAGTTATTTTCATTGGGAAGTGATTCAAAACTTATTGGAAGGATTTTTGAACTGATTTCCTATAATATTTTACAGGAAATAGCAGATGAAAATGGAATGATATTGCATCCATCAGAGGCACAAACAGTGTATCCTGACTTCACACTTATGAGAAGTGAAGATGATAAAGAGAAAATAGCTGTGGATATTAAAACGACTTATAGAAAGTTTTTAAAGAACGGAAAGCCATCAGGATATGTTTTTACTCTTGGTTCTTTCGCATCTTATATGCGAGATGGTAAGAAAAATATTTCATATCCTTATAGAGAATATACAAAACATTATGTTATAGGGTTTGTATATACTAGAAATGAAAATGCGACAGAAGGTCAGATGTTTAATATTGATGATTTGGGAAAATTGCAAGTTCCTTATAAGGATGTTGAAGTGTTTGTTCAGGAGAAGTTTAAAATTTCGGGTGATAAGCCGGGGAGTGGTAATACTGAAAATATAGGCTCATTTAGAACGAGTAATATGAATTATTTAATCAATGGTGAGGGACCGTTCTCAGAATTAGGAATAGAAACTTATGAGGATTATTGGGGTGGATATAAAACATATCGTGGAAAATCAACGTATACTTCTCTTGACGGGTATTTTGAAATTCAAGAGAAAGAAGGAAATGATGTTAATGAAATGAAAAGAGTATATGAATATTGGAAAAGAACACATATGTAATATGAAATAAATAAAAGGATTATTATATTGATTATTTGAATTAAATAAAAAGGAGATGAATGTTATAATGGATGGTATAATTTTAATTATTCAAGCTATTATTTTGATGGGACAACTTGCTTTAAGTTGGAAAATTCATCAACAGGCTATATCTAGGGATAAGGGTTTTTTTGTAATTGAAAAATCGAACTATATTACACTGCCAGAAGTCAATGAGCGGTTTGAACGTAAATTTGATTTGACAAATGATGACGGAATAAGCTTCTATGTATCAGGTAATTCAGATATTATTGTTTGTAGTGCTAAACTAATTATAGATGGAGTAATTCAAAATAATTTATATATGCCAAATGATGTATTTTTTACATTGGATGAACGATTTAATACATTCACACAGGAAATAAATCTAAATGATAGTCAGCTTAATAAAGATTATTTAGAAATTAAATTAGAGTTGAAATTAAAAAATATATGTGGATATAAATATACAGAAATAATTGAAATGAGATTTACAAAGGATGCAGATAATTATATATCACATTTTTGGACACTGACTAAATACAATATGTTTTTTAAAGGATAATTAATTTATATAGAAAAATTTCTTTCAGACTCTGAAGTATACACAAATTATTAGATAACGAACTTCAGAACTGTCAAATTCAAAGTCTAAGCTATAGCTAAACCCCTTTATTATATATATGTTAAGTTTGAACAGTAATCCCATAACATAAAAAAACGAAAAAAATAAAATTTATTCTTTTCAAATACAAAACTATAGTGTAAAATATGATAGTATATGTCATTAAACGACATTGGATTTTTGAAGGACTTTTTGAAGGAGAGTATTATGCTGGAGGCGGTTGGGAATTTTTTCCATGATTTGATATGTGCTGTCGGAGGGATATACACTGAGAGCAACGCTGTAAGGGCGGCGATATTTGCATTTTTGGGTATATTTACCTTTCACAAGCAGTTTTACTGGATACTGGGATTTTTTATAACAAGAAGATTTAAGCCTGCAAAGGAAAATCATAAATATGCAGTTCTGATTCCTGCAAGGAATGAGGAGGCAGTTATAGGAAATCTTATAGACAGTATAAACAGACAGGATTATCCTAAGGAGCTTGTAACCATATTTGTAGTGGCGGACAACTGTACGGACAGCACCGCGCAGGTGGCAAGGGAAAACGGAGCCGTATGTTATGAGAGATTTAATGACGCCGAGAGAACAAAGGGCTTTGCATTAAAATTTCTCTTTGAAAATATAGAGAAGGATTATGGTATAGAAGCCTTTGAGGGATATTTTATATTTGATTCGGACAACCTTTTAAATAAAGATTATATAACAAGAATGAATGAAGCCTTTGACTCAGGGGAAAAGATAATTACCTCTTACAGAAATACTAAGAATTTTGACGAAAACTGGGTTGCGTCAACATATGCCCTTCACTGGCTCCGCTCCATAAGACAAAATCACAGGGCCCGCTCTGTTCTTCATCTTGCGACAAATATACAGGGCACAGGCTTTCTTTTTGCAAACGAGCTTGTAAGGGATGGCTGGCATTACACCTCCCTTACGGAGGACAGAGCCTTTACGGCAGATGCGGTGGCCCACGGATATCAGATATCCTACAATGACGCCGCGGTATTTTATGACGAACAGCCCACAAGCATAAGAATTGCCCTTAGACAGAGAATAAGATGGGCAAAGGGACATCTGCTTGCATTTGTTGAAAGCGGATGGCCTCTGTTTAAAAATATATTCGTAGGAAACTGCTTTAAGGAAAAACGTCCAAAGGGAGAAAAAAGAAAAATTACAAAGGAGGCAGTTTTAGAGGGAATCCGCCATAGATTTGCTTCCTTTGACACATTGGCGCAGCTTATTCCAAGGTCCCTCATAAAAATGATTTTATGGCTTATAGTCAGTGTGTTTATATATGCATGCCATAAGTATGCAAATGGCGTGGAGGCATATATGTTTAACCCTAAGGGCAACTGGCTTGTAAGGGGGTTAAATTATGTTTTTGGAGACGTATATATTACGGCGTCTCCCGGAATAAAAGCTTTTATATACAGCATGAGCCTTGCAGTGCTGTGGAACGCCCTTGGAAAGATAGCGTATGATATAAAGCAGATGTTAATTGCTGTTTATGTGTTTATAGTTGAAAGAAAGCGCATAATAAAGATACATCCTCTTAAAAAGGCTCTTTATTGTATTACGTGGCCTACCTTTGACATAATAGGAAGATGGGCCATGTATATAGCATTGTTTAAGAAGGTAACATGGAAGCCTATACCTCATACAAGTAAGGTGACAATAAACGATATAGAGAAAAAGTAAAGAGGCAACTGAAAGGATTTACATTGATATGGATGAAAAGACAGGTAAGCTTACAAGAATAAAAAAATTTGCAGGCAGATACTTATACGTTCTGATACTGGCATTTCCGTTTATAGCCATTGATATTTTTATGAGGCTTATTGGAAGTGAGATAAACTATTTTCAATGGAAAATGGTTATTCCAAATCTTTTGTTTAATGCAATGTGGATAGGGCTTGTGCTTGGTTTGGCTTTAAATGTAAACAGAACCTTTGGAAAGGTTATATATCTTATATTTTTTATTTTCTATTTTATAATGTTTTTTGCAAATGGAATTTATTACTATTATACAGGCTTGTTTTTTAATTTTAATCTTATAACTATGGCAAGCGAAGGAAGCTCATATATATGGGATACCGTAACAGGCGCAAAGCCTGTAGTTTATGTTATGGCCGTGTCGGTGATTATTGTGGCGGCTGTTTCCTTACGTATGTTTCCAAAGGAAAAAGTAAAGGCAAGACCTAAGAGAATTTTAATAGTCCTTGGCGTATTTATTCTTTTGCATATTGTAACGCCTTTTCTTATGGGATACGCAAATAAGGAGCTTGAGTGGGATACATGGAGAAATCCCCATAATATATATGACAGCTTTAGTGACGTAAATAAAAGTATGAAAGTCTGCGGCTTATACGAGTTTGTTTTCAGGGATTTTTATATTACATTCCTTAAGCCTGAGGAGAAGGAAAATGAGGATGATTTGACATTTCTGGAGGGAATTTACAGTAATCCTTCGGAAGCGGCAAAAAACGAGTATACAGGCATATTTGAGGGTAAAAATGTCATATTCCTGCAGCTTGAGGGTATAGACAGCTGGCTTTTAAACAGTGAGGACATGCCAAATCTGCATGGCCTTATGTCAAAATCAATGATATTCAGCAATCATTATTCCTATTATAACGGAGGAGGCTCAACCTTCAACTCTGAGCTGGCGGTAAACACAGGCTTTATAACGCCTGTTTCATATACCCAGAATGCCTACACCTTTAACAAGAATAAATTTGACCATTCCCTGGCAAATATATTTAAGAATATGGGGTACAGTGTAAACGCTTTTCATATGAATACAAGAGAATATTATTCAAGGGGAATAAATTACGATAACTGGGGCTATGACCATTATTACGGTCTGCTGGATGAAAAGAAATATAACGACCTGTCCTATGAGCTTGACAGGGAGCTTATTTTAAATGAGAACTTTTATAACAGAATGTTCAGGAAGGATGAGCCGTTTCTTCATTATATCATAACATATACGCCTCATACGCCTTTTACCACTGCAAAGGGTATGGGAAAGCTTCTGGCGCAGACAATATACGGAGAGGATGCGGAGCTTCCTGACCTTAGCGAGGAGGAAAGCGCAAGAATGTATGCAGGGGAAACCGACTATATGGTAGGACTGCTTATGGAGGCCCTTAAGGAGAATGAGCTGTATGAAAATACGGTTATTGTGGCATATGCCGACCATTACCTCTATACCTTAAACGATAAGACTATTCTTGATAAATATAAGGATACGGAAAATAATCTTATAAATAAAACTCCTTTTTTTATATGGAGCAGCGACTTTGAAAGGGCGACGTATATAGAAAAGGTAAATTCCCAGATAGATATACTTCCTACGGTCCTTAATCTTTTTGGAATTGAATATGCGCCTGAGTATTATATGGGCAGGGACATTATTGATAAATCCTATAAGGGCTACGTATTTTTCAGCGATTATTCATGGTATGACGGAAACGCATACGTGGAGGGCGGCGAGGTGTCAAACGGAGCAGTGATGGATGCAAAAGCGCTGGAGGAAATGAATACCCTTATAAACGACCTTGTAAGAAAAAATGATATGACTTTAAAGTATGATTATTTCAGACGTATATATAAGTCCACGGAAAAAGCCACGAAGGATGAAGCTTTGACGGTTGAAGGCGAAGACGAAACCTCTTTGGACAGTATGGAAGAAACAGATGGTGAGGCGGTAGAATAATGAAAATTATACATTGTGCAGACCTTCATCTGGACTCAAAGCTTACAGCCAACCTTTCAGGGGAAAAGGCAAAGGAGCGGAGAGCAGAGCTTTTACAGACATTTACAGATATGGTTGAATATGGGGATAAAAATAATGTGACGGCTATTATTATAGCAGGTGATTTGTTTGACGTGAGAAATATATCCGTAACGGCAAGAAAGACAGTAGAAGGTGCGATTCTTAATCATTCTCATATAGATTTTTATTATCTTAGAGGAAATCATGACGGGGACGGTTTTCTTGAAATGCTTGAGGAGATACCGTCAAATCTTAAGCTTTTTAGCGACAGCTTAATATCCTACCCCTTATCGGAAGGCGTATATTCAAATGTTGTAATTACAGGAGCGGAGCTTAATGAAAAAAATACTAACACAATATACAGTTCCCTTGTCTTAGAAAATGATAAAATTAATATAGTAGTTCTTCATGGTCAGGAGGCATCATATAAGGCAAGGGACAAGGCGGAGGTCATAAATATAAGCGCTCTCAGGAATAAGGGAATAGATTATCTTGCTCTTGGACATGTACATAGCCATAAGGAGGAAAGGCTTGATAACAGAGGGGTATACTGCTATAGCGGATGTCTTGAGGGACGCGGCTTTGATGAATGCGGGCCCTGTGGTTTTATGCTTCTTGACATTGATTGTGAGAATAAGAAAATAACTCCCTCATTTATTCCATTTGCAAAGAGAATATTATATACGGTATATGCAGATGTTTCAGGCTGTTTAAGCTCTATGGATATATTAAGCAGAGTCAGCGACAGGCTTGACGAGTGCGGCTGCAGTGACAAAAGCCTTGTTAAACTTGTTCTTTGCGGCAGCGTTGATGTAGAGTGTGAGAAAAATACGGAATTTATAAAAAAGCAGCTTGAAGACAGGTTTTATTTTGTTAAGGTTTATGATGAAACAAGTCTTGCCGTGGATTATAATGCCTTTGCCATGGATGCATCCCTTAAGGGAGAATTTATCCGTACAGTTATGGGTGAGGAGGATATGGATGAGGAGCGTAAGGCAGAGGTTATACGTTATGGAATACAGGCGCTTGCCGGGGAGGAGATAGACTAGTATGAGGCTTATAAGCTGCCATATAGAAAATTTTGGAAAGCTGAGTGATATGACCGTGGATTTCTCAGAGGATATGCATATTATAATGGAGGAAAACGGCTTTGGAAAAACTACCCTTGCAGCATTTATAAGGGTTATGTTTTATGGCTTTACGGGAGACGGAAAAAAGAATATAGCTGAAAATGAGAGAAGAAGATATAAGCCATGGCAGGGAGGGGTATACGGAGGACAGCTAACTTTTGAGACAGGCGGCAAAGGCTATCAGATTGCAAGAACCTTTGGCATAAGGGAGAAAGAGGATACCTTCAGTCTTTATGACGAAGACACAGGCAGGGAAACAGGGGATTTTACGTCAAATATCGGGGAGGAGCTTTTTAAGATAGACAGGGAAGCCTTTGCAAGAACTGTATTTATAGGGCAGCAGTCCTGTGAGACAAGTGTTTCTGATAGTATAAGCGCAAAAATAGGAAATTTATCTGAGAATACCGACGATATAAACAATTACGAGAATGTTCAAAAAAGGCTTAAGGATATGCTGAACGCAATGTCACCTGCAAGGGCTACGGGAAAAATAAAAAATATGGAAAATAAAATAGGAGACATAAGGGTAAGCATCCTTAGGGGAGATGAGCTTGACCGTTCCATCGATGCATTTAATGAAAAGCTTAATATAGAAAACAGGAAAAAAACAGCCTTAAAGGAAAATCTTGCACAGGTAAAGGCAGCTATAGGGAAGGCAAGCAGCGAGGGGGAGCTTTTAGCTAAGCTTAAGATGTATGAAAGATTATGCAAAGCGTATGATGAGGCAGAGAAAAGGAAAGAAAAAGGTCCGGAATGGGAGCCGGAAAAAGCCCCTTATAATAATGATATAGACAGATATATAAGTCAGTGGGGCAGAAGAAACGAAAAGAAAAATGCGCTTGAAGCAAAAAGGGCAGAGCTTAAAGCCTTGGAAGCAGTACTTGAAACGCCTGTGAGAGCCGTAAATAAGCCGCTGCTGCTCCTTGGAATTGTTGTTTTACTGGCAGGAATTATACTTATAGCAGTGTATCATAACTTAGGCCTGCTTATGGCATTGCCCGGGCTGGGATTAATAACTGCGGCGCTTATTTATAAAAAAGCACCGCAAAAAAAAGAGGAAAACGAAGAATGGCTTAATATGTGTAGGGAAATTGAAAAGGATGAGTCATACATAAAGGATACGGATATGAGCATAAGGCTTTATTTGAGGGAATATGGCACAAGCATAAATTCAGAGACTGACATTATTGACACCCTGTATAAGCTAAAGGAGCAAAGCGCATATTACAGGCGTACATTAGATGAATTAAGAAGGGCAAAGGGTGAAAAGGATGCTTTTGAGGCGGAAAATGATATGGAAAGGATAATGTCATTTAATCCTGATGAAAAGCTGTCCTCCGTAGACAGTTTAAATAAAGAGCTTTCTAAAGCAACGGATGAGCTTGAAGCCGTACAGTCAAATATATTAAATTACATAAGGCAAAGAGACAGCTTAAAGGATGAGAGAGACCGTATAAGCGAGGAGGAGGAAAGCTTATGGGCTCTTGAGAGAGAAAAAGAAAGGCTTCAAAGAAAATATGACAGCCTTAAGCTTACCAAAGCCCTTTTGGAAAAGGCAAAGGACAGCTTTACATCAAAATATACAGGGCCTGTTAAAAGAAGCTTTAATAAATACTATAAAATTATTACGGGTGAGGAAATTAACAGGTATGATATTGATGCGGCAATAAATATATCAATAATGGAAATGGGTGACAAGAGGGATGTAAGTCTTTTAAGCAGAGGCTCTAAGGATATTGCAGGCCTATGCATGCGAATGGCGTTTATTGATGCAATGTATAAGGATGAGAAGCCGTTTATTATACTTGACGACCCCTTTGTAAATTTTGATGATGAAAAGCTAAGGGGAGGCATAAGCCTTTTAAAGGAAATTTCAAGGGAATATCAGGTTATTTATTTTACATGTCATGAAAGCAGGAGTTATTGAAGGCTGTTATATTTGTATAGTATTTAATTAATCCTGTAAGCATTTTGATTGGGGGAATTGTTATGTCAGTTTTATTAATAAACAAGCTTTTATATGTTGAGATAAGTATAATAGGCGTTGTTTTTACAGCTATTCTTATGGCAAAAAGCATACCTGTGGATGGAATTAAGTCAGTATCAAGGCAGCAGAAGGTATTTATAGCCATGCTTGGAAATCTTATAGCTATATTTATATTAGACGGCATTACATGGTTTATTGACGGTATGTCGTTTAAGGGTATAAGAGAGCTGTATGGAGTATGTCTTGTATTTTATTTTGCCCTTAATCCCATGCTGGGATTTTTGTGGAATATATACGTAAATACAAAAATACATACAAATATTAATAAAATTAAAAAAGATATAAGATTATACATGCTGCCCTTTGTTATCAATGGCATATTGTGTATTACTTCTCCTCTTACAGGCTGGATATTTAAAATAGATGAGTCAGGAATATATTCAAGAGGTATTTTATATTATTTTAATGTTGCCGTGTCCTTTATATACTATATAATATCTGTAGTTACATTGTTAATCCATATGAGAAGCTTAAAGCATCACAGAATGAACAAGGAGCTTACTTATCTGGCCTTTTTCCCTGTTGCTCCCCTTGTAGGAGCAGTCCTCCAGCATCTTCTGTACGGAATTTCCGTGGTATACATATGCGTGCTTATATCATTTTTAGTTATATTTATAAACGTGCAGAATGAGCAGATTTATACTGACGCAGGTACGGGCCTCAGAAATAAAAGCTATTTGAGTATTTTTTTCAACGATAAGCTTATGAGCTTAAAAAGAAATAATGTTATAGGAGCAATACTTCTTGACCTGGATTATTTTAAGACATTAAATGACACCTACGGACACACTGCAGGAGATGAGGCGTTAAGGGATGTGGCGTATATTCTCAATCAGGTTTTTGATACAAATGCAGACTGCTTAAGCAGATTTGGCGGCGATGAATTTGTAGTGCTTATTGTGAGAAACTCGGAGGAGGATATAAAAAAGGAAATAGCCAGATTAAAGCTTGCAATGGAGGAATTTAATAAAATTGGAAAAAGGGAGTACAGGATTTATTTCAGCGTAGGCTACGGAATGGGGAGAGGAGACGAAAATATGGAAAAGGTTACACTTGACAGCCTGTTAAAGACGGCAGACATAAATATGTATGCAGACAAGAAAATAAACCATGAGGCAAATAGTTGCAATATATAAAAAAATGTTATAATATAATAGTTTGATAAAATAATAAAATAGATATTTTATGAAAGGGAATAAGAAGATGACAAAAATCAGAACACGCTATGCGCCAAGCCCTACAGGTAAAATGCATGTAGGAAATTTAAGAACGGCTCTCTATGAGTACTTAATTGCAAAGCATGAGGGAGGAGATTTTATACTCAGAATAGAGGATACAGACCAGGAACGCTTCGTGGAGGGAGCTACTGAAATTATATACAGGACTCTTGAAGGAACAGGACTTATACATGACGAGGGGCCTGATAAGGATAAGGGCTACGGACCTTATGTTCAGAGTGAGAGACAGGCTACGGGCATGTATCTTGAGTATGCAAAGAAGCTTGTAGAAAGAAAAGAGGCATATTACTGCTTCTGTGATAAGGAAAGACTTGAAAGCCTTAAGATAGAGACAGCAGGCAAGGAAATATGCATGTATGACAAGCACTGTCTGTCTCTTTCAAAGGAGGAGATAAATGCAAATCTGGCGGCGGGAAAGCCTTATGTTATAAGACAGAACATACCGAATGAGGGAACAACAACCTTTGTGGACGATATATACGGCGAAATTACGGTAGAAAACAGTGAGCTTGACGATATGATACTTATAAAGTCAGACGGTTATCCAACCTACAATTTTGCAAACGTGGTAGATGACCATCTTATGGAGATAACACATGTAGTAAGGGGAAACGAGTATATTTCCTCATCTCCTAAGTACCAGCGCCTATATGACGCCTTTGGATGGCAGTCGCCTGTTTATGTGCATCTTCCTCTTATCACAGACGAGAGCCATAAAAAGCTTTCCAAGAGAAGCGGTCACTCATCATATGAGGATTTGCTTGAGCAGGGATTTCTGTCAGAGGCAATAATAAATTTTATAGCTCTTCTTGGCTGGAGCCCGTCAGATAACAGGGAGATATTTTCTCTTAAGGAGCTTATAAAGGAATTTGACTATCATCATGTAAATAAGGCGCCTGCCGTATTTGATATGGTTAAGCTCAGGTGGATGAACAGCGAGTATATAAAGGCTATGGACAATGAAAGCTTTTACGAAATGGCAATGCCTTACTATAAGGAGGTAATAAAAAACGAAGGTCTTGACGCAAGAAAGATACTTGATTTAGTAAAGACAAGAATAGAGGTATTTCCTGATATTAAGGAACATATAGACTTTTTTGAGAGCCTGCCTGATTACAATATAGAAATGTATACACATAAGAAGATGAAGACAAATCCTGAGATTTCACTTGAGGTGCTTACAGAGATGCTTCCTATACTTGAGGAGACAGAGGATTTCAGTCTTGATAATCTTCATAACGTATGTATGAGGTATATAGAAAATAAAGGAATAAAGAACGGAACAGGGCTTTGGCCTATAAGGACTGCAGTGTCAGGAAAGCAGATGACGCCGGGAGGAGCCTTTGAAATAATGGAGATACTTGGCAAGGCTGAAACCATACGCAGAATAAAAATCGGAATAGAAAAGCTGTCCAAATAAATATGAAGATAAACGAAGCGCAGAGGGAAGCGATAGACTTCCATAAGGGAAGCTGCATGGTGCTTGCAGGTCCCGGCAGCGGTAAAACCACCGTTATTACTCACAGAGCAAGGACGCTTATAGAAAAGTACAAGGTCGAGCCTTCAAGCATACTTGTTATCACCTTTACAAAGGCGGCGGCAGGAGAAATGAGGGACAGATTTAACAGGCTTACCTGTAATAAAAATTATCCCGTTACCTTTGGAACGTTTCATGCCGTCTATTTTAAGATACTTAAATACGCTTATAATTACAGGGCAGAAAATATTTTAAGAGAAGAAAGCAGGTATGAAATAATAAGGGAAATTCTGGAGGATATGAGTCTTGAGACAGATGAAGGGACAGAATTTATAAAGGGCATATTAAGCGAAATAAGCATGGTAAAAAGTGAAATGCTTTCCTTAGAGCATTTTTTTTCAAAAAACTGCGGTGAGGACGCTTTTAAAAGGATATATAAAAGGTATAATGACAGGCTTATAGCAGATAACGTCATAGATTTTGACGATATGCTCCTTATGTGCCATGAGCTGTTTTTGGCAAGACCTGACATATTAGCCCTTTGGCAGGAAAAATATAAATATATTCTTATAGATGAGTTTCAGGATATAAACAGAGTCCAGTATGAGGTTATAAAGATGCTTGCAAAGCCTGATGATAATCTTTTTATAGTAGGCGACGACGACCAGTCCATATACAGCTTCAGAGGAGCACGACCTGATATTATGCTGAATTTTCCAAAGGATTATAAGGCGGCAAAACAGATAGTTTTAGATATAAATTACCGCTCAGATAAAGAGATAGTGGAAAAGGCAGGAAACCTTATAAGCTGCAATGAGCGCAGATTTCCAAAGAAAATAAGGGCTGCGACCGGCTTTAAGATAACAGCGGACAAGCCGCAGGGCTCAGGCAGTGATAATTCTGTGACGGTAACAGAGTTTAAAAACCATATTGAGGAATGTTTGAATATTTTACATATTATAGACAATCATGTAAAGGAGGGCGGCAGCTTAAGGGATATAGCTGTTTTGTACAGGACAAATACCATTCCCGGAGTTTTGGCGGAAAAGCTTATGGAATATAACGTTCCCTTTAGAATGAAGGACGGGGCGCCAAACATATATGAGCATTTTATAGCAAGGAATATACTGTCCTATATAAGGATAGCCCGGGGAGGCAGGGACAGAAGTGATTTTTTACAGATAATAAACAGGCCTAACAGATATATAAGCCGTCAGGTGTTTGATAAGGCTGCGGTAGATTTTAACGATATAAAAAAAGCCTGTGGCGGTAAGGATTATGTTTTGGACAGACTTTTTAAGCTGGAATATGACCTTAAGCTTTTAAGCAAAATGAATCCCTATGCTGCCATAAGCTATATAAGACACGGGATAGGCTATGATGATTATCTGGCTGAATATGCAGACTACAGGAAAATAAAGCCTGAGGAGCTGTTTGATGTACTTGATGAGCTTACCGAGGCTGCAAGGGAGTATAAAACCTGTAAAGAGTGGCTTTTGCATATTGAGGAGTACAAAAGGAAGCTTAGAAGCCAGGCAGGAAAGGGATGGGAGCAAAGGGATTTTGTTGAGCTTTCAACCATGCACGGCGCAAAGGGGCTGGAGTATGATACGGTTATTATAATGGACGCAAACGAAGGGATAGTTCCCCATAAAAAATCAGTTCTTAAGGCTGATATAGAGGAGGAGAGGCGGATGTTTTATGTAGCCGTTACAAGGGCAAAGAGAAGGCTGTATATTTTTCATTGTAAGGAAAGATATGGGAAGGAGCTTGGAATATCAAGATTTGTAAATGAGCTTTTAGGTATGTAAGCTTTATGAGATATGCAGATTAAAATAAAAGGAGGATATTAAAAAATGGCGGAAAATAGCAAATTAAATGAAAATGATGATGAAATGTATGTTACATTGTCCTTAGATGACGGTACGGAGGCAGAATGTGTTGTAGTTACCATTCTTGAGGCGGCCGGAAGGGATTATATTGTGCTTTTGCCTGCAGAGGGAGCTGAGGCTGATGAAGGGGAGGTATTCCTTTACAGATATGAGGAGGATGAGGATGGAAATCCAAGCCTTTCAAATATAGAAAATGATGAGGAGTATGAAATCGTGGCAGATGCCTTTGACGAGTGGCTTGACGAGCAGGAGTATGACGAGCTGGTTGATGAGGAAGATGATTACTAAATGACACGTCTGTGTCTTAAGAGGTTTTGCTTTACAGGCATATATAACAGCATAATAAGTACCGCATTGAATATTCCGTGACTTATATTAAAGAATATGCCCGTTGCAAAAACTGCTGCGGCAGAGGAGAGAGTGAGGGCTTCTCCAAGGTAGGAGACAGTCAGTGCGTCGGTTATAATGCTGAATATAATAGCGCTTAAAAAGCCATATAGGGAAAAGGCTGCAAGTTCTGCAAGGCCTTTTTCTTTTTTTGCAGTCCTGTAGGGTCTGCAGAACTCATTGACACTAATGAGAATATTGGATTTTTCAGGCTTTTCTTTAAATAAATGACCGAAGATTCCGGCGATAAAGCCTATGATTCCCCATGCGGTCATCTGAAATAAAGTCCATGGTCCCTGTCCAAGCATCATGTTAGAGATAAGGGCGCTAAGGGAGCCGGTAATATAGCCGTAAAGGCTGCCGTAGGCTGAGCCTGTTATAATGACAAGAGCCGTCACAGGCTGGACTTGAGGTATAAGGCTGAAAACAGCCCTTCCAAGGGAGGCTGCCGCGCATATGACAACTAAGGGAAGAAACTCCCGTATGGCAGGCTTTTTTAGCTCAAATACGGCAAAGGCAGATATATTAATTATCAGGTTTACGATTATAAGTATGGTAAGCATGTACTCCATCAGCCTAAATCCTTTCTTATGCTTCTGAAAAGCGGCGTAGTAAAAAATTTGTTGCTTCTTAGTATACTGTGACATTCATCCTCCGCTACGATTTGACCATCGTACATAACGCCGCAGTGGGTGGCGTTGTCACTGATAAATTCAAGGTCATGGGATACCATGATAATAGTTGTCCCCTTTTCCCTAAGCTCCTTAAGATAAGAGGAAAAATGTTTCTTGTATATTGAATCCATTCCCTTAGTGGGCTCGTCAAGAAGAAGTATAGGACGTTTTAAAATGTGCAGAAGCAGTATGGCCGCAGCCTGTAATTGTCCGCCGCTTATTTCTGACGCATTGCGGGGCAATAAATCCTTAAGAGGCATAAACAGCGGATGTGTTGTGAACAGTCTTGAAAAATCAACGCGCTCGTCTTCCGGTATATTAAATTTATGCATAATTTCAAGATAATCATTGAAAAGGCAGCTTTCCTTAAACATATATAAGGGATTTTGAGGAAGGTATGAAACGCATATCAGGCGATTAATATCATCGCTTAAAAGTCCCGTAAATTTTCCTTTGTATGGAGTTCTGTAGCCTGTCATAAGGGAAAGAAGGGTGCTTTTACCCGAGCCGTTTCCGCCTATTATTCCATAAAAGGAATTGCTTGGGATATTAATATTTAAGCCCTTAAGAATATCCCTGCCGTTTTTTTCATACTTAAAATAAAGCCTTTTGCCGCAGACAGGCGGCATATTTATTCTGTTTACATTTTCCTTATCAATATAATTATCCAAAAAGTCTTTGGGTATATTTAGCTTTTTAAAATCGCAAACCGAATAAGGATAGGTTTTAAGAGAGGTGTCATAGCTTACGGCAGCCCTTATAAGAGACGGCAGCAGGCATATATATTTTTTGTCCTCCCTTACAATATGGTTTACAAAGCTGTCAGGTGAAGAAAATTCACTTACAGCGCCGTTGTCCATAAACCATACCTTAGATGCATAGGGCAGGATATCAGAAAGCCTGTGCTCACATATGATAATTGTTATGCCAAGCTCATCGTGGAGCCTTTTAATTATATTTATAAAGAGCGTAGCCGCTATAGGGTCAAGCTGTGATAAGGGCTCGTCAAAAATAAGCATATCAGGCTCCATCATTAAGACAGAGGCAAGATTAATAAGCTGCTTCTGACCTCCCGAGAGGGAAGCGCATTCTCTGTCCGTTAAGTCCTCTATACCGAAGAATGACGTAATTTCACTGAGACGTTTGTTTATCTCAGGTGTGGAAAGTCCCATGTTTTCACAGCCAAAGATTAGCTCGTCAAAAACCTTTTCCATAACAAGCTGATTGTCAGGCTGCTGAAATACGTAGCCTATTTTTTCATCAGGAAAACAGGAGGAGATATGTCCCTCCAATTTACCTTCAGGCATGAGGGAGGATTTTATTATCCTTAAAAGGGAGGTTTTGCCTCCACCCGACGGTCCGCATAAAAGTATAAGCTCTCCCTCATAAGCCTTAAGGCTTATGTTTTTTAATGCAGCCTGCCCGTCGGAGGAACGGTTGTAAGTAAAGGTTAAATTTTCCATTGATAATATTTCCATGATATCTCCTTAAATATGTTATAAATAACAGGTGCAAGTATTAGCGGCATAATAAATAATCTGAAAAAAACGGCTGAAATAAAAAGCAGTAAAGCAGTAATAATAAAAATTATATCCTCAATGCATATAGAGTATCTTTTATAAAGTCTCCGGCGTTTTAAACCATAGCCTCTGGCAGTCATGGAATCAGCCGTAAGTACTGAATCTTTCAGCATAACGCTCATAAGTACATTGAGGACTGCGGCGCCGTTTTTTATTTTATGGGAAATTCCTTTATAAAGAGGACTGCCTTGGGGAAGCTGTCCAATAGTATATAAGGACTGCTTTATGATGTCAAGCTTGTACCTAAAGCGTTTTGTGAAGCCAAAGCACATAGATATTATAAGTCCTGTAACAGGCAGATGCCTTCCTAAAATATAATTTATTTTTCCGTTGTCCATAGAATTATTAAAAAGCTTAAACCACATAAGCAGGCAGGAAACCATTGCTCCCGTACAGATACCGTAAAACAGCGAATCAAGAGTAAGGGGAGTATCATTTATATATAGGAAAACTTTCTCTCCGGAATGATTAAATAAGCAGTTAAAAATACCTGCCGTAACAATAAGTATTACATAGTAAACAAGAGCCTTAATATATGCCTTTATACCCTCAATATATACGGAGCACAAGCTGAATGATACAAAGGCATATATTAAGACAGCGCCATAATCACACATAAATATTATAATTATGGTAAGGGTAAAATAAAAAAGGAGAGTAACAGGATGAAAATCGGAAAAATAATTTATTTTTTTATTCATGGTCTGTACTCTCCTTTTTAAATATTTTTTAAAATAATATTATTAATATTTTTCTTTAAGCCTGCTTTGTATTTGGACTTAAAGGCCATTAATAAGAATCGTTGTATGTAACGCCATATCCGAATAAAATGCTGTCGCCGTCAGATAATGTATATCCGCCGCAGCCCACATTGGGGTACACATTATTTACGCTGTATCTCCAGCCGCTATAGCGGCCGCATTGCTTTTCGTTAAGTCCGTTAATGCTTCCTATATACACACTGCCACCGCTTTTTGTATAGCTGAGTGATATGCCGTTATCGTCTGCCGCCGCCTTGAGGGCGTCAAATACGCTGTCGCCGTTTCTTACTGCAACATAGCCGTCAAGGATTATTCCGTCCTTTGGAAGCTTAGCGTCTGTGGAAAGGTCAGGATTATCAACCACCTTACTGCAGGTTATGGTAATATGTACCTTTATATACGGTCTAGTAGTCTGATTTTCAGCAGTCTGACTTTCATAAGCTTTAGTTTCAGCAGCTGTTGTATTATCCGGGCCGGCTGTGTCAGCATCAGTCTCAGTTCCGGTGTTTTCCGCAGAGGCTTTCGGGGAGGTTTCCTCTAACACCGTTTCAGATGAAGCAGGGCCGGTTTGCACTAAAGCCGTGGTCTGACTATTGGCGCTGTTCTCATTAGATGAAGTCATGGTATCGGTATTTTCGGTGATTTTACTGTCTGATACCATATCTGAAATATCAGCTTCATAATCAGGAGACGTTTCCTGCTCCCTAGAGGCTTCTGTCTGATTAAGCAGGGCATCAAGGGCGCTTGAACGCTCAAGAGCCTCCTTTTCTATTTTTGAATTGTGTTCATCGACTGTTTCTATACTGCATCCGCATCCGCTTAGAAGCAGCAGCAGAATAAGCAGTATATAAGCAAATAAGAATTTTTTATACATGTCTTTTATTTACCCCTAAATATATTGTACCTGACAATAATAAAATTGCTGCTGCTACAAAAACAGGGGCAGCATCGCCGGTAGGGGGAACTGCTTCTGCTTTATCAGCGGCAGTAGTTTCCAAAGGGGCGGTAGTTTCTAAAGCTGATGTGGTTTCCTGCTGGTCAGCCGGCTCCTTCGTTGAGTCCGGTTCAGTGTTTTTATCAGGAACAATTACATCAAGGGTGCCAATTCCTTCAATAGCGCGGTAATATGCCAAAAGTCCCATAAGGGCGTCAGGGGTTGTATATAAATAATCAGCCTCAGCTTCGCCTGTCTGGTAATTTATTGACTCATAAACTCCTTCAATACTGCTGCTTTTAAAGGAAACCATTCCGTTAAACGCCCTTTTGGCGTTGTTTAAATCGTTATATTCAGAAAATACCTTCATTGCTAAGGCAGTGGAGCTTGAATTTGGACTTCCCCACGAAATGATTTCACCCTTGTCCGAAAACTGGGCTGCTGTCCATGATATTGCGGCGTCAAGCTTTTCCTTAACATCATTATCCGTTGTGTAAAGTGATTTTAGAACACACAGGCATTGTCCGTTATTGTCAACCGATACGCCCCAGTAATCTATACCGGAATTACCGTTTTCATCCGTGGTATAGCTGTCTAAAATGGCCTTATGAGCTTTTTTAATAATTTTGTCAGGATTTATAAAGGCTTTCCTGTTAAAATTAACGGCGCTTACAATATACTGCTGTAAATATGGGTTTACATCCACAGCCTCATCTAAAAAGGCTTCTTCCAAGGCGCTGTTAAAGTTGTATCCGTTAAAGTCGGAAGAATTTTCACCTGCCTCGTTTAAAAAGGCAATTATGTAGGGATAATCATTTGAAAGGGCTGCATTTCCCGAAAAATCCGTATATGTTGCGGAAATAGGATTATCCTTATCGTCAATAAGGCCTTTTATATAATTCAGTAATTCTCCGGTTACATTTTCGTCAGAATATCCTGACTTAAGAATCAGTGTGTAATTTTTTATATCAGTGGAGTCTATGGCAGACTGTCCGTCAGAAATCTTGTTTTTTATGTAATTACACATTGCCCTGGCGGTAGCGTCAAGCTCCGCCTTAACTAATGCCTTAGTTTGTTTACCGGCAGTGTTTTCCTCTGCTTCTGCGGTAACGGTAAGGCACGAAAAAATAAGCATTACAGATAATGCTTTAGAGATAAATTGTTTTTTTATTCTCCTGTTCATATGTCCTCCTTCTCATTTCTCACCAAATGATTGTTTTTTTGTGTACGATAAGACAGATATCCTGACTTTTAGCTTCAGGCCTACCGCTCCGCCTTCCCGGAAAAAAAGTATTTTTTTCCAGTGGCAAAATAACCGTAAATACGCCGGTTATTAAAAAATCCTATAGACATATGGATTTTTTATGGAGTTTCGTATCTAATTACAGTAGAGTGAGCTGTTATGGATTTTCACCATATTCCCTCACGACGGTGGGCGCGTCGTGTGCAGTTTTACCTGCAGTCAAATCGTATATGTATTATAATGTCATAAGTTATAAAAGTCAAATAACTCGAATAAACAGCCTGCAAATAAAAATATTGATTATTTTAAAATTAAGGAGTAAAATTAATTTGTTGATAAGATTGGTGTAAAAACTAATTACGTGAAAAGGGCGTGGATATAAGATTAGTTCAATCAACCTTGTTGTATGCGTGAAGAGCGTTCCAAATACATATATGAAGGAGAATGAAACTATGAAAAACAAAAAAAACAAAGTCAGAAAAGTAAGGATAAGGACAAAAATTCTTATAGCAGCAGCAGTTACAATAGTTTTTGTTGTACTGTTTTTGGGAATTTCAGTTTATTTCAAAACAAGAGACGACATGATAAGTATGGGAATGGACCAGGCAGAAGCGTCGGCTAATGTTGCGGCATATGAGATTGACGGAGCGGTTGTTGAAAAAATTCATAACGGCAGTGAGGATTCCAAGGAATATAAGGAATATCTTGAAATGCTCAGAGGTATAAAGCAGACATGCCATGTTAAATATCTATATACGCTTTATACAGACGGAAAAAGCTTATATTTCGGCATAGATACTGACGAGACTGACGGGCAGTCACATATAGGAGACAAATATGAAAAGTCCCTTGAGACAGTTGAAAAGGTATTTGAAGGGCAAAGTTATGTGGATGATTCTATCCAGACAGAGGGTGACGATAAGCTTATATCTGTGTATGTGCCAATATATAACGGAGACAAGATTATAGGAATACTGGGAAGTGATTTTGATGCGGAAAGCATAGTAGAGAGAATGGACGGCTTTAGAAACAGAATACTTATTATAGGCATAGCCGGACTTATTGTCGGTATAGCCATAATGAGCTTTCTTATCAGCAATATAATTAATAAGCTTGTCGTAGTTAATAATAAGCTTTATGAGCTTGTACATAACGAGGGAGACCTTACAAGAACTCTTGATATACATACGGGGGATGAAATGGAACTTATTGCGGATAACGTAAACGGTCTTTTAGGTTATATAAGGGAGATTATGCTTAACATATCAGGAAGCTCGGTAAAAATAAATGAATCGGCCCAGAAGATGGTTTCCAATATGTCAAGCGCAAGAGGAAATGTGGAGGACGTGTCTGCAACCATGGAGGAAATGAGCGCAGGCATGGAGGAGACAAGCGCTTCTCTTAATCAGATAAATGAGTCGGTTGACGTTATGTATACTAAGGTAAAGGAAATGTATACAAATTCTACAAGAACAAACAAGGACACAAAGGACATACAGGAAAAGGCAAGGAATATTTTTGTAAAAGCCAGCGACGAGCAGAAGAAAGCAAATATTATGTCAAAGGAAATAGCTGCTTCCGTTAATGAAAAGATACAGAAATCAAAATCAGTGGAGGAAATAAATCTTCTTACTGCAAATATTATAGAAATAACAGAGCAGACAAATCTTCTTGCGCTTAATGCAAACATAGAGGCAGCAAGGGCAGGAGAGGCAGGAAAGGGCTTTGCCGTAGTGGCAGGAGAAATAGGAAATCTTGCAAATAACTCAGCGGAGGCAGCCATAAGGATACAGAACGTAAGCGCAGAGGTTATAGCGGCCGTACAGGGGCTTGCAGACGAAGCCGACAATATGATTAAATTCATAGAGGAAACAGCCATGGAGGGTTATCGCAGCCTTCTTACAACAAGTGAGGATTACCGCAAGGACGTGGAGAATATTCATACGGTTATGACGTCCTTTGCTGAGGCGGCCACAGAGCTTGAAAATGCTGCCGACAATATAAAGGAAATGGTGGAGTCTGTGGATATAGCCGTGGAGGAGAGCACAAAGGGAATAGTAAACGTATCCGAGACAGTGGCAGAGCTTACGGAGACAATTACTAATATTGAGAAGGAAGCTGAAACAAATAACGGTATTTCTTCACAGCTTGGAGATGAGGTAGGTAAGTTTAAGCTTGAGTAAAAAATGGTTGAAAATGATATGATTTTATTATAGAATGAATTTATGTTTTATATTAGGCAAACTTATGGAAACGTAAGGACGCAAAACATGAAGTCTAAGTAACAGGATGTAAATTTATTTCTGTTATAATGATGGTTCGGTTGCAATGATTTTTCATTGCAACCTTTTTTGTCTTTTGGAAAAAACAATAATTAAAAGGAGAAGAACAATGAAAAGAAAGTTAAAACGAATATTAGCACTCCTACTAATAATGACAATTTACGTAAGTACAATGAATATTAGTGCTTTTGCAACTGAAAAAAGTGGTTTAGAACAAAACAGCTGGGATGGTACAATAACACAGTCTGTTTATGAGGGAGAAAATTATAAAATAACTTACTCTCTTAAAAGCTATTGGAATGGCGGATATAATGCAAATATCAAAATTGAGAATAAAGGCGAAAGTGTGATAGAAAACTGGTATCTTAGCTATACTTCTAATGATATAATCGCAAATATTTGGAATGCAGAAGTATATAGCCATGAGAATAAACAATATATCATAAAAAATGTTGGTTGGAATCAAAATATTGATGTCGGTGGAACTGTTGAGTTCGGATTTAATGGAAGCGGAAACTTTACAGGATTTCCAAAGGGATATAATATATTAGGTCAAAATACAGAAGATAGCAAAGAATATTATTCGGTTGAATACAATTTATCTAGTGACTGGGGAAGCGGTTTTACCGGAGCAATATCAATAACAAATAAAACAGACAAAATCATAGAGGATTGGACGCTGGAATTTTATTATGACAGAACAATTACAAATATTTGGAATGGTGTGATAGAGACACGGGAAGGAAATCATTATGTTGTAAAAAATGCAGGATATAATAGTAACATAGCTGCAGGACAAACTATATTCTTTGGATTTAATGGTATAGATGGTGTTGCAAAAAATTCACCATATAATTATAAGCTATTTTCATTTAAGGTTAATAGTACAGAACAAGCAAAGCTTCCGGAAGAGAAGATTGAAAAAGAATATCTGGAAAGAGCAGTATATCCGTATTTGATATTGAAGGGGATATCAGTTGATGATATTAATATGTCTGATGATTATGATGAAGATGGTCTTACACTGATACAGGAATATGAGTATGATACAAATCCATTTTCAAAGGATACAGATGAAGATGGATTAAGTGATTACGAAGAAATTTATATTTATGGGACAAACCCAATAAAAGATGATTCTGATGATGATGAAATGAGTGACGGAACAGAAACTGCCTGTGGACTAAATCCTTTAAATTCTGATACAGATGGAAATGGAGTTAAAGATAGTCAGGAAACAGTAACACAGATTGTAAGAATTGACACTGTTAAGAAATATGAGTTGCAGGAAGTTGGAACATTACCTAATATTGAAATAACCGGAAAAGGTGATTATAGTCAAAAAATATACGCAGCCGCAATTGAGAATGATGCTACAATATTGAATATTAATTGTCTTGTAGGAACAGCATTTGATTTTATACATGATGAAGAATTAACATTTGAAAAAAGTCAATTAACGTTTAAAATAAGCGATGAGATTTTAGAAAAGAATACAATAGAAGAACTTGCGATAGCATGGTATAATGAAGAAAAAAATGCACTTGAATTACTGGAAACAACATATGACATAGAAAATCATAACATATCAGCAGAAGTAAGTCATTATAGTACATATATGGTAGTATTTGTACCAGCTTATTTTTTTGATATTGATTGGGAAAATGAAAATAGTAATCTGGAGTCAGGAAAAGCTGACGTTGTATTTGTGGTTGATACAACAGGCTCTATGGGAGATGAAATACGTAATGTTAGGAATAACATAGAAACATTTGTATCAGAGTTGGAAAAAAATAAGGTTGATATTAGGTTAGGTTTAGTAGAATACAAGGATATTTATGAAGATGGAATTGGATCCACAAAAAGCTATGACTGGTATAATAATGTAGATTCCTTTAAAACCAAATTATCATCATTAAGTGTTGAGGGAGGGGGAGACGGACCGGAATCTGTAGTAGATGCACTATATTGTGCGAGAAACATGAAATTTCGTACAGGTGTTAAGAAGTATATAATACTTTTGACAGATGCCGATTATAAGAATGGTACTTCCATATCATCAAGAGCAACACTTACTGATGAGATAGAAAAGCTTTCTGAAAATGAAATAGTTACATCTGTTGTAACTGTTCCTGATTATTATTCTGTTTATAGAGAACTTATAAATCAAACAGATGGAATATGTGCAAATATCAATCAGAATTTTGCATCAGCACTTTCACCATTAATTAGTAAAATGGGAGAACAAGTAAATAAAGGATGTTGGGTAAGATTGTCCAATGGTTCTGTTGTTTCTTTAGATAAAGATCCCACCATTGGAGATGAGACTGTTGATACAGATGAAGATGGTGTGCCAGATGTTATTGAATTGAAATCAAGCTATAAGGTACGTGCTTATAATCCAAACACGGGAAAAATACAGGAGATTAATACATGGTCTTTTTATAGTAATCCTGTAAAGAAAGATACAGATGGAGATACATTAAGTGATTTTGATGATTTGCAGCCGACAATATATGATATTGTTGTAGAAAAAGAAAATGATGACTATGTAAAATTTAACACAGGAAAGAAATGGAATAAAATAACTTGTACATCATTTGATTATTTAGACAATCTAATGCAAATGGTAGATGGAAATGTTGACAATCCAATTCCTTTGGAAGAGTTTCGAAGAATTGTACAGAATGTAACTGATAATGCAAATCAGGATTTTACGATAGAGGAACTTATTTATATTGGTATTATTGATAATGAAGGCTCAAAATTGTATATGCATGATTTATCAGAAACTGCAAGAGAGACAGTGTTTCAGAAAATAGCTGACAGGGAAAGTCGCTATTATAGACATAGTGGAATATGGTTTTGGGAAAATTGGAGTGAAGTTTCAAAGGGAACAGAAAGTGGTTTTTGGAAGGGAACTGTATTATCAGAAGCAGATATAAATTTTTCATGGAAAATTTATAATATATGTGATGTATATTCAGTATTATCATCGGTAGTTCAGGCAGGAGCATTAGTAATTGAAATTGTTCTTGTGGTTGAGGTCACTCCTGTTATTCTTGCTAATATTCAGGGTTTAACATACTATGTGAAAAATTTTGGAGTAATTCAGGGATTTCAAATGTATCGTTACTTAGGAATTCAGAATTTGCCTGATGGTGTTATTTCTTGGCTTCAGATGGATATGGCTGATGGAGAGAGTTCAATTCAAAAAATTGATGTAAATAAGTTGCATCATATATTTGGAAAGAAAGAACATAATTTAGACAAGTTTTTAGATTCTTATGGAGGGAATCAAGTAAATGCTTATAATGGTTTATTAAACGCTACGCAAGAATATATAGAGAGGAATAATATTATTGGAACATTTAAAGACATAATTGTCAATGTGAATGGATATAGCATTACTGTAAGAGGTTACGTTGAAAATAATATTGTAAGAATAGGTACGGCATTTATACCATAGGAGGGGTCAACGTGGAACATAAAAAATTGGCTGATAAAGTAATGAAAATGCTTTTAAGTGGAGATGATAAAATATTAATCTTATTAAGAAAGCAATATGAAGCATCAGAGATAGTTTCCGTGAAAAGTAATGAAGTAGGATTTTATATTAATTACAAAGTGAATGAATATGTTATTAATGAACATGATTATAACAATACATTTCAAATTGGTGATGTTGATGGGAAGTTAAATGGAGTAGACGGTGCATTAGGGTTTATTTTATATATTAGAGCCGGATATATAGTGATGTTAGAGGGATATACAAATGCATTGGATTATTGGCCATCAGATGACAGACAGATAGAGTTGTCGTATGATACAGGGGCAGATAGGGATTTGTTATCGCTTAAAACGAAATGGATGAAATAATTTCTGTAATTAAAAAAAACAGTTGACTTTAGCCATTTAAGGAAATATACTATTTTTGTTGATATTTTAGCATACGTGCAGGAGGAATATTTAAGTGGCTACAACTAACACCGGAAACAGCCGGAGCAAAGATGAAAAACCAAAATTTAAATCAGACAGACCTCATAGCGAGAGGAAAGATTTTAAGAATTTCAAAGGAAAAGGTAACTACAACAAGGAAGGCAAAGAAAACAGGGAAGAAAAAGGAAAATTTAAGAAGTCAAAGAACGGAGGATATAACAGAGGCTTTGACAGAAATGCCGGATTTGGAAAGGATAAGGACGAGGATGATAAGCCGGTAAGGCGTCCTAAGCAGACAAAGTCAGATAAGCCGAAGGAGCAGCAGCCGGACAAGATGGATATTATAAACCGTCTTGAGAAGGAAAAGAAGGCTATGAAAAAGAAGCGGGAGGAGAAAAAGGAAAAGCCCGTGAAGCATCAGACCAGACCTAAGAGAAGCGGAAATGTAGACTGGACCAGAGAATATGAAAATGATTCTTATGATGACGACGATTTAGATATGTACTTTAGATAAGTTAAAACAAAAAGGCTGCTGTATTAAGAATTATTCTTATTGCAGCAGTTTTTTTATATGATTAGGGGATTTTGTTATTTAGGCGCCGTATGAAGACGTTACATTTTTAAAGCAGGGAGAATTATTTATGGAAGAAAGTCTTATAATAAAGGCGAAGGAAGCGAGAAAGCATGCATATGCGCCATATTCACGTTATTTGGTAGGCGCGGCGGTAGAGGATGAAAATGGGAAAATATACACAGGCTGTAATATAGAAAACGGCTCTTACGGGGCAGCTATGTGCGCAGAGCGTACAGCCATATTTAAAGCAGTAAGCGAGGGAGCTGAAAGAATAACAAAAATTGTCGTGACGGCAGAGGGCGCAATGCCCTATCCATGCGGAATGTGCAGACAGGTAATGAGCGAGTTTTGCAAAGTAGATACGGAAGTTATACTGGAATGTGACGGAAAGATAGAAAAGTATACCTTTGGGGAGCTTATGCCCTATAGATTTAAGCTGTGATAAATTCGGCAAACTAAATTTATAAGTGCCGTTGCCAAAAGAGTTAAAACTCTCGGCACTCTTATGTTTATTTGGAAATTACTAAAGCGAAAGCATAGTGGCTGGCAACAAAAAATTTGGCAAAGCCAAATTTATAAGTGCCGCTGCCGTGCGGCACTTTTTTGTAAGAATGGAGATGAAAGCATGAAAATAATAACGGTATGCGGCAGCCTGAGATTTAAGCAGGAAATAATTGAAATAACGGAAAAAATGGATTTGCAGGGAAATTGTATGTTAAGCATTGTATATCCTGCCAGACAGGATATAGATGATTATACAGATGAGGAAATTGCCATGCTCAATAAAATGCATAAGGAGAGAATAAAATTATCTGATGCCATTTTAGTTGTAAATGTGGATAATTACATAGGAAGCAGCACAAAAAGTGAAATCGAATTTGCTAAGGAACTAAATAAGGAAATAATTTATTATACAGATATAATATAAAATATAGTAAGAATCAGAAGACAAACCCATTTACAAAATAAAAAAAATATTTTATACTTTATCCTTGAGATTAAAATAATTTATATAAGTTTAAAGCATAAATGGAGAACTTTCACATTATATAAAAATTGTTTTAAACAACCTGAAAGGAAAACGAAAAAGTGGTTACATTATCGGAAAACAGCCTTGACCTTGAAACGTATCTCAGTCTTAGGGCTTCTGTAGGCTGGAAGCTTTTAAAGGAAAGTCAGGCAGAGAGGGCGCTTAAAAACAGCCTTCTTACACTTACGGCGTACATTGGCGACGAGCCTGTAGGCATGGGAAGAATAGTAGGCGACGGAGCAGTAATATGCTATATCCAGGATTTAGTGGTTAAGCCTGAATACCAAAAGCATGGCGTGGGCAGGGTTATCATGGAAAGACTTATAGGGTTTGTTACGGATATAAAGGATGCGGATACGGAAATAATGATGTGTCTTATGTGCGCAAAGGGCAGAGAGCATTTCTATGAGAAATTTGGATTTATAGGAAGGCCCACAGAGGATTTAGGGCCGGGAATGATACAGTATATAAGGTATTAAAGCTTTTATAACCATAAACATATACAATTAATATATAACTATAAATATATAAGCAAAATAAAATATACAGTTTAAAATATAGAAGTGAGGAAGCAGACATGGCATCAAAGGTTACAAACACATATGACGCAAACAGCATATCCATACTGGAGGGACTGGAGGCTGTAAGAAAACGTCCCGGAATGTATATTGGAAGCGTCGGTACAAAGGGTTTAAATCATTTGATATATGAAATTGTAGATAATTCCGTAGATGAGCATTTGGCAGGCCACTGTAAAAATATAAAGGTTATTCTTGAAAAGGACGGCTCGGCGACCGTTACTGACGACGGAAGGGGAATACCCGTAGGAATAAACGAAAAGGCAGGTATACCTGCCGTTGAGGTAGTATTTACAGTGCTTCATGCAGGAGGAAAGTTTGGAGACGGAGGCTATAAGATTTCAGGAGGTCTTCACGGCGTAGGCGCTTCTGTAGTAAACGCGCTTTCCCAGTGGCTGGAGGTTACAATAAAATCAGACGGAAAGGTGTACAGGCAGAGATATGAGAGAGGAAAGGTAATGTATCCCTTAAAGGAGATAGGGACATGCAGGAAAACAGATACAGGCACCAGCGTTACCTTTTATCCTGATAATGAAATATTTGAAAAGACATATTTCAAGGCGGACGCCATAGGCAGCCGTCTCCATGAAACGGCGTACTTAAATCCGGAGCTGTCCATAACCTTTGAAAATAAAAGATTTGGCGAGGAGGGAAGCGAGGTTTTTCATGAGGAGGAAGGAATTAAGGCGTATGTAAAGGACCTGAATCATGGAAAGGAAGCTCTGCATGATGTAATATATTTTAAACGGAGCGTGGAAGGGATAGAAATTGAGACAGCTATCCAGTTTACCGATGAATTTCAGGAAAATATATTGGGCTTTTGCAACAATATATACACTCAGGAGGGGGGCACCCACCTTACAGGCTTTAAGACAAAGTTTACTATGGTTATAAACCAGTATGCAAGAGAGCTTGGCATATTAAAGGAAAAGGACAGCAACTTTACGGGAACTGACGTAAGAAACGGAATGACGGCAGTTATAGCAGTAAAGCATCCTGAGCCGAGATTTGAAGGCCAGACAAAGACAAAGCTTGACAATCCCGACGCAGGAAGAGTGGCGTCTGAAACTACAGGGGAGGAGCTGCAGCTTTATTTTGACAAAAATCTTGAAACCTTAAAGCAGGTTATAGCATGCGCGGAGAAATCTGCAAAAATAAGAAAGGCAGAGGAAAAGGCAAGAACGAATCTTCTTTCAAAGCCTAAGTTTTCAATAGACAGTAACGGAAAGCTGGCAAACTGTGAGAGCAGAAACCCTGAGGAGTGCGAGGTGTTTATCGTGGAGGGAGACTCTGCGGGAGGCTCAGCCAAAATGGCAAGAAACAGAAGAACTCAGGCTATTATGCCTATAAGGGGAAAGATACTTAACGTAGAAAAGGCAAGCATAGACAAGGTACTTGCAAACGCAGAGATAAAGACAATGATTAATGCGTTTAACTGCGGTTTTATGGAGGGCTACGGAAATGACTTTGATATAAGCAGGCTACGCTATAATAAGATTATTATAATGACAGATGCCGACGTGGACGGAGCCCATATAGCCACCCTGCTTCTTACCTTTTTTTACAGGTTTATGCCTGAGCTTATACATGAGGGACATGTATATCTTGCCACTCCGCCGTTATATAAGGTTGTTCCGAAAAAGGGAGAGGGCAGATATCTATACGATGATAAGGCTCTTGAGCAGTACAGAAAAACCCATACAGGCTCCTTTACACTGCAAAGATACAAGGGACTTGGGGAGATGGATGCGGAACAGCTTTGGGAGACTACCCTTAATCCCGAGACACGTATATTAAAGCAGGTGGAGATAGAGGACGCGCGTATGGCGTCGGAGGTAACAAGCATGCTTATGGGTAATGACGTGCCTCCAAGACGCGCCTTTATATATGAGCATGCAAATGACGCGCAGATAGACTGGCAGGCCTGACGAAGCAATGAGAAAAATCAATAAGGAAAATAAAGCTTGTTGTCTCTTAAAATTTTTATGTTGTTGACATATATGCAAACAAATGGTAATATAACAATATAGAAGGTACTGCCGATAGACGGTTAGTCCGCAATTATATTGGTTTAAAAAATAACCGCTAAGTTTGCGACGCTGGGCGGTTATTTTTGTGTCTTGCTATTCTTACCAAGCGAATAGCCAAGACTAAAGCATGTCAAGCATAGACTAATGACAGCTATTAAGCTTTCGATGGTGAGCATAAGCAATATCCTCCTTTTCAAGATTTCCGCAAGCAGATTTCTATGTAATCGGAGGTCACAGTCCTCCGTTGAAGGACTAACCGCCTACCGTTATGGCAGTACCCATAAGGGCATAATAACAAATTTAAGACGGCATATCAATTAATTGTTTGTTACATCTACATCAAATATTGTGAGTTCATATATTTAAGAAAGGATAGAAAATGGCAGAACAGATTTTAAAAACAGAATTTTCTGACGTAATGCAGAAGTCATATATAGATTATGCCCTAAGCGTCATAAGCGCAAGGGCCCTGCCTGACATAAGGGACGGTCTTAAGCCTGTGCAGAGGCGTGTCCTTTATGCCATGGAGCAGCTTGGCTTAAACCATGACAAGCCTCATAGAAAATCGGCCCGTATAGTGGGCGATACTATGGGTAAATATCATCCTCACGGCGACAGCTCTATATATGACGCTCTTGTTGTGCTGGAGCAGGATTTTAAAAAAGGCATGGCTTTAGTTGACGGTCATGGGAATTTTGGCTCCATAGAGGGAGACGGAGCCGCTGCCATGCGATATACGGAGGCAAAGCTTAAAAAGTTTACCCAGGATGTATATCTTGCCGACCTTGATAAAAATGTGGTGGATTTCGGACCAAACTTTGATGAGACTGAAAAGGAGCCTGTGGTGCTTCCGGTAAAGGTGCCTAATATTCTTATAAACGGGGCAGAGGGAATTGCGGTAGGCATGACTACAAGCATACCTACGCATAACTTGTGTGAGGTTATTGACGCCATGGCGGCATATATGGATAATAATGACATTACAAACGAAAATCTTATGGAGTATATCATAGGTCCTGATTTTCCAACGGGGGGACTTGTTGTAAATAAAAGCGAGCTTTTAAATATATACGAGTCGGGAACAGGAAAAATTAAGCTTCGGGGCAAGGTAGAATTTGAGCCGGCAGCAAAAAAAAGCGATAAGGACAAGCTTGTAATTACGGAAATTCCATATACCATGATAGGCGCCAACATAGGAAAATTTATTTCCGATATAGTTGAGCTTATAGAGACAAAAAAGCTTGCAGACGTTACGGACATAACAAACGAGTCCTCAAAGGAAGGCATAAGAATAGCCCTTGAACTTAAGAAAAATGCAGATATAAATAAAATTAAAAATATTTTATATAAAAAGACAAAACTTGAGGATACCTTTGGTGTGAACATGCTTGCCATTGTTGACGGCAGGCCGGAAACCCTGGGACTTAAGGATATTTTAAGGGAAAACGTTAAATTTCAGTATGAGACAGCCACAAGAAAATACACATATCTTTTAAATAAGGAGCTTGAGCAGAAGGAGATAAAGGAAGGTCTTATAAGGGCATGCAATGTTATTGACCTTATTATAGAAATATTAAGAGGCTCAAACAGCCTTAAGGACGCAAAGGACTGTCTTATAAACGGAAACACTGAAAAGATTAAATTTAAAAATAAGGAATCGGTTATATATGCTTCACAGTTAAGCTTTACGGAAAAACAGGCGCAGGCAATCCTTGACTTAAGATTATATAAATTAATAGGTCTTGAAATACTGGCCCTTGAAAAGGAATACGAGGCTATAGTAGGAAGAATTGCAAAATATGAGGATATTTTAAATAACAGAAGCTCTATGACAAAGGAAATAAAAAAGGAGCTTATGTCAATAAAAAAAGAGTATGGCGTTTCAAGAAGAACTGTTATCGAGGACGGGGAGGCGGCAGTAGTCATAGAGGAAAAGATTGAAGAGATGGAGGTTACCTTCCTTATGGACCGGTTTGGCTATGCGAAAACCGTAGATATGGCGGCAGCCCAGAGAAACAGGGAAAGCCTTGAGGCGGAAAATAAATATATGCTTACATGCTTGAACACGGATAAAATATGCGTGTTTACCGATAACGGCAGTCTTCATCAGGTAAAGGTAATGGATATCCCATTTGTAAGACCAAAGGATAAGGGAACTCCTATAGATAATCTGGGAAATTATGACAGCAGTAAGGAAACCATAGTTAATGTTGTTTCCTTGGGCTCTCTTAAGGATAAAAAGCTTTTATTTACAACAAGGCTTGGAATGATGAAGCTTGTTGACAGCTCGGAGTTTGTTGTTTCAAAGAAAACAGTGGCCGCAACAAAGCTTAACGATGGAGACATGGTGGCAGACGTAAATGTTATCGGCTCCGACAATATGGAAGATACGTTAAACATGGATAATGATTTATTTATGTCTGATGTGCCTGAAAGCTTTGATACTCCTTATGATGAGGATTTCGACGGACAGCTTGATATGTTTGCAGGCCTTGACGATATGTCAGGGGGAAGCATAGTAACGGGAGCGTTTGATTATATGTCCGGAGGCAGTATAGCTTCAAATATACAGGGTACAGAGGAATTAAGCGGTAATGAAAACGGAAATAATAAACAATTTGTTACGGAAAAGCTGGTTACTCTCAGGACTTCAAATAACTTATTCTTAAGATTTCCTTTAAGCGAAGTGCCTGAAAAGAAAAAGGGAGCAGTAGGAGTAAGAGGACTTAAGCTTACAAAGGAGGAGGTTATTACCAATGTATATGTTAGTGATGCAGGCGACAGCGTTATTATTGAAATAGCAGGTACGGAGTATGACTTAAGAAAGCTTACGGTAAAGAAAAGGGACCAGTCTCCGCAAAAACCGAAAAAATAAGATAAAAATTGCATTGTTTATGAAAATATATTGTGGTAGAATGTTAATAAAATATATTATTGAAAAGACAGCTTAAAACAAAGGAAGGTAATAAATTATGGCAACTGGAAAATATGTAGCCTATGTAGGCTCCTATACGCATGGAAAGGCAAAGGGAATCACCGTATGCGATGTGGATACGGAGGAGGGAATATTTATTCCAAGACATGAGGTAGAGGTTAAAAATGCTTCTTATCTTCGTATAGCTAATAACGGAAAGTTTCTTTATTCAGTATCGGATTTGGGAATTACGGCGTTTAAGATACTTGACGACGGAGAGCTTGAGTTTATGAATCTTGGCTCAATAAACGGCATGAGAGCGTGTCATATAAGCGTTGATAATGACGATAAGTTTATATTTACGGGAGGCTATCACGACGGAAAGGCAACCGTAGTCCGCATAGCAGAAGACGGTAGCGTAGGGGAAATGACAGACGAGGTATTCCATAAGGGAATGGGAAGCATAGCCGAAAGAAATTTCAGACCTCACGCTACATGCGCAAGGCTTACTCCTGACGGAAAGTTCTTAGCAGTGTGCGACATGGGTGTAGACCAGGTAAAAATATATGATTTTAATCATACTACGGGAGCAATAAAGCTGGTGGACATACTTAGGTGCGAGCTTGAATCGGCGCCAAGAAGCATTTTATTTTCCCATGACGGGAAATACGCATATCTTATATGCCAGCTTATGAATTGTGTGAATGTATATACATATAACAGCAATGACGGTACGCCGAATTTTGAGCTTATACAGCAGATTAGAACTCTCGGAAAAAGTTATAATGACAAGAGCGCTGTGGCGGCTTTGAGGTTTACCCCTGACGGAAGGTATCTGTTCTGTTCAAATGCAGGAGACAACAGCATTGCGTTCTTTGAGAGAAACGAGGAGACAGGAATGCTTAAAAAGCGCTCAGTGCTTCCTATAAGCGGAGATTATCCGAAGCAGATATGTATATTCCCTGACCAGAGGCATATAGCGTCCCTGAATCATGAGTCAAACACAATTACATTCTTTAGGATTGATTATGACGAGGGCATAATAATAGGGCACGGAAAGCCGATGGCAGTGGAGACGCCAAACTGTGCGGTTATAAAAAAGCTGTAAAAATACGTAATAATGCGGCTGCAACCGGACTGTAAAAAATGTAAAATTTAGTGAGGCTGTCGCACTAATAAAAATATATACAGGATATTGAAAATCCGGTTATATGCCGGTATCATATCCTGTATGTTAAATTTTTATTGCGGCAGCCTTATATATTTTAACATAAGGCTTTATGAATAATAGTCATGCCGGCCTTAAATAAGCGCAGGTGTAAAGATGAAAAAGGACAAATTTAGTACCTATAATGAAGCCCATAAATATTTTTATGGCAGGAAAAATCACAGGTGGGATTTAGGCTTGGAAAACATAAGCAATTTTCTCCAAAAAATTGGAAGCCCACAGGAAAAGCTTAACATTATCCAAATTGCGGGAACTAACGGAAAAGGCTCGGTTTCATCATTTCTTACGGACATTCTTATGGAAAAATATGATAAAGTAGGAAGATATAACTCCCCTGCGGTATTTGAGGAAAGGGAAAATATTACCATAAATAACATTTCTATCACCGGGGAGGAGTTTGTAAGTCAGGTAAACGAGCTTTATGAATACATTGAATTGGCGGAGAGGGAGGAGGCTCTCCCTACAATATTTGAGCTTGAGACAATTATGGCTTTAAATTATTTTTATAAAAAATCATGCGATATAGTCATACTTGAAACGGGGCTTGGAGGCAGGGATGACGCCACCAATGTTTCAAAAGGTAATATTTTGTCTGTTTTTACAAGCATTTCATTAGACCATATGGAATATTTAGGCAGTACGGTGGAGGAAATAGCGCAGGTTAAGGCAGGCATTATAAAGAAAAACTCCAAGGCTGTTATAGGTATAAACAATAAAGCCGTAACCGGGATTCTTAAGGACGACGCAAAAAAGAAAAACAGCATGGCGGTCATGGTAAATCCTGAACAGCTTAAACTGGTAAAAGCTGATATTAGGGGACAGGAATTTATATACAGGGGGATTAGCTGCAAAATAAAGCTGCTTGGAAAAAACCAGCTTGAAAATGCAGCGGCAGCCATAGAAGCGGCTATGGCGCTTGATGTGCCTTATAAAGCCATAACAGAGGGAATAAAGAAAACCTGCATAAGGGGAAGATTTCACATAGCAAGTAAGTCGCCCCTTATTGTTTTGGACGGAGCCCATAACCCTGACGCAGCGTTAAGGCTAAGGGAAAACATAGAGGAATATTTATCAGGCTTTGCCATAGTAGCGGTTATGGGAGTATTTAGGGATAAGGATTATAAGAGTATAATAAATATTATGAAGCCCTATCTGAAAAGGGCGGTGGCAGTAAGTGCAAAGGGTCAGAGGGCGCTTGCTCCAAAGGAGCTAAGGAGGGAAATACTGGCAGGGCTTAAAAAGGATAATACAGAAGCTTTTTGCGGTGAGGTTTATGAGACAGAAAGTCTTACAGACGGCGTTAATATGGCGGCAGAGCTTATGAAAAAGGCGGGGGAAGATGAGGGAAAGCCTCCTGCAATGGTGATTTTCGGCTCATTGTCTTATCTTGGAGATATTTACGGAATAATTAAGAAGACAGCTTGGGAAAAATCCCTATAGTGCAAAAATTGTTTACAGAAATGAGGCTTATAATGAAAATTGGAGACAGAGATTTTGATGTTGTAAATAATAATTATATAATGGGCATATTAAACGTAACGCCTGATTCATTTTCCGACGGGGGAAGATGGAATAATATGGATTTGGCCGTTAAGCATGCGGAGGAAATGATAAGGGATGGAGCAGCCATTATAGATATAGGGGGAGAGTCCACAAGACCGGGTTATATAAAGGTAACGGAGGAGGAAGAGATAAACAGGGTAATACCATACATAGAAAGGGTAAAGGAGCTTGGAGCGCCTGTATCTGTCGACACCTGTAAGGCAGGGGTAGCGGAGGCAGCGGTCAGGGCAGGGGCAGCTTTGATAAATGATATATGGGGCTTTAAGGGAGATGAAAATATGGCGTTAGTAGCGGCAAAATATCAGGTGCCGTGCTGTATTATGCATAACAGGAATATACAGGAAAAGCCTTATAAAAGCCTTATGGATGATATACTCTGGGATTTAAGGGAAAGCATAGATATAGGAATAAGGTCAGGAGTTAAGGCAGAAAATCTCATTACCGACCCGGGTATAGGCTTTGGGAAAGCCTTAGACGACAACCTTATGGTTATGAAGCATTTAGAGCGTCTTCATGAGCTTAAATGCCCCATTCTTTTAGGAACGTCAAGGAAATCAATGATAGGTCTTACTCTTGATTTGCCGGTGAACGAGAGGGTAGAGGGCACTATAGCCACTACCGTTATGGGTGTATTAAAGGGCTGCGCGTTTATAAGAGTTCATGACGTAAAGGAAAATTTCAGGGCAATGAAAATGACACAGGCGGTAAAAGCGGCAGAATAAGCAGATATATAAGGCGGTTTATTTAATAAGACCATCCATGGAGATAATTTAATAATTATAGGAGGGATATGTTATGAAAAGAATAAAAATAATAATAATATTTTCGGTAATTATAATAGCCGCGGCAGGCGGTATAATTACATACAATATTATAAACAGGTTTGAATATAATGACAGCGGCGCCGTAGGAAACACTACGGGAAATCTTTATAATCAGGGGCTTGTATGTGAGTATGGGGAATATGTATTTTTTTCAAATCCCAATGACAACGGAGCCCTGTACAAAATGAATAAGGACGGCACGGAATTTGAAAAAATATATGATGACAACACCTCATACATATGTATATATAATGATATGATTTATTATAAAAAATTTAACGGCACCCAGAATAAGGATAAGCTTTTTTCAAGGGTTTTATATGGTATACAAAGGCTTAAGACAAACGGCAAGGGCTCTTTAATGCTTCACAACGGAAAAATAGACTGCATGGTGCTTTGCGGCAACTATATATATTACAGGTATTATGATGATGAAACATTTTTTTCCTTAAGAAAGGTAAAGATAGACGGCAAGGAGGATATATTGATATCAGATGAGGATTACGAGCCTATAGCGGTATTTAACGGAAAAATATATCTGACGGATGTGACTGATACCCATAATATTATGGTGCTTGACACGGAGAACGACTCCATAAGAACTCTGGCGCAGGGAAATTTTTACATGCCGGACGTGTACAACGGCTATTTATATTATATAGACCTTAACAATAACAGAAGGCTTACAAGAATGAGCATGTCTACAAGGGAAACGGAGGTTATTTCAAACGACAGCGTTATAAATTATAACCTTGGAGGAAAGTACGGGGTTATATATTATCAGGCGGAAAACAGCACTGACGAGCACAAGCTTGTGCGTATTGCCTTAAACGGTATGGGCTACAATACAATAGCGCAGGGGGACTATAATAAGATTGGAATAACAGAGAAGTATACATACTTTTATAAGAAAATAGGCGATGAAAGCATAATGTACCGGACGCCAACCAAGGGGGCTGTGGACGTGGAGAAGTTTACTCCTGAGGTTGTGGAGGATTAGCGATGCCCTTACAAGCATATATTAAGGAAAGGAACAATAAAAATGACTGCAATTAAAACCTCCTCTTTATCAAAATATTATGGAAGGTCAAGAGGCATTATTGATATAAATCTCACCGTTGAGGAAGGCGATTTTTTCGGTTTTATCGGTCCGAACGGCGCGGGAAAAAGCACAATGATTCGGACTCTTTTAGGGCTTATATCACCGTCGGGAGGTAAGGCTGAAATTTTCGGAAAGGATATTTGCAGGGATAAAAGGGAAATTCTTGAGCTGACAGGATATATGCCGTCGGAAGCAGCCTTTTATCCAAATATGAAGGTTTGGGACGTAATATCCCTGTCTGCAGGGCTTCGACGCATAGACTGTACGGCTGAGGCAAAGAAGCTATGTGAAAGGCTGGAGCTTGATACTAAAAAGAAAATCAGTGAGCTGTCGTTAGGTAACCGAAAGAAGGTTTCCGTAGTTTGCGCCCTGCAGCACATGCCTAAGCTGTGTGTGCTTGACGAGCCTACAAGCGGACTTGACCCCCTTATGCAGCGTGAGTTTTATGCTATATTGGAGGAAAGGAATAAAGCCGGAGCTGCTATATTTCTTTCCTCCCATATTCTTTCTGAGGTTAGGAGATATTGCAGGCATGCCGCAGTCATTCGTGAGGGAAGAATTCTTGTTACAGACAGTATTGAAAATCTGGGACATACAGGGGCAAAAAGGGTTACTGTCAGTGGAATTAACGAGCCTCCGGCGCTTAAGGATATAAGAGACGTAAGGGTAAACGGAGATACAATAAGCTTTTTGTATGGAGGAAGTCCTGATGTTCTGCTTAGTAAGCTGGCTTCTCTTTCACTTTCTGACGTAAGCATTACCGAGCCTGATTTTGAAGAGATATTTATGCATTATTACGCAAAGGAGGGCAAACAGTATGATACTCTTTAAGCACGAGCTAAGATGGGGAAGACTTACCCTGCTTTTATGGACAATGGTTATTGCATTTATGCTTGGAATTTGTGTTTTGATTTATCCTGAAATGAAAGACCAGATGAGCCAGATAAGCGGAATGTTTGCAGATATGGGCAGCTTTTCTGCTGCCTTTGGCATGGATAAAATTAACTTTGGAGAGTTTATAGGATATTTTGGCGTAGAGTGCGGAAATATACTGGGGCTTGGCGGAGCGTTTTTTGCCTCGCTTCTTGGGATAAATGCGCTTGCAAAGGAGGAAAAGGAGCAGACTGCTGAATTTCTGCTTACACATCCTGTAAGCAGGAGTAAAATAGTATTTCAAAAGCTGTGGGCCGTCATTACCCAGATTTTTGTTCTGAATGTCGTAGCTTTTGCAGTTGTAATACTAACAATGGGTATTATAGGAGAAACAGGCGGTTTAAAAATAGTTGCGCTTATGTTTCTTGCATATTTTATCTTACAGCTGGAAATTTCTTGTGTCTGCTTTGGCATTTCAGCCTTTATAAGCAGAGGAGGACTTGGCATAGGGCTTGGACTTGCTGCATTTTGTTATTTTTTAAATATTATTGCAAATTTAACCGAAGAAGCAAGGTTTTTAAAATATATAACTCCTTTTGGATATACTGAGGGAGCTGATATAATTTCAAGAGGCAGTATTGATGTAAAATATTTATCCGTGGGGTTGGTGATGACAGGAATAGGTATTTTTATAGCATTTTATAAATATACAAAAAAGGATATTGTTTAAGTTTTGATATTAGCAGCAGACAAAATGAGATAAGTCGATGACAGTTTTCTTTATAAAATGGAAACTGCCATTTGACGTAGAAAAATCAGGGGAAACATATTAAAATGTATTGTTAGGCTAAATAAAAAAGATTTTTACAAAGGTTGCGTTTTTTAGAATAGTGAAGTAGAATATGGGTAATGATAAAATTAAGATAAAATATTGATAAGGAGTGGATGCTTATGATACAGATTAGACCTGTTTCAGATTTAAGAAATAAGTTCCCTGATATTGAAAAAATTGTAAATGCTGGTGAACCGGTATATTTAACAAAAAACGGATATGGAGCAATGGTGGTTCTTAGTC
>CAJUAO010000001.1:195226-246007 GCA_910584685.1 uncultured Lachnospiraceae bacterium | reverse complement strand
AATTTCTTCCTCTTTTCGAAGCTTTAAAAAAATATATAACTCCCTTCCCAAGCCGCCCTGCCGCCCAAGCTCCCTTTATTCTTAAGCCCCGGCTTACATGTGAGGAAAAATGTTTTACCCGTACAAATTAATATATATCACTCATTTCCTACATCAAAGCAACCACTATCCAACATATAATTATAGCTGAATAAACAATAAATCCCAATATAAAATCATAGGATGAAAAATTTATACATAATATTTATCAATATAAGATTTGAATAAAGAGGAGCAAAATGCGTCTTTGTGAGTTGAAGCTTAAAGAAGTTATAAACGAATGCACCTGCAAAAAGCTGGGTTTTATAACAGATATTGAATTTGATGAGTGTACGGGACAGATATGCGCGGTAATAGTACCTGAGGGCTGCAGAGGATTGAATTTTTTTACGAAGGAATCGGAGTTTGTGATACCCTTTAAATGTATAAGACAGATTGGCAGCGATATTGTGCTGGTGCAAATGGATGAAAAGGCTTGTTTTAAGGGTTGACAAATATATTTTTTTATATAAAATTAATGTATAAGAACAATAAAATGTAAATATATGGAGGTATATATGAAATGTCCCTTTTGCAGCAAAGAGAATACAAGAGTCATAGATTCAAGACCGGCAGAGGATAACAGCGCTATCAGGAGAAGACGTGTATGTGACGCCTGTGGTAAGAGATTTACTACATATGAAAAGGTTGAGACTATACCGATAATCGTTATAAAGAAGGATAACAACAGAGAGACATATGACCGCTCAAAGATAGAAGCTGCAATTATACGTTCATGTCATAAGCGTTCTGTATCGGTAAACCAGATAACAGAGATGATAGATGAAATAGAGACAGAAATATTTAACCTTGAGGACAAGGAAATACCAAGCAGCGTTATAGGCGAGATAGTTATGGATAAGCTTAAAGACTATGATTCTGTTGCATATGTAAGATTTGCATCTGTTTACAGAGAGTTTAAGGATGTGAACACCTTTATGGATGAGATAAAGAAACTTTTGGATAAGCAGTGACGAGAGGTAGCGTATGTTCTTAAAGAGATTTTTTCCAAAAAAGGTAGCACGAAGTGTATACTATATAAACTTTAAAAAATATTATAATAAGCTGGGCTATAGAGGAATATTATTCGACATTGACAACACTCTTGTTCCTCATGGAGAGAAGGCTGATGAAAAGGCTGTTAATTTTTTTAAAAGGCTTAAGGATATAGGATTTAAGTTCTGTCTTATATCAAATAATAAGGAAGAAAGAGTAAAGCCCTTTGCCGATGCAGTGGGAGCTCCTTATATATTTGACGCCCATAAGCCTTCGGTAAATGCGTATAATATGGCAATGGAGATTATGGGTACAGATATAGACGAAACCATATTTGTAGGAGACCAGGTGTTTACGGATGTGTTTGGAGGAAACAGGGCTAATATGTATACTATTCTTGTAAGGCCAATTCACCCTAAGGAGGAGCTGCAGATAGTCTTAAAGCGTTATTTGGAAAAGATAGTTATGTGGAGATATGCAAGGCAGGACAGAAAGAAGCTTCGAAAAGAAAATAAGCAGTACAATATGGCAAGGCTTTTAAGACTTAAGAAAAAGAAAGAAAAAGCATGACATAAAACCGGATTTATTAAAAATGAAAGGGGAAAAGTTATGAGGACAAAAATGAAGGGAAAGACAGGATTAATTATGGCTGCATTTATTACCGTAAGCGCTGTAAGCGGCTGCGGTGTATTTGACAGTAACGATAAAGAAAATGGGACTACCACCATTGTGGCGGAGCAGATAAAGGACACCACCTCTGACGACGGTAATATCGGAGGAATATCAAGTGAGGAGACAACAACTGCAGCAGAAGAGGCAACCTCCCATGAGAAGATAACCTTTGAAAATGATGTAAATGCCATATCAAACGAAAAAGTAACATGGGGCGTAGGAGTACAGGTAAACCCTGACAACAGACCTGTGGCGCCTGTTAATCTTCAGGAAACATATGGAAGCAAATATGCCGTTGACTGGATAAAGGAGGATGAGAAGGTTATTTATCTTACCTTTGACGAGGGATATGAAAACGGGTATACATCACGTATACTTGATACTCTTAAGGAGAAGAATGTAAAGGCGGTATTTTTTATAACAATGCCTTATGCCAAGAGCGAGCAGGAGCTGGTAAAGCGAATGATTGACGAGGGACATATAGTGGGCTCCCACAGTGTAACTCATCCGTCGGGAGGCATGATGTCCCTGTCCGTAGAGCAGCAGATAAACGAGTATAAGGAGCTGCATCAGTATGTGCTTGATACTTATGGATATGAAATGTGGCTGTTCAGACCTCCTACGGGAGCATTTAGCGAGCAGACGCTTGCTGTGGCAAATCATTGCGGATATCGTTCAGTTATGTGGAGTTTTGCATATGCAGACTGGGACCCGGCTAATCAGATGGAGGTTGGAAAGGCTTTGGATAATGCTGTCACAAAGCTTCATAACGGAGCCGTATATCTCCTTCACGCAGTATCCCAGACAAACACGGAAATGCTGGGAAACTTTATAGATAAAGCAAGAGAAAAGGGTTTTGAAATTAAAAGCTATAACTAATATTAAAGATAAAGCAGGAAGAAAAGGCTTCGGATGTTTGAACTGTCCGGGATGACAGATAGGAATAAAAATGATAAATAATAACTATAGCTACATTATTAATAATAACAGTTCAGCGGATGAAATATTAAGGACTGCCATTGGAAAGAGCAACGATGGCAGTCTTGTTATGCTTATAATTGACGGCAGGGATATAAAAATTAAAAATCTTGATTTTGGAGAAAATATTGCGATAGTTATATCGGAATTAAGCGACAGTATTATTTTTGATAACTGTTATTTTAAATCCACTGTAACAGCCGTTGAAAACAATGGGACAAGAGTGCTTTTTTCGGGATGTACCTTTGAATATACAAGGATAGCCCTAAAAAGCTCCGGCTATGAAGTTTTCAGCGGCTGTACGTTTAAGAGCGCAGGGAAGGAGACTTCAATATTATCAGCCTTTAGAAATGAAAATAATGCTTACAGATTAAATTATACTGTTATAATGGATTCTGATATATATATTGAAAATAACGAAGCAAACGCATTTATAACGGAAGGAGATGCGTCGGTATCAGCCGTTAATGTGGGGATTTATAAGGGAAATGCATATGTGGCATGGACAAAGGATATGGTAAATGAAAATACTTTTTCTTATTATAATTGTCCGGGAATATCAGGTATAGATGAATGTGGCTATGAGATATGCAAGGATAATCTGAATATATACAGTCTTTCAAATCTTCTCTCAGGAGATAACAGCAGGGAGCCTTTTTTTGCTGATGTGGAGAGTTTCAATAATAAGTTTGTATTTTATATAGATGTAAATAAAAATATTCAAATTACTGGGGGAAGCAGGAACGCATTTATTATACTGCATTATTATCCGTCAAATATAAAGCCCTCCTGCGCTTTTAACGCCTCTAAGGGGCTTGATGTGAGGGAGAATAGCTGTGGAGAAGGAAGTATTGTATTTGAAATCACAGGAGAAAATGACAGTGAAGAGCCTGAATACGGATATGTTTCCTTTGAGACAGGCGAGGGGGTAAAGGCAGACTGCGTGGTGGAGGTAAAGCCGTCTTTAATAGAGCCGCCCCGGTTTACTGCCACACCGGAAATAGTTATAAAAGACGGTAAGGCGGTTGTAAGCTATGAGCTTGATTTAAAGGGCAGGGAGGATTTGTCTGAGATAAGCTGGTACAGGGTTGATAATATCGACAGGACAAAGCTTGTGGCATTAAGGGAATTTGTAAGGTCAAATGAAAAGGATTGCAGAAAAATAGCCGTGAGCAGAAGCAAGCCCTGCAGGGAAATAAGGCTTACGCCTTTTGACGTGGGAAGACATATAAAAGTAAATATAAAGCCGAGACATATAAGAAGCGAGGCAGGCGCCGGATTAAATATAATGAGCCGTATTATCATGCAGTCGGATATAAAAAGCGAAAGCATAATTATCAATATGGAAAATCAGGTATTAAATCCATATTACAAAACAGAATCAGGATATGGCACGGCTACGGGCATCTGGCTTTATAAAAAGCTGCCCATGTGCAGATATTATGATATGGTAACTGAGGCAAATGACTGCGGGTATTATTTTGGAAGCGACATTTCAAAGGAAAATATGACAGTATACATTATACTTGATTTTGAAAATAATAGTGGCGAGGGCTTTGGAAATAAGGGCGAATATCAGGAAATATATATAAAGTATGATGTTAATACAAAAACAGGCTATGGAATAAGGCTTGAGTGTACAGACACGGCAAATCACATGGCAAGCATAGCATTGTATAAGTATGATGGTATGATGGCGCAGTCAATATCGGAAACACTAACAGGAAGCTTTTTAAAATCAGGTATGGATATAAGGCTTGACATATACAAAAATTCCTTTACAACGCAGATTACTTCGCCTGATATAGACAAGCCTTTAAAGCTTGCGTCAAAGATAACGGGAAATTTATATTCGGGGATGGGAATAAAGCATCATGCCATCTCAGTAGAAAAAAACAGGATAGGAGTACGGCACATAGAAATGAGCTTCCCTGAATAGAGAAGCCCATAGTTCTATTATAATGCGCTTATTTGCAGTCGCATCTGAAGCTTTGACATAATGTCTCACCGCAGTCACATGCTCCGTTTCCGGCAATATCAATGTGGTCCGCATGGCATTTCAGGTTTTCGTTAAAACAGCAGTTTTCAGCGGCACACTTTACATCATTTTCAGGGTTTGGCAGATGTGAGCTGTTTGAATAAGAAGCCTCGTTTCTTCTTAACTGGAAGCTGCCGCAGGCAGTTGCGTCTGAATTTGTAGCGCTGCTTCCTTCCACCTTGATTTGTTCAAGCTGGCATCTTGATTCCATATTGTGTATACAGTTCTTTACGCTGCAGTCTAATATTGGCATAGCTTTCCCTCCGTTATATATTTATTAATTTTTATAATTACAGTTTTATTGTGCGCAAAGTCGGTCAAAAATATACAGATATACAGGTTTGCATTTTCAGCAATTTGAAAAAATTTTTTGAATTTCTTAGAAAAAAAGTTGACTATAAAAGAAATTCATGTTATTATATAACAGTTGTGAAAATAAAGCAGAGTATCCTCTCACCCAAGAACAATAGAGTTACTTGGTGTTTATATTTAAGTTATTGTATAGGGCTGCACGTAACGAGCTTACGTTATTTGCAGCGGGATTATACGGTTTCTCCTATAAGCTGCAGGTGGGTATTCTCTTATCCATCTTTTTTTATGTCGGTTGGACAAAAAAAGATTAATTTTTGTTTGGAGGTGCACTACTATTAGCGAATTAATGATTAACGAGCAAATCAGAGACAAGGAGGTTCGTCTCATAGGCGAGGACGGAGAACAGTTAGGCATTATGTCTGCCAAGGAGGCATATAAGCTTGCAAGAGACGCAGATTTAGATTTAGTCAAGATAGCCCCGACTGCTAAGCCGCCGGTTTGTAAGATTATTGATTATGGTAAGTATAAATATGAGCTTACAAGAAAGGAAAAGGAAGCAAAGAAAAAGCAGAAGACTGTTGAGGTTAAGGAAGTTCGCTTATCACCAAACATTGAAAATAATGACCTTAACACTAAGATGAACATGGCAAGAAAGTTTATCGTAAAAGGTGATAAGGTAAAGGTAAGTCTTCGTTTCAGAGGCAGGGAAATGGCCCATATGCAGTCAAGCAAGCATATTCTTGATGATTTTGCAGAGGGCTTGGCGGATGTGGCTATGATTGAAAAGCCTGCCAAGCTGGAAGGAAAAAGCATTATGATGGTTTTAACTGAAAAGAAATAGTTAAAATAGACATTTTTAAGGAGGAAAAGGAAATGCCAAAGGTAAAAACAAGCAGAGCCGCTGCAAAGCGTTTTAAGAAGACAGGTACAGGAAAATTAAAGAGAATGAAGGCTTACAAGAGCCATATCTTAACAAAGAAGTCAACAAAGAGAAAGAGAAACTTGAGAAAGGCCGCCATGACTGACTCTACAAACGTTAAGAATATGAAAAAGATTTTACCATACTTATAAGTTGGAAAAAAATTAGATAATTTAGGAGGAAATAGAAATGGCAAGAGTTAAAGGCGGATTAAACGCTAAAAAGAAGCATAACAGAGTATTAAAGCTGGCTAAGGGCTACAGAGGAGCAAGAAGCAAGCAGTACAGAGTGGCTAAGCAGTCAGTTATGAGAGCGCTTACAAGCTCATATGCAGGAAGAAAGGAAAGAAAGAGACAGTTCAGACAGCTTTGGATTGCAAGAATCAATGCAGCAGCAAGAATGAACGGTTTATCATATAGCAGATTTATGTTTGGTCTTAAGAAGGCAGGCATTGAGATGAACAGAAAGATGTTAGCCGAGATGGCAGTAAATGATGCAGCAGGCTTTGCAAAGCTTGCAGAGACAGCTAAGGCTAATTTAGCATAAAAAAGTGCCGGTTTCAGAGTGAGTTTAAACTCATTCTGAGACCGGCACTTGCAAATTCGTCGGAGCCGAATTTGTGGCTTGCATGACGAACTTATTATTACATATTCATTTTGTCGAAAATATGGTATAATTGTCTAAAACTAGGCGGGTAATTCATGTTTTTCCTGTAAACTTATTTCGGTTTTTGTTATTTGAGAATTGTATCTTGATAAACTTATTTTTAGGAGGAACTTAAAATGATAAAAAGATTTATTTCATTTCTGACAATGTTAAGTATGACGTTAATATTGTTGAATGGAGGGGGGATACCCATAAGCGTTTCAGCTGCTGCAGATGATATCGCAATAAATGAAACAAATTTTCCTGACGAAAATTTTAGACAATATGTTAAGGATGAGATTGATAAAAACAAGGATGACGTTTTAGCCTGGGACGAGAGGATTAGTGTCGGTGTTATTGATTGCAAAGAAAAGAGCATTGCTGACTTTACGGGAATAGGGTATTTCACAAGTCTTATGACTCTTGACTGCAGCAAAAATGAAATTACCTCTTTGGATTTAAGTAAAAACACGGAATTAATAGAGCTTTATTGCTGTAATAATAAGCTTACATCTTTAGATATAAGTAAAAATACTGTATTGGAAAATCTTATGTTTAAAGATAATCAGCTTACTTATATAGATGTAAGCCAAAACGCTGCATTGAAGCTTATTAGCTGTGCAGACAATTATCTTACTTCTTTAGATTTAAGTCAAAATACTGTATTGACAACTCTTAGAAGTGACAGCAATATATATACAAGGTATACTGTTGACACCTGTATTATTGACCCGGATGAGTTTCCGGGAGAATTTGATTTGTCAAAGGCAAGCGAATGGAAAAACGCTGAAGTGATTGAGGATGAGAATGGCGGAAAGAAAATTCTATATAAAGTAAATAGCGATATAAAGAATGAGTACGATGGTGACGTAACGTATTCATATGACTGCGGACAGGGTAAGAGCGTTACATTTAGGATAAAATTTAAATCACATGATGCCGCTTTTGTAACTGAAAAGGAAGCAGATTGTATAACTGCCGGTAGTAACATAAATCACTATAAATGTTCGGTTTGCGGATGCAATTTCAAAGATGAAAGCTGTAAAGAGCTTATAGAGGTTGTTGAAACACCGCCGACAGGACATGATTACGGCGACCGGAGTATTGCAAAATTCCCGACTTTGACAGAAACATGAACAGCGAAGCGCATATGCAAAAATAACAATGAGCATATAGAAGAAAAAGAAATCCCTGTTTTGAACGATACTACAGTCTGGACAAAAGACGAAAGCAGCCATGTTGAGCCTACAGAGGAAACGGAGGGCAAGGATGTATACACAGGCGAATATGGTACGGTTGAGGTGATTTTGCCGAAAAAACCCCACGAACATTCCATGAAGTTAGTTCCCGAAAAACCTGCCACGAAAGAGGAATATGGTGTAAAGGAGCATTGGCACTGTGATGGCTGCGGCAAGGATTTCCTTGACAAAGATGGCAGGGAAGAGGCAACGCCGGACAGGCTTAAAATTGGAAAGCTTGAAAAAGTAGTAGATAAAGGCGAAAAGGCTCCTGCAACAACCCTTGAAACGCCTCTTGACGCTTTGAAGGAAGCGATTGGTTTAACAGGTGAAGAGGTTAATGCGGGAGAAAACATCAAGATAATTCTTAAGGTGGAGGATGCCACAGACACTGTTCTAAAGGAGGATAAAACGGCTGTAACGGTCATGCTCGGAGAATTGAAAAATTATAAACTGGGACAATATCTTGATGTTACTTTGCTTAAGAAAATCGGCGAACTGGAGCAGAAGATAACCGAAACAAACGCTCCGGTTAGAATCATGTTTGAAGTGCCGGAAGGACTTCGCGGAAAATCCGAATATTCGGTAATCCGTATTCACGGTGGAGAAACAACAATTCTTAAAGATTTGGACAGCAACCCGAATACGGTGACGATTGAGACTGACAAATTTTCGACCTATGCACTGGCATATTTGGAAAAGGGAGACGTGTCAGGAGATACATCAGACGATACGACAGGAGATACGTCAGGTGATACATCAGACGGCACATCCGGTGATATGTCAGGCAATACATCAGACGGAATTTTGAGCGACAACCCTGTAACGGGTGTAGCGGTCTCGTTTATTCCGATTGCGGCAATATTATCGGGTATGATTGTTGTAGTCAATCGCAAAAAGAAATAATTTTGTTCCGGGCAGCTTTGAGTGCTGTCCGGGATTTTTTGATATAGATATATAGGAAATTATTGTATATAAAAAAGCGCCGGTTTTAACTGACGCTTTTTAGTGCAGTTGACGGGACTTGAACCCGAACCCACTTGCGTGGACTAGAACCTGAATCTAGCGCGTATGCCAATTCCGCCACAACTGCAAAATATAAAATTATAAGCAAAAATTTTGCCTTAATAATGAAAAATTATACCAAACAAAATATATACAGTCAACAGTTATTTTTTATTAAGCAAAATTTTTATTAATAAAGAACCTAAGAAAAAACCTAAGAAAAAAGAAAAAAACAGTTGACAAAAAAAATGTATTTTGGTAAACTATACAAGTCGGTTGAAGCGACAGACATATTTCAAATATGGATGCGGAAATGCTGGAATTGGCAGACAGGCTAGACTAAGGATCTAGTGTTAGCAATGACGTGAGGGTTCAAGTCCCTTTTTCCGCACTATTAGTACAAGGCAGGGCAGAGAAATTTGTAAGCTCTGTCTTTTTAACATATTATAATAACATTATTATATGAGGAAAAAAAGCATATACTATAGAAAAGGTAAAAAAATGGAAAGAAAAATGACGGTTGACAAAATAAAAACAGAAAAGGATAAGGAGCATGAAAGTATTGCAATAAGTATATCTGTTGTAAGTATAGTGGCAAATATTATACTTGCAGTTTTAAAGCTTGCAGCAGGAATTATAGCACATTCAGGAGCAATGATTTCCGATGCCGTTCATTCTGCGTCAGATGTATTTAGTACGTTTGTAGTGATAGGCGGAGTAAAAATGGCTGGAAAAGCCGAGGACAGCGACCATCCATACGGGCATGACAGGCTTGAAAGTGTAGCTGCAATTATATTAGCAGCAGCCTTGGCAGTAACGGGAGCAGGCATAGGTATAGCCGGAATAAGAAGCATTATCAATTCAAAAGAGATTGTTATGCCGGGAGTACTGGCTCTTATAGCGGCAATAGTATCCATAGTAGTAAAGGAAGCTATGTACTGGTATACAAGAAACGGAGCAAAGAAAATAGGCTCGGATGCCCTTATGGCAGATGCATGGCATCACCGCTCTGACGCATTATCATCTGTAGGCAGCTTTATAGGTATAGGAGGAGCAATGTTAGGCTATCCTATTCTTGACCCTCTTGCCAGCGTTATTATATGTATATTTATTTTGAAGGTTGCAGCAGATATATTTAAGGAAGCCATAAATAAAATGATAGATAAATCCTGTGACGAGGAAGTGGAAAATCTTATGAGAAGGATGGTGCTTTCCCACGAGGATATTATATCCCTTGACCTTATACGTACGCGTATGTTCGGCTCAAAGGTATATGTAGACATAGAATTCAGCGCCGACGGCAATATGACGCTTTATGAGGCACATGCCATTGCAGAGCATATTCACGATGAAATGGAGGAGAAGTTTCCTGACGTAAAGCATTGCATGGTGCATGTGAATCCTGTGGAGGCAGACCATTCAGTGGCAAAGGAGCACTTTGTGACAGAGGAGGCAAAAACAGGAAAAAGTGTAAGATACATAGATAAATAGCGTACTGCTTTGCAAAAATGGCAACAGCTCAGCCCTGCAATACCCGTGAGTAAGTCCAATATTGCAGCTTTAGCGGTCGGGCAGCTGTATAATATTTTATGGAAACTTCAAAGGCGATAAGAAATTCTATTAATATGAAACTGCCGCCTTCTAAGCTTCGGGCATAACTCGAAAAGTGTTAAAGAACAACACTTTTCTCAGACAGATGCTCTACGCTAAGAAAGCGGCAGTTTCATATTAATGAATTTCTAATTGCCTTTTCAATGTTTCCATAAAATATTATACAGCTGCCCGACCGCTAAAGCTGCAATATTGGACTTACTCACGGGTATTGCAGGGTTGAGCTATTATCAAAAATGCAAAAAAAGGAAATATTATGTTGACATATTTGTCTGTAAATTATATAATTTATAATATATACGTGTACGCACACGAGTGTAAAATACAAGGTTTATATATTTTTTTTGAATAAAATAGTGTGCGTACACGATAACATGGAAAAACAAGAGAAAAGGAGGCTGATTATTATAGCAGTCCGTATAAAAGACATTGCAATAAAATGCGGAGTGTCAGAGGGTACAGTAGACAGAGCATTGAATAACAGGGGGGGCATAAAGGAAGAGACAAAGGAGCTTATCCTGAAAACGGCTAAGGAGATGAAGTATCAGCCAAATCATCTTGCCAGGTGTCTTGCAAAGGGTAAGACAAATACCATTGGAGTTATAGGTATAAACCTTAAAAATACCTTTTTCTGTATGCTTATAGAATCAATAGAGGCAGAAGCAAGAAAGCACGGATATTTTATGGAGCTTATATTGTCAAAAAACAGTAAGCAGAGCGAGCTTGAAGCGATAAACCACTTTACGGTAAGAAAGGTAGACGGTCTAATTATTTTCCCTGTAGGAAGAGAGGAGGATTTATCTGATATTCTTTTAGGGCTTGAAATACCCTTAGTATCCGTATACAACCGTATCGGCTGTGGAAAGATACCTCATATAGACGTAGATTGCCGTAAGATTATGAGAAATGCCGTAAAGCATATGGCAAAGAAGGGCTATGAAAGCATATGGTATATGGACTGGGGAATAGAGCGTCAGAAGGAAAGAGGAATAAATATCTTTTCTATGGAGCAGCGCAGATGCGGTTATGAGGAGGGGCTGGAAATGTATGATTTAGGAGAGCCTCAGATAATGACAGAGTATGATGAGAAAAAGCTTTTAGATATTGTAAGTGAGGCAAAGGAAAAGGGTAAAAAAACAGCAGTGCTTTGCGCATACGATAACATTGCCATAAAAACCTTGGGAATATACAGAAAAAACGGTATAAGCATACCGGGAGACATAGGCTTAATGGGCTTTGACAATATAGAAATGCTTGACCGCATATCTCCACGTATATGCTCAGTAGACTGCAAGATAAGAACGATAGGACAAAATGCATTTAATATGCTTCTTGCCCAGATAAACAATGAAGAAAATATACACGATTGTGTTGTGGATTATTCATTTACGGAAGGAGAAACCTTATAATGGATGTTTTTAAATTTGGATTTAAGTATTGGAGGCGGAATGTTCCGCTGCAGATATTATTTCAGATATTAAGCTTTATAGGCATTATTGCAGACCTGATGCTGCCAATGCTCTCAGGAATGTTTATTAATTATGTTATTTTAAGCAAGGACAAGGCAGAGGATACAGACAACATATTTATCTTTCTGTTAGACGGACGTTTTGGGGAGATACATACAATGAAGCTTTGCATAAGCCTTGGAATTATATTTATGTGCTTCCTTCTGCTTCGTATAATTATTGTCTACATTAAAAATGTCGGAAACCAGAGGCTTGGCTTAAGGCTTGAAACTGACCTTAGAAAGGTTACCTTTAAAAAGCTTATGGAGCTTGACAGTGAAACAGTATCAGAGTTTAACACCGGAGAGCTTTTAACCACCATAAATTCCGATACGATAATGTTTAAGGAAATGTTCTGCCGTATAATACCGGTTATGGTGGATTGTGTTTTTGCCCTTGTTTTAAGCGTGACTATGCTGTCAACGTTGAATATTTCACTGCTTATTATACCTGTTATACTCACCCCGTTTCTTGTGGTAGCCGTGTTAAAGTTCAGGACAAGGGCAAGGGTTAATTACAGGGAAATAAGGGGAAGCAACAGCGAGATGAATCTTACGGTACAGGAAAATATAGAGGCTGTAAGATTAGTCCGTTCCTTTACAAACGAGGAGGTTGAAAAGAAAAAATTTGACAAGTCTAACGAAAGACTTAAAAGCTCATATATAAGCCAGATAAAGCTTTCATCAAATTTTGAGGTAGTATTCAGCTCCATAAAGCAGTTTGCTTATATCGGTACAATAGCGGTAAGCGCCCTGCTTGTTATTAACGGTTATATGCTTGTAGGCTATTTGCTTACCTGCAGCAGCTACGTACTTAAAATAATGGATTACATTACAATAATAAACAATGTAATGTTCCAGATGCAGCAGCAGCTTGTATCAGGTCATAAGATGTTAAATTATATGAACACCGACTCAAAAATACCTGATGAGGGAAAAATTACCGAAAAGACAGACGTGCCAAACATAAAAATAAACAATGCGTCCCTTGTATTAAATGACAGAACGGTGCTTAAAAACATAACTGTTGATATTCCTTATGGAAAGAAGCTTGGAATAGTGGGAGGCACCGGAAGCGGAAAAAGCATGCTCCTTGAATCATTGGTCCGTATACATGATATGACGGCAGGAACCATAGAGATAAACGGAAAAAACGTAAGGGAATATTCCCTTGAAAACCTTAGAAATTATTATGCATATGTATTTCAGGATGTATTCCTTTTTTCAAACACTATTGATTCAAATATAGCTTATTCGGAGCCATATGTTGATAAAAATGCCGTTATAAGGGCAGCTAAGCATGCCCAGGCCCACGGCTTTATAAAGGAGCTTCCTGAGGCCTATGATACAATAGTGGGCGAGAGGGGCTTAGGTATTTCCGGAGGGCAAAAGCAGAGAGTATCCATAGCAAGAGCCCTTTTAAAGGACGCAGATGTGCTTATACTTGACGATTCAACAAGCGCCCTTGATGTAAATACAGAAAAGAAGCTCTTAAAGGATATAAAGGAGTTTTATCCTGAAAAAACAATTATTATATCAGCCCACAGGCTTTCCTCTGTAACTGACTGTGATGAAATTATATATATGCAGGACGGTATGATAATTGAGCGGGGTACCTTTGATGAGCTTATGAAGCTAGACGGGCATTTTGCAAAGGTATACAATGTTCAGGAGGCCCAAAAGGAAAAAGTGATAGATTTTGACGCACTGGCAAAGGAGGTGCAGTAATGGCAAAACGAAATACGTATTTTCAGGATGAAAATATTCAAAAGAAAATAGACATGAAGCAGTTTGGAAAAATATTCAGATATATTATTCCATATAAGCATTTCTTTATAATAGTAGTAGTGCTGATGCTCGTATCAGCAGGCGCCTCCATGGTAGCTCCTCTTTTGCTCAGGCATATTATAAATGACATAGCTGTTTCAAAGGAAACAAAGGATTTGATTTTTACCGTCGCAGGACTTGTGTGCTGCGCGGCAATAGAAATAAGCGTTACCTTTGCCCATCAGCGTATAATGGGTACGACAGGTCATAAAATCATTTCAGGAATAAGGCAGGAGGCGTTTTATAAGCTTCAAAAGCTGCCCTTTGATTATTTTGACTCAAGACCTGACGGAAAGATAGTAGTAAGAGTAACGGATTATGTAAATGATTTGGCAAACTTTTTTACTAACTATGTGGTAAACTTTATGGTTTACATAATAAAGATAGTCGTTGTTACCGTATTTATGCTGTCAATAAGTCCCCAGCTTACCCTTGTGGTATTCCTTACGGTTATACCGATGATGATAGTTGTAATGTATTTAAGGTATAAGATAAAAAGATACTTTGCGCTGCAGAGACAGTGCAACTCTAACAGGACAGCATTTCTTGTAGAGTCAATAATGGGAGAGAAGATAATAAAAAATTATAACAGGACAGATGAGAATATAAAAATATATGATGAAATACATGACAGGGCATGTAAGACATGGCTTAAAATTTTTCACAGAAACGAGCTGAACACTCCAATAGTAGAAAGCTTTTGGAATGTAGGTACAATATGTCTTTACGCTACGTCGCTGGCGTTGATTCTTTCAGGAAGCACATCTGTAGATGCAGGTACGGTGGTAGCCTTTACAAGCTATATGGGACTTTTCAGCGGGCCGCTTACACAGATAGCGGTTATTATCCAGCAGCTTGCCCAGGTAAGCTCAAATCTGGAGCAGGTATTTGACCTTATAGATTATCCTGTGGAGATAGACAGCAAGGAAGGAAGCACAGAGCTAAGCGGCGTAAAGGGAAAGGTGGATTTTAACCATGTAACCTTTAGCTATGAAGAAGGGGTAAATATATTAGAGGACTTTGATTTACATGTAAGACCGGGAGAAACCATAGCGTTAGTAGGCCCCACAGGAGCAGGAAAGACTACGGTTATAAATATGCTTACAAGATTTTATGACGTTAAAGAGGGAAGCGTAACCATAGACGGAGTAGATGTAAGGGACGCCTCCTTGGAATCTCTTAGAAAAGAGGTTGGAGTCCTTATGCAGGAGCCGTTTATTTTTAAGGGAACAATTATGGAAAATATAAGATACGGAAGACCTGACGCCACAGACGAGGAATGTATCGCTGCCGCAAAAACCATATTTGCAGATAAATTCATTGGCAGGCTTTCAGATGGCTACAATACGGTTTTGGAGGAGAGAGGCGCAGGACTTTCAGCAGGTGAAAAGCAGCTTTTAAGCTTTGCCCGTATTATCCTTAAGAATCCGTCAGTAGTCATACTTGATGAGGCTACAAGCTCGATAGATACAGAGACGGAGATTATGATTAAGGAGGCCCTTGATATTATTCTTAAGAATAAAACGGCATTTATGGTAGCTCACAGGCTTTCAACCATTAGAAATTCCGACAGGATACTGTATATTGCAAATAAGGGTATTGCAGAGCAGGGTACGCATGAGGAGCTTATGAAGCTTAAGGGTAAGTATTATGCTTTGAATTAGGTGATAAGCTTTATAGCGCTATGATTTATCCGTTTGGTTAATGTTTATCTTTTTTGAACTTTTAAAGCTTCTTCCTTCCAATGAGGGATTAAGAATAAGGGAGCTTCGGGCGTCAGGGCAGGAAAAGGAACAGGCTGTCTTCCCTGACACCCGAAGCTCTTTTATTTTAAAGACCCGGACTTTATGTAAGGAAAAATAAAGGAAAAACACAGGCCTTTTTTATAATTTTTTAAGTTGAAAAAAAAGACGAAATATGATAGTATTAAGCGTTGATAATATTACATATTATGCTTATGTAAGGTCATATTGGAAATATGTAAAAACTAAAATGTTTTGAAAAAAACATTCACACAAGAAAGGATAATGTGATTTATCATGAGTAATGTATATAAATTGGGAATTGATATAGGTTCAACTACCGTAAAAATTGCCATTTTAGACGATGAAAGCAATATATTGTTTGCAGAATATGAGAGACATTATGCTAATATACAGGAGACATTAAACGGACTTCTAAAGAAAGCAAGGGAACAGCTTGGAGAGATGGAGCTTAAGCCTGTTATCACAGGCTCGGGAGGACTTTCTCTTTCAAAGCATTTGGAGGTACCATTTACTCAGGAGGTAGTGGCAGTATCTACAGCTTTACAGGATTACGCGCCTCAGTGTGACGTAGCTATTGAGCTGGGTGGAGAGGATGCCAAAATAATATATTTTACAAATGGAATAGAACAACGTATGAATGGTATCTGCGCCGGAGGCACAGGTTCCTTTATAGACCAGATGGCGTCGCTTTTGCAGACAGACGCAGGGGGACTTAACGAATATGCAAAGGATTATCAGGCTATATATCCCATAGCAGCCCGCTGCGGAGTATTTGCAAAGACAGACATACAGCCCCTTATAAATGAAGGAGCTACAAAGGAGGACCTTTCGGCTTCCATATTTCAGGCAGTGGTAAATCAGACCATATCAGGACTTGCATGCGGCAAGCCCATAAGGGGTAACGTGGCGTTCTTAGGAGGACCGCTGCACTTTTTATCTGAGCTTAAGGAGGCGTTTATAAGAACGCTTAAGCTTAAGGATGAGCAGATTATAGCTCCAGAGCATTCACATCTTTTTGCGGCAGTTGGAGCAGCAATGAACTGTAAGGATGTTAAGGTGAATGCAGATGAGCTTATTGACAGGCTTTCAAAGGGTGTCACCATGGAATTTGAGGTAAAGAGAATGGAGCCTCTCTTTGCAAGCGAGGAGGATTATGAGGATTTTACAGCCAGACATAATGAGCATTGTGTACATACGGGAGATTTATCCTTATATAAGGGAAGATGCTATCTTGGTATAGACGCCGGCTCTACCACAACAAAGGTGGCCCTTGTAGCTGAGGACGGAAGTCTGCTTTATTCCTTTTACAGCAGCAATAACGGAAGTCCTCTGGCAACGACTATACGGGCCATAAAGGAAATATATGAAAAGCTTCCTGAGGAAGCAAGCATAGCATATTCATGCTCCACGGGCTACGGTGAAGCCCTTATTAAGGCTGCGCTTATGCTTGACGAGGGAGAGGTTGAAACCGTATCGCATTATTATGCGGCAGCATTTTTTGAGCCTGACGTAGACTGTATTCTTGATATTGGCGGTCAGGACATGAAATGCATAAAGATAAAGAATAATACGGTAGATTCGGTACAGCTTAACGAAGCGTGCTCTTCAGGCTGCGGCTCATTTATAGAAACCTTTGCAAAATCCCTTAATTATTCTATTTCAGACTTTGCAAAGGCCGCCTTATTTGCAAAGAATCCCATTGATTTGGGAACAAGATGTACCGTATTTATGAACAGCAACGTAAAGCAGGCACAGAAGGAGGGAGCTACTGTAGAGGATATATCGGCAGGACTTGCTTACTCCGTTATTAAAAATGCATTGTATAAGGTTATAAAGATTACTGACCCAAAGGATTTAGGCAGCAAGGTAGTGGTACAGGGGGGTACCTTTTATAATGATGCGGTGCTTAGAAGCTTTGAGAAGATTTCCGGCTGTGATGCGGTAAGACCGGACATAGCAGGCATAATGGGAGCATTTGGAGCGGCTCTTGTGGCAAGGGAGCGTTTTGACGGAAAGTCCCAGACCACCATGCTTTCAATAGACAAAATTAAAGAGCTTAAGTTTGATACTGCCATGGCAAGATGTAAGGGCTGTACAAATAACTGCCTTCTTACAGTAAATAAGTTTACGGGAGGCAGGCAGTTTATAACAGGCAATCGCTGTGAAAGGGGACTTGGAAAGGAAAAGAATAAAGAAAATATTCCAAATCTTTTTGAATATAAAAACAAGAGAGTGTTTGATATAGAGCCATTGGCTCCGGAGGATGCAAAGAGAGGAGACGTAGGAATACCAAGAGTTCTTAATATGTATGAAAACTATCCGTTCTGGGCAGTTTTCTTTAAGAAGCTTGGCTTCAGGGTGGTATTATCACCTGTATCGTCACGTAAGATTTATGAGCTTGGAATTGAGTCCATTCCAAGCGAGTCGGAATGTTATCCTGCGAAGCTTGCCCATGGACATGTGGCGTGGCTTATAAATCAGGGCTTAAGGTTTATCTTTTATCCCTGCATACCATATGAGAGAAATGAGTCGCCTGATGCAAATAATCATTTTAACTGTCCGATAGTTACGTCATATGCGGAAAATATAAAGAATAATGTGGAGGAAATTAAGTCAAAAAACATTGATTTTATGAATCCCTTTATTGCGCTGACAAATTTTGACACTGCAAAAAATGAGCTTGTAAAGGTTTTTACAGCCAAGTATCCGGATATGACGGAAGGCGAGGTGGAAAATGCAGCAAGGGAAGGCTGGAGCGAGCTTGAGGCAGTAAGGCGGGATATGCAGAATAAGGGCGAGGAAACGATAGAATATCTTAACCGGACAGGAAGGCGGGGAATAGTGCTGGCAGGACGTCCTTACCATGTAGACCCGGAAATAAACCACGGCATACCTGAACTTATAAATTCCTATGGCATAGCAGTTCTCACGGAGGAAAGCGTGGCCCATCTGTCACAGGTAGAAAGACCTCTTATAGTTATGGACCAGTGGATGTATCATTCAAGGCTTTACAGAGCTGCAAATTATGTAAAGACTACTGAAAACCTTGATATTATACAGCTTAATTCCTTTGGCTGCGGTCTTGATGCCGTAACGACAGACCAGGTAAGCGATATATTGTCAAAATCAGGAAAAATATATACCGTTCTTAAGATTGACGAGGTAAATAATCTTGGAGCGGCGCGTATACGTATACGCTCCCTTATATCAGCCTTAAGAGTGCGGGAAGATAAGAAGCTTAAGAGAACTATAGTCCCTTCAAATATTGAAAGACATGAGTTTACAAAGGAAATGAAGGAGTCCGGCTATACCATACTTGTGCCTCAGATGTCTCCTATACATTTTGAGCTTATTGAGCCGGCATTCGGGTCTCAGGGATTAAATATAAAAATTCTCCAGGCAGACACAAAGTCGCCGGATTATAAGGCAAAATGTAAAAATGCCGTAGATATAGGCTTAAAGTACGTTAATAATGACGCCTGCTATCCGTCTCTTATTGTGGTAGGAATGATGATGGACGCCCTTCTTTCAGGAGAATACGACTTAAATAAGGTAGCCCTTGTCATGACCCAGACGGGAGGAGGCTGCAGGGCGTCAAATTACATAGGCTTTATACGACGGGCCCTTGAAAAAGCAGGCTTATCACATATTCCCGTAATATCCCTAAGCGTTCAGGGCTTTGAGAAAAACAGCGGCTTTAAAATTACCCCAAGGCTTGTGGTAAAGGCGGTACAGGCGCTCGTATACGGCGACGTATTTATGAAGGTGCTTTACCGCATGCGGCCATATGAAAAGGAAAAGGGCTCGGCAGATGCACTCCATGAAAAATGGGTAAAAATATGCAAGGAGGATATATGCAAGCCGGGACTTGGCATGAGAAAGTTTAAGAGAAATCTTAAAAATATTGTGGAGGAGTTTGACAGACTTCCTATAGATGAAAGCCTAAAAAAGCCAAGAGTAGGTATTGTAGGCGAAATACTTGTAAAATTCCTGCCGTCAGCAAATAATTACATAGTGGAGCTTTTGGAGAGCGAGGGAGCCGAGGCGGTTATGCCGGACCTTCTTGATTTCTTCTTTTATTGCTTCTATAACAGTAATTTTAAGGCAGAGCATCTTGGTGTACCAAAGAAATCCGCAAGAACGTCAAACCTTTGCATAAGCATACTTGAATGGGTAAGAAAGCCATATGTAAAGGCATGCAGGGAAAGCGTTCATTTTGACGCGCCGTCACATATAAGCAGGCTTGCGAAGATGGCAGAGGATATAGTATCAAACGGTAATCAGACGGGAGAAGGCTGGTTCCTTACGGGTGAGATGCTTGAGCTTATACATAGCGGAGTGCCGAATATTGTGTGTGCGCAGCCATTTGGCTGCCTGCCGAATCACGTTGTTGGAAAGGGCGTTATTAAGGAGCTTCGCCATGAGCATCCTGAGGCAAATATAGTGGCGGTAGACTATGACCCGGGAGCAAGTGAGGTAAACCAGCTTAACAGAATTAAGCTGATGCTTGCAACGGCCAATAAAAATTTAATTGCAAGATAGCAGGCAAGGCATATATCATATATATCAATCAAAAATCATATATATCAAAAGGAATCCTCGGAAGAACAGGATTCCTTTTATATTTGCAGGGACTTACTAAAGATATAAAAGAATAGCTTATGCAAAGCATATAATTTGAAAAAGAAAAAAACAGAGCCTTCAGCGTATAGAACTTTTTTGTATCAACAAAATACCAGAGGCATATACTATAGGGAAAGCATTTTAAAATGTGAGGTAACATGGATAACTATTATGGAAATATATGTTACTGTAGAAGATGTAATGGAGTAGTGCATACTATAAAAAAGGGAGATACGCTGTATCTTATCAGTAAATACTATAAGGTGCCTATAGGCGAGATAATGGGCGCAAACAGAAACATAAATGTATATAATCTTCAAATAGGAGATGAGATATGTATCCCTGTCAGGCGGCCGGAGCCAAGGGAAATGGAGCAGATTGATAACGGAATTAATATTATGAACAGAAATGCCGGAAATACTATGAATGACAATAATTCGAATATGGCGTCATACGAAGATACAGAGACACAGCCTGTAATGGGAAACATGGCAGGCTATATGGATGATTACGAAGCAGACAGCCAGGTTTCTGATGGAATGGACAGCAGCGCGGAGGCTGTATCGGCGCAGACATCAGATATAAATAAATTAAAGGTGTCTGAGCTGATTGGAGAAAAGGATATGACAGTAGAGGAATTGGCAGGTCTGCTGAAAAAATATATGTAAAAAATGATATTTCGTATAAGTAATGATTTTTTATAAGTTGAAAAAAGGCTGTTATAATAAGAGATATTATACTAAATTCCTGTGCTGCTTTCTGCACATAATTGGCTTATTTGTACCATTGTATGTGGTATAAAAATTTCTTATTATGACAGTCTTTTTCTAAAGCAGTAAAAATACCCTTAAAGGGTTTGACTGCTGATAAATTTTTTAAAAAAATTCTATAAAAGTTCAATAAATTCAATAAATGTGGAATAAATAAATTTGACAAATATAGAGAATAAACATATAATGTAAAATATAGCTACACTGAATAATTAAAATACTGAAGGGGATATTCTTTATGAATTTTATAAATAAATTAGAGAGAAAATTTGGCAAATATGCAATATCAAATCTTATTGCATATGTTTTGGGAGCATATGCCATTGGTTATATTGTTCTTCTTATAAATCCAAAATTATACATGATGCTTACATTAAGTCCGGCAGATATATGCAGAGGACAGGTATGGCGGTTGTTTACATGGATATGTACTGTACCGCAGGAGATAAGCATATTTCTTATTTTTATGTTCCTGTTTTATTACTGGATTGGAAGAACCTTAGAGAGATACTGGGGAACCTTCAGATATAATCTGTATATGTTTTCAGGATATTTATTTATGACTATAGGCGCTATGCTTATGTATTTTATTTCAGGTTTTATCTCAGGCTGGGATTTAGCGATAAATATTTCCATGAGTACCTACTATATAAATCTGGCGTCCTTTTTGGCGTTTGCCACCCTGTTTCCTGACGTACAGGTATATTTTATGATGATACTGCCTATAAAGATAAAATGGCTTGCAATAGTAGACGGCATTTATTTGGCATATCAGCTTTTTGTATATATAGGCTGTCTTTTCAATGAGGAAATTCTTTCCCTTGCCTTAAGAACAGATATGGCAAGCACCCTTGTTCAGGGAATATATTCAAGCAGGGATTTAAGAAGCGCCATCTGGTCGTGTATACTTTCCCTTGTAATATCGGTACTTAATTTCCTTATCTTCTTCTTAAGCACAAGAAATTACAGAAGAATATCTCCAAAGGAAATACACAGAAAGAAGGTATACAGGCAGCAGACTATAAGAACACAGGGAATAACAAAGCATAAATGCGCAATTTGCGGAAGAACAGAGGAAGATGATGAAAATCTTGTATTTCGTTTCTGTTCAAAGTGCAAGGGGAATTATGAGTATTGTCAGGAGCATTTATTTACGCATGAGCATAGGCAATAGATAATAAAAAATTAAGGTTTTTCCTCACATGTAGTCCGGGTATGTCCCATTAACAGGCTCCCATGGCTGGATTGGGGCGGGCTTAAGGGGTGCAGGCAGCTAAATATAGTTTTTTAAAGCTTCGGAACATGGGAGAAATTCTATCAAGGGAATACCGCCAACTTCCTGAAGCCTTGCACTCCCTTTATTCTTAAGCCCCGGACTACATATGGGGAAAAATTTATTTCAAGTATACAAATTAACATTTTACATCCACACCATATAAAATTAAATAAAACGGAGTATCACTCAATAACAAACACTATGTTACTTTGTGATACTCCGTTTATTTATGGTAAAATATTAAATCCCTAAAAAATCCCTATAAGCGAATTTACTTATGTTCCGCTACACAATATCAGCAATAACAGCTACAACTGAATTTGCAGGAAGAGTAATTATTGCCTCTCCATTTGAGAAGGAAACAGAAGATTCCTTTGGAACAACAATTTCATTATTCTTTACATTTACATTTGGTACATGCACAAACTCAGAAGCGGCAGTAATAGTAACAGCCTTTGCTCCAGGAGCAACATTTACGTCATTTATAATTACCTTTAAGGACTTTTCAAAATTATCTGCATTTACAAGCTTAAAGTAGAAGTTCTTTTCATCCTTTGTAACAGAGTTAAATACATCTTTATTATACGCTTCAAGCTTGTAGTTAAGAGACTGGGATATAAATGAGCCGTCGCAGGCCTCGTAGCCGCAAATAATTTCCTTGCCGTTACAGCCACCGTAATTTACGGTTATAGCATACTCGGTATTATCCTTAAGCTCCTCAAACATAGCGGCCCTCATATTGCCGGCGCATCTGCTTGATGAGAAGTCGCCGAGAGTATAGCCTTCAATACCGTTTTTATACACCTTAAGACCTGTGCAATTTCCGTCTAAGCCAATGGCATACTCAAGAGCATTCTTTTTATCAGTCAGGGCTCTGGTAGCGCCTACGCCTATATAGAAGCCTTCAACACCTGAAAGCTTAAGAGCGTTTACCATAATGGTATAGTTTGTCCAATCATGGGCATTATGGTAGATACCTGTAAGACCGTTGCCTGCCGTAAGTTTAAGTCCTTCTTCTGAAATGCTTATATTTGCAGCATCGCCAATGTAATCAAACTGCTTTTCAAGTGTTTCCCTGTCCATTGTAGTGAAATCATATTCGCCAAGTATTTTGCCGTCTGTATTTGACACCACCTTAGCTGATTTCACTAAAATATCGGCGTCGCCTGCGGCTATTTCTATGCCGCCTCTTGGGATAAGAGGTATTTCCCTGCCGTTTTCATAGGTAGAGAAAGAGGTGGAAACAGCGCTTTTACCTATATATTTTGCAAATAATTGCTGTACATAGTAGGTAGGCGTATACCATACGGTTTCATTATCAAACCAGATACAGTCAGGAGTCCAACGGTATGTTCCGTCTGTAAGTATCTTGTTAAACAGAGGAGCAGTAGCGGCAAGCCTTACCACGTCTGAATTATTTTCAAAGCTTGTCATAATGGCAGCCTCAGCTATGGCTCCTGCAAGGGTATTTTTATCTGTTGAAGCATATTCGCCCACAAATACCTTTGATATTTTGTCTTCGTTTATTGAGCCATCATCATTGTATGCTCTGTAATAGTAATTATAACGGTCAGTATTGTTAAGGAGGTAATGGTTTGGTCTGTAATAATGCTCGTCAGCAATGGTGTCAAGATAATCGCTTTTATTTTCATACCATGAAACCGTTTCCTCAAAGCTCTTCTCTCCATCTGTAAATCTTAATGTTGACGAGCCTTTATTTTTTCCAAGGACGAAGTTCCAGTCCTCCTTATATGCATTATCATCAGCCTGAGCTCCTACGGTAGATACGATAGTAAGGTCATAGCCCGGATAGTTAGTGTGTACGTAATCCATAATGTCCTTATAAAAGGCTTCAAAGTTTGCCATAAACTTAGGCTCCCAGTTTTCATTTCCGATGCCGAGGAGATGCAGGTCAAACGGAGCCTCATGTCCCATTATTTTACGTACCTTTGCCCACTCATTATTTTCAAAGTCAGTGTTTATGGCAAAGTCAATTAAATCTGTAAAGTTTTTAATATATTTCTCACGGAGCTTTCCGCCTGCTGCGTTTGCATAGTTTGAACGGGCCTGGCAAAGAACGCCGCATGCCATAACAGGAAGAGGAGTAGCCCCAAGGTCCTCAGCTAACTGGAAATATTCCATATATCCAAGTCCCATGGTCATAACATAGCCCCAGCAGTTAAAATTCTCCTTTCTTGTCTCAACAGCGCCTACAGAATCCTTCCAGTCATATACGTCCTCCCAGATGAAAGAGCCTTCAGAAATACAACCGCCAGGGAAGCGGAGGAAGGAAGGATGAAGCTCAATTAATGATTCTACCAAGTCACGGCGAAGTCTGTAGTTTGAGTTTCCTGTGTAGTTAGAATGAGCTGTTTTTGAAGACGGCTCAGGTGAAGCGCCCCATACGTTTTCAGGGAATAAAGATACAAAGTCTATTGATACGCTGCCGGTAAATTTAAGCTTAAGCTGCGCATAGCCGCTCATTGTACATTCAAGATAAATCTTTGGCTCTTTGCCGTACTTTTTCCATGTATCTTCAGAGATAAGTATTTCCGCTTCTGAGGAAACAGGATTGTCATTAACGTCTACAAGCATACATGTAATTTTAGAAGTTTCTTTTGACTTTGCCCATACGCTGAATTCATACCGCTCGCCTTCCTTAATATACATAGAGCAGTAGCAGTTGCTGTCGCAGAAGCCCCTGTTATATATGGTAGCGCCGTCGGAAACCTCCACATAGCAATCGTTAACGTCTTTTCTGTCTGCTATGCCAAAGTATTCATTTAATCCTCCTTCAAATTTTGGAGTCATCTTATTTGTATCGCCAAACCATGCAAAGAGAGGATTTCTGTTTCTTCCGTCAGATTTTCCATCCTCTCCGGAACGAGGGTCGTAAACATTGTAGTTAAATGCTTCAAATGAACGGTTTTGTACAAGCTCCGCATATATACCGCCGTCAGCAGCATTATTAATATCCTCGTAGAATAATCCCCAAAGGGTATCGCTTATCTTTACCGTTTCGTCATTTCCGTTTACGGTAAGGGTATATGGAGGAAGCTCCTTAGGAAGAACGGTAAAGTTATATGTTTTTGAGTCAGAAATGCTTCCTCTTGATATGGTGGCAGTAAGATTAACGGCGCTTGCCGAATGTATATCTAAAATTTTGCCCTCATTAGACATGGCAGACGGATTGTCTGATTTCCAGCTGACATTTACGTTTTCTCCTAAAAGCGTAGAAGGAAGGGAAAGGTTTGTGACAGCTATTCTTGGAAGCTCAGGAAGATACTTGTCCCTTGCAAGGTCAATAATATCTTCGTCTGTAAGCGTTTCGCACATTTCTTCAATAATCTCATCCTCAGTAAGGGCGTCGCTGTAAAATCTCATTTCTGATATTGCGCCTGAAAAATCTGCGTCTGCGTCATACTGGGATAAGCCTATGAAATTGTTTTTATAGTTTACAGGCTCCTTGAAGGTTTCAAAGAACTGGCGGAGCTTTCCGTAATTTCCGCTTGAGGTCTGGCTTATGGAGCCGTCGGCAGCAACTTCACCGTTAACGTAAATTATAGGTCCGGCGCTGCTTAAGGTACCGCCCTTTGTGCCTGAAATAGTAAAGGCTATATGAATCCACTGTCCGTTAGGTAGCGCTTTCGCAGGGTCGGCAGCAAGGTCGCTTCCCGCAAAGGCAACGCCTCTTAAATTTCTGGTAAGGAATATATACGGGCCCCCCGGACCTTTTCCAAGGTCAATAATTCTCTCCCATACGCTGTGTATTCCCGACAGGTTTATCCATGCGGTCATGGTAAAGCCTGCCATATCAGAAACATCAGATAAAAGATTTTCAGGAAGCTTAATATAAGAGGTTTTGTGCGCTCCGCCGGAAAATACCGCAGCCATGCGGCCGCCTATTTCCTTTATTTCCGGAGGATTTGTTCCCAGTGCAACCCCGTTCATATTATTGCCGGAATAGTCCAGCGCAATATTAGTCTGGTTACTGAATTTGTAGTGAGCAATTAATTTCTTTTTCATTATTATACTGCCATCTCCTTTTCTTGTTGTCTTTGCTAGGTACAATCACCCTAATCCCTTTCATTTTACAATATTTACATAATTAAAGCAAGGAGATATTATAATTCATATAGTGTAAAATATATAAAAAAGCAGAAATTTATTGAAATAATTGTTGGATTATGATATTCTTTATACCTGTGGTGATACAAGGCTTTGATACAAAAAGCTGCGTTTTTCATTCCTGTCTGAGCCGCCAAGGCGGCATGGGAATTATTGTGAAATATGAAAAACAAAAATAATATAAATTAAAGAGAGGTTAAATTATGTTAAAGAAACTCAGGTATCTTTTTGCGCTTACAATATGTATGCTGCTTCTTACAGCCTGCGGCAAGGATGATTCAAAGGAACAGGAAACGGATAAAAACAGCGGCGGCAATACCGATGGAAAAAAATTTGTGGTAGAGGATATTTTTGAAGGCTATTCAAAGGAAGATAATATAATTACCACGGTATACGGAACTGTTGAAATGAAGGATATTAGGGAGGCTCTTACGGTTTTGCGTTCTGATATGGCAGTTACAAGCTCGTCTGTCACATCATCAGTAAACTCCATGCTTTCAAATGCAGGGGAAAAGGAAATGACGGGGGAGTTTTTTGAAAAGTGGTGTAAAAATGTAAATATTAATAATGAAGAGGAGCTGAGAAAATACGTAGAGGATGTCCTCAATATGATAAATTCTTATAATGCGTCATGGAGTAATATAACCAAGTGCTTTACCCTTAAGGATTATAATAAGGACGCATACGACGATATTGTTGCGGAAAATGACAAGTATTATGAAAGCATGGTATCAATGTATGGATATGAAAGCCTTGAGGCATACTGCAAGGCTAACAATATATCCTTGGAGAGCTTTAGAAGTCAGGTGTATAATGTTGAGGGTGAAATTTTAGATAAAATTATAAACATTTATATTGTTAAAGAGGCAGGGATAGAGATAAATGATGAAAAGATGAATGAAATCATCTATAATGTAGCGTTTCAGTATGGCTACGGCGACAAGAACATAGAGGAAGTAAAAGAAGCGATGGGAGCCAGCGACGAGGAGTGGCAGGTTACGGCAGTTAATTATCTGACAATGAAGTGGCTTGAGGAAAATGTTAAGGTAGTAGACGACATAGAACATGACGGAGTAGAAATAGACCAGGTGTCAGGTCCCCAGAGCGGCGATACCGTTGCGGAGTTTACCATAAAGGATTACGGAACTGTCAAGGTTCGTCTTTTCCCTGGGCTTGCGCCAAAGGCAGTTGAAAACTTTATTACCCATGCAAAGGACGGATATTATGACGGTCTTTCCTTCCACAGGGTGATAGATAATTTTATGATACAGGGAGGAGACCCGAAGGGCGACGGAACAGGAGGAGAAAGCATATGGAAGGAGCCTTTCGAGGATGAGTTTTCCGTGCAGCTTGCGCCTGTAAGAGGAGCTCTTTGCATGGCAAATTCCGGTGAGGATACAAACGGCTCACAGTTTTTTATTGTACAATGCACAGACCATAATGAAACCATTGTGTCAGACTGGAGCGAGATAGGCATGCCTCAAAAGCTTGTAGACTACTATAAGGGCAATGGAGGCTACCCTTCGCTGTTTAAGGTGCATACTGTGTTCGGACAGGTGTACGAGGGCATGGAGGTAATAGACGCAATCGCCAAGACAGACACAGATGATAATGACAAGCCAAAGACAGATGTAATTATAGAAAAGATAGAAATAAAAACATATTAAAATATTGTGCAGGATAAAGGTGCCGTAGTTATGCGGCGCCTTTTTGAAAAGTCGCTTATTTACATTGAATAAAAGAAAGGAGCAAGTATAATGAATGTATAATACATTCGTTTTATAAATTTTGCATATATTAAGGAGGTTTTTTACAATGGAACTGAGAACAGCATCATCGCCAAGGGATGTGAAGCATTACACTACAGAGAGGCTTAGAGAGGAATTTTTAATAGATGACCTTTTTAAGGCAGACGAGATAAAAATGGTGTACAGTCATATAGACAGAATAATTACAGGCTCTGCAGTGCCTGTAGGGGAGAAGCTATCTCTTTCGGCAGGGGATGAACTTAGGGCAGAATATTTCTTACAGAGACGAGAGCTTGGAATTATCAATATAGGAGGAGCAGGAAAAATCACTGCAGGTGATAAGACATACGAGGTTAATCACAAGGATGGAATGTACATAGGCATGGGAGTGGAAAATGTGGTATTTGAGAGCGTGGAGCCTTCAAATCCTGCAAAGTTTTATTTTAACAGCGCTCCCGCCCATAAATCCTATAAGACGGTAGTTATAAAATTTGAGGGTACGCCGTCGGAGGATGTGGTTATTATAAAGGATGAAAACAAGGTAGAGCTTGGCTCCTTAGAGGAGTCAAACCACAGGGTTATAAATAAATATATTCTTCCGGGACAGGTGGAAAGCTGTCAGCTTGTTATGGGCATGACTGCTCTTAAGCCGGGAAGCGTATGGAATACTATGCCGTGTCATACCCATGACAGACGTATGGAGGTTTATCTTTATTTTGATATGGACGAGGATAGTATTGTCATGCATTATATGGGAGAGCCTGAAGAAACCCGCCACATAGTAATGAGAAATGAGCAGGCCGTTATCTCTCCAAGCTGGTCTATACACGCAGGAAGCGGTACAAAGGCGTATACCTTTATATGGGGCATGGTAGGAGAAAACCAGGAATTTACCGATATGGACAATGTTGCGATGAAGGAGTTGAAGTAAAATGAGCATATTAAATGAATTTTCACTTGAGGGAAAGGTTGCGTTAATCACAGGAGCGTCATATGGCATAGGATATGCCATAGCAAAAGCATATTCACAGGCAGGAGCAAGAATAGTATTTAATGATATTAATGAAGAGCTTGTAAATAAGGGACTTGCCGCCTATAAGGAGGATGGCATAGAAGCAAGGGGTTATGTCTGCGACGTAACAAATGAGGCAGCCGTAAATGATTTAATAAAGAAGATAGAGGAAGAGGTTGGAGTAATAGATATTCTTGTCAATAATGCAGGAATTATAAGACGTGTGCCTATGTGTGAGATGAGCGCGGAGGAATTCAGAAAGGTTATAGACGTAGACCTTAACGCGCCGTTTATTGTGTCGAAGGCAGTTATTCCGTCTATGATAAAGAAGGGACATGGAAAAATTATAAATATCTGTTCCATGATGAGCGAGCTTGGAAGAGAAACAGTGTCTGCGTACGCTGCAGCAAAGGGCGGACTTAAGATGCTTACAAGAAATATCGCGTCAGAGTACGGAGAGTTTAATATTCAGTGTAACGGCATAGGACCGGGCTATATAGCCACGCCGCAGACGGCGCCGTTAAGAGAACTGCAGCCTGATGGAAGCAGGCATCCATTTGACCAGTTTATTATTGCAAAGACGCCTGCGGCAAGATGGGGCTCTACGGAGGACCTTATGGGACCGGCAGTATTCCTTGCATCTGACGCGTCAAACTTTGTCAATGGCCATGTGCTTTATGTTGATGGAGGAATATTGGCTTATATCGGCAAGCAGCCTAAATAGACGTACAGTAAAAATAAAGAGGATGTCGCATTTAAAGTCTGTTAATGCGACATCCTCTTGTTATGCTTAGCAAACAGGCATAATTATATTATAATACAGATAACTCCGCCCTTACTGTCATTAGTTATCTTCTGAATGGTTTCCTGCATTTTAAGCTGGGTTTCATCAGACAGCTTATCTATTTTGTTTCTTATACCGTCAGTGACAATCTGGTCAATGGTTTTGCCGAAAATATTAGTATCCCAGATACCGTCGTCGCCAGACTTGGCATTTTCCTTTATAAAGGAAATAAGGTCAAGAGCCTGCTCCTCGCTTCCTACTATAGGGGCAATCTCAGTCATTACGCTGGCTTTAATCATATGGATGGAAGGAGCCTCAGCCTTAATTTTCACCCCATATTTTGCGCCGTTTTTAATAACCTCCGGCTCGGCAAGATTTATCTCGCTCCGTTTTGGCATTACCACGCCATAGCCCTTTGACTGTACCTGGAACATAGCCTCCTTTACCTTTACATACTCCTCCTTAAGGGACGAAAGCTCCTTTATAGTATGTATAAGCTCGTATTCATTGGCAATCTCCGTGCCTGTAAGGGAGCTTAATATTTCATAGTAGAAGCAGTTGTCAACGTCTATGTAAATGTCCGCAGTGCCTGTGGAGTAATCCTTTGAATTAACCTTTATATTTGGTATATATGTACAGTCGGTATCGAAGGCCTGATTGTTTATCTGGCTCATTCTTCTAAGAACCTTTATTTTTTCTTTTATGCAGCTTATTATTTCAGCCTTAAGCCAGTGGTCGTTTGGAAGTATTTCCACCCATTTTGGAATAAAAAAGTTAAGTCTTGTAATAGGAAACTCCAAAAGACACTTTTCAAGTATATTTTTAATATCCTCCTCCTTAAGCTGGCTGCAGTTTACCGGAAGAACGGTAACTCCGTATTTATCGGAAATTTCCTTTGCATATGCTTTGCATTGCTCGCTGTAAGGCTTTGATGAATTTAAAAGAACAACGAAAGGCTTTCCAAGAGATAAAAGCTCCGTAATGGTAGTATCCTCTGCCTCAAGATAATCCTCTCTTGAAAATTCTCCAAAGCTGCCGTCTGCCGTTATAACCATACCTATGGTAGAGTGGTCGCAGATAACCTTTTTTGTACCTATAGAGGCTGCCTGAGTAAAGGGAATTTCATAGTCAAACCAAGGCGTTTTAACCATCCGTTCCTTGTCCTCCTCGATATGTCCTACGGCGCCCTTTGTCATATAGCCAACGCAGTCTATAAGTCTTAACTTTACAGGGGTTTCGTCATCAAGATTGATAACTGCAGCCTCCTTAGGAATAAACTTTGGCTCTGTAGTCATAATGGTTTTTCCCGCAGAGGACTGGGGAAGCTCGTCATTTGCCCTGTCTCTTTTATGGGTGTCGGTTATGGCAGGAATCACCATTAAATCCATAAATCTTTTTATAAATGTGGATTTTCCGCATCTGACCGGACCTACCACGCCTATGTATATTTCTCCGTCAGTACGCTCCTTTATATCCTTGTATAAGTTAAAATCCTCCATAATTATCTCCCTTCTAAAGCTGTATACAAACAATTTTAGCTGCTATGTTCTGCTTAAAAATATGCTGTAAGGCAAAGTTTTATGAGTGGGAAAATAAAAAATTTCAAATTATCATTTATATACAGGATTGCTCAAGGTTTGTAAAATTAAAATTTTTTAATATTGAAACCATGCTTGTAATGTGATATTCTGTATTTATTCTGACATAGGAAGGGTTTGAATTAAAAATATATAGGAGCTTCCTGGTAATTAATCATAGTGTCAGCTTTATTCATTAAATCAAGAAGGAGAGTATAATAATATAATGGAAGGAGTAAAAGGTTATATAATAATAATCGCCATAATTTTTGTTTTTTTTGCAGTACAGTCAATTGCTTCAAAGAGGGCAAGAGACGAGCGTATGAGAAAATTTCTGGATAAATCCTTTGGAAAAAGACCGGAAAGAGAATATAAATATGAGGAGTATGCCCGCATAAGATATTATTTTGACAGTATGGCTTTGAAAAATAAAGCTGATATTGTGGATGATATTACATGGAACGACCTTTCCATGGACAATATATTTATGCTTATTAATCATACGAATTCCTCGGTGGGAGAGGAGTATCTGTATAATCTTCTGCGCACAATTAACTTTGACAGCGAAAAGCTTAAGGAGTTTGATGATTTAAGCGAATATTTTCTTAATAATCCTGATAAGGCGAAAAAATTACAATATCTTTTTATGGAGCTTGGAAGAACACGCTCCATATCATTTTTTGACTTTATACACAGGTTTAATGATGTAAAGAGAAAGAGCAATCTTATACATTATTTATGTATGGCGTTAGGCTTTGGCGTCATAGGCATGTTTTTTGTAAATCCTGCTATAGCCGTTGCAGCCCTTGTAGTAGTTTTTTCATTTAATATCTATACTTATTATAAGGAAAAAAGCGATGTGTCTAACTACTTTGTCTGCTGTAAATATCTTGAGGGCTTAACAGATACTGCAAAAAAAATAGAGGCTGTGGAAATTCCTGTTATTAACAGATACCGGCAGAAAATAAAGGAGCTTAGGGGAAAGCTGAAATACTTGGAACATAATATGTACCTTATATCTGACGGGAGCATGGACGGCTCAATAGCAAGCGTTCTCCTTGAATATATTAAAATGCTTTTTCATGTGGATTTGATAAAGTTTAATTCCATAGTGGCAGATACTGTAGATAAGCTTGATATTATAGACGAGCTTTATGAGACAATGGGAAGACTGGAAGCAGAGCTGGCGGTTGCCTCATTTAAAAAGCTTCTTATGGATGAATACGGAGCCTATGCGAAGGCGGAAGTCATAAGACACGGCAGTAAGCCCTTTGTGGAGTTTGAAAAGCTTTATCATCCTATGATAGAGAATGCCGTTAAAAACAGCATGGGAAGGGAGCATGCCGTTTTACTTACAGGCTCGAATGCATCGGGAAAGTCTACATTTTTAAAGACAGTGGCAATAAACGGAATCCTGTCCCAAACCATAGGAATAGCCTGCGGCGAGTCCTTTAAGATGACGGAGGGACTTATTTATTCCTCAATGGCCTTAAGGGATGACCTTGAAAGCAGTGAAAGCTATTATATTGTGGAAATAAAATCCTTAAAGAGGATACTTGATATAGCAAAAACCGGAAGGAAACCGGTTATGTGCTTTATAGACGAGGTTCTTAGGGGCACAAATACCGTAGAGCGTATAGCAGCCTCAAGCGTAATACTGGAAAAGCTTTCTATGATGAATACAATATGTTTTGCGGCAACACATGATATAGAGCTTACAAGGCTTATGGAAGGCTCCTACAAAAACTATCACTTTGAGGAGGAGGTAGCAAAGGACGACGTGCTGTTTAACTATTGCTTAAGGGGCGGGCCTGCCACCACAAGGAACGCAATTAAGCTGTTAAGGGTTATAGGATATGACAGTCAGATAATAAAAAATGCGTCTGTGAGAGCCGAAGACTTCTTAAATACAGGAAGCTGGAGGTAGTTTTTTTACAAATTCTACTAAAATCATTGATATAAGATAAAAAATATGATAACATTATATATATGTAATAGCTGAAATTATGCCTGCGCACGCAGACGTTTTTACAGTTATGAGCATGTACTGAAAGGAGAGGTTAAAATATGTTTGCGATGGGCTTTTTAGGAAGCATAATCTGGTATAGTGTATTGTTTATATTTATGGTAGCTGTAGCAACAGCGGGTGTGTTTTTAGGAAAGACACTGAGGGCTAAGAAGGATGCAAAGGCCGCGGCGACTGCTGACAGCGACAAAAATGCAGAAACAAATTAACAGCCGGAGGAATATTTAGTTATGAAGAACTATGGAGTAAACGAACTTAGAAGAATGTACCTTGAGTTTTTTGAAAGCAAGGAGCATCTTAGAATGAAAAGCTTTTCATTAGTACCTCACAATGATAAAAGCATACTATTGATAAATGCCGGTATGACACCGCTAAAGACATATTTTACGGGACAGGAGATACCACCGAGAAAAAGAGTTACTACATGTCAGAAGTGCATCCGTACAGAGGACATAGAAAGTGTGGGAAAGACTGCAAGACATCTGACTTTCTTTGAAATGCTCGGAAACTTTTCCTTTGGAGATTATTTTAAGCGTGAGGCAATCAAATGGTCTTGGGAGTTTCTTACCGAGGTTATCGGAATGGATAAGGAGAGGCTTTATCCTTCTATATATTTTGAGGATGATGAGGCCTTTGATATATGGAATAAGGAGATAGGTGTTCCTGCCGAGAGGATTACCCGCTTTTACAGAGATGAGGACGGAAATTGTGATAATTTCTGGGAGCACGGCGCCGGACCATGCGGACCAAGCTCAGAGATATATTATGACAGGGGTGAAAAATACGGCTGTGGAAAGGCTGACTGTAAGGTGGGCTGTGACTGCGACCGCTTTATGGAGATTTGGAATAACGTTTTTACACAGTATGAGGGCGACGGAAAAGGAAACTACACAGAGCTGTCACAGAAGAATATTGACACAGGAATGGGACTTGAAAGGCTTGCGGTAGTGGTGCAGGATGTTGATTCCGTTTTTGATATAGACACAATGAAAGCCATACGCGACAGGATATGTGAAATAGCAGGCGTTACATATCAGACTGATGAAAGTAAGGATGTATCCATAAGACTTATTACAGACCATATCCGCTCGTCTACCTTTATGATTTCCGACGGCATTATGCCGTCCAACGAGGGCAGGGGATATGTACTTAGAAGGCTTATAAGGCGCGCTGCCAGACACGGAAGGCTTCTTGGCATAGAGGGAAAGTTCCTTGCAAAGCTTTCAGAAACCGTAATAAACGAGTCAAAGGACGGCTATAAGGAGCTGGATGAAAAGAAGGATTTTATCTTTAAGGTTCTTACGGAGGAAGAAAATAAGTTTAATGATACCATAGACCAGGGGCTTAACATTCTCTCAGCCATGATGGAGGACATGAGCTCTAAGGGAGAAAATGTTTTATCAGGAGAAAATGTTTTTAAGCTATATGACACATACGGCTTTCCGACAGACCTTACAGAGGAAATACTTGATGAAAAGGGATTTTTCCTTGATATGAAGGGCTTTACGGAATGTATGAATGAGCAGAGGGAAAAAGCGCGTAAGGCGCGTAAGACTACTAACTACATGGGCGCTGACGCTACGGTTTACGAGAAGCTTGACGTAAGCTTAACAACGGAGTTTACAGGCTATGATACGTTAGAGGGAGAATCTAAGGTAACAGCCCTTACTACCGACACAGAGGTGGTTGAGGCGTTGACAGACGGCGATATGGGCACGGTTATTGTGGAAAAGACGCCTTTCTATGCTACAATGGGAGGCCAGGAAGGCGACAAAGGTATTATAGCGGCAGGAGACGCAAGGTTTCAGGTTTTTGAAACCATAAAGCTTTTAGGCGGCAAGGTAGGTCATGTGGGTAAGGTTATAAACGGCATGATTAAAACAGGAGACACTGTTGCATTGTCGGTAGATGAGGAAACAAGAGCCTTTACCTGCAGAAACCACAGCGCGACCCATCTGCTTCAGAAGGCCCTTAGAAATGTTTTGGGAACCCATGTGGAACAGCATGGCTCATTTGTATCCAAGGATAGGCTGAGGTTTGATTTTTCACATTTTCAGGCTATGACGCCGGATGAAATAAAGTCTGTTGAAGATATTGTAAACAGGGAGATAGCCTTATCCCTTGATGTGGCAACCACAATAACCACAGTTGATGAAGCTAAAAAAATGGGAGCAATGGCTTTATTTGGAGAAAAATACGGAGAAAGCGTAAGAGTAGTTTCTATGGGAGATTTTTCCGTAGAGCTTTGCGGCGGAACACATGTGAAGAATACAAGCTCAATAGGCATGTTTAAGATTATATCTGAATCAGGTATAGCGGCGGGCGTACGCCGTATAGAAGCCCTTACATCAAAGGGTGTGCTTGATTATTTTGCAGGATTGGAAAGAGAGCTTGAATGTGCCGCTAAGGCAGCTAAGAGCGACAAATCATCACTTGTAAAGAAAATAGAAGCCATGCAGGAGGAGATAAAGTCCTTAAGCGGTGAAAACGAAAAGCTTAAGAGCAGGCTGGCAAACGCTTCCATGGGCGACGTAATGAAAGACGTGGTGGAGGTTAAGGGAATTAAGTATCTTGCAGTTAGGGCAGACGGCATTGATATGAACGGCCTTAGAAATCTTGGAGATTCCCTTAAGAATAAGCTCGGGGAGGGCGTTGTGGTTATTGCCGGAGCAGATGGAGCAGGAAAGGTTAATCTTCTTGCCATGGCAACAGACACGGCCATAAAAGCAGGAGCCCACGCAGGCAATATAATTAAAGAAGCGGCGGCGACCGTTGGCGGCGGCGGAGGAGGCCGTCCAAATATGGCTCAGGCAGGCGGAAAACAGCCTGAAAATATAAATTTGGCACTGAGCAGGGCAAAAGATGTGCTGGAAAATCAAATAAAATAAAAGGGAGGAAATTACAGATGTCTATTAAAAAGAGACTTGCTGCATTTTGTGTATGCGTTGTTACCATACTGGCAATGACATGTACATCCTTTGCGGCGGAAAATGGCAACGGCCGTGTGGAAGAAAAGGGCGTTGTTATTGAAACAATCACCGATAAGGATACGTATACATCAGGTGATACAGCTAAATTCACGATTAAGGTAACAAATAAAAACACCTATGATGTCAGCAATTTTGAAATTGCATATACGTTGCCTATAGCGGGAAACCTTAAAATCAATTCGGCAGATTTACCTAAGAAAATTGATTTAATTAAGGCAGGAGAAACTAAGGAGCTTACATTTTCAACAGAGGTAGTAAGCGATACAGAGGCTCCGGCAGGAAGCGTCAATATAGTTGTTATCATAGCGATAGTTGCCGCAGTTGTTGTGGTTGCGGTTGTTGTGATTGTTATTCTGTTAAAGAAAAAGAAAAAAGCGTCAGCCCTTATGCTTGTTGGAGCTCTTCTTGCAGGTACACTTGCAGCAGCGCTTACACCTGTGAAAGAGGTATCGGCAGAGGTTAAGGACAGTGACTTTAAGAGAGTTTCAGTACATGACCCTTCTATAGTAAAGGATGAGAAGACAGGTACATATTATATTTTCGGCTCTCATAAGGCATATGCAAAGTCAAAGGACCTTATGTCATGGCAGAATTTCTCAATGAATATTTCTACTGATTATAAAAAGCTTTTTGGGGAAATATGGGAAAAATACTGCAGTACCCCTGCAAACTCAGATTTAAACGGTAATCTTTGGGCGCCGGACGTTATCTGGAATGAAACAATGCAGAAATGGTGTATGTACTTAAGCTTAAACGGCAATGACTGGCGTTCCGTTATAGTTCTTCTTACTGCAGATAATATTGAGGGACCATATGATTATGTAGGAGGAGTTATGTATTCAGGCTTTGTGGGAAGCGAGGAGAGAATAGCTATCTCTGATGTAAGAAAGGTGCTTGGAGACAGCGCAAGCCTAAGCAGATATAACACAGACCCTACAAATGGCTCAAGCGCAAAGGTAAACGCCATTGACCCTAGCGTACTATACGATGACGAAGGAAATCTTTGGATGACATACGGCTCATGGTCAGCAGGTATTTATCAGATAAAGCTTGACAATGCAACAGGTCTCAGAGATTATAATTATACATATGAGCTTGCCGCAGGCAAATCAGACCCGTATCTTGGATATAAGCTTGCAGGAGGCGGTTATAACTCAGGCGAAGGTCCGTATATCCTTCATGCAGGAAAATATTATTATTTATTCTTATCTATAGGAAACCTTGAGGCATCAGGCGGCTATAATATGAGAATATACCGCTCAGAGAGCATAAACGGTCCGTATGTTGACGAGAATGGAAAAACAGGTATTCTTACATCATATCAGGGTAATTTAGGATATGTTGAGGACGGACAAAAAACCCAGGTATGGAAAAACACAAAGAAATATACGTCGCCTCTTGGCATAAAGCTTATGGGCGCATATAAAATGTACGGCGTTGCCAGAACACAGGTTGCACAGGGACATAATTCAGCATTTGTTGATGATGACGGTAAGATATACGTAATATATCACACAAGATTTGCCGGTTCAGGCGAAGGCCATGAGGTAAGAGTTCACCAGCTTTTCCAGACAGAGGACGGCTGGCTTGCAGCAGCTCCGTATGAGTATTCGGGAGAAACCTTAAATAATGATATTACGGCAAAGGATGTGACGGGAACATACGATTTCCTTGTTCACAGACAGGACCTTGTATATGCGGCGCAGGCAGAGTCAAATGAGGGCGAAACATATTGGACAACAACCTACAAGACAATAACCGTAAATTCAGAAGAGGTTAAGCTTAGCATGCGCGCCACATGGAAGGAAGCAGGAGCAAAGGTTACTGACAGCAAGGGCGTGGTATACGCCATGGATGTTACTCTTAATGAGGATGGAACCATAACAGGCGACCATAAAGGAAAATGGGAGCTTACAACAGGCGCAAACGTTAAGATGACTATAGACGGCGTTGACTATACAGGCGTTTTTGTAGAACAGGCAAATGAGCTTACCACAAGGGATGCCACCATGACCTTTACCTTAGTAGGAGGCAATCAGTGCGCATGGGGTACGAAAAATCCTGAAAATAATTAAAGGCTGTAAAAACATAATAAAAAGGTTTTGAAAAACAAAAAAAACAGTTGACGAACAAAAATATTATGATATAATGTTGTTTGTGCAATAAAAAATACCCATACAGTTGTATTATGCACAAAACTGCAACTGGAGGGAGGTTAGGTGTGAGACTATGTCAAATGTAATCGTTAAAGAAAACGAAAGTTTAGATAGTGCTTTACGCAGATTTAAAAGAAACTGTGCTAAGGCTGGTATCCAGCAGGAGATTCGTAAGAGAGAGCATTACGAAAAGCCAAGCGTAAAGCGTAAGAAAAAGTCAGAAGCTGCTAGAAAACGTAAGTATAACTAGCAGATGTAATTGTGCGGGAAAGCTGCTGTAATTTTTTACAGCAGCTTTTTTAATATGATAGGAAAAATTGTAATATAGAAAATCAAAAATTCATATAATGAAAACAAAAACGGTAGCGGCAATGAAACGTAATAAAATGACTGAGGCAAAAGAAAATGTGGTGGACAGACTTGGATTGCCAAAGGATTTGCTGCTTGGTGCCATTAACATAGAAATTACGGGACAGTATGAGGTTTATGTTGAAAATTATAGCTCCATTATAGAATATACAGACAGAGTAATTAAGATAAGGGGAAAGGGGGTAAGCGTAAAGATAGCCGGAAAAAATCTGGTTATAGACACATATACAAAAAACGATATGCGTATAGTAGGAATAATAAAGGAAGTGATATATTATTAAATAAAGCCGTACCATATATGATAATTTAATGCAGCAGGGAAATCATCATAATAATCAGGCTGCAGCTTTGGGAGGAAAATATATGATTGTCAGACTGTTAAACTACATATTCGGATATATTGTGGCGGAGGTATACGGGGAGAAAAAGGAAAGATTTATAAACCTGATTAGGGGAAGACAGATTTCCATATGGAAAATAACAGATATAGAAAACGGCTACAGGTTTAATATGTACGCGAAGGATTTTAAGCTGCTAAAGGATATATTAAGAAAAACAAGGATGAAAATAAGGATAAAGGAAAGGTATGGATTGCCTTTCCTTTTGTTTAAATACAGAAAGAGGAAGGTTTTTTTATTGGGAATACTGACAGCGTTTATTATATGTTACGGAATGTCCCTGTTTGTCTGGGATATTTCGGTGGAAGGAAATTATTCATACACAAAATATGAAATAATAGATTTTTTAAAGGAAAATAACGTTTATCACGGAATGAAAAAGGATGATGTGGATTGCGAGACAATTGAAAAGCAAATCCGGAACAATTATTTCGACATAACATGGGTTTCGGTAGAGCTAAAGGGTACAAGGCTTATAGTTCATATGAGGGAAAATTATGACGACGAGGGACTTAAGACAGGGGAAATGTCAGAATATGAAGACGGGAAGGGCTATATGCTTGTAAGCAATAAGGATGCAGTTATTGAAAGCATTATTACAAGAACGGGAAAGCCTGCGGTAAAGAAGGGACAGCAGGTAGCAGCGGGTGATGTGCTTATAGACGGGAAATTCGATATACAGGGAGATTATGAGGAGTACATAAGGACAGAATACGTGGTTGCCGACGGAGATGTGTACGGCCGGGTGGTTTACTCTTATAACGAGGAAATAGAAAGAGAATATATACATAAAAAATATACGGGAAATGAAAAGACATATACAAGAATAAGATTAAACGATAATTCCATTGAGCTTGGCATAGGAGGCATAGATTACGAGAAATATGACAAAATAGAAGAAGAAAGCCAGATATCCATAGCAGGTGATTTTTATATACCAGTATACACGGGAAAAATCATTTACAGGGAATATGAAAATGAAAGACTCAAATATTCTGACGAAGAGCTTAAGGAGCTGGAGGAATTAAAATTATCATATTTTTTGGAAAATTTGTTGAAAAAAGGTATTCAAATTGAGGAGAATAATGTTACAATAGAAGTTGGTCAGGAAAAGGCGGTTGCATATGGAAATATAATTACCATAGAAAAAATAGGGGAGCTTAAGCCTGTGCCTGAAAATGAACAGGAGACGCAAGGAGGTAACACACAGTAATGAGTGAAATAGGAACATTGATGGATATAGAGGGACAATATGTCAACGCCGTTTTCGGACATATGGATAAGTTTGTGAAAAAGATAGAGAAAGCCCTTCATGTTTCGGTTATATACAGGGAGGAAAAGCTTAAGATAGTAGGCGGGGAGGTAAATGTAAAAAGAGCGGCAGGCGTAATAGAAAGCCTTGTGGAGCTTGCAAAAAAGGGAAATGAGATAACGGAGCAGAATGTTGATTATGCGCTGTCCCTTGCGGTCAGCGACAGTACAGAGGTTTTGCTGGAGATTGACAATGATATAATATGCCGCACCATAAACGGAAAGCCCATAAAGCCAAAGACATTGGGGCAGAAAAGGTATGTTGACAGCATAAGAAAGAACACGGTAGTATTTGGAATAGGGCCGGCAGGTACGGGAAAGACGTATCTTGCCATGGCTATGGCAATTACGGCGTTTAAAAATAACGAGGTAAACCGCATTATACTTACAAGACCTGCAATAGAGGCGGGAGAAAACCTTGGATTTCTTCCGGGTGATTTGCAGAGCAAGGTTGACCCCTATTTAAGACCGCTGTACGATGCGATTTATCAGATAATGGGGGCAGACGGATATTTGCACAATTCGGAAAAGGGGCTTATAGAGGTTGCGCCCCTGGCATATATGAGAGGAAGAACCCTTGACAATGCGTTTATTATACTTGACGAGGCGCAAAATACCACTCCTGCCCAGATGAAAATGTTTCTCACCCGTATTGGCTTCGGCTCAAAGGTTGTCGTTACTGGAGATATGACACAAAAGGATTTGCCGAAGGGTACGGTATCGGGACTTGATATGGCGGTAAGGGTTCTCCGTGACATAGAGGATATAGCCCTTATGCGTCTTACAAATGAGGACGTTGTAAGACATCCCCTTGTACAAAGGATTGTCAAGGCATATGAGGAATATGAAAGGAAAAGAGCAAAAAAAAATTAAGGGTTATTTTATGTTAAGGCGTGTATACATGCAGAGCTTAAGCTTAAGAATACAGTGAGGGAATGAGGTAAAATGATAAAAAATAAAAAAGCACTTATAAATACGGCGTTATACGTTTATATGGCGGTTATGACTTTAGTCGTAGCATATTTTTCTTCAAAGATATGGAGAAAAGAGCTGTGGGCAAATGAAAGGTTTACAGTGGTGGTAGTGTCAGCGTCAGCCTTCGTCATACTTCTTATGGCAATGAGTATAAAGATAAAGGACATGACCAGACTTCTTATATATTATCACGGAATAGTAATTTTAACCGTTCTTATGATGTTAATTCCATATGAATTCAGGCCGGTTATGGCAGTTTTTATGATTATGACCCTTATGTCGGGAATTGATACAGGGCTTATATGCGCCTTAAGCGTATCTGTTGCTGTTTCTTTTCTGTACGGAGCAGAGCAGGAGTTTTTATACGGAACATTAATTATAGGAGCCTTTTCATGCTTTGTGGCAGATGTTGTTAAGGATAAGATAAAGTTTATTGTAAGCAGTATAGTATTGTTTTTTATTGCTTTTTTTATAAACGGTGTATTTCAATATTATAACACAAATGCTTTTGATTACGGCTTTGCAGGAATTTCACTTGTATCAACCGCCATTGCCTTAATTTTGTTTATTAACGTCTATGCCTTTGTAAGACCGAAGAGTGTAGAACCATACATAAGAGAGTCGTCAGAGCCGGTAAGGGATATTAAGGCAAAATCAATTTCCCTTTATTATCATTCACAGGAAGTAGCGGAGCTGGCAAAGGCAGGAGGGGAAAAAATCCAATGTAATGCAAGGCTTGCATATGCGGGAGGACTTTTGCACGACATAGGAAAAACAAAGGAAAGCGACGACATTATAAAGGCAGGGCTTATGATTGCAAATAAGTACGGTATGCCAAGAGAAATCAAAGCAATTATTGTGGAGTATGACGGAAAGCACCGTCCGCCGTCGTCAAAGGAGGCGGCGCTTGTTATGCTTGCAGATTCTGTTATAAGCTCAATAGAATACTTAAAGGCTTCCGGCAGGGACGTCTCAGAGAAAAAAATTATAGATAATGTATTTAACGTAAGACTTTCCACGGGAATATTGGACAAATCCGGGCTGTCCGTAGGCGAGCTGTCAGGGATAAAGAGCGAGTTTGAAAAATATTTTAATGTATAAATACTAAAAGGGAGAAAAATATGAGCGTTATCATAGAAAAAGAAACGGAATTTAAGGTGGATTTTGACTTGGAGGGGCTTATACGCCAGATAGCAGACAAATGTCTTGAGCACGAAAAATGCCCCTATGAGGCGTGGGTGTCGGTTACCTTTACAGATAACGAGGGAATAAGGGAAATAAACAGGGAGCATAGGAATATAGACAAGGCTACGGACGTATTGTCATTTCCAATGCTTGAATATGAAAAGGCAGGGGATTTTTCCTTTTTGGAAAGAGATGAAAAAATCCTTTGTGAATATTTTGAGCCTGATACAGGAGAGCTTATGCTTGGGGATATTGTTATTTCGGTTGAAAGAGCAGAGGAACAGGCAGAAGAGTATGGACACAGCATAAAGAGAGAGATTGGATTTCTTTTAGCCCACAGTATGTTTCATCTGTTGGGATATGACCACATGGAGGCAGAAGAGAGAGAAGACATGGAAAAAAGGCAGCGAGAGGTTCTTAACAGTCTTGGAATAACAAGAATCTGAAAGGTCAGGTTTATTTATGAGCAGTAAAAAAAATAATTTTCTTGTACAGGGAAGTATACTTGCCATAGCAGGAATCCTTACAAGAGTAATTGGAATTATATACAGAATACCCTTAAACAATATACTTGGAGACGGAATATCGGCGTATACCATAGCCTATGATATATATTCCCTTTTTCTTCTTATATCGTCATTAAGCCTTCCTCTGGCAGTGTCAAAGATTGTTGCTGCAAGAATGGCAACGGGGCAGGTGAAAAATGCCGCAAAGACTTTAAAGGGGGCGATGGTAATAGCCGTAGCCATAGGCCTTACGGTAAGCGTATGCGTATATTTATTTGCGGATAAGCTGGCAGGACTGTGGAAGTTCCCGTCTGCCTCCCTTGCACTTAAGATACTGGCTCCGGCTCTTTTTATCATGTGTATATTAGGAGTATTAAGGGGATTTTTCCAAGGTCTTGGCTCAATGATTCCTACGGCTATATCCCAGATTTTCGAGCAGATAGTAAACGCCGTGGTAAGCGTTCTTGGGGCGTATCTTATGTTCAGGGCAGGGGACGGAATCGGAAAAACCATAGAATACAGCGCTGCGGGAGGAACAATGGGAACCCTTGCAGGAGCAGGGGCGGCTCTTCTTTTCGTTATATTCGTATATATGGTTTACAGGCGTAATTTCAACCGTATGATGAGAAGGGACAAAACCCATGCTGAAGAGAGCTATGTTGATTTGGGAAAGGTGCTTGTGGTAACCATCTTTCCTGTGCTCCTTAGTACTACAATATACAATATAAGCAGTATTTTAGACAGCGCCATATACGGAAATATTATGACTAAGGTATTTGGCTTTACGGAGGCGCAGTATTCGCCCTATTGGAGCATATATTCAGGACATTACAGACTTCTTACCACGGCGCCTATAGCTATAGCCTCGGCGCTTTCGTCGGCAGTAGTTCCAAGTCTTATAAGGTCTGTTACCGTAGGGGATTACAGGCTGTTAAAGAATAAAATAGGCTCGTCAGTAAAGCTTACGACAATTATTGCCATACCCTGCGGAGTAGGTCTTTCAGTGCTGGCAGAGCCATTTATTACATTATTGTTCGGAAGGGGAAGCCTTCACAGTGACGACGTGCTTCTTATGAGGCTTGCGGTGTTTGTTGTAATCGGATATTCATTTTCCACAATAACAAACTCAATATTACAGGGTATCAATAAAATGAAGCTTCCGGTCATACATTCGGCAATAGCGTTGGGAGCCCATTTATTTATACTGGCAGGACTGCAGCTTTTAAAGACAGATGTGTACGGAGTTGCGATAGCAGATATATTGTTTTCCGTAACAGTATGTATATTAAATTCCGCCGCAATAAAAAGGCATACAGGCTACAGGCAGGAAATAACAAAAACCTTTATACTTCCCTTAATTTCCGCAGTTATAATGGGGGCAGGCAGCTTTCTTGCGTATACGGGAATGAACAGGCTTATGGCTCTTGTCAGTAAATCACATTTGCTTACAGTGGCAGTTCCTGTTTTGCTTGCAGTAATTGCAGCAGTAATCATATACGGAGCGCTGCTTATGGTCTTTAAGGTTTTAAGTGAAGAAGAAATAAAAATGTTTCCCGCAGGGGGAAGGATTGCAGGAATACTGAAAAAAGTAAGATTATTGTAGCATACTGTATAAAATAAGAATATTATGTCCATAATGTCAACAGAAATGGAGGCATATATGGGCAGATTAAAATATATTTTCGGCCTTTTGGCTGGAGTTTTGTTTATAGGAATGTATGTATTCGGCTATAAGCTGGCGCAAAGCTGGGAAAGCGAGATTATTACATTTGATAATAAGTCTGTGGCTGCAGATAATCAAAGCCAGGTAATTGTAAAAAGAAATACAAAATATACACTGGAGACTTATTACAGCGACAAGGACGAGACAGTTACAGAAAACCTTAATATTCCTGTAGAGCTTATAGGTCTTGACAGAAATCAGGTAATAGATTTTATTGAGAGCAATACCTCTTTTTTTGAGGAGACGGATAAGAGGATATTAAACGTTATGCTGCTTTCCTTTTCCGATAAGGAGGTAGTAATACGAAGAAATGTTGAAAAAGCGGAGGAGGCAACGACAAAATATAATTATTCTGCCGAAGTCTCAAAGTATTACGTAGTTTTAGAGGAAAACGGCGTGGTTGTATATAAGGAGGATAAAACAACCGTTTACATGGAGACAGGCATAACGGAGAATGAGATGGACGAGGCCATGGTGGCTGAGCTTAAATATGGAGTGGCAATAAAAAACATAAGCGAATTATATAGATTTTTGGAGAGTATCACATCATAGGAGAGGAAAAATGAGTGATAAAGGTAAAAAATTCCTTAAAAAAAGCATAATAGTAGTTGGAGCAGGCGCGTCAGGCTTAGTGGCGGCTATAGAGGCTGCAAAAAGAGGTATTGACGTAACGCTTCTGGAGGCAGACAGTCAGGCCGGAAGGAAAATATATGCTACAGGAAACGGCAGATGCAACCTTACAAACAAAAAAATGTCAGAGGAATACTTTAGAAGCCGCAATATGACTTTTGTCAAAGAAATAATAGGGAGCTTTGGCTATAGGGAAACAATAAGCTATTTTGGAGAGCTTGGACTTTGCTTTAAGGACAGGGACGGATATATATATCCCCGCTCCGGACAGGCATCCTCTGTAGCCGTGGCCCTTTATAACGAGTGTCTTTTTTATGGGGTACATATAGTATTAAACAGTCCTGTGGAGGCAATAGAAAAAAAGGGAAATTTTTTTTATGTGAAAACCCCTCATAAGGAATACAGCTCTAAAGGAATAATTCTATCCTGCGGAAGCCTTGCAGGTATTCCAAAGAGAAAGCGGCTAAGAATAAACGGCTATGATTTAGCAAAGAGCCTTGGTCATGGCATGATACCTATAGTGTCGTCACTTACGGGTATGAAATGTGAAAATAAAGATTTTTATAAGGCTGTTTCAGGCGTGAGATGCGATGGACAAATCTGGCTTTTGGTGGAAGGCGGCGAGGGCTATGAAACGGCAGCGTGGGACGAAGGGGAGCTGCAGCTTACAGACTATGGGGTGTCAGGGATTCCTGCATTTCAGGTATCAGCCTATGGCGCATACGGTATAAGAGAAAAGAAGGGCGTACGGCTTAAAATAGATTTTCTGAGTAATATGACCCCGGATAGCATTTTTAACATGATAAAGGAAAAGGGGAAAAAAAACAAAAACATAACTATATTGCAGTGCTTTATAGGGGTAATAAACGATAAGCTGGCGGCTGCTCTTATAGAGGAGCTGCATATACCGGCAGATGAAAAGGCCTGTCATATTGACGATAGTTTAATTAAAAGGTTAGCCGCAGAGATAAAGTCGTATACGGATAATGTAACGGATGTAAATGATTTTGCGTCGGCGCAGGTGCTTGCAGGGGGAATAAGGCTTGATGAATTTAAGAGCACAATGGAATCAAGGCTTGTTCCAGATTTATATATGACGGGAGAAATGCTTGATGCCGACGGAATGTGCGGAGGCTATAATCTCCAGTGGGCATGGGCTACCGGTTACATAGCGGGAAATCATATACTTAGGGAATGAAAGGTTAAAGGAAATATGATAAGAATAAACCAGATAAAAATGAAGCTGACAGACGGAGAGGACAGGCTTTCCATGAAGGTATCGTCGCTTTTAAGATTAAGGACGGAGGAGATTCACTCAATAAAAATAGTGAAGAAATCCGTAGATGCAAGGAACAAGCCGGATATAAAGTATGTTTATTCCGTAAACGTAACGGTAGAAAACGAAAAAAATATAAGCAAAAGAGTGTTTAATAATAATATATTTTTTACAGAGGAAAAAATATACTCTATGCCTGATGCAGGCGGTGAAAAGCTTCGTGAAAGACCTGTTATTGTGGGAATGGGGCCGGCCGGCATGTTTTGCGGTTATTTTCTTGCAAGAGCCGGCTACAGGCCTTTAATTATAGAAAGGGGAGAGTGTGTTGACAACAGAAAAAGGACAGTGGAAAGCTTTTGGAGCAAAGGAAAGCTGAATAAGGAGTCAAACGTACAGTTTGGAGAGGGGGGAGCAGGCGCATTTTCAGACGGAAAGCTTAATACCATTGTAAAGGATAAAGACGGAAGGCACAGGGAGGTTTTGGAAACATTTGTTAAATTTGGCGCAAAGCCGGAGATTACATATATAAACAAGCCTCATATAGGAACTGATATTCTTTGCGATATTGTAAAGAATATGCGGCAGGAAATAATACGCCTTGGAGGGCAGATAAAATTTTGTACAAGGCTTACTGATATACATACGGAAAATGGAGAAATTAAATCAATAACAGTTGAGAACACAAATGTACGCCAGAGTGAAAATATAAGCTGTCAGGTTCTTGTGCTTGCCCTTGGACATAGCGCGAGGGACACCTTTGAAATGCTCAGCAAAAAAAAGCTTCATATGGAGCCAAAGGCCTTTGCTGTGGGAGTAAGAGTGGAGCATCCCCAGTCAATGATAAATGAAAAAATGTATGGAGTTAAGGCTCACGAGCTTTTGGAGGCGGCAGATTATAAGGTTACATACAATACAAAGGAGGGCAGGGGCGTTTATTCCTTTTGCATGTGTCCGGGAGGCTACGTTGTAAACGCGTCGTCAGAGGAAAAAAGGCTTGCTGTCAACGGCATGAGCTACAGCGGCCGAGACGGATGTAATGGAAACAGCGCAATTATTGTTACGGTGACGCCGGAGGATTACGGAAGGACATCGCCCCTTGAAGGAATGTATTTTCAGAGAAGCTTAGAGGAGAAGGCTTACACAGAGGGAAAGGGAGTTGTACCTGTCCAGAGATTTGAGGATTTTGAAAAAAACAGGCCCTCCGCAGGACTTGGAAGCGTAGTACCTATGATAAAGGGAGAATACAGGCTTTCAAACCTGAGAAATATTTTCCCCGAATATATAAGCAGCTCCCTTATAGAGGGAATACATGGCTTTTCAAAACAGCTCGAGGGCTTTGACATGCCGGACGCCATAGTAAGCGGAGTTGAAAGCCGCTCGTCATCTCCTGTAAGAATAAACAGAGATGAAAGCCTTGAAGCAAATTTAAAGGGAATATATCCATGCGGCGAGGGGGCAGGCTACGCAGGGGGCATAACAAGCGCGGCAATGGACGGCATAAGGGTATTTGAGGCCATTATGTTAAAATATTCGCCTTTACGTGAGGAATAAAATGTAGTATACTTATCAGGGTATTAAACTTATTACATGAGGAAAAAAACATGGGAAACAGAAATTATATACGTGAAAAAAAGAGGATTGTAGTAAAAATAGGCTCATCCTCCCTTACGCATCAGGAGACGGGAGCCCTAGATTTAAGGAAGCTTGAGCTTCTCGTCAGAGTTCTTACGGATATGAGGAATAAGGGAAAAGAGGTTATTCTTGTATCCTCAGGAGCAATAGCGGTGGGAAGAAAAAAGCTTAAGCTTTCAGGAGCCCTTACGCTGGCAAAAAAGCAGGCGTGCGCCGCAGTGGGACAGGCACAGCTTATGATGGTATATCAAAGGATTTTCAGTGAATATAATCAAAGCGTAGCGCAGCTTCTCCTTACAAAGATAACCATGATAAACGACGTAGGCAGGACAAATGCTATAAACACCTTTAACGAGCTTCTTAAGCTTGGAGTAATACCTATTGTAAATGAAAATGATACTGTATCAACCTATGAGATGGAAAAGCTTATAGAGTTTGGAGATAATGACAGGCTTTCGGCTATAGTAGCATCACTGACAAATGCTGATTTGCTTATTCTTTTGTCGGATATAGACGGGCTTTTTACAGATGACCCAAATATAAACAAGGATGCCAGATTTATAGAGGAGGTACCCGTTATTGACCAGAAGCTTATAGATATGGGAAAAAGCACAAGCTCAAGCAGCGTCGGAACAGGAGGTATGGCTTCAAAGCTTGTCGCAGCGCAGATTGCAACATATTCCAATACGGATATGATTATAGCAAACGGCGATGACATACACGTTATAGAAAAAATTATGGATGGGGAAAATATAGGCACATTGTTTAAAGCAAACAGTAATGAGTCTTTTAATGTAAAGGAATTTTTATAATTATGAATATTAGAATAATAAAAAATGCCCATAAAATAAAAGGACATCTTTATAATGGCAGCTTTATACTGGAAAAGGAATATGAGCCTTCAGAGTATGAGGGGGTAAATACAGTCAGATATTATATATACAAGCCGGAGAAAAACGAAAGAATAGAGCTTCTTTCCGGAAAAAAGAAGTATGATATTTACAAGATAAAATGTCTTGACAAAAAAATTGACAATCTGTACTTTACCACAATTACAGATATTAACGGAGATAATCAAAGCATTACAATGTACAGGTACAATATTGAGTCAAAGGATATTGAGCCTGTATACAGTGTGAGGGAGCATATAAGCGAATACAACAACTATAAGAAGACAAGGGTATTTATCCTTAATGATTTTTTTATGCTTTTTCAAAATGAATATATAAGATATAACCTTACGGAAACATATAACGGTTATTTTGAATTTGACCAGTTTTTATATTGCATAAAGGATGAAAAAAAAGTGCCGGTAGTTGACGATAATTTAAGAATAAACGGCATTGAAAATATAAAGCTGTTGGATAATAACAGATGCATGATAAAGACAGGCTTTAATTTAATTACAGACGAACGCTACAGTAAAATGGAAAAAAGCGAGGTGTCCCTTGAAAAAATAAGCTTTGTTAATCTGGGACAGCTTGTCAGCGATATACTTTTGTCAAAGGGGAATATAGTAATAGACACCATAGACCAGGCGTTTTATACGGAAACCTTTCCTTATGCGGCAGTAAAGGGAAAATATATAGTATATTCAAAGGTACAGCCGGAAATTCATCAGGAGCAGGTAATATTTTATAACACGGAGACAAAAGAAACTACCACATGCATAAATCAGAATATATACGGCAAGGAGGATTTGGCGTGGAGCTATATTATCGGGCAGACGCCGTATATCAGGCTGAATATTAAGGGAGAAATCAGTTTTTACAACCTTATAAAAAATAAGGCAGATATAAGCTTTTCCAGGGAAAAAAAGGTAGAAACAGTGGTAAACGATATGTTTATTGTATCCGGAAGAAAAAAACGGCTTATCGGAAAGGATAAGCCTACTATAGCAGTGTACAGATATCCTGATTTAACGCTTTTGCATCAGGAAAAGGGAGAATATATGGGATGTATAGCAACTGACAGAAACAGTATATATATTCTGAAAAATTAAGAGCTTATGCTTCCTTAAAAAGTGTCGGCTTCACAAAGAACTAAAGTTCTTTGAACTAAAGTTCTTTGAACTAAAGTTCTTTGAACTAAAGT
>CAJUAO010000001.1:0-195126 GCA_910584685.1 uncultured Lachnospiraceae bacterium | reverse complement strand
AGTTCTTTGAACTAAAGTTCTTTGAACTAAAGTTCTTTGAACTAAAGTTCTTTGAACTAAAGTTCTTTGAGCTAAAGCTTTTGACACTTTTTTATACAGAATAAAAAACGGAGAATATTTTTTTATGGAAAAAACAGATTTAGACAGAATAAATGAGCTTTACAGAAAATCAAAGAGCGAGGGATTGACCGGTGAGGAGCTTGCCGAGCAGAAGGCATTAAGAGAGGCATATATAAGGGCAGTCCATAATAACCTTAGAGGCACTCTTGAAAATATAAGCATTAAAAATCCTGACGGAACAATCACAGAGCTTAAGGATATGAAAAAGAAAAATCAGTAAAGGTATATAGATATGCCGGCAGAACATACAAAGAATAATAATGGCGGGGATAAGTCCTGTTTGCGCCGTCAAAAGCTTATGCTTAGAAAGAGCTTGGAAGAAGCCGAGCTTTTAAAGCTAAGCGAAAATATTATAAAGCATATTAAAAGTCTTTTTGCATATAAAAATGCCCATACGGTATATTTTTATATGGCAGCGGGAAATGAAATAAATTTAACCCCTCTTTTTGAGGAAAGCTTAAAGGCAGGCAAAAGGTGCGTTTTTCCAAGAGTTGTAAATGACTCTCGCATGGATTTTTTTGCCGTATATGACGTAAAGGAGCTAAAGGAGGGCTACAGGGGCATAAGAGAGCCTGATTGGAATTGTCCTGTATACAGGCCGGAGGGGGAAAGCTCGATAATGCTTGTACCGGGTGTGGTATTTGACAGGCATGGAGGAAGAATAGGCATGGGAAAAGGCTTTTATGACAGATATATATACAGTCACAGACCGGATTGCCTCTTAGGCGTATGCGGAGAGTACCAGCTTGTTGACAAAGCGCCTATGAATGAAAACGATATATTTATGGATATGGTTGTGACGGAGAAAGGAGTATATAATGGAAAGCTTTAATTTAGAAAATATATGCAGGGCTGCTGCAGATGCAAAAAAAGGAATAGGCTGCCTTAATACGAATGAAAAGAATGAGGCTTTATTAAGCGTAGCAGATGCCCTCGTTAAAAACGAGGCGGCTATAATAGAAGCAAATATGAAGGATATGGAGAATGGCAGACAAAACGGCATGAAATCTGCCATTCTTGACAGGCTTTTTTTAAACGGAGATAGAATAGAGGCAATGGCAAAGGGACTTAGAAAGGTTGCCGGGCTTCCTGACCCTATAGGCGAGGTTATGGATATGTCAAAACGTCCAAATGGTATGACGGTAGGCAAAAGGCGCGTTCCTATAGGCGTAATCGGAATTATATATGAGGCAAGGCCTAATGTAACCTCAGATGCCTTCGGACTATGCTTTAAATCAGGAAACGTATGTATTCTTAAGGGTGGCAGCGACGCAATAAACTCAACAAGGGCAATAGTAAATATAATAAGAAAAGCTCTTGAAGGCTGCAATATAGACGCTAACGCCGTGACCCTTATAGAATCTGCTGACAGGGCCGTAACAAAAGAGTTTATGAAAATGAATAAATATGTTGATTTGCTTATACCAAGAGGCAGCGCGGGACTTATAAGGGCAACCATGGAAAACAGCACAATTCCTGTTATAGAGACAGGAACAGGAAACTGTCATGTTTATGTAGATAAGGATGCTGATATTAACATGGCGCTTAATATACTTGTAAATGCAAAAACACAGCGTATAGGCGTATGTAACGCCTGTGAAAGTCTTGTTATACACAGGAATATTATAGGTGAATTTCTTCCTAAGGCAGTGTCAGCCCTTAAGGAGCATAATGTAGAGATACGGGGCGACAAGGAGGCAAGAGACATAAGCGGTGAAATTGTTTCCGCCACAGATGAGGATTTTTATACAGAATATTTAGATTATATTATTTCCGTAAGGACAGTGGGAAGCGTGGAGGAAGCCATAGACCATATAAACGAACATAACACAAAGCATAGCGAGACTATTATTACTGAAAATTATGAGACTGCGTGTAAATTTCTTGATGAGATTGACGCAGCGTGCGTATATGTAAACGCGTCTACAAGATTTACTGACGGAGAGGAATTTGGCTTTGGAGCCGAAATAGGAATAAGCACCCAGAAGCTTCATGCGAGAGGACCTATGGGGTTAAGAGAGCTTACTACATATAAGTATGTAATTTATGGAAACGGACAGATACGAAATTGACAGCGTTAGAAAAACTTGGTACTGTGGGAGAAGTGAGAGGAATAAAATATGTTTGGAAGCATAGATTTAGATAGGATAGATATATCACAAAATCCTCCGAAAAATGAGCCGGAGCGTCAGTATTATTATATTGCAAAATGCAGGAAAATAATAGAAGAAAAAAGCAGGGAAAAGGGACGTCCCCTTACGGCATGCGTCAATACCTTTGGATGTCAGATGAACGCAAGGGATTCGGAAAAGCTTATAGGCATACTGGAGCTTATGGGATATAAAATAACGGAGGATGAAAAGGCAGATTTTGTCATATATAACACATGTACTGTAAGAGAGAATGCAAATCTTAAGGTTTATGGAAGGCTTGGGTATCTTTCAAACATAAAGAAGAAAAATAACGATATGCTTATAGCCCTGTGCGGGTGTATGATGCAGGAGCCCTCTGCCGTTGAAAAAATAAAGAAAAGCTATGGATTTGTAGATATAATATTTGGAACTCATAATATCTTTAAATTTGCGGAAATTGTGCATAATAGATTAAAATCCGACAGATTAGTTATTGATTTATGGGAAAATACTGATATAATAATAGAGGATTTGCCTGTGGAAAGGAAGTATTCTTTCAAGTCAGGAGTTAATATAATGTTTGGCTGCGACAATTTCTGCAGCTATTGTATAGTGCCTTATGTAAGGGGCAGGGAGAGAAGCAGAAAACCTAGGGACATTATTGACGAGATAAAGAGACTTGCAGCAGATGGAGTGGTTGAAGTAATGCTTCTTGGACAAAATGTTAATTCCTACGGCAAAACACTGGAAAATCCTGTATCCTTTGCCGAACTGCTGAAAGAGGTAGAAAAAATAGACGGAATCAAGAGGATTAGATTTATGACGTCTCATCCTAAGGATTTGTCTGACGAGCTTATAGATGTAATGAAAAATTCAAAAAAAATCTGTAAGCAGCTTCATCTTCCGGTGCAGTCAGGAAGCAGCCGTATTCTTAAGATAATGAACAGAAAATATGATAAGGAGCATTATCTTGAGCTTGTATCCAAAATACGGGAGGCTGTGCCTGATATTTCTCTTACCACCGATATAATGGTAGGCTTTCCGGGAGAGACGGAGGAGGATTTTCTGGACACTCTTGATGTGGTAAGAAAGGCGCGGTATGACAGCGCATATACGTTTATTTATTCAAGGCGTACGGGAACGCCTGCTGCAGCTATGGAGGAGCAGATACCAAAGGCTGTGGTAAAGGAAAGGTTTGACCGGCTCCTGAGGGAGGTCCAGACCATAGCGAATGAGCAGATTAAGAGATTTGAGGGAGAAACTCTAAAGGCGCTTGTTGAGGAAAAAAACGGACAGCTTGAGGGCTTTGTCACAGGAAAGCTCGACTCCGGAATAACAGTTCATTTTAAGGGTGACGAAGACCTTATTGGAAGAATAGTAAACGTAAAGCTTTTAGAGGCAAAGGGCTTTTATTACATTGGAGAAATGATGAGGGAGAAGGATTAAATTAGTAAGAGGAAGGAAACCTAAGACAACCCCGGTAAAAAAGAAAGGAATTTGAAAAGGAGAAAAGAAGATATGGATAACAATTTTAATCAGCCAAACAATGGCGAGAACAATCAGAATGAAAACAGCAGTAAGGGCTTCGGAGGCGGAAACGGCGTAAATTACAATATGGGAACGGTACAGGGTGAGAAGAATATTAAGAATATGATTATCGGTCTTGTGGCAGCCCTTGCTGTAGCTGTAGTCGGTGTAGTTCTTTACTGTGTGCTTGGCTATGCGGCTAACATAATATTCTTCCCTATGGGAGCAGTAATTCTTGCAGGCGAGGTATTTATCTACGGCAAGATTACTAAGAATCTTGACCCTATCGGACTTATTGTATGCGTAGTATTATCATTTATCGCAATATTTATAGGTACAAGAATGGCAGAGATATATGCTATTAAGGGTGAGCTTGGCTATACATATAAGGCAGCAAAGGCAGCATTTAAGCTTGTTATTGACTTTGATTCGGCATCTAAGATGGAATACATAAAGAACATAGCCTTTGGTTATATCTTCTCAATTGGATATGCAGCATTATGGATTACAAATCAGAGAAAAAAGAGAAAATAATAAAGAGGTAGTCTTAAGTGAACGATTATAAACCAAAGCTGTTTTCTGTAATGAAGGGTTATACAAAGGAACAGCTTGTAAAGGATGTAATATCCGGTATTATCGTGGCTATCATAGCTCTTCCGTTGTCTATAGCCCTTGCTATAGCTTCGGGAGTAGAACCCCAGACAGGTATATATACAGCCATAGTAGCAGGCTTTGTTATTTCGTTTCTCGGCGGAAGCCGGGTGCAGATAGCAGGGCCTACGGCTGCTTTTGCGACTATAGTAGCAGGAATAGTGGCAGCAAACGGAATGGACGGACTTATTGCCGCCACTATTATGGCTGGAATAATACTTATAATCATGGGACTGTTGAAGCTTGGAAATCTTATAAAGTTTATTCCATACACAATTACTACCGGATTCACGGCAGGTATAGCCGTAACTATTTTAGTAGGACAATTAAACAGCTTTTTTGGCGTAAGCATATCGGAATATACGGCGGAGCATGGCTCGCCAATAGAAACCATAGATAAGCTTAAGGCGCTTTTTAGCTGTTTTGATACATTTAATTATATGTCGCTTATAGTAGGTGTAGCTTCATTAGCTATACTTATTTTATGGCCAAAGATAAATAAAACCATACCGCCTTCCCTTATAGCGGTTATAGTTTTAAGCGCCGTTGTAAAGCTTGCCGGGATTGATGTGGATACAATAGGAAGCCGTTACGGAGACCTGTCAGGCCTGCCGGAATTTCATATTCCAAGCGTAAGCTTTGGAATGATAAGAGATTTGCTTCCGGATGCATTTACCATAGCAATTCTTGCTGCCATAGAATCACTTTTATCCTGCGTGGTTGCAGACGGTATGATAGGAAGCCGCCATCGCTCAAATGCAGAGCTTATAGCGCAGGGAGCGGGAAATATAGCGTCAGGATTTTTCGGCGGTATTCCTGCCACGGGAGCTATAGCAAGAACGGCTGCAAACATAAAAAACGGCGGAAGAACTCCTGTGGCGGGTATGGTACATGCGGCAGTTCTTTTACTGATGCTTATATTTCTTATGCCTTATGCAAAGCTTATTCCCATGCCTGTCATAGCGTCCATATTATTTATGGTTGCATATAATATGAGCGGCTTAAGGGCAGTGGCAGACACTTTAAAAAAGGCGCCAAAGAGTGATATATCAGTGCTTTTGGTTACCTTTGTGCTTACGGTGGTATTTGATTTGGTAGCGGCTATTGTGGTCGGCCTTGTGCTTGCGTGCCTTCTTTTTATGAAGCGCATGTCGGATGTTACAAGTATCCGGGGATGGATGTATGAGGAGGATATGGAAAAAATCAGGCAGGAAAATATAGAGTATCATGAAACTACAGATACAGACCATATTTCCCTTAAATTCGTTCCAAAGAATACTCTTGTGTTTGAGGTTACAGGCCCTTTGTTTTTCGGCGCGGCAGATAAGCTTACAGAGGTTGTAAGAGATACAAATGAGGATATAGTTATACTTCGTATGAGAAGTGTTCCGGCCATGGATGAGACAGCCATGCACACCCTTGAAAGCGTTTATGAGATATGTCATAAAAATAAAATAGAGCTGGTGTTTTCACATGTAAACGAACAGCCTATGAGTGTACTAAAAAAGCATGGCTATGTAGAAAAGCTGGGGCAGGACCATTTCTGCAGAAATATAGATGAAGCATTGGAATTCGCAGCTAAGATAGAGGAAAGGAAGAGCTAAAGTGGGACAGTTATCACCAATGATGCAGCAATATATAGAGACAAAGGAGCAGTATAAGGATTGTATACTCTTTTACAGGCTGGGCGATTTTTATGAAATGTTTTTTGAGGATGCCATTCTTGCATCAAAGGAGTTAGAGCTTACACTTACCGGAAAGGATTGCGGGATGGAGGAGCGCGCGCCTATGTGCGGCGTTCCCTATCATGCAGTTGACGTATATTTAAACCGTCTTGTAAGCAAGGGCTACAAGGTGGCGATAGGCGAGCAGGTGGAGGAGCCTAAGCTTGCCAAAGGGCTTGTTAAAAGAGAAGTAATAAAGGTAGTTACACCGGGAACAAACATTAACGCCCAGACCCTTGATGAGGGAAAGCATAATTATCTTATGTGTATAGTATACATGGGAGACGAATTTGGACTGGCTGTGTGTGATGTTGCAACCGGTGATTTTTTAGTTACGGAATTAGACTCGCTGAGAGCCTTAAATGATGAGATTACAAAGTTTGCTCCATCGGAGATTATATGTAATACAGGATTTATGGTAAGCGGCGCAGATGCAGACGATATAAAAAACAGATTAGGAATTTCCATATTTACGCTTGATTCGTGGTATTTTGACGACGAGACTGCCAAGAAAGCCTTAATGGAGCATTTTAAGGTCATGAGCTTAGAGGGACTTGGCCTTGCCGACTATAATATAGGCTCCGTATGTGCGGGAGCACTTATGCTTTATTTAAGGGAGACGCAAAAAACATCCCTTGAACAGCTTTCTTCCGTTACCACGTATACTACAGGTAAATATATGATTATAGATACGTCTACCAGAAGAAATCTGGAGCTTGTAGAAACTCTCAGGGAAAAGCAGAAGCGGGGCTCCCTGCTCTGGGTTCTTGACAAGACAAAGACTGCCATGGGGGCAAGGCTTCTCCGCTCATATATAGAACAGCCTCTTATACAAAAGGAAGCTATATTAAAGAGACAGAATACGGTGGAGGAAATAAACAGCTCTCTTATTACAAGGGAGGAGCTAAGAGAATATCTTAATCCGATTTATGATTTAGAGCGCCTTATAGGAAGAATAGCTTATAATTCTGCAACGCCGAGAGATATGACGGCCTTTAAGACATCCATACAGATGATTCCCCATATAAAAAGGCTGTTAGGTGAATTTAAGGCGGAAAGCAGTAATTTCTTTAGGGAAATAAACGATGACATGGATGATTTAAGCGATATAGCCGATATGATAGATAAGGCTATTATGGAAGAGCCGCCCCTTTCCATAAAGGACGGCGGCATAATAAAGGATGGCTATAATGATGAGGTTGACAGGCTAAGGCTTTCAAAGACTGAGGGAAAGAACTGGCTTGCGGAGCTTGAAGCCTTTGAGAGAGAACGGACAGGAGTAAAAAATCTTAAGATAAAATATAATAAGGTATTTGGGTATTGCATAGAGATTACAAACTCATATAAAAACCAGTTTGAGATGCCTGAGGATTACACAAGAAAGCAGACACTTACAAATGCGGAAAGGTATATAACGCCAAGGCTTAAGGAGCTGGAGGATACAATACTGGGAGCGGAGGACAGGCTTTCCGCCCTTGAGTATGAGCTGTTCGGGGAAATCAGGAAAAAAATATCAGAAAACATAAAAAGAATACAGACCACGGCAAAGGCAGTGGCAAGGCTTGACGTATATGCTTCCTTTGCATATGTTGCAGAAAAAAATAATTTTGTTAAGCCAAAAATAAATGAAAAGGGAGTTATAGACATAAAGAAGGGCCGTCACCCTGTGGTGGAGAAAATGATTGTAAACGATATGTTTGTAGCGAACGACACATATCTTGACAACAGCCTGAACAGGATATCTATTATCACAGGCCCGAATATGGCAGGTAAATCCACATATATGAGACAGACGGCGCTTATTGTCCTTATGGCGCAGATTGGCTCCTTTGTGCCTGCCGAAAGCGCCAATATAGGCATATGTGACAGGATTTTTACAAGGGTGGGCGCATCAGACGATTTGGCAAGCGGTCAGTCAACCTTTATGGTGGAAATGACGGAGGTTGCAAATATCCTTAGAAACGCCACAGCCAACAGCCTGCTTATACTTGATGAAATAGGACGGGGTACCAGCACCTTTGACGGCTTATCAATAGCGTGGGCAGTTGTGGAGCATATAAGCAATACTAAGCTTTTGGGAGCAAAAACCCTTTTTGCCACTCACTATCATGAGCTTACAGAACTTGAGGGCATGCTTTCAGGGGTAAATAATTATTGTATAGCCGTAAAGGAGCAGGGGGATGATATTGTATTCCTTAGAAAAATAGTAAAGGGCGGCGCAGACAAGAGCTATGGCATACAGGTGGCAAAGCTTGCAGGAGTGCCGGAAAGCGTTATAGGCAGAGCCAAGGAGATAGTAACTGAGCTGATTGACGCCGATATATCAAAGAAGGCTAAGGAGATAGCAGCGGCAGGACAGGCGGCTAATTCAGGAAAAAAGAAGCCGGAAAAGCCGGACGAGGTGGATTTGGCCCAGATGTCCCTTTTTGATACGGTAAGGGATGAGGATATAGTAAATGAGATTAACGGCCTTGATTTAGGAAATATGACGCCTATCGACGCAATGAATACTTTATATAGGCTTCAGAATAAGCTGAAGAACAGATGGTAAGCTAAAAATCTTAAAATAAGTTTAAGGTTTTCAATTATTATAAATTGTGGTATAATAGTCTCGGCGCAGCCGAGCCATGCAAGTTTGCTCCGCAAACTTGTGTATGTGCAAAAAAATGCACAAAAATATGGTATAATGTTATTAAGTTATGCAGGCTTCTTTAAGCGGTGTTTCATTAAAGATAATTGTAATTGCAGCGAAAATGAGAGGAGAGAGACTATGTTACAGCATTTAGGAAATATTTTTTTTAAGGTAAGTGAAATTGACAGAAAGCAAAACCATACCGTACCTACGATTTATCTTGATATTTATAATAAAAATACAAAGCAGATAATGGGGCAGATAAGATTTAACCATGACCCGAATTATTCCAAGGTTGATAAGGAAATAAGAATGGCCTTTGACGTATTTGACCAAAATGACATAGACCCTCTTAGAAGCTCTCTTTTGGAGGATATTATTGTAGGAGGATTTGTATGGATTACCATGGATAATCATTACACCTATAATTTTCATCCAAGACCGTATATGGTAGTTCATAATTACAGAGAGGATACGGAGCTTATGAAGACCATAAATGCAAAAACCATATATATTCTCCAGAGCCTTGAGTGCAAAAGAGGCGAGGGTGATGTAAACATGTATATATTCTCTAAGGAAAACACGACAAAATATTTGTCAGAAAAGCTTGCGGGGCATGCGATAAGATGATAATCAGGGAGACAGAACAGTTAAGTAAATGGATAAATGAATCTGATAATATAGTTTTTTTTGGAGGGGCAGGCGTATCTACGGAGAGTAATATACCTGATTTTAGAAGCCAGGACGGACTTTATAATATGAAGTATAAATATCCTCCTGAAACTATTATAAGCCATAGCTTTTATATGAAAAATACGGAGGAATTTTACCGCTTTTATAAGGATAAGATGATTTACAGGGATGCAAAGCCAAACAGGGCGCATGTTGCGCTGGCAAGGCTTGAAAAGCAGGGAAAGCTCAAGGCTGTTATTACCCAGAATATAGACGGGCTTCATCAGCTTGCAGGAAATGAAAATGTATATGAGCTTCATGGAAGCGTGCTTAGAAACTATTGTGAAGACTGTGGTAAGTTTTTTGATGTAGATTATATTTTGAGTGCTGAGGAAGTTCCATATTGCAATAAGGAAGGCTGCCGGGGAAGAATAAAGCCGGATGTGGTTTTGTATGAGGAGGGGCTTGACAGTAAGATTATTGAAAAGGCAGTTATGGCAATAAGAAATGCAGACATGCTTATTGTAGGAGGAACGTCGCTTACAGTTTATCCGGCGGCAGGCTTTATAGACTATTACAGAGGAAATAAGCTTGTACTGATAAATAAGGATGTTACGCCTGTGGATGGCAGGGCGGATTTATGTATCCATGAAAAAATAGGTGACGTGTTAAGCAGTGTAATTAAATAATACAGGCTGCTTTATAGGAGGCGTATATGTTTTTGGTTTTGGAGGATGATTCCACCATAGGCTATGGTATTAAGTATTCGTTAAATCAGGAGGGCTTTGAGGTCTTGCTTTGTACAGATTGCAAGACTGCAATAGAGCGTCTTGACAGCGGCGCAGATAACATAGACTTTGCCATACTTGATTTGACGTTGCCGGATGGGAACGGATATGATATTTGTAAAAGAATAAAATCACAGGCTGATATTCCTGTGATTTTTCTTACTGCCTGTGATGAGGAGGTCAATGTGGTTATGGGACTGGATATGGGGGCTGATGACTACATTACAAAGCCATTTAGGGTAAGGGAGTTGATTTCCCGTATAAAATCCATAATACGCCGGTATGAAAGAAGTAATAATATGGGAGGAAGCAAGCTTCAAATAAAGGATATTACTGTTGATTTTGGAGCAGGGAAGGTATATAAGGAAGGCAGGGAGATTATTCTTACTGCGCTGGAATACAGGCTTTTTCTTACATTTCTTAACAATAGAGGGCAGGTTTTGTCGAGGAATCAGCTTTTGTCGGGAATATGGGACGTATCAGGGGATTATGTGAATGACAACACATTAACCGTTTATATAAAGAGACTGAGGGAAAAGCTTGAAACAGACGGAGAAAAGCTTATAGAAACCGTAAGAGGGAGAGGATACAGGCTTAATTAAAAAGCTGTTGCTTATAAGAAAAAGGAGAAAAAAAATATGAAGTTTGGAGCCGGGGTAGAAGATGCAATAAATATGTTATATACAGAAAAAAAGATATATAAAGATTATTTACCGCAGGATGCAATAAAAGCAGGAAATAAGCTTATAGAAGAAACAAAGGGATTAAGTGATGAAACTTTGGATGAAATAATAAATATGGTAAAAGATGAGCTTCCTCTTGAATATCCTACGGTTTCAGTATGGTGGTACTCGGTTTTGCTTGGAATAAAAAAGTCATCTGTTTTTCTGCTTGAATTTATCAGATATGTTTATGCTAATAGGGAAAGCTTTTCATTAAACACTCGTTTTTATATTTATTGTCAATTTCATGATATAGTATTTAATTGCCCCAATTTACAGTGTATAAGCATCTTTAGGGAAATGAGTATATTTTATCAAGGACTTGTAGAGGAATTTGCAAAATCTGTAAATGCGCCGCTATATCTCATAAAATCAGAGGAAAGAAATAAACAGCTTGTATTAATTATTACGGAGCAATTTATTAATATTCAGCATGGTCCTACTAAGACGGCGTTGGACCGGTGCAAAATACTTATGACAAAGTGTGGTAAAAATGTATTATTGTTAAATACGGCAGAGCTGTCAAGCCAGGTAGGATATATTCCCTTTTACGGCGCCCGTGGAGCAAGCTATGATTCGCAGAAAATGAATGAGGAAATTCAGCATTGGAAAGGAGTGGACATTCCATATGTTCAATGCGAGCAAAATATGCCTGACTTGGATACGCTGGAATACCTTTTAAATTTTATAAAGGAAATGGCTCCTGAAATAGTTATATTGATTGGGGAAACCAGTATTTTGGGAAATCTGGTAAATAAAATGATTCCTGTATTGACAGTTGGAACGGTACCCTCCCGGTTAACATGTAATACAACAAAATATCAAACCTTAAGCAGAAATTTAAATTCTTCTGATTTGGAGCTGCTTAAGATATTTGGTCATACGGAGCAAAATGTAATAAAAGGCGTATTTACATCAAGCCTGAAGCCTCAGACAGAATTTTTAACGAGAGATGATATTGGGATTAATGAAGATAAATTTTTGCTTGCCGTGGTTGGAGCAAGGCTGGATACAGAGGTCACAGATGAGTTCCTTAATATTTTGGATGAAATTTTTAAGCCGGATATGAGCCTGATATTTATAGGAAGATTTGATAAATATGAAACGCTTATTAAAAAATATCGTAATTTAAGTATGCAGTCCGTATATATAGGGTTTTGCGATGATATTTTATCAAGGCTGGAATTATGCGACCTTTATGTTAATCCATTGAGAGCAGGAGGAGGAACCTCCTGTGTGGAAGCAATGTATAAGGGAGTGCCTGTGGTGACGGTTAATTATGGAGATGTTGCCGTGAATTCCGGCGATGACTTTTGTGTCAGTGATTACAGGGAGATGCAGGAAAAAATACTGAAATATCACGACGATTTAGAATATTATGATAAAATGTCACAAAAAGCTAAAAAGAGGGCAGAGCTTTTGCTGGATACGGAAGGAGAATTTGCACGTATACTTGAAGAAGTGAGAAAGAGAGAATATGGGCAATAAAGAGGAGGCTTAATTTATATATTTCCAGAGAATAGACTTAATAATATGGAAAAAAAAGACGATATATAAATATAAAAAAATATTGGCATCTTTGTTTTTGGCTGATATATATGCATAAATGAAAAATTTATTTAATAAAGCAGCGTATGAAAGGGTGAAGGGTATGAGTTTAATTATATTTGCAGGGGGAAATATTAATCCGGAAAACGCTCTTGGTATGGAGCCTGATAAGGTTAATAATACCAAGCGGAATTCAGGGACATTTTTTGCAGGAAATGCAAATTTAGATATGGACCCTATTGAGCAGAAGAGAAAGGAAGCCCGCAAAAAGGCGTGGGAGGTAGTGGCTTCTGCGTGGAACAGTGACAACAATATAGATGCATCCGTGGAGGAAAAGCGTGACACATATGCTCAGATGAGAGAGCTTGAGGAGGAGGCAACCAATGAACTTAACCGTATAAACGGTGAAATGGATAACTTAAAAAAGGAGTATAATGTAGATTCTGAGTCTAAGGAGCAGAAGGACTTAGAGCTTATAGTGAAATATAATAAATCAAAAAAAGATGCAACTGCCGAAAAGCTTACAGACGAGGAAATGGAGCGGTATAACAGTATTGATAAGGATAATCTTACCGAGTATCAAAATCGTATGCTTGAATTATATGATAGGAAGGAGCTTCCTGAAAAAAATTTAGAGGATGCAAAAAAAGGAATTATCAGGGCAGGCAAGGAAATAACTGCTATTAGTATAGAAAGACTTAAGAAACATCTCATGGTCGACGCCAATAAGGATGCAGATGTAATAATGAAGGCTGCCAGTGATGAAATTCAAGGCATGATAGTTAAGGAAGGCATGGAGCATGAAGATGATAGGATTGAGGAGATAGAGGAAGAAGCAGATAAGAAAGCAGAAGAAAAGGAAGAAAAGGAAGACGAACTGCAGGAAATCAAAGAGGAAAGGGCAATACAGGAGGCGTTAATAGAAGGCACCAAGGAGGCTTATGACAGGGCTAAGGCAGTAGAGCGTGAAGGCGACAATAAGGACATGGACATGTCAGAGATGACGGATTTAACTGCAGGCGACGTTAAGCAGTCAGGAGGAGAGGTATCCAAGGAGCTTGGTGAAATCAAGAATAGCATGGCGCTTCTTGAAGCGGACTTAAAGGGAATAAAGGTAGATAAGCTTGTATAAAAAAGTGCCGCACGGCAGCGGCACTTTTAAATTCGGCAGAGCCGAATTTTTGGTTGTTTGCCATTATGTTGTCGCTTTAGGAATTTACTATAGAATAAAAAAGTGTCGTCTAAAGCCGACACTTGCAAATTCATCAGAGCCGAATTTTTGGTTGTTTGCCGCTATGTTGTCGATAAATAGGAGTTAAGGAAGTAAGAAGTTGATACGGAATAAGGAACTTGTAGCATATTTTATTACAATATTAATATTATCAATTGTTTCAGGCATATGTATGGGAGAGGAAAATAAGCTCCCTGCATATGCTTTCTTAGGTTTAATATTAATTATATCAGTACTTTTTAATGTAATGAGATATGTGCATATTAAGAAGCTGTCTGAATACCTTATAAAAATACAAAATCTTAACAGTCATGAGGAGTTAAAAAGCGTATATTGGAATATGTCCCTTAAGAGCTATTCTGAAGGGGAGTTAAGCATTCTTAAAACGGAGGTTTATAAGGTAACGCGTATGCTTATTGAACAAAAGGAAAGACTTTTAGCAGATAAGACCTTTTTGGCAGATTCTCTTGCAGATATATCACATCAGCTGAAAACGCCCCTTACAAGTCTTACGGTTATGGCGGATTTGCTTGAGGAAAGGGAGCTGCCTGATGAGAAAAGGGCTGAGTTTACCCAGAATATTCATGTACAGTTAAACAGAATAGAATGGCTTGTAAGTACTCTCTTAAAAATGTCAAAGCTGGACGCGGGAACGATTTGTTTAAATCTTAGAAATTGTAATATAAAGAAGCTTACGGATAGGGCATTTAGTCATCTGCTGATACCTATGGAATTAAAAAATCAAAGCCTTATCGTGGAAGGGGATATAAAGGCAGGCTGCATATGTGATGAAAACTGGACGGCAGAGGCCATAGCTAATATAGCAAAAAATTGTATGGAGCATACAGGCGACGGAGGATATATTAAGGTTACATATGATGAAAATGCTATCTATTCAAAAATTGTTATAGAGGACAACGGAATAGGTATAGACAGCGAGGATTTACCTCATATATTTGAGCGATTTTACAAAGGAAAAAACTCATCCTCTGACAGCGTGGGAATAGGTCTTGCATTTGCAAGGCAGATAATAGCTATGGAAAACGGAACTATAGATGTAAGCAGTATAATTAACAGTGGGACAAGGTTTGAAATAAGACTTTATAAAACAGTAGTTTAAAATGTATTTTTATGGTGACAATTTTGTTTGTGACAATATTGTCACTTTTTTATTCACAGAGATGTAAGAATATGCAGATATAATAAATGTATGCTTTTAGGAGAAATTTTCTATTATTTTAAAAGCAAAAAAATGTAAGGAGGCATATTGTTCAAATTCCATAAGTAAAAAATTTGAACAAAAATTAGGATTAATATGGAAATATTAAAGGTTGAAAATCTTACAAAAACGTATGAGCAGGGAAGCAATTATGTAAAGGCTCTTGATAACATAAGCTTTTCCGTGGAAAAAGGGGAGTTTGTGGCAATAATAGGCCCAAGCGGCTCGGGAAAATCTACGCTGCTGCATATAATAGGAGGCGTTGATAAGGCTACAGAGGGAAAGGTATATATAGACGGCACTGATATATATGGCTTAAGCGAAACAAATCTTGCCATATTCAGAAGAAGGCAGGTAGGTCTTATATATCAGTTTTATAATCTTATACCTGTGTTAAATGTGGAGGAAAATATAACCCTCCCAATGCTTCTTGACGGTAAAAAGCCGGATAGGGGACATTTAAAGGATATCCTTACCACCTTAAAGCTTGAAGACAGAGTAAATCACCTTCCTAATCAGCTTTCGGGAGGACAGCAGCAGAGGGTATCCATAGGCAGGGCAATCATAAATAATCCTGCCATTGTGCTGGCAGATGAGCCTACGGGAAATCTTGACTCCAAAAACAGTCAGGAGATTATGGAGCTTTTGAAGGAGGCAAACAGAAGAAACAATCAGACGCTTATTGTTATTACCCATGATGAAAAAATTGCCCTGCAGGCAGACAGGGTTATAACAATTTCTGACGGAAAAATTTCCGGAGATGAAATTATTAAAAAAAGGGTTGGTGTTTAAGATATGAATATTATAGCAAAATTAACTCTTAAAACTATGTCAAAGAATAAAAAGCGAACGGCAGTTACCATTATAGGTATTGTCATATCAGTAGCGATGATTATGGCGGTGTCCACAATAGCATATTCCTTTACAAATTATATGGGTGAGGGTGCTATGAGAAAATCGGGGCAGTTTCATGTGGTATTTGAAAAGCTTCCATATGAAAATAAGGATAAGGTATTGAAGGGAGACAATATAGGGGAAAGCTTTATTGGAGGCGTTATAGGAGACTATGATGAAAAAGACATATATGTAAATGGAAAAAGCGTTTATAAGGATTCTCAGAATGAAAATACAATAAAAACAGTATATAGGCTTATAGGCCTTGACAAGGAAGGCTTTGAGAAAATATACTTCGGCGATAAGGAGACCATGGAGGGAAAGTTTCCTGAAAATGAGGGAGAAATAATGGTAAGCGCATGGTATGCCACCGACCTTAAGGTGGAAAAGCAGGGGGATATAATTACATTAGACGGAAAGGATTATACAATCTGCGGAATCTATGACGAAATGGATTTTGAGACTAGAAAAATCGACATAGACAGCCAGACAACCTGCGCAATGTTTACCTTCGCCAATACCGAAGCCTTTAGCAGCGGCGATTATATTAATATATATTCAAAGCTTAAGGATTTGGGAATAGGGGATATATATGATAATCTTGAAGACATCAAAGCCGACAGCGGAGCAGAGGATTATTATGACAATTCAGATGTGCTGTATTATTACGGAATAGCTGACAATTCAATAGGAAATACCTTAAGCATTATAAAGTATACTCTTATAGTAATAATAATGATTGGAGCCATATCCCTTATTGCAAACGGCTTTTCAATATCACTGTCAGAAAGAAGCAGATATCTTGGAATGATAGCCAGTATAGGAGCAACAAAAAAACAGAAGCGCTATAGCGTATTTTTTGAAGGCTTTGTTGTAGGAGTTATAAGTATTCCCATTGGTATATTAAGCGGATATGCAGGTACTGCAATAGTATTTAAGCTGATTGAAGGAAAAATAAATTCAATTATCGGCAGCGGCGCAAATGAGATAAAGGCTGTAATACAGCCGTGGATAATAGTATCGGTTATTATTTTTTCAGTTATTACAATTTTCCTGTCAGCATATATTCCTGCTAGAAGGGCGTCAAAAATAAGCCCTATAGACGCCATAAGGCAGACAAGGGATATAAAGCTTATGACAAGACAGGTAAAAACAAGAAAAATCACAAGAAGGCTCTTTGGAATTGAGGGAGAGCTGGCTCTTAAGAATTTAAAGAGAAATAAAAAGAAGTACGCCATAACCATATTTTCAATGGTTATAAGTATCGTATTATTCCTGACAGTATATACGTTTTCATATTATTTAACACAGTCGTCGGAAATGGTATATGAGACAGGAGTTCCCGACATGAGCGGGGTAATTTATGAGAATGACGATGAAACCTATGAACGGATTATAGATGAGGTTTCAAAGAATCCGGCGTTTGGCAAAGTGTCCTTTATGACAGATATAAAAGACAGCGCTGCCTATAGCTTTAAGATGAAGGGCGAGGATGCTGTAAGATTTACGACAAAGGGCTTTAAGAATTATTATGAGGAGCTTTTTGGAGAAATTTATAACGGTGATGAGCTTTTTGATAATGTTTATGTAAGAGTAGTAAAATTTAACGAGCTGTACTTTAGTGATTATCTTAAGGAGAACGGCTTAAGCTACAGTGATTTTATTGCCGATGACAGAAATATTATTGTCATAAACAAAAAAAACACCAGAGTCTACAAAAATGATGATGTAAAGCTGTATGAATTTAACGTGCTTGACACAAAACAGGGTGATAATTTAACTCTTACAATTAATTCCAGTGAGGATACAGACAAAAAGACAGGAGAAAAAAAGGAGATAGGCTTAAGGATATTTGGACTATCAGACAAAGAGCCGTTGGGATTAAGCCCTAATAGTAGTAACATTGATATTATTGTAACGGAAAATATGTTTAACAATATATTAAATACAGCGGTTTCATCCTTTGTAAATGAAGATGAGCCGGAAAATGACAGTGAGCCATTACAGTCCGGCAAATACAATAATGAATATGTCACTACATGGTTTAGCATAAATGACGGCGAGCCGGAAAATCATGTGTCAGAAATGGATAAAATCATTGAAAAATATAGTTCGGCAACATATTATGGCACAAGTCTTTATGAAAGAAATAAGGAAAATGATGATATGATATTTATCATAGACATTTTCACCTACGGCTTTATTGTGCTTATGACACTTGTATGCGCCGCTAATATATTTAACACTATATCTACAGGTATTACCTTAAGAAGAAGAGAGTTTGCAACGCTTCGCTCCATTGGAATGACAAAAAAATCCTTTAACAGAATGATAATGTATGAGAGCAGCTTTTATGGAATGAAGGCGCTGTTGTATGGGCTTCCCATAAGTATATTAATAATACTGTTTATGTGGTATAATTTTACTAACGCCTTTGACGGCATAAATATAATACCATGGACAGGCGTAATAATTTCAGCCGTTGCAGTATTTGCAGTAACAGGCTCATCCATGCTTTATGCTTCGTCAAAGATAAAGAATGCAAATATAATTGACGGACTTAAGGATGAAAATATATAAAGCTGCAGTAACGGGAAAATTATATAATAGGAAAGCCCCAGACAACATAACAACGAACAAAAGTGCCGCTATCGTGCGGCACTTTTTAATACGCAGGAAATTCCGTCACGCAAATCACAAATTCAGCTATGATGAATTTGCAATTGTCGGCTTAAGCCGACAATTTTTTATTCTCCTTTTTTTGGTCTTAACAAAATATTGCACATTTTTTTTGCGCTGAAGGGAAAGAGAGGATACATATAGCTGTCTCCCGTAACTGTTTTGTTTGTGAAAAGGCACCCGATAATAATTATAATTCCTGCTATAAAGCCCCAGCCGTTGAAAAGCCATATAAGGGTAAGAAGCATAATTCTAAACAGCTTCCATGCATAGCCCAGCTCAAAGCTTCCGTGGGTGAAGTTTCCAAAGGCAACAAACGCCATATACAGCATGGTAGAATCGTTAAACCAGCCTGAGCTTACGGCAGATTCGCCAAGTATAAGTCCTGCAATAACACTTAAAGGCGTATTAAGCATATTTGGAGTGTTAACGGCAGCAAGCTTTAATCCGTCTATGGCTATTTCCAGTATAATAAGCTGTAAAAAGATAGGCACATTTATATCATCAGTTATTTTTATAAAGCTAAGCCATTCAGGTATAAGGTGCTCATTCTGCATAAGAAATAAATATATTGGCGTCACAAGCAGAGAGGCGATAGTTATTATAAACCTTGAAAGTCTAAGGTAGGTGGCGGTGATTGGAGGAAAATAATAGTCATCCGCTTCCTCAATAACATCAAAAAATGTGGTGGGAATAATCATTGATGCAGGCGAGTTATCTACAAGTATTACAATATGTCCCTCAAGTATAGCTGATGCGGTGGTGTCAGGTCTTTCAGAATACTTAAACTTTGGAAAGGGATTAAGCCATTTCTTTTTGTGAAGACATTCCGCAAGGCTTTCCTGATTCATTGTAAGGGAAGAAACAGTTATAGAGTTAATCTTATCCTCAATATACTTAAGCTTTTTTTTATCAACCGTATTATCCATATAGCACAATGCAACGTCTGTTTTTGAAACACTTCCCACATTCATCATTTTTATAGTAAGATTTTCACTGCGAATCCTTCTTCTTATTAGGGCTGCATTCATAACTATTGTTTCAACAAAGCCGTCCCTAGAGCCCCGGAGAACCTTATCCTTATCAGGCTCATCCACGCCTCTGGCAGGATATGTTCTGCAATCTATCAAAATGGCATTGTCAAAGCCGTCTATAATAAGACCTGTAACACCGGAAAAAATATTTGTTTTAAAGGAATCAAGACTGTCGGTCATGTCAGCCTCCACATATGGCAGCTTTTTAAGAAAGGAATTAGTGTCAGTGTTCATATCCTCTTTTGTAAGTCCTGAAAAGTAATCCTGAAGCTTTTGCATAATGTCATCCTTTACAAAGCCGTCTATAAAGTAAAGGCATGCAGACTTTTCACCTATGGTAATTGTACGGTAGATTAGGTCAAAGCTTTCATTTATGCGAAATGTATTATTTATATTTGATATTGTTGTATCAAAATCCTTATATATAAGCTGCATAGGGGCGTTCCTCCAATAGGCTGTAAAAATTTATGGTTTAAAATATAGAGTGTTAGATTTTTCTAAAAATATTCAAAAATATGGTGTGAAATTAAACAAAAACATTTGCCTGATTCAAAACATAGTGTTATTATATTCCTATCATCAACCATCAAATTAACTGCTTCTTAGGTTTTATATCTGTTCTTAGGCAATCATTCTATAATTTTTTCTATATATATCAAACAAAAAGGAGATTCCATGTACAAAATTCAAAAAAGAAAGCCCATACAGGAGCTAAGTCTTATCGACGATTTCCTGTTCACCGAAACAATGCTTAACAAAGAAACCGCCCAGCTTATAACGCGGCTTATATTAAAGCGGGCTCTCGGCATAAATGCAAAACACCTGATTATAGAGCCGCAAAAAACCATAAACAGTACCGACACCAACCGCCACGGAATACGGATGGATGTTTCCATAACGGAAAAAGACGGAGAAACAGAAGACTCAGAAATTATCAGGGTATACGACATAGAGCCCAACACAAGAAAATCCTTCTCACTCCCAAAACGAAGCCGTTATTATCAGGCGGTCACCGATATAAAGCTGCTGGGAAGCGGCGTAGGCTACGACAAGCTTCCAGAGCTTATAACCATATGGATACTTCCCTACGACCCCTTTGGAAAAAACATGATGATATACCACGTAAAAAATACAGTGGAAGAAATTCCGGAAATGGATTATAATGACGGTATAAGAAAAATATTTCTATATACCGATGGTGAAAAGGGAGGAAGCGATGAACTGAAAAAGCTGCTCTCTTACATAAAGCAAAGCAGCTTTGAAAACGTAACCGACAAGCAGCTTGAAAAGCTTCACCATGGTGTGGAAGTAATAAAAAACAATTCGATGATTGGGGTGAAGTATATGCAGATGTGGGAAATAGTGGAGCTGGAAAAAAGGGAAAGCAGAGAGGAGGGAATAGCAGAGGGTATTGCCGAAGGTATTGCAAAGGGTAAGATAGAAGGCAGAATAGAATCAATACTTGAATTACTGGAGGAGCTTGGCTCTATACCTGACAATCTTATGCAGACAATATCATCCCAAAATGATATGAATATTCTGAACAGGTGGCATAAGCTTTCTGCCAAAGCTGCAACAATAGATGAATTTATTGAAAGGATGAATTGATTTATCAGGTAAGGTATGTAAAAAGGTGGCTGGGTATCCGGTCACCTTTTTAGGCTCCTCATTGGTGAAATGTCTTTATAGATATTATTACAATCTGAATTAATGTTTTGACGACTTTTGCATTATGCAAAAAATTTTTCCTTTATTTCACTTACCGGCATATCCATTCCGGTCCATATTTTAAAAGCCTCTGCTCCCTGATATAAAAGCATATACATACCGTTAAAGGTATTGCAGCCTGCCTCCCTTGCCAGACGTAGCAGCTTAGTTTCCTTTGGATTATAAATCACATCAGACACAATAAGTTCCTGACGGAATACGCTTAAATCAGTCACAGGACAATTATCCTGCTTTGGGGCAAGCCCCACAGATGTACCGTTTGTAAGGATGGCGCTGGAGGCTACGCTTGCCTTAAAGGAGGTGGAATCATTAAATTCATACAGACTTGCCTTACAATTTGTCTTTTTGTTAATAGAATCAACCATATGTACGGCTCTGTCCCAGAACTCATCCTTAATACTGTATATATCAATTTCGCTGACACCGTCAATGGCAGCCTGCGCACATATGGCTGACGCTGCGCCTCCAGCTCCAAGCAGTGTCATTTTTTTGCCTATAATATTGTAGCCTGCATCCTTTACCGACATCATATATCCGATACCGTCAGTGTTGTGACCTATAAGCCTTCCACCATTATTCAGCACTGTATTGACAGCGCCTATCATTTCAGCGGCGGGACTAAGCTCGTCTGCCAGCTCACGCATCGTGTTTTTGTCAGGAAATGTACAGTTAAAGCCTTTTATTCCAAGGGCTTTAAGTCCCTCGACGGCAGTTTTAAGATTTGATGTATCCACATCAAAGCAAAGGTACACATAGTCAAGTCCAAGGGCCTCAAAAGCTGCATTATGCATAGCCGGGGAAATACTGTGGGAGACAGGGCTGCCAAGAAGTCCCGTTAAGCCTGTATGTCCTGTTATATTAATACTCATAATAATCCTCATTTCTGTGCACATTTTTTATATAAATGCCTGCGTCAGGTGCACACGGACACAAAATCATATTTGTGACATTTCTTTCACAAATAAAATAGGCTCATATATTTTATCATGGCGGTAAAAAATAAACAAGACAATTATTTGACACGCTCTGGCGTTTTTGTTAAAATTTAAAATATAATGCTTAAGTGAAGTGGGAAAGGATATAATAATGAATAAAATAATAATGTTTACGGGAGGAGTGGAAACTTTGTCATATTTTTCAGAAAAAATGGCGGAGTTTTTTATCCGGAAAGGAAAAGCCGTATTTTTTTATGATTTAAAGTCTCCTGGTGAAAGCTCAAGGAGAGTAAGAAAATTTATTAAGCAGGGAGATACCATACTTATAACGTTTAATTTTCAAGGTCTTTCAATGGAGGATTGTCTTTATAACACTTCCATGAGTACATATATCTGGCAGGAATACAATATTCCATGTATAAATATTGCGGCAGACCATCCCTATTATTATGATAAACAGCTTACATTTTTGCCTGAAAAATTTATACTTGAAAATTATATACATATAAGCATTGACAGGCTTCATGAAAAGTATTTTAAAGAGTATTATCCGGAATTTAAGTCAGGGGGTTTTCTTCCTCTTGCAGGAAGCAGGCTTCATGGTGAAAATGAGCTTAAGAAAATAATTGACAGGGATATAGACATATTATTCCCGGGAAATTATACGCCTCCTGAAATTTGTGAAAAGTATGCCCATATGATAAATGAGGAATATGCAGAGTTTTATCTTGGCATTATAGATGATTTGCTTAAGCATCCGTATAAGACAGTAGAGGAAGCAGGAGTTTGCCATACGTTAAGAGAGCTTGGAGAGGTGGCGTATGACGATATGCGCAAGGTTTTAAACAAAATGATTTTTATTGACCTTTATGTAAGAAATTATTACAGGGGACTTGTTGTAGGTACGCTGGCAGATGCGGGGCTTAAGGTTCATGTTATAGGAAAGGACTGGGAAAAGCTTAAGTGCAGTCATAAGGAAAATATAATAATTACCCAGTTTTCAGATTCATTTACATGCATGAAAGCTATGGAAAATGCAAAAATAGTAGTAAACGTAATGCCATGGTTTAAGGACGGAGCCCATGACAGAGTATTTAACGCAGTATTAAACGGCGCGGTAAGCGTTTCTGACGTAAGCAGATTTCAACAGGAGGAAATGCCTGAGGGATGCGGTGTGACATATTATGATTTGGAAAATATCAGCAGACTGCCGCAGCAGGTAAGTAATATGCTGTCAGATACGGACACGCTGCAAAGAATAGCTGATGCAGGATATGAAAAGGCCAAAAGAAAACATACGTGGGAAAACAGGGCGGAAATGCTTTTAGACAGCTTTGTAAATATTTAGATAATAATACTTATAAAAATGTTTTGTCTAAAGTTGGGACCTGTAAATTCTTATTTTAAATCTTATTCAGAAAAGTCTAAACATGCAAGCTGCGCTGCAACTTTTTTATGTAAAAAAATATACAGGAATAATGTATAATAGTCTCAGCACAGCTGAGTCATGCAAGTTTGCTCCGCAAACTTGTGTATGTGCAAAAAAATGCACAGTAATAATGTATAATATTCAACTGTCAGTTGAACAGTATGTGTTGTAATATGTATTGTACATTTTTAATTATAAAATAAGTTATGTTCAACTGATGGTTGAATATTAACTAAAGCAATAAGTTATGGTTTTTGATGAATTGTTATGATATAGTTTTTTTATAGCTATGAAAATTGAAGTATATATTTCAAAAAATAATGATAATACAGTGATATTTAAAATATCAGAAAGGAAAGTATATGGATAACAATAATAAAGATACAGTCAGTAAGGAAATAAACAATGAAGCAGGCAATATAAGCGAGGTAATATGTGACAGAATAGCGCAGCTTAGAAAAAGAGATAAGCTGTCGCAGGAGGCCTTGGCAAATATGCTTGGTATAACCTTTCAGGCAGTTTCAAAGTGGGAAAATAATGTATCCTGTCCTGATATATCTATTCTGCCAAACATAGCAAAAGTATTTAATGTACCTATAGGCTGGCTCTTTGGAGAAGATGCTTATAATGAGGAGCTAAATGCAGACAGGCAGGCTTCTGATAATAATGGATTAAATGACGAAAACATTATTCATTGTGACTGGGAAAATGATGATACTGTAAGAGTAGTCGTGGCAAGAGGACATAAGCTTATAAAAAGTCAGGAGCTTAATGAAAATATAAAGCAATTTGTTTCAGTGGGGCTTAATACGAATATAGACGGAGGGAAGATTGAATCACAGCTTACTATATGTATTCCACAGGAAACTGAGGTTTCAAATTCATCATTTACCGCCGGAGCTAACATAAATTGTGGTGATATAACAGACGGGGGAACAATGACTGCCGGAGCTAATATAAACTGTGGAGATATAACAGATGGAGGAGCAATAACTGCAGGAAACAGCATAAACAGCCAAGATATAACAGACGGAGGAACAATATCTGCGGGAAGCAGCATAAACTGTGGTGATATCAGTGAGGCAGGCGTAGTTTCAGCGGGAAATTATATACAATGCGGAGATATATCGGAATGTGACAAGGTAGAGGCGCATGGTTCAATAAACTGCGGCGATATAAGCGGTTGCAGCAATGTAGCAGCAAAGGATAAGATTATCTGCGGGGATATAAGCGACTGCGGGGAAATAGATTTCGGAAAAAACAATTAAAAAATTATTGACAAAATTTCCTAAATATGGTTTACTGTTTATAAAGAACGTGTACGCACACGAAAATTGAAAAATATTGTGAAAGGATTTTGTAAAGTATGAAATATCGTAATTTAGGAAAATGGGGACTAAAGGTAAGCGAGGTTGCGGTTGGAAGCTGGATGACAGATTTACATCCGGGTGACGCTACGGATATAGCCAGAGATACAATTAAGCTTGCATATGAAAACGGAGTAAACTTTTTTGACTGTGCAGATGCATACAGCGGCGGAGCGGCAGAAAGATTTCTGGGTAATATATTAAGCGAGCTTCCAAGAAATTCTTATGTAGTTTCAAGTAAGGTGTTTTTTCCAATGGGACCGGGGCCAAACGACTGGGGACTTTCAAGAAAGCATATTGTAGAGCAGCTTGATAAATCCCTTAAAAATCTTAAGGTAGATTACATAGACATGTATTTTTGCCACAGACCTGACCCTACCACGCCTATTGAGGAAACCATACAGGTTTTAAGCGATATGGTAGCGGCAGGAAAGATACTTTATTATGGTGTAAGCGAATGGACGCCTGTTCAGATTACCGAGGCTCTTGGCATAATCAGGGAGAAGAATTTAAGACCTATGAATGTTATCCAGCCCCAGTATAATATGATGGACAGATATATTGAAAATGAAATAATGGGAATATGTGAAAAGAATGGTATTGGAATAGTTCCGTTCTCTCCATTGTCACAGGGACTTCTTACGGGAAAATACCGCTTAGGACAGCCGATACCTGAAGGCTCAAGAGCCACACATCAGGCAGATAAGCAGATAAACAATCTTTTGACGGAGGAAAACCTTACAAAGGTAGAAAAGCTTGTAAAGGTAGCAGAGAATCTTGGAACAAATCTTTCAGTATTGGCTCTTGCATGGGATTTGAGAAAGCCAATAGTAAGCAGTGTTATTACAGGGGCATCAAAGCCGTCCCAGCTTGAAAATAATATTAAGGCAAGCGGCTTTGAAATTCCTGCGGATGCCATGGAGGAGATTGAAAAGATATTAGATTATCATCCTGTATTCAGAAGAATTGGCTAGGAAAGAGCATTTCAATGGAAAAAATAATCTTAAATAACCAAAAATATATTATATATTCCTGCGAAAAGCCTGAAAGCATTATTTTTCTTATGACAGACAAAAGTGATGAACAGTCGGCCTGTGAAATATATAATGGCATATATAGTAATTTTATTAACAAAAATAATGACTATAATATGCTGAAAGCAGATATAAAAAATAAGTTAATGCTTGTATTTTGCATGACAGATAATTGGAATAAGGACCTTTCACCATGGAAAGCGCCTGCAGTATTCGGAACAGAGGATTTTACGGGAGACGGGCAGTCAACACTTAATAATATTACAGAAATATGTATTCCTTATTTGATAAAAAGATTTAATATTGACATAACCTCCAGCCGCCTATATATAGGCGGCTATTCCCTTGCAGGACTTTTTGCCCTGTGGTCAATGTATAATACAAATATATTTAAGGGAGCTATATGCTGTTCAGGCTCATTATGGTTTCAGGGCTTTGAGGAATACATAAAAACCAAGAGGCTGCCAAAAGGATGCGCCATATATTTAAGTCTTGGAGACCGGGAGCATAAGACAAAAAACCCTATAATGTCAACAGTAAAAACCGTTACAGAGAATATATATGATTTTTATAAAAATATACCGGAAGTAGAAAAGCTTAAGCTGGAATGGAATAAAGGAAATCATTTCAATAATCCTGAGGAAAGATTGCAAAAGGGAATAATATGGATAATTGAAAACATGTAATAATTTACGGAAACTCCTTTTTATTCATCACATTTTTTTCCTAATACGATTGACACCCATTTATCAAAATGTTAAAATACTTTAACGTGTCAAAACATATATACAAAAACATAAAAAGGGAGGAAAATCAATATGAAGCTTGAAAGGCTTGTAGGAGAAAGATTTAAGGAAAAACCTGCTGACTGTGTTGTAGACAGTCATGGGCTTATGGTTAGAGGCGGTTATATAAAGCCCGTTGCTAATGGTATTTTTTCACAATATACTCCCCTTAAAAGAGTGTGCATGAAAATTGAAAAAATAATAAGAGAGGAAATGGATGCAATAGACGGACAGGAGGTATTGTTTCCTGTAGTGCTTCCGGCTGCTCTTTGGGATGAATCGGGAAGATATGAGTCTGTTGGAAGCGAGCTTTTAAGATTTACTGACAGAAATAATTCCCGTATGATTCTAGGAATGACACATGAGGAGGCGGCAGTTCACCTTGTACGTGAATACGCCAACAGCTATACAAAATATCCTTTTATGATATATCAGATACAGACGAAATTCCGCGACGAGGCAAGACCGCGGGCAGGTCTTATAAGAGTCCGGGAATTTACAATGAAGGATGCCTATTCCTTCCACACCTCACAGGAGGATTTGGAGGAATATTATCAGAAGTGCTATGATGCTTATAACCGTATATTTGCCAGAGCCGGCGTGCCGGAGGTGGTGGCAGTAGCTTCTGATTCGGGAATGATGGGAGGAAATCTTTCACATGAATATATGCTTCTTACGGATATAGGAGAGGATTCTATTGCCATATGCGGTGAATGTGGTTATAAGGCAAACTTAGAGGCTGCCGAATGTATAACGGAAAAAATGGAAAACGGACAGACAGAGCCTCTTACAAAGGTACATACGCCAGACATGAAGACAATAGAGGAGGTCTGCGCATTTTTAAAGGAGCCGGCAGATAAATCATGTAAGGCTGTTGTATATCAGAAAAACAGTGATGATGAGTATATTGTTATTTTTATAAGGGGAGACCTTGACGTAAATGAGACAAAGGTTAAAAACTTTATTGGAGACAATATTCATCCTGCTGTTATTACAGATGACTGTGACATAGCGGCAGGCTTTATCGGACCTGTAAACTTTAAAGGAAAGGCTAAAGTGCTTATTGATAATTCCCTTAAAGAAGCCGATAATATTATATGCGGAGCTAATGAAGCAGATTATCATTATACGGGAATGTCTGTGAAAAGAGATGTTAAGAATGCAGTCTTTGGTGATTTTGCAAAGCTTTTTGACGGAGGCATTTGTCCATGCTGCAAAAAAAAGACCATATCAATATCAAGAGGTATTGAGGTTGGAAATATATTCCAGCTTGGAACGAAATATACAAAATCAATGAATATGACATATCTTGACAAGGAAGGAAAGGCGCAGTACCCTGTTATGGGCTGTTATGGAATAGGTGTGGGACGGCTTGCAGCGTCAGTGTGTGAGGCTCATCATGATGAATACGGACCTGTATGGCCTATGGCAATCGCTCCATGGCAGGTACATCTATGCTGTCTGCGTTCAGATGATTCCGCCGCAAAGGAATGTGCAGACAGGCTTTATGAAGAGCTTCAAAGCAGAGGTATAGAGGTAATATATGATGACAGAAAGGTAAGACCGGGAGTAATGTTTTCCGACGCAGACCTTCTTGGCGTACCAGTAAGGGTAATCATAAGTCCACGTAATATGGAGGAGTCTGTTGCAGAGCTTGTCACAAGGGACAAGTCAGTTCAGGAAAAGGTAGCTATAGATAAGGTTGCAGATAAGGTTAAGGAGCTTATTTTAAAGCTTATGTAAGGTTATATAATATAGGGAGGTTATACATATGGCATTGACAGGTGAGGATTTACAGGCAATTAAAGGTCTTTTGCAAACTGAATTACAACCGGTAAAAGATGATATATCGGTGTTAAAGGAGGATGTATCATCATTAAAGGAGGATGTATCGACCTTAAAGCAGGAAACCAGTGCATTAAGGGAAGATGTATCAATATTAAAGGAGGATGTATCGACCTTAAAGCAGGAAACTGGTGCATTAAAAGAAGATGTATCATCATTAAAGGAGGATGTATCAACTTTAAGGGAGGATGTAACATCACTAAAGCAGGAGACTTTAGAATTAAACCGTCGTATTGACAATTTAGAACTGCAAACAAAGCAGACAGAGCATGTTCTTAGAAATGAGATTCGCAAAAGCGAATATCTTATCCTTGATGAGGTTGAGAGAGTGCATGCTATTCTTGATAAGCATAAATCTGATACGACAAAGCATACAGCATAAAAAAGTCTTAAGAGCTTAAGCACAAAGAATTTAAGTTCCTTGTACTTAAGCTGAAACTTAGATGAAGTCTATATAAAAAAGCCGGTTAAACCGGCTTTTTTATTTATAGAAACTACAGGAATATATACTTTGCAATAAACAATACCGTCAGAATATACATAAGTACGCCAAGCTTTTTTTCCTTAGCCTTGCCTGTAAACAGATTTATGAGTGTGTAAGAAATAACGCCAATGGCAATGCCCTCCGAAATACTATATGCAAGCGGCATTGCTGCTATTGTAAGAAATGCAGGTATTCCTTCGCCGGCATCCTCAAAATTAATTTTTACAACGTTGGCAATCATATAAAAGCCTACGACAATAAGAGCAGGGGCAATGGCAAACGTAGGAATTGAGCCAAACAATGGAGAAAGGAAAATTGCAAGCAGGAAAAGCATGCCTGTCGTAGCCGAGGTAAGACCTGTTCTTCCTCCTTCTGTAACTCCGGATGCGCTTTCAACGTATGTGGTAGTGGTAGAAGTACCTACTACTGCACCGGCACAGGTTGCAATAGAATCTGCAAGCAGGGCTCCCTTTATGCGTGGAAGTCTGCCGTTTTCATCAAGCATGTCCGCTTTTGTTGAAACACCAATAAGTGTGCCAAGAGTGTCAAACAAATCAACAAACAAAAATGAAAATATAATTACAATAAAGTTGAATATTGATGTGGCGTCAAAGTCCACAATAAAGCATTGTCCAAAGGTTTTACCTATAGATGTAATATCAAAGCTGAAAAATTTGGTTGGAATAGTAGAGACAGCCGGCTCAAATATTCCTACAGCCTCAAAAATCATTGCTAAAATCCATGTTATAAGAATACCGAAAAGTATGCCGCCACGTATCTTTTTTACTATAAGAATACCGGTAATAAGAACGCCGGCTATTGCAAATATTGCAGCCATGCCGGAATTAAAGAAATCCTTGCTGAAATCCACATATGTAACAAGGGTGCTGTCGTTTGCTACGATAAGCCCTGCATCCTGAAAACCAATAAATGCGATAAACAAGCCTATACCGCCGCTTACCGCAAGCTTAAGGGTAGCGGGAATTGCGTTAAAAATTGCCTCTCTTACATTTGTAAGCGAAAGTATAATAAATATTACGCCTTCAATAAATACCGCAAATAGGGCAGTCTTCCATGGTACTCCGTACTGCATGCATACGGTATAGGTAAAATATGCATTAAGTCCCATTCCTGGTGCGAGTGCAAAGGGATAATTTGCCATAAATGCCATACACATAGAGCCAATAAATGAGGCAATGGCAGTAGCCACAAGAACAGCGGTTTTATCCATGCCGGATTGTGATAAAATATTAGGATTTACCGCTAAAATGTACGCCATTGTCATAAAGGTAGTAACACCGGCTAAAACCTCCGTTTTAATGCTTGTGCTATTTTCCTTTAGTTTAAAGAGCTTTTCAAACATTTTCATTTCCTCCTTGTAATATAAATTCTTATAATAAAGATATTTTACATAGGAAATATACCATTTTTTTAAAATATTGTAAATGATAATTTATAAATTAATAAATAATAATAAGAACTTGCGTTCGACAACAATATGTGATAAAATACATAAAAAGCTAACACAGGAGGATTTTTCTGATAGAAAATAAAAAATTAAGAGGTAAATTATGTACGCATATATAAAAGGCAAAATAGAGGACATGACTGCCGACAGGGTGGTGATAGAAGCTAATAACATAGGCTATAACGTGTATGTACCATCAGGCGTTATGTCGGCTATAGGCTGTACAGGAAAAGAAGTAAAGCTTTATACATATTTAAATGTAAAGGAGGATGCCTTTACATTGTTTGGTTTTCTGACAAAGGAGGATTTGGAGCTTTTTAAGCTGTTAATTACGGTAAGCGGCATCGGGCCAAAGGGCGCCATGGGGCTGCTTGGAGCATTGCCGTCATCTGACCTTAGATTTGCCATTATGTCAGGAGACAGTAAGACTATATCATCAGCTCCGGGAATAGGAGCAAAGACGGCCCAGAAGGTTATTATAGAGTTAAAGGATAAGCTTAAGGCTGCAGATTTTATGGGAACTGTAAGCATAGAAGATACAGGCTCTGACGCTTCATCGAACAGCGCCATAGTAAACGAGGCTGTCATGGCGCTTACTTCATTAGGCTATGGACAAACAGAGGCGCTAAGGGCAATAAGACAATGTACGCCTGAAAATATAGAAACAGTGGAGCTGCTTATAAAAGAGGCATTAAAAAAGATGATATAAAAAGAGGAACATTATAATGGACAGACTTATAAATACAGAGCTTTCATCAAATGATGTACTTATGGAAAACTCTCTTAGACCTGACGGTTTTAGTGAGTATATAGGTCAGGAGAAGGCAAAAAATAATCTAAAAATATACATAGAGGCTGCAAAAAGCAGAAATGAGCCATTGGACCATATACTTTTTTACGGGCCTCCGGGACTTGGAAAAACCACATTGGCATGTATTATTGCAAATGAGATGGGTGTAAACATAAAAATTACAAGTGGTCCGGCCATAGAAAGGCCGGGGGAAATGGCAGCAATACTTAATAATCTTAAGGAAAATGATGTTCTTTTCATAGATGAGATACACAGGCTCAACAGACAGGTAGAGGAGGTATTATACCCTGCTATGGAGGATTACGCCATAGATATTATGCTGGGCAAGGGAGCCTCGGCACGCTCCATAAGGCTTGAGCTGCCAAGGTTTACGCTTGTAGGAGCCACTACAAGGGCAGGACTTCTAACAGCTCCCTTAAGAGACCGCTTTGGAGTTATAAATAAGCTGGAGTTTTACAGCGTTGAGGAGCTTAAGAGCATTATTATACGTTCGGCAGGGGTTTTAGGAGTAGATATTGACAGGGATGGCGCAGTAGAAATTGCCAGACGCTCAAGAGGAACTCCAAGGCTTGCAAACAGGCTTTTAAAGAGAGTAAGGGATTTTGCGCAGGTCATATACGACGGTAAAATTACAAAAGAGGTTGCTGATTATTCTCTCGATACTCTTGATGTGGATAAGTATGGTCTTGACAATGGAGACAGAAGCATATTAGAAACCATTATTAATAAATTTGGCGGAGGACCGGTGGGGCTTGACACGCTTGCGGCTGCCATAGGTGAGGATTCAGGAACCATAGAGGATGTATACGAGCCCTATCTTATAAAAAACGGCTTTATAAACAGAACTCCAAGAGGCAGGGTGGTTACTGAGCTGGCATATTCCCATATGGGAGTAAGGGTAAATTAATGTTGTGAAAATAAGACATTTGTGTTATTATGTAATAGTTTTAAAGTACATAACTGTTAATGCACGTAGTATTATAAAAAGTGTCAAGAGCTTAAGCACAAAGAGCTTAAGTTCTTTGTGAAGCCGACACTTGCAAGTTCAGAAAGTCTAAAAATAAGACTTAGCCAAACTTGTTGATTGCATGAAGGATTTCCTAATTATACAAAAAAAGGATGGATAAGGATATGGCAGCAAAGAACGATACAGAGGTTATTATAAACGGAAAAATATATACCCTCAGCGGCTATGAAAGCGAGGAGTATTTGCAGAAGGTTGCATCTTATATAAATAATAAAATAACCGTTTTCAAGCAGGATGAGGGATACAAAAGACAAAGCGTTGATGTTCAGCGGACATTACTTGAATTAAACATAGCTGACGATTACTTTAAGGCAAAAAAACAGGCGGATTCCATTGACAATGATTTAGAGTCTAAGGATAAGCAGCTTTATGACACAAAGCATGAGCTTATAGCCGCTGTAATAAAAAATGAAACTCTGGAAAAAGAAGCAGATTCTTTAAAGGAAAAGATAAATGAGCTTGAAAAAACTATTATAAGACTTGAGACGGAGCTTGCAGAAAAGAGTAAGAGCTCCTCAAGAAAAAAAGCCTCCTCAAATAACAGTTCTTCTGCTGGCATTGTGAATGAATAAATTATGAGAGACCAGATAAAAAAACATTATACAGACTGTGAGCTTTTGGCGCCGGCCGGCTCCTATCAATGTATGAAAGCCGCATTTAACAGTGGCGCTGACGCTGTGTATTTAGGCGGAGGTATGTTTGGAGCAAGGGCTTACGCTGACAATTTTGATGAGGAGGAGCTTATACGAGCCATAGATTATGCACATTTAAGAGGAAAAAAGCTGTATCTTACCGTTAATACCCTTTTAAAGTCATATGAGCTTAATACGCAGCTTATAGCATATTTAAAACCATTATATAATGAGGGACTTGACGGGGTAATAGTTCAGGATATTGGAGTTTTAAAGGAAATACGGAAAACCTTCCCCGGCCTTCCCATTCATGCCAGTACCCAGATGACTGTCACAGGCGTACATTTTGCAAAAGAATTAAAGGAGCTTGGCGTAACAAGGATAGTTACGGCAAGAGAACTGTCGTATGATGAAATAAGGCATATATATGAAACTACAGGTCTTGAGATAGAAAGCTTTATACATGGAGCATTGTGCTACAGCTATTCAGGTCAGTGTATTTTCAGCAGTCTTATAGGAGGAAGAAGCGGAAACAGAGGAAGATGCGCCCAGCCGTGCAGACTTCCCTATGAGCTTTACGAAATAAACGGCAAAGCCTTAAGGAGGATAAGCGGCAAAACGGAAAAATATCTGTTAAGCCCCAAGGATATGTGTACCCTTGATATTTTACCTGATATATTAAAGGCAGGAGTATATTCCCTTAAGATAGAAGGAAGAATGAAAAAGCCGGAGTATGTGGCAGGCGTTGTTTCAGCATACAGAAGCTATATAGACATTTTAAAGTCAGGTGATACATATAAACCGGATAAAGCCGCAATAGATGAGCTTAAGGATATATATAACAGGGGAGGCTTTACTGAAGGATTTTATAACAGACAAAACGGCAGGGAAATAATGTCTCTATATAAGCCCGGTCATTATGGGCTTAAGGTAGGAAGAATACTGTCAGTAACGCCAGATACCATTAGAATAAGGGCGTTAAAGGACATAGATGAGCAGGATATTCTTGAGATAAATTTAAAAAAGCAGGGCAAAGGCAGCGCTGAAATAAAGCATGGCAATATAAAGGCAAACACTGAAATTACCATAAAAAATTATATAAAAGGATTTAATAATTTTAATGAATTATATGAGGACGGTGTTTTTAGAACAAGAAATAATAAGCTTATTTCAGCCATAGAAAAGAATATAATAGAAAAAAATGACAATATTCCCATATATGGCACATGCCGCATAAAAGCAGGGAAAAATATGGAGCTTTCGGCTTATATGACTATACCTGACAGCATATGGCAAAAAGGGAGTCCTCCTTATGAAGATGTATCCAATGATACAGCCGGTATATGCAAAAGAAAAGACAAAACAGAGGTATGCGTATATGGCCCGGTACCACAGGAGGCCTTAGATAATCCGGCAAATGTGGCAGATATAGAAAAACGCCTAAAAAAGACAGGAGCTACCGAATTTTATTTTGACAAAATAGATATTGAGCTTGATGAAGGTTTATTTGTGCCTGTATCATCATTGAATGAGCTTAGAAGGCAGTGTCTTGACAGGCTTAAGGATAAAGTGTTAAGCAGATACAAAAGAAAGCCGGACAATAATCAGGCTGACGCCATTATGCATAAGCCAAAAGAAGAAGCTGTCAATAACAATAATAAAAAAATTGCCAATAGCGCTGACAAAACTGTCAATAGGGCTGCCAAAAAAGCTGTTATAGAATGTATTGTATCAGACAGGACCCAGCTGTCACAGGTATTAAGCAGAGATTTTATAGATATCGTTGGCTTGGAGCTAAGTATGTTTTCATACAAAGAAATGCAGGATATAATTCATATTTTAAAAGAAAGAAAAAAGAAAATATACCTTGCGCTTCCTTATATTTGCAGGGAAAGGGCAATATCTGACTTCAAAGAAAATATTGATTTTTTTGTAGAAACAATTAATGATATTGACGGATTTATTGCAAGAAATTATGAGGAGTATTTTTTCTTTTCAGAGCTTTTAAATGATATTTTCATTTGTGAAAGGAATATAAAAAAGCGCTTTATTCTTGATACAAATGTTTATATGTTTAATGAAAAAAGCTTTGAATATGCGAAAGAGCTTTCAGAAAGGTATCAGAATATTATAACGCCAACCATTCCGTATGAGCTTAATCAAAAGGAAATATATTCTATGCTAAGGGAAATAAATACAAAGGATAAAACAAAAAATGAAGCCGGGGAAGTATTAAGCCCTGTCAGAATGGAGATATACGGATATATTCCTGTTATGTTTACCGCAGGCTGCATAAAAAAGACTATGAATATATGTGACAAAAGGACGGAGTATAAATACTGTCTTAAGGACAGAATGAATAATTATATGCATGTAGCCACAAATTGCAGATATTGCTACAACAGTATTTATAACAGTGTGTCTCTTTACCTTGGAAATGATTTGCAAGACCTGTTGAATATGAATATAAATCATTTATCAATACGGTTCACAATGGAAAAGGAAAAGGAGACAAAGGATATTTTAGACAGGCTTGAGGCGGCCTTGAAGGGTGAAGAAGCCGGCAGCGCAAAAACAGATTATACAAGGGGACATTTTAAACGAGGAGTAATATAATGGCAAATATAATTATGGCTGTAATTAAATATTTGAGCATTTTAATTGTAGGGGGATATACAATAGTAAGCTTTAGGGCATTGAAGAAAACCACAAAGGAGCAGAAGAGAAGATTTTATTTTACGCAAAATCTTCTTATGTATCTTTTTATGGTTATTTCCTTTATTACCATATATATAAATACAATGGCGGATAAGGTTATTATAACAGGCGGATTAATGATAATATATTTTATTGTGACAATTAATCTTTACAGGCTTATATATCCAAAGGTAAACAGAATGTTACTAAACAATATGTGCTTTTTCATAAGCATAGGCTTTGTGATGCTTATACGGCTGTCATACACAAGAGCCGTAAAGCAGTTTATATTCTGTGTTGTGGCAACAACGTTTTCCCTTGTGCTCCCGTGGATTTTCGGGAAAACAAAGACCTTGCGCAAGTTTTATTATCTATACGGGCTTTTTGGTCTGGCGTTGCTTATACTTGTATATGTTATAGGAGAAACTACATACGGAGCCATTATTTCGCTGGATTTAGGGTTTATATCAATTCAGCCGTCAGAGTTTGTTAAAATTTCATTTGTACTTTTTATCAGCGGAATTCTTCATAAAAACAAAAACTTTGGGACTATAGTCATATCAGCCGTACTTGGAGGAGCCCACGTTATAGTTCTTGTTTTATCGAGAGACCTTGGAAGCGCGCTTATTTATTTTGTCGCATATGTTTTTATTATTTATGCCGCTACAGGAAAGACAATATATATGCTTGCAGGCTTTGCTTCAGCAGCTCTGGCGTCGGTGGCAGCATACTATCTTTTCAGTCATGTACAGGTAAGAGTAGCGGCATGGTATGACCCATGGAGTATAATAGACGGCAAAGGATATCAGATTACACAGTCTCTTTTTGGAATAGGCATGGGAGGCTGGTTTGGCATGGGCTTATACAAAGGCGAGCCTGCCTATATTCCTGTAGTTGAACAGGATTTTATGTTTTCTGCCATAGCTGAGGAATTTGGCGGTTTTTTTGCCATATTTCTTATTATGACATACTTAAATCTTTTTATTGTATTTATAAGGATTGCATTTAAATGTACGGACCAGTTTTATAAGACTACGGTTTTTGGTCTGGCTGTATGCTTAGGCTTTCAGGTATTTTTAACCATTGGAGGAGCCATAAAGCTTATACCGTCTACAGGCGTAACGCTTCCCCTTATAAGCTACGGAGGAAGTTCCGTTGCAGCTACAATACTTATATTTGCCATTGTACAGGGGATATATATAAATGAGGTAAGGGAGGCTAAGGCAAATGGAAAATAAGAGCATTATGCGTGCAACATATATTTTTGTTGGTCTTTTTCTTATTATGGCAGTCTATTTTTCTTATTACCTTGGGATGAAAAGCGACGAGCAGATGAACAATTCATATAACAAGCTTACAGGTAAGCTTGGAGAGACAACCGTAAGAGGTAAAATATACAGCTCAGACGGTAAGGTGTTGGCAGAGACGGTAACTGACGATGATGGACGGGAGAGAAGAAACTATCCTTATAATGAGTTGTTCTGCCATGTGGTTGGCACTACAGCCTATGGACAGTCGGGGCTTGAAGCCGTTTATGACTATCAGCTTTTAATGTCTGATTCAAGCTGGGTAAGTAAGCTTTTTACCGACCTAAAAGGTAAAAAATATGAGGGCAATAACATTATAACAACTCTTGACACAGAGCTTCAAAAGGCAGCCTTTGACGCTATGTCAGATTATAAGGGAGCCGTTGTTATAATGGAGGCTGACACGGGAAAGGTCATTACCATGATGTCAAATCCGTCCTACAATCCAAACACCCTAAGGGAACAGTGGGATACCATATCTGCGGACAAAACCTCACCTCTTGTAAACAGAGCCACCATGGGCTTATATACGCCCGGCTCAATATTTAAGCTTTTTACGCTGGAGGAATATCTTGAGGAGGGCGGGCAGTCGTCAGATTACATTTTTAACTGTACCGGAGCCGTTCAGATTTCAGGTAAGAATATAAGCTGCGCAAACGGACACAGCCATGGAACGGTTGATTTAACCGGCTCCTTTTCAAATTCATGCAACGGTTCCTTTATTAATATAGGAAGCTCCCTTAAAAACGGAAGCTTAAAAAAGCTGTGCGACAGAATGCTTTTCAACAGTCATCTCCCAATAAAGCTGCCGTATAATAAAAGCAGCTTTTCGCTGGCAGACGATGCAGACGATTTCCTAAAGGCCCAGACTTATTTCGGACAAGGGGAAACTCTCTGCACCCCTGTTCACATGGCTCTTATATGCAGCGCCATAGCAAATGACGGAGTAATAATGGAGCCAATGTTTGTGGAAAGAATAGAAAACGCATATGGAAAAACAGTAGAAAGCTTTGAGCCAAAGGAATATAAGACAATTTTCTCAAAGGTACAGGCAGAAAATTTAAAGCCATACTTAAGAAGCGTTGTGGAGAAGGGAACCGCCATAAGACTAAATGATTTTAAAAACCTTACGGTATACGGAAAAACCGGAACAGCCCAGACAGACAATGGTAACAAGTCAAATTCATGGTTTATAGGCTTCTTTGAAAAAGACGGAAAATCATATTCCATTGCAGTAGTATGCGAGGATGTACCAGGCAACGTTTCTCCGTCAATTACCGTAACAAAGGATATATTAAAAACCCTTGATTAAAATATTAACTATTTTTAATCTTCAGACGACATTTTTTAATTTATTCTTGATTAATTATTAAAATCGGGTTATACTAATCCTAAGTCTTTGAAGACCCGCCAAAGAACAGGAGGTATTGCAATGGTTGAAGCAACGAGCTGTGGAGGTGTGGTTATTTTTCGAGGTAAAATTCTTGTTTTGTACAAAAATATAAGAAACAAGTACGAAGGATGGGTATTACCAAAGGGAACTGTTGAGGCCGGAGAGGAATTTAAGGAAACCGCCTTGCGAGAGGTTAAGGAGGAGGCAGGTGTAGACGCATCCATTATAAAGTATGTAGATACCAGTCAGTATTCCTTTAATATTCCAAATGATATCGTTGAAAAGGAAGTTCATTGGTATCTGATGATGGCAGACAGCTATTACAGTAAACCACAACGAGAGGAATTCTTTACGGATTCCGGATATTATAAGTTCCATGAAGCTTATCATTTACTTAAGTTTTCAAATGAAAAGCAGATATTGGAGAGAGCCTACATGGAGTATCTTGAATTAAAAAGACATAATTTATGGGGCTCAAAGAGGTGGTTTTAATGAACAAAATTAATTATCAGTCCGTATTGGACAATACAATTAAAAAAATCACGTCTGAAAACAGGGTGCCAAAGCTGATTATACATAGCTGCTGCGCACCCTGCAGTAGTTATGTTCTGGAATATTTATCCCGGTATTTTAAAATCACGGTATTATATTATAATCCCAACATTTTTCCAAAGGAGGAATATGAGTATAGAATAAGTGAGCAGGAAAGACTTATAGACAGCATGCAGTTTGTAAATGATGTTAAGCTTATTGCAAGCGGCTATACACCGGAGGATTTTTACAGCGCTGTAAAGGGAAATGAAAATGAGCCGGAAGGCGGTAAGAGGTGCCGGCTTTGCTTTAATGTGCGGCTTAGATATACGGCAGCTCTTGCAAAAAAAATGAATTTTGATTATTTTACAACAACCTTGTCCATAAGCCCTCTTAAAAATGCTGAGGTCTTAAATAAGCTTGGCGCAGAAATAGGAAAGGAATATGGCGTAGAATATCTTCAGTCAGATTTTAAAAAGCGTAACGGATATAAAAGGTCGGTAGAATTATCAAAGGAATATGGACTTTACAGACAGGATTACTGCGGCTGTATATATTCAAAAATGGAAAGAGAAAAGTTAAAACAGAGCTGAAATATAATTTTGTATTGAAGGTTATATTGAAGAAAAAACAGTTGACATATTTTCAAGGCAGACATATAATCCTACTTAATATGCAGGAAAATGCAGCAGATTTTAATGCTGTTAAAGCCGCAAAATGCGGCGTGGAGGATTAATATGAATATAAAGGACATGCAGGAAAAGATAATAAATCTTAAAAAGGAAAATGACATATGCATACTTGCCCATTCATACCAGCGCAGGGAAATCACTGAAATAGCAGATTATACAGGAGATTCTTATGCTTTGGCAAAGCTTGCAGTAAAATCATCAGGCAAGACTGTAATAATGTGCGGAGTTAGGTTTATGGCGGAAACCGTTAAAATACTTTCACCGGATAAAAAGGTTATACTGGCAAATCCTTCTGCCGGATGTCCTATGGCAGAGCAGATGGATAAGGAGCTTATATGTCAGATGAAGGAGTATAAGGACGGATATGCAGTCGTTGCTTATATAAACACAACGTCAAATCTAAAAACCATATGCGATGTATGCGTAACCTCGTCGTCGGCTCTCAAAATAGTATCAGCCATGCCTCAAAAGGATATTTTATTTATTCCTGATATTAATCTTGGCACATACATAAAAAATCAGATACCTGACAAAAATATAAAGCTTGTCCACGGCGGCTGTCCTACTCATGCCAGAGTGACTGTAAAGGAAGTAAATAAAGCTAAACAAGCCCATCCTGACGCATTGCTTTTAGTACATCCCGAGTGTGTGCCCGAGGTTGCTGCAATGGCTGATTACATTGGCTCTACCAGCGGTATTATGGATTACGCAAAAAAAAGCTCTGCAAGGGAGTTTATTATCGGAACGGAAAACAGTATTGTAGAGCATTTGCAGCTTGATTGTCCCGAAAAGAGATTTTATCCCCTTTCAAAGGATTTAATCTGCCATAATATGAAGGCTACAACTCTTTCAGATGTTCTTTTAAGCTGTGAGGGCCAGGGCGGCGAAGAGATAATTATGGATGAGGAAGAAAGGCTGGCTGCTAAAAAATGTATAGATAAGATGATTGAATACGGCGGTTAAAAAAGTGGTTGCATTTTTTGTTTTACTATGATAAAATATTTTTCGTGTCAAAAAAGCCGGCGTGGCGGAATGGCAGACGCATCAGACTCAAAATCTGACGAGGGCAACCTCGTATGGGTTCAAGTCCCATCGCCGGCATTATATAGTCAGGGTGTCAAAAGGTACAATTATTGTAAGCTTTTGACACCCTGATTTTTTATTGCATATTATATTATATATTTTATGATGAAATGAGGCAGATTATGAATTTTAACCGTGAGCTTAACGATACGGCAATGATATATCTTGAGAATTTTAGACGCATACTTGAAAGAATGATTGAAGAAATGACAGGAGCAAAGCTATGTGACAGTATTTCATATAACTTTATCATACAGATGATACCTCACCATGAAGCAGCAATAGAAATGTCAAAAAATATATTAAAATATACAGATAATCCCGTGCTTATACGAATTGCACAGGGAATCATTGAGGAACAGACGAAAAGCATAGCCAATATGGAAAAGATACTGAACTGCTGCAGGGAGGTTGAAAACTGCGACAGAGATATATGTGAGCATCAGGAAAAAATAAATGAAATAATGGATATAATGTTTTACAGTATGGAAAATGCAAGAGCTGTAAATAATCTTGACTGTAATTTTATCTGGGAGATGATTCCCCATCACAGAGGGGCGGTAGAAATGTCTGAAAATACATTAATGTATTGCATATGTGAGGAGTTAAAGCCTATACTTACTGCCATTATTTCATCACAAAAGAGAGGGATAGTACAGATGCAGCGGTTGTCACGCTGTATAGGATGCTGAACTGATTTTATGCCCCAATCAATTTAATGGAATAATAAAAAGTTTTTGTTTTATTTGTTACACAATTATGTTAATATATAAAGTATGATTATAAGGAAGAAGATTGAGGGGCATAATGGATTGCAGAGAATTTGAAAGTAACATACAAAGCTTTATAAAGGATGAGCTGCCGGATGAAAGATATGACAGCTTTATTGAGCATTACAGTAAATGCAGTGAATGTAATGAGGAGCTGGAGATATTATACTTGGTGGACCATACCATAAGGGCAAATGAGTCTGATAATATTTCCTTTAATCTTAAGGAGCAGCTTGAAATGCATATGAAGGCTGTGGAGAACAGGGTATACAGGAGATACAAAAAAAGATTTTTAAGAAATGTTTCAATTATGCTGGCGGAGCTTGCAGCTGGTACGGTATCAGTAATATTTATACTTATAATGCTTGGTATTATGTAAAAAAAGTGTCAAGAGTTTTAACTCTTTGAGCTTTAGCTCTTTGTGAAGCCGATACTTGCAAGTTCAGAAAGTCTAAAAACAAGACTTAGCCAAACTTGTGGCTTGATTGACGAACTTTCCTATTATATAAAAAGAGCCTTACGGCTATAGAAACGGAGAATAACAATGAGTAAACTTGTGCTTATAGACGGTCATAGCATATTAACAAGAGCTTTTTTCGGCGTGCCTGATTTAACGACGGGAACAGGGCTTCACACAAACGCCGTATACGGCTTTTTAAACATTATGTTCAAGATACTTGAGGAGGAAAAGCCTGAGTATCTTATGGTTGCCTTTGACGTAAAGGCTCCTACCTTCAGGCATGAAATATACAAGGAATATAAGGGAACAAGAAAGCCTATGCCCGGCGAGCTTCACCAGCAGGTTCCTGTTATAAAGAATGTACTTACAGCCATGAATATAAGGATTATTGAAAAGGAAGGCTATGAGGCTGATGATATTTTAGGTACTGTTGGAAAGGATGCCGTAAAAAAAGGCTATGAGGTAGTTATTGTATCAGGCGACAGGGATTTGCTCCAGCTGGCAGAAGAGCATATACTTATACGTATTCCAAAGACAAAGCATGGAGCTACCGAAATTGAAAATTATTATGCAAGGGATGTGGAAGAAGCTTATCATGTCACTCCCTTGGAATTTATAGATTTAAAGGCTCTTATGGGGGATACCTCAGACAATATACCGGGAGTAAAGAGCATAGGTGAAAAGACGGCGTCAAAGCTTATTTCTATGTATCACACTGTGGAAAATCTTTATGAGCATATAGATGAGGTTACTCCTGAAAGAGTAAAAAACGCACTTATTGCTGATAAGGATAACGCATTTTTAAGCAAGACATTAGCCGCCATAAACATTAATTCTCCTGTTGATGTATTTGTGGAAGACGGACTTTTAGGGGATATGTACAACGAAAAGTCATATAAGCTCATATCAGAGCTTGAATTTAAAAGCATGCTCAAAAGGTTTTCGGAGGATTTTTTTGAGGAAAAAAAGGATATAGATTTTGAGAAGCTGATTACAGAGGTAAAGGATGAGGAGAGCCTTGATGAATTAATAAAAACCCTTTCGGCAATCTGTGACTTAGAGGGAGCAGACGAATATATAGGCGTTTATTACAGGTATTTTGAACAGTTAAATATTCACGGGCTTACAATAGGGGCAGACAAAAAGCTTTATTATATTGAAAATAACGAAAGCATAGACAAAGATAAAATAAGGGAGCTGTTAGAGCTTATAGCGGCGTCAGGAAAAATGGCGGTTTTTAATTTAAAGGAGCTGCTTCACGACGCTAAGGAGCTTAAGGTTAAAGCTCTTTCCATAGAAAACGACAGGGGCATATGGGACCTTGCCATATGCTCATACCTTTTAAATCCTTTAAAGGACACATATACCTACAGTGATGTGGCAAGGGATATAATGGGAATAACCCTTAAAGGAAAAGATGAGCTCATAGGTAAAATGTCTGATTTTGAAATGTATTCACTTGACAGACATAAATATATTATGTATACCTGCAACGAGGCGTACGTTTGTTCCATGGGAGCAGGAGCTTTATATAAAAAGCTTAAGGCTGCCAACATGTATGAGCTTTACAGGGATATAGAGTATCCTGTTATATACGTTCTGTATGAAATGGAAAAAAACGGTATACTTGTGGACGCAAATGACCTTAAGGAGTATTCAGGCATACTTAATGATATAATTATAAAGACAGAAAAGGAAATATATAAGGAAATAGGCCAAGAGTTTAACATAAATTCTCCAAAGCAGCTTGGGGAAATATTGTTTGGAAAAATGGGGCTTCCCGGAGGCAAGAAAACTAAGACAGGCTACTCTACAAGCGCTGAGGTTCTTGAAAAGCTTGCTCCCGATTACCCTGTTATAAACAGGATTCTTGAGTACAGACAGCTTACAAAGCTTAAAAGCACATACGCAGACGGGCTTGTGGGATTTATCGGCTATGATGACCGTATACACGGTAAATTTAATCAGACAATAACAGCGACAGGAAGAATAAGCAGCACTGAGCCGAATCTTCAGAATATACCTATCCGCATGGAAATGGGAAAGCGTTTTAGAAAGGTTTTCATTCCAATGAAGGATTTTACGCTTCTTGATGCGGATTATTCCCAGATTGAGCTTAGAATACTGGCTCATATGTCGGGGGATGAAAATCTTATAGCCGCCTACAACAGCGAGCAGGATATACACAAAATAACGGCGTCACAGGTTTTTAAGCTTCCCTTAAGTGAGGTAACGCCCCAGATACGAAGCAGGGCAAAGGCTGTAAACTTCGGCATAGTTTACGGCATAAGCTCCTTTGGGCTTAGTCAGGACTTAAACATAGGAAGAAAGGAAGCTTCCGAATATATAAATCAATATTTTGAAACATATCCACAGGTAAAAAGTTTTCTTGACGAAACGGTAGAAGGCGCAAAGGAAAAGGGATATGTAACCACATTATTCGGAAGAAGACGGCCTATTCCCGAGCTTAAATCAAGCAATTTTATGCAGCGTTCCTTCGGCGAGCGGGCGGCAATGAACTCGGCTATACAGGGTACTGCGGCGGACATAATGAAGCTGGCTATGATAGCCGTATATAGGGAATTTAGGAAAAGGAAGCTTAAATCAAGGCTTATACTTCAGGTTCACGACGAGATACTTATAGAGGCAGCGCCGGAGGAGCTTTCGATTGTAAAGGATATAGTAAAGACCGCTATGATGAATGCTGCAAAGCTGAAGGTTACATTGGAAATAGACATGAAAACAGGAGATAACTGGCTGGAGGCCCATTAATATGGTTATAGGAATAACGGGAGGCGTCGGCTGCGGAAAAAGCGCTGTCCTTAGCATATTGGAAGAAGATTTTAACGCCCATATTATAGATGCGGACAAGGTAGCACACAGGCTTATGGAGCCCTTCAACCCGGCATACGATAAAATTATAGCCTGCTTTGGGGAGGCGGTAAAAGACAGGGGAGGCTTTATAGACCGTAGAAAGCTTGGACAGATAGTTTTTAATCATAAGGAAAAGCTTAAATGTCTTAATTCCATAGTACATCCTATGGTTAAGGAGGCTATAATGGAAGAAATACGGGATATAAACAGCTTAAAAACGCTTATTGCAGTTGAGGCTGCATTATTTATTGAAGCAGGATATATGGATATATGCGATGAATTGTGGTATATTTATACTGACAATGAAAGCCGGATAGAAAGATTAATAAAATCAAGAGGCTATACAAGGGAAAAAACGGAAAGCATTATTTCAAGCCAGCTTTCCGACAGTGAATTCAGAAGGCATTGTCATATTATTATTGACAACAGCGGCAGCAGGGCAGACACAAAGGCCCAGATAGCCGCCGCATTAAATAATCAAAGCAGGAAGTGAGAGAAAAATGGCAGAAAACAAAGGGTATCCGGAGCATATGGTATTCGGTCTTGACATAGGCACCAGAAGCCTTGTGGGCTCGGTAGGATATATGGACAAGGGAAAATTTAACGTGGTTGCTCATTATGTAAAGGAGCATGAAACAAGAGCCATGCTTGACGGACAAATACATGATATAGGCAAGGTTGGCGAGTCAATCAGCATGGTAAAAAGAGAGCTTGAAAGACAGCTTAACAGAAAGCTTAACGACGTTTGCATAGCGGCGGCAGGAAGGGTGCTTAAGACAGTAACCGTACATGTGGAGACGGAACATTCTGACAGCGAGCCTGTAAACGACGAGGAAATATATTCCCTTGACCTTTTAGGAATTGAGAAAGCATATGAGATTATGAAAAATGATTTTCCGGAGGTATCCTTTTACTGTGTAGGCTACACTGCGGTTAAATATTTTATGAACGATTACATAATAAACAATCTTGAAGGCCACAAGGCAAAAAAAATAGGCGCCGATATTCTTGCCACCTTTCTTCCATATGAAGTGGTGGAGGGCTTATATTCCTCCGTTGATATTGCAGGCTTAAATGTGGCAAGCCTTACCTTAGAGCCTATTGCAGCTATAAATGTAGCCATTCCCGAGCAATACAGGCTTTTAAACATAGCTCTGGTTGACGTGGGAGCGGGAACAAGCGATATATGCATCACAAAGGATGGAAGCATTATAGCTTACGGCATGATTCCCCACGCAGGCGACGAGATTACAGAAAATATTGTACATAAATGTCTGGTAGATTTTCAGACTGCCGAGAAAATAAAGAGAGCGTCACTTTTAAAAAAGCAGATATCCTACAAGGATATTATGGGGCTTGTACAGAAAACCTCTGCCGAGGAGGTAAGAAAAATGTACAAGGATACGGTGGATTCAACCACAAAGGAAATCGCTGCCAAAATAAAGGAATTAAACGGCGGAAAGTCAGTAAGCGCCGTGTTTGTAGTGGGCGGAGGAGGAAAGGTGTTCGGCTTTACCCAAAGCCTCGCCGATGCCCTTAAGCTTCCTAAGGAAAGAGTAGCCTTAAGAGGAGAGGAGGTCTTAGGCGACGTAAGCTTTCTTATGGAGGGAGTTAAAAAGGACCCTCTTTTAGTTACGCCTATAGGTATCTGTATAAATTATTATAATCAGAAAAACAACTTTATAGTTATTACGGTAAACGATAAGAGGATAAAGCTTTATGACAATGACAAGCTGACGGTGGTAGACGGCCTTATGCAGGCTGGAGTGCCAAACGCCGACCTTTTCCCAAAAAGAGGAAGGGAGCTTACCTTTACATACAACGGTGAGACAAAAATAATCCGGGGAGAGTTTGGAGATGGAGCAATTATCACAGTAAATGAAAAGGAAGCTAACATAAATACACGTATAGACAAGAACGATAAAATCAACATAACCGCGTCCGTTAAGGGCCCTGATGCCTCATATACCATAGAGCGGCTGTCAGATTATAATCATAAGCTTAAATTTACAGTGAACGATAAGCCAGTAGAATGTCCAAGAATGGCTCTTGCAAACGGAAAGCTTGTAACAGGCTCCTATAGCATAAAGGAGGGGGATAATATAAGCATACCTGATTATTACATGCTGTCCCAGCTAATGCAGTTTATGGATATAAACACTGAAAACAAGGATATATATATTAACGGGCATATATCTGCCGAGGACGAGCCTGTATATTCGGAATTTAAGATTACCGTAAGGGAAAAGGAAGTAAATTTTGAGGATTTAGATTATGATGAAAGCTATGTATCCAAGGCAGAAAGAGATGCAATAGCTGCAAAAAAGGCTCTTGAGGCTAAGCTTAAGGCTAAGGCGGAGGAAAAGGCAGCAAAAACTGTCATCAATGTAATAATAAACGGAACCAAGGTAACTCTTGATAAGAAAAAGACATATCTGTTCGTTGACGTGATGGATGTATATGCCTTTGACACAAGCGTGGCAAAGGGAACAGACCTTATTACAAAAATAAACGGAGAGAGATGTGATTTTTCATCTGAGATAAAGGATGGGGATGTACTGGAATTATATTGGGAATAAGGCTGAATTTTTGCGGTATGGTATTCATATAATTTAAAAAGCTCTTTTTAAGGAATGAAACGGTGACTTTTATATATGGGAGGCTTTTTAAATACGGCAGATATGATAAGGATAAGCTTTTTCATTATATTATAGCTATTCTTTATCTTTTTGTAGTCATAGCTGTAATAACTGGAAAAATCACAGGGGACAAAGATGCAAAAAACAGCCATCCGGAATATTTAAGCAGGGAATATATATATGGGGATTATCTGTTTGACAAAAGGTTTGACGATGCTATAATTTTTCCTGTGGCAGTATCATATGAGGAGGAGGAATTTTATTATGTGGATTCCTACGGAGCAGCCAGAACATATGGAGGCGAGCGACTTCATGAGGGCTGCGATATAATGACTCCCGACAATGTGAGGGGTAGGTATCCTGTCATAAGCGTATGTGACGGCGTGGTAGAAAATATAGGCTGGCTGGAGCTTGGAGGATATCGCATAGGCATACGCTCTGCAAATGACGTTTATTATTACTATGCGCATCTTTATTCCTACGCTGAGGGAATAAAGGAGGGGGATACCGTAAAAGCGGGTGATATTATCGGCTTTGTTGGAGATACAGGCTACAGCAAGGTAGAGGGTACAGTAGGAAATTTTGACGTACACCTTCATTTTGGAATATATGTAAAGGATAATAAGGGCAGCGATAAGGCAATAAATCCTTATCCCCTTCTAAGGGAGCTTGAGAAAAAGAAGCGTATATATTCATTTTAGGAAAAGTTAAAGCATTAAAGGTATTTTATGGGACAGCGTTAAGCAAGATGAAAATTTAAGGTGAAATATGAGCGAGATGATTAGACTTGATAAGTTTTTAGCCGATATGTCCGCAGGAACACGCAGTCAGGCTAAAGAGCTTATAAGTAAGGGAAAGGTCAGGCTGAACGGTAATATCGTTAAGGACGCCTCTGTAAAGCTTAATAAAAATACGGATATAGTTGAGATAGAAGGAGTTAAGACAAAATATTGCGAATATGAATATTACATGCTTAACAAGCCTGCAGGCGTTGTATCTGCAACAGAGGATAAAAATGACAGAACAGTCCTTGATTTGCTTACAACTAAGGCAAGAAAGGATTTATTTCCCGTAGGCAGGCTTGATAAGGATACGGAAGGACTTCTGATAATAACAAATGACGGAGAATTATCCCACATGCTTTTAAGTCCTAAAAAGCATGTCAATAAGACATATTATGTGGAAACCGATATATACATAGATGAAAGCATGTCAAGACTGCTTGAAAACGGCGTGGATATAGGAGACGCTAAGCCTACTATGAGGGCAGGGGTTAAGGTTATCAATCAAAAAAATAATGACAAGGCTTTTTATGACAGTGAAAAAAATGTAAGCCTTATAACCTTAACGGAAGGCAGGTTTCATCAGGTTAAGCGTATGTATCAGGCAGTTGGGGCAAAGGTTATTTATTTAAAGCGTATAAGCATGGGCGGGTTAAAGCTGGATGAACGCCTTAAGAGCGGCGAATACAGGCCACTTACAGATGAGGAAATACAGCTCTTAAAAAAGATACGCTAAAATTTTACGGGAGGGAATAATGAGTAGGTTTAAGGCGGTAATATTTGATTTAGACGGAACGCTGCTTGATTCCATGTGGCTTTGGAGAGAAATTGACATAGAATATCTGGGAGGCTTAGGAACGGATATACCCGACGACCTTCAAAAGGCTATAGAGGGTAAGAGCTTTATGGAAACTGCCCTATACTTTAAGGAGCGCTTTAAAATATCCGATACAGTAGAGCAGATAATGGAATACTGGAATAAAATGGCAATGTCAAAGTACTGCAATAAGGTAATGCTTAAGCCGGGAGCAAGGGAGTTAATAATTAAGCTCCATAAAAAAAATATAAAGCTTGGCATAGCCACAAGCAATTCAAGGGAGCTTACAAAGGCTGCTTTAAGCTCAAGGGAAATATATGAATATTTTGAGGCTATAGTGACAGGCAGCGACGTTAAGCATGGAAAACCAAATCCGGAGATATATATAAAGGCGGCAGAGCTTTTAGATGTTTCTCCCGGTGAATGTCTTGTATTTGAGGATGTGCCACAGGGCATACTGGCGGCAAAAAACGCAGGAATGACGGTTTGCGCTGTGGAGGATGAGTATTCAAGAGGACTTGCAGACGAGAAAAAAATGCTTGCAGATTACTTTGCGTCAGATTATCATATTGATGTACGGAGGAATTTATGGATACAAGAGATAATATAATCAACAGAGACCTTATTATAGGCTGGGCGACTATAGTTATAGTTTTGTTTGTAGCTTATTTAGGCGAGGTAATAAAGGGTGAGAGAACGTGGACTTACCTTGTTATATTTATGCTTTTTACGGGTATACCCCAGATTATAGCTACATTTATCTACAGGAAAAATCCCTCCTCATATAATCTTAGGTATATTATAGTAATAGGATATTTTTTTATGTACACCTTTGTTATGATTACGGGAAGTACATTTCTTGTCTTTACATATATTTTGCCGTTAATGTCCTTTCTTATACTGTATCATCAGGAAAAACTTCTGCTGTACACCGGAATTGCCTCCTTTTTTGTAAATATAATATTTGTAATTATTCAGATAGCAAACGACAGGGTTACTTTGGAAAGCAGCAAGGATATGGAAATACAGTTTGCGCTTTTAGCCCTGTGCTTTTCAGGCGGATATGTATCGGCTAAGCTGTATGGAAGCATTACAAAAAGCAATAATGAATATATTGCAAGGCTGGATGACAAGACAAAGGAGCTTCAGCGAATGACCTTTCAGACTATAAATACTATAGCCAATACCATAGACGCCAAGGATGAGTATACAAAGGGACATTCCTACAGAGTGGCTATGTATTCCCAGATGCTTGCAAGGGAGCTTGGCATGAGCGAGGAGGATGTAAATAATGTACATGCTGTGGCGCTTTTACATGATATAGGAAAAATAGGAGTTCCGGATTCAATTTTAAATAAGCTGGGACGCCTTACCGACGAAGAATACGCCATAATGAAAAAGCACCCTTCCATTGGCGCGGAAATTCTTAAGGATATAAATATACTTGACGGACTTGATATAGGCGCAAAATATCATCATGAGCGGTTTGACGGAAGGGGCTATCCTGACGGATTAAAGGGCGGCGATATACCGTATATTGCAAAAATCATAGGAATAGCGGACGCATATGACGCCATGAGCAGCAACCGTATATACAGAAAGCGATTTTCTGATGAAAAGATACTTGAGGAAATAGAAAAATGCAGGGGAACACAGTTTGACCCGGATGTAGCCGACGCCTTTATCAGACTTTTAAAGGAAAAAAGATTAAGCAATCTGAGTCCTGATATTGTTGAGGAAAAGAAAAAAACAAACGTTGACGCGGAAGCCTTGTCTATGGATGACTGGAAGGACATTCTTGATGAGAGAAGTAATGAAAGAAGCCTGCTTGAAAGGCTTGGACAGCCGAAAAACATTGAGGCTTTAATTGTACAGGAGTTTAAAACAGGAGACGGCTGCTTTTTCCTTATTGATTTGGACAACATAGGCATGGTTAATGAAAAATACGGATTTCACAGAGGCGACTACTATCTTTCCATTATTGCCCAGACATTGATTGATTATAAGGAAAAGCTTTATGTTTCACGTATAGACGGAGATGAATTTTTATGCTATCTTCCAAATGTGGCGTCTATTATTGATGCGGAGACTTACGTAATGGATTTAATGAATACTCTCCACACTACCCTTAAGAAGCATGATGAAAGGGAAAAAATCACCCTTTCAGTGGGAGTTTCCCTGTCGGCAGTAAGCGGAAGGGAATATAAGCAGCTTTACATAGATGCGGACAAGGCGTTATACCATGTTAAACAGACAGGAAAAAACGGCTTTTACATATATAATGATGTAAATAAGATTGATAATAAAAAAATATCAAAGCAGGATTTAGACAATCTTGTTAAGATAATACGTGATGAATATTCTTATACGGGAGCCTTTAAGGTAGATTACAATGAATTTGAAAAGGTTTATGAGTTTGTGCGGAATATGGGTAAAAGAAATGCCCAGACCGTACAGCTTATTCTGTTTACGGTAAAGCCTGCCGATGATAAAAGCGTTGATTTATATGACAGAAACAATGTTATGCAGTATCTTGAGAATGCAATTATTGAAACGGTAAGAAGCGTTGACGTCACCACAAGGTATTCAAGCACCCAGCAGCTTGTTATGTTTATTAATCTTAATGATGATTCGGTACAAATGGTAGTAGAGCGTATAATGAAGGAATTTTATCAGATGTATGACAAGGGAGACATGATGCTTACATATGACATTGCAAATTTAAATTTTAAATAATGATTCCTGTGGGAATTTATCAGGAGGAGAAATGGCAGAGGGATTTTTACCTGTATCCAGGGCGGATATGGAGGAACAGGGTATAAAACAGCTTGATTTTGTATATATAATAGGAGACGCTTATGTTGACCATCCTTCCTTTGGACATGCTATTATAAGCAGAATCCTTAAGGCACACGGCTACAGCGTAGGGATTATATCTCAGCCGGACTGGAAGGATAATGAAAGCATAAATATTCTTGGGGAGCCAAGGCTTGCATTTATAGTTATGGGCGGAAACATGGATTCTATGGTAAACCACTATTCGGTTTCAAAAAAAAGAAGAGAAACCGACGCATTTACCCCGGGAGGAGCTACAGGAAAAAGACCTGATTATGCTACGGTTGTATACTGTAACCTTATCAGAAGAACATACAGGAATAAGCCTATAATTGCAGGAGGGATAGAGGCTTCACTAAGAAGGCTTGCCCATTATGACTATTGGTCAAATAAGGTTAAGCGTTCCCTACTGCTGGATTCCGGCGCAGACCTTTTACTGTATGGAATGGGAGAACATTCCATAATAGAGATGGCAGACGCCCTTAACAGCGGCATAGACATAAAGGATTTGACCTTTATAAGGGGAAGCGTGTATAAGACAAAGGATTTGTCGTCAGTATATGATTATATAATGCTTCCATCCTATGATGAAATAAAGGCGGACAAAAAAACATATGCCGAAAGCTTCTATAAGCAATATATAAATACAGACCCTTACGGGGCAAAAACCCTGGTGGAGCCATATCCAAACGGCGTTTATGTGGTGCAGAATACCCCATCGCTGCCTTTAACGACAGATGAGATGGATTTTGTGTACAGCCTTCCCTATATGAGGAATTACCATCCGTCATACGAGAAGGAGGGCGGCGTGCCCGCCATAAAGGAAATAAAATTCAGCCTTACAAGCAACAGAGGCTGCTTTGGCGGCTGCAGCTTCTGCGCATTAACCTTCCATCAGGGAAGAATAATACAGGTAAGAAGCCATGAATCCATTATGGAGGAAGCAAAGAAAATAACGGAGGACAAGGAATTTAAGGGATATATACACGACGTGGGAGGTCCTACTGCAAATTTCAGGCATCCGTCATGTGAAAAGCAGGGTACAAAGGGCGTATGTCCAAATAAGCAATGTCTTTTTCCAAAGCCCTGTAAAAATCTGTATGTAGACCACAGTGATTATTTAGAGCTTTTAAGAAAGCTTCGCGGTCTTCCTAAGGTAAAAAAGGTATTTATACGCTCAGGCATACGGTTTGATTATCTCCTGGCAGATAAGGACGACTCATTCTTTAAGGAAATGGTCCGGTATCACATAAGCGGCCAGCTAAAGGTAGCGCCGGAGCATGTGTCGGACAATGTCTTAAGGCTTATGGGAAAGCCGTCAAACGACGTGTACGAAAGCTTTATTAAAAAGTACAAAGCCCTTAATGAAGCCATTGGAATGAACCAGTTTGTCGTTCCGTACCTTATGTCGTCCCATCCGGGAAGCACCATGAAGGACGCCGTTATACTGGCAGAGTATCTTCGTGATTTAGGCTATATGCCGGAGCAGGTTCAGGATTTTTATCCTACTCCTTCAACAATATCAACATGTATGTATTATACCGGCTATGACCCAAGAACCATGGAAAAGGTATACGTTCCTGTAAATCCCCATGAAAAGGCTATGCAGCGCGCATTAATACAATACAGGAATCCGAAAAATTATGATTTGGTATACGAAACCCTCACACTGGCAGGAAGGGAGGACCTTATAGGCTATTCTCCAAAATGCCTTATAAGACCGAAAAAGGGACAAGGATACCAAAACAGCAATACTAAAGGAAACAATATGGGAAAAGGGGAGAAGGGGAAAAAGGGAAGCCATAAAAAGAAGGCTATAAGAAATATTCATAAGAAAAAGCAGGGAAAAACGTAAAATCAGGGAAAAGCCTTAAATCAGGGAAAACAGTAAAACAAAGAATATTAACTGAAAGGATATGCATAGATAATAAAGCTGTGCTGGTATTAGGAAAAATGGAAAAAAAGAAATGGACTAAAATAGCTATAGTTACAGGCGCAACATCAGGCTTCGGAGAAATTTATGCAAAAATGATAGATGAAAAATGCGAAAAATCCGTAGATGAAATATGGGTAGTGGGAAGACGGGAGGAAAGGCTTGAAAAACTTGCCGCTGCCCTTTCAAAGGACGTACGGCTTTTTCCCATGGATTTAAATAAGCCTGAAAGCATATGTCAGATTAAGGAAAGCCTTGAGGCCGATAAAATTGCCGTAAAAATCCTTGTAAACGCCGCAGGCTTTGGAATAAATACAAGCTTTGAAAATAATACGTCAAAGGAGGTCCATGATATGACCTCCCTTAACTGTACGGCTCTTACGGACCTCACAAAGGTATGCCTGCCGTATATGACTTACAACAGCCGTATTGTAAACTTTGCCTCTGTTGCGGCATTTATTCCCCAGCCGAATTTTGCAGTTTACGCAGCCACAAAATCATACGTATTAAGCTTTAGCAGAGGCTTAAATGCAGAGGTTAATAAAAACGGAATATTTGTTACCGCCGTCTGCCCGGGCCCCGCAGCCACGGAATTTTTTGACAAGGCAGTAAAAGACGGAACATATCCGAAATACAAAAAATTCTTTTGGGCAAGACCTGAAAAGGTAGTTGAAAAGGCCTTTCATGATTCTGTTGCAAAATATGAAATGTCAATATATTCCCCTTCAATGAAGGGAATGTATATACTTTCAAAAATCATTCCTCACAAGCTTTTGCTTGGAGCAGCAAAATATCTTAATGATTAATTTCATGGCTGTACGATTAATTCATGGTTGTTAATTGCTTACAAAATTAAGGACATAAGGTGAAATGAGTAAAAATAAAGAAAAAATACAAAAGCCCTGTAAGGGAGACTTTGGATATTTAAGGTATCATAAAAAAAGACAGTTTATTATAGCCGCATTGAGCATGCTTATGGTTGCAGTTATATGTGTAACGGGAATTATACTGTATAATTCTCAAAAAACCATATTCGCAGTAATGGCGGCTTTGGCAGCCCTTCCCACCGCAAAGCTTCTTACCGGCTTTTTGGTTATAATGCCATACCCCTCCGTAGGGGAGCCGGTTAGGGAAAGGCTTAACACCGTAAGAGGCGATAATGCTTACGACAAAATAATATATGATGTTGTTTTGTCCTCCAAGGACAAGGCTATGTGCGCAGGGGTGGTCTTTATTAAGAACGGGAAGGTTTTCGGATATACGGACTATTATAGGAAACAGGCAAAAAAAGGCATGGATAAGAATGGAAACGGCAGGGAGAGTAAGGTTATATCTCTTAGAGATATTGAAGAGCACCTAAAGTTTATTATAAATTCAAACTGTAATTATTCCGCAATAAAGATGTATGATGAGGAAACTGCATTTTTAAAGGCTGTTGAGGCTGAAAAGACAAGCGAGGTCAGGATGTCTGACGAGGAAAGGAAAAAGGTTGTAAGCATGAATGAACGAATTGCAAAACAGGTTTTATTGTATGTATTTTGAGGTTTTATTGCTGTAAAATCATTATTAGAAACTATTTTAGAGGATACGTTAGATATGGATGCTTTAAATGATTTGCTTAAAAGTTTTGTCACACAAAGTCACAAAATATTAGGAGATAATCTGCTTGGGATTTATCTTCATGGCTCTGCCGTTATGAGATGCTATAATGAGAAAAAAAGTGATATTGATTTGTTAGTTGTAGTAAATGAAGCTATTCCAAACAACATAAAACATCGCTTCATGGATATGGTTGTAGAATTAAATACATATGCCCCTCCAAAAGGAATCGAACTAAGCATTGTTAAAAAAGGGGTTTGCAATCCGTTTGTTTATCCGACACCTTTCGAATTGCACTTTTCTATTGCACATTTAGAATGGTATAAAACCAATCCTTTAGATTATATTGATAAAATGAAGGGAACGGATAAAGATTTGGCAGCTCATTTTACTATTATTTATCACAGGGGAAAATGTCTTTATGGAAACGATATCAAGGATGTCTTTGGAGCAGTTAGTAAAGAAGACTACTTTGATAGCATTTGGAGTGATATTGAGGAAGCTGAAACGGAAATAATGGATAATCCAACTTACATTATTCTAAACTTATGCAGAGTATTAGCATACAAAAAAGAAGAACTTATCCTGTCAAAACAGGAAGGTGGTAAATGGGGAATATGCAATATCCCTGAAAAGTACCGAGCTTTAATAGTACAGGCACTGGATGAATATTTATCTAATAAATCAACAGAATGGGATGAAAATAATGCCCATGAATATGCTGCATATATGATAACACAGATAAGGAATTAGATAAATTCCGGTTTAATTTAAAAGGAAGTTTAAAATATGAAATATAAATTTATATGTAAAATTCCAACTTTAGAAGAAATGAATATAAAATGGGATTATGAAATAGAACAACATAAGGAAGACAAAAGCAACTGGATTATATGGAAAGCAAAGGCAATAGAAAATTTTATGAAGGGCAATACAATTCCGTATTATGGCGTCCTTAACGGAAAAATCATATGCGAAGCATCAGCATTAATAAACGCTGAAATAGTTCAAAATAGTAATGGATTAGTTGGGAAAAATACTGCTTATTTATCTGCTTTTAGAACAATTCCGGAATATCAGGGAAACGGATATTTTGGAATATTATTTAAGTTTGTCCTAAATGATTTGAAAGAAAAAGGATACACGAAGGTTACATTAGGAGTAGAGCCTAATGAAGAAAAAAACAAAAAAATTTATAAGCATTATGGATTTACTGAATATATTAAATCAGCAACTGAGCAATATCCGGATGGAACTATTATTGATGTTGAGTATTATGGAAGAAATATTTAGTAAAGATATTAAGCAAATGGTAATTTGTACGCTTGAAAATATTTTTCCCTCGCATGTAGTCCGGGTATGTCCCATTAACAGGCTTTAAGCGGCGGAACGGGCTGGAGCAGACAGCTGAATATAATTTTTTAAAGCTTCGAAACAGGGAAGAAATTCTATCAAGGAAATACCGCCACCTCCTAAGCTTCGGGTGTAACTCGGAAAGGGCTAAAAAGCAGCCCTTTCCTCAGACAGACACCCTACGCTAAGAAGCTGACGGTATTCCCTTGATGAATTTCTAACCCTGTTCCTCAATGCTTTAAAAAATTATATTCAGCTGTCTGCTCCAGCCCGTTACGCCGCTTAAAGCCTGTTAATGGGACATACCCTCATTTATATACTGTAAGGGGAAAGAAAACTTGTGTTTATTTTAGTGTTATAAATTTGCAGAATGCAGGCGTATAATTATAGTGAGTACCAGCAAATTTATATCTATCTAATACTGAATGTTGTATTTTTATTGATACGCCATCCACTTGAATTGTTTATACGAATTAATATGTGAAAAGTACTTTCTCCCAATGAGGGGCATAAGAGTAAATGGAGTATAAGACCTTAGAGCGGTATCAGGGACAGGGTGGGGCAGAGAGTATATATATTTTTTAAAGCATTGAGAAAAGTGTTAGAAATTCATCAACAGAATACCGTCAGCTTCTTAGCGTAGAGCGTCTGTCTGAGTAAGGGGCTGCTTTTTAGCCCCTTGCGAGTTACGCTCGCAGCTTAGAAGATGGCGGTATTTTGTTGATAGAATTTCTTACTCTTTTCGAAGCTTTAAAAAATATATATACTCTCTGCCCCACCCTGTCCCTGATACCGCTCTAAGGTCTTATACTCCATTTATTTTTATGCCCCGGACTTCATGTGAGGAACTTTCTTTTTCAAGCGTACAAATTACCATTTAACACCACATTTTAAGTAAACTTCCACAAAGTTAAACAGCCCTACAAAATTCATCATCAGCACTGAATATGAAAAACAAAATAAAAAGAAGAAGCAATAAATAATATTTGCATATTAATTTATTATTTTATATAATAATCTAAGCTGAATACTATTATAAATAAAAACAACAGCAAATAAACGAAAGGCATAGAGAATTATGCGGGAACTAATAATAACAGAAAACGAAGCAGGCCAGCGTTTTGACAAGTATTTAAAAAAGTACCTGGACAAGGCGCCTGCCTCATTTTTATATAAGATGCTGAGAAAGAAAAATATCACATTAAATGAAAAAAAGGCGGATGGCTCGGAAAAGCTGTCTGTGGGCGACAATGTAAAGCTTTTTTTAAGTGATGAAACAGTGGATAAGTTTTCCGGCAATACTGTACATACAAGCTCCGTTTATGATATTACAGGCGATATTATATATGAGGATGACAATGTGCTTTTTATAAATAAAAAATCAGGAATACTGTCACAGAAGGCTAAGCCCTGTGATACGTCAATCAATGAATATATAACAGACTATCTTCTCAGAAGGGGAAGGCTTACGAAACAGCAGCTAAAAACCTTTAAACCCTCCGTGTGCAACCGTCTTGACAGGAATACGTCAGGAATTATTGCCTGCGGCGTATCCCTTATGGGACTTCAGGAGCTTAGCAGGCTTTTTAAGGAGCGTTGTCTTGATAAGTATTATCTGGCAGTCGTAGCGGGAGAGGTTAAGACAGGCTCTAAAATAAAAGGCTGCTTAAAAAAAGATGAAAAAACAAATAAGGTTACAATTAAGGAAGCCGAAGATATAAGTGAAGCCGTAGTTAAAAATTTAAATATAAATATATGCACAAAAAACAAGCTTAAAAATGAAATAAATGAGATTACGCCTGATTTTCAATATATTGAGACTGAATATAAGCCTATAGGCTGCGGGGAGGTAAAGGAGCATAAATATACAATTCTCCGCGTAAAGCTTATTACAGGAAAAACCCATCAGATAAGGGCTCATCTTTCAAGCATAGGCTATCCTATACTTGGAGACGTAAAGTACGGAAATCCTGTGGAAAACAGCTTTTTTAAGGAGGCATACGGTGTAAAATGCCAGCTTCTTCACGCCTATGAGCTAAGCTTTAACAATGTTAAGGGAGGCTTGTCTTACCTTAACGGACAGACCTTTAAGGCTCCGGAGACGGATATATTTAAAAGATTTTTTAAAGACTAAGAAAGGTAAGTGAATTATGTCCACATGGAATACAAGGGGACTTAGAGGCTCCACACTTGAGGATTTTATAAATCTTTCCATAGAAAAATACAGAGAAAGCGGAATTGCCCTTATTCAAAAAATACCGACTCCAATAAAGCCGGTGAAAATGAATGGGGACAAGCAGATTACCCTTGCATATTTTGACAGTAAAAGTACTGTTGACTATATTGGCGTTGTCCAGGGAATACCTGTGTGCTTTGACGCAAAGGAATGCGCCGCTGATACCTTTTCAATGCAGAATATCCATGACCACCAGTTCACATTTATGGAGGAATTTGAAAAGCAGAAGGGAATATCATTTATATTGCTGTATTACAGCCATTTAAACGAAGGCTATTATCTTCCCTTTAAAAGGCTTAAGGAATTTTTTGAAAGAGCAAAGAGGGGAGGCAGAAAAAGCTTCCGTCTGGAGGAAATAGACAAAAGCTACCGGATAAGAAGCCACAGCGGAGTTCCCCTTCATTTTTTGGAAACCCTCCAGATGGATTTACTGTCAAGGGAAAATATAGATTGACATATTTATCTTAATCAATTATAATGTGTCATATGGTAATTCATTATCACTTTATCGCATTAAAGTGTTTTGCGTAAAGGGATAATTATCATTTATGAGCGAGAGAAAGGCAGTTAAAATATGAAGATGTTATTACATACCCCGGAAGGGGTAAGGGATATTTATAATAAGGAATGTGAAAACAAGCTGTATCTTCAGGAGCAGATTCATAAGGTTATGAAGCTGTACGGCTACAGCGACATACAGACGCCGTCCTTTGAATTTTTTGATGTGTTTGGAAAGGATAAGGGCAGCACTCCGTCAAAGAATATGTACAAATTCTTTGACAGAGAGGGAAATACCCTTGTTTTAAGACCTGACGTTACGCCGTCCATAGCAAGAGCCGTAGCAAAATATTTTACACGTGAGGATATGCCTATAAGGTTTTGCTACATGGGCAATACCTTTGTAAACAATGCGGAGCATCAGGGAAAGCTTAAGGAAATTACACAGACAGGAGCGGAGCTTATAGGGGACAACCGTTCTGATGCAGATGTGGAGGCTATAGCTCTGGTGATAAACGCTCTTTTAAAATGCGGCTTATCCGAATTTCAGATAGAGATAGGCCACGCAGGCATTATATCAGGAATGATAGAGGTAGCCGGCCTTAATGAGGAAAGGGCGGAGGAGTTTAAGGAGCTTCTGGAAAATAAAAACTTCTTTGGTGTGGAGGCCTTCCTTAATGACAATAATACAAACGAGGCTGCAAAGCTGCTTATATCAAAGCTGTGCAGCTATTCCGGCTCCATAGATATAATAAAGGAAGCCGGGGAAATGACTGACAATCCTCTTATGCTAAAGGCTTTTGAACGTCTTGAAAAGGTTTATGACATGCTTGCAGTTTACGGCTATGAAAAATATATTTCCTTTGACCTTGCCAATGTAAGCAATCACGAATATTATACAGGAATTACCTTTAAGGGATATACCTACGGCACAGGGGACGCAGTGGTAACAGGGGGAAGGTACGACCATCTGTTAAAGCTTTTTGGCATGGACACACAGGCAATGGGCTTTGCCATAAATCTTGACCAGCTTCTTATAGCGATGGAAAGACAAAATATTAATATTGAGCTTAATTGTGAAAAAGCTCTTATCCTATATGAGGAGGAGCGCAGACAGGAGGCATTAAAGAAGGCCTGTGAGCTTAGAAATAAGGATATAGCTGTAACGACTGTCAGACGCTATCCGTTAAGAAGCATGGAGGAATATAAAAGGTTTTCAGCGGGCAAAGGCATTAAGAAAATTATATATTTTGATGAGGGTATTAATATACAGGAAATAATTGTTTGAAAAGAGGAAAAATAATGAGATATTTAACTATAGCCCTTGCCAAGGGGCGGCTTGCCAGAAAGACCATGGAGATGCTTGAAAGCCTTGGCATTACCTGCGAGGAGATGAAGGATAAGGACACAAGAAAGCTTATATTTACAAACGAGGAGCTTAAGCTAAAGTTTTTCCTTTCAAAGGCGGGAGACGTTCCTACATATGTAGAGTATGGCGTTGCAGACATAGGCGTTGTGGGAAAGGACACTATATTGGAGGAAAACAGGAATATACTTGAGGTACTTGATTTGAACATGGGGAAATGCCGCATGTGCGTATGCGGGCCAAGTTCCGCAGAGGAGCTTTTAAAGCACCATGAGTATATAAGGGTTGCCAGCAAATATCCAAATATTGCAAAGAATTATTTTTACAATAAAAAGCATCAGACTGTAGAGATTATAAAGCTAAACGGCTCTGTGGAGCTTGCCCCTATAGTAGGTTTATCAGAGGTAATAGTGGACATAGTTGAAACAGGAAGCACCCTTCGGGAGAACGGTCTTGACGTGCTGGAGGAAATTGTTCCTTTGTCGGCGCGAATGGTAGTAAATCCCGTATCAATGAAAATGGAAAATGAACGTATTATGAAGCTGATAAATGATTTAAAGGGAGTTATTAAAGGAAATTAAGATACGGCTTATAAAAACCATATTTCTCCATTATAGTTTTTATTAAGTTAAAAAATTAAATATAAAAAGGACAGTGAAATATATGAGAATAGTAGAATTAACACAACAGACAAAAAACAACATTTTAAATGACTTACTTAAGAGAAGTCCTAATAATTACGATTCCTATGCAGATACCGTAAATGAAATCGTAAATACCGTAAGGAAGGAGGGAGACAAGGCTTTATTTGATTATACCTTACGGTTTGATAAAACAGAGATTACAAAGGATACCTTACAGGTAACACAGGAAGAAATAAACGAAGCCTTTTCCTTAGTATCTGACGAGCTGGTGGAAATAATGAAAAGAGCGGCAGCCAATATAGAGGAATACCACATGAAGCAGAAGCGGTATAGCTGGTTTGATTCAAAGCCTGACGGTACAATTCTTGGACAGAAGGTAACTCCTCTATCTAAGGTTGGAGTATATGTTCCGGGAGGAAAGGCAGCTTATCCGTCATCTGTTCTTATGAATGTAATTCCTGCAAAATGCGCGGGAGTTGAGGAAATCGTTATGGTTACCCCTCCGGGAAAGGACGGAAAGGTTAATCCGGGAACACTTGTGGCAGCCGCTATCGGAGGAGTTAAAACCATATATAAGGCAGGGGGAGCTCAGGCTATAGCCGCGCTTGCCTTTGGAACAGAGTCTGTACCGAAGGTTGATAAGATAGTAGGTCCGGGAAATATTTTTGTTGCTCTTGCAAAAAAGGCTGTATTTGGCTTTGTAAGCATTGATTCCATAGCAGGGCCAAGCGAAATACTTGTGCTTGCAGACGAGACGGCTAATCCAAGATATGTGGCGGCTGACCTTCTTTCACAGGCAGAGCATGACGAGCTGGCGTCGGCTATTCTGGTTACTACCAGCATGGAGCTTGCAAAAAAGGTTTCAGATGAGGCAGATGCGTTTGTAAAGCAGCTTTCAAGAAAGGATATTCTTGAAAAATCCCTTGAAAATTACGGATATATACTTGTTGCGCAGAATATGGAGGAGGCGATAGACACTGCTAACGACATAGCCTCAGAGCACCTTGAAATAGTTACAAAAAATCCTTTTGACACTATGACAAGAATAAAAAACGCAGGGGCAATCTTCCTTGGCGAATACAGCTCAGAGCCTCTCGGCGATTACTTTGCAGGACCAAATCATGTTCTTCCTACAAACGGAACGGCAAAATTTTTCTCTCCTCTTGGGGTTGATGATTTTATAAAGAAATCAAGCATTATTTCTTACTCAAGGGAGGCGTTAGAGCCTGTAAGCGGCGATATTATCAAGTTTGCAGAGTCAGAGAGGCTTACGGCTCATGCAAATTCCATAAAGGTGCGTTTTGAAAATATAAAAAAGAAAGAGGTATAAATTATGAGCAGGGTAGCTTCCATAAAACGTGAAACGAATGAAACCTCCATCGAAGTCAGGTTTAATCTTGACGGAACAGGAAAGGCGGAAATAAATACAGGCATTGGTTTTTTTGACCATATGCTGAACAATTTTGCAAGGCATGGTCTTTTTGACCTTAACATACAGGCAAAGGGTGATTTGCATGTGGACTGCCACCATTTAATAGAGGATGTTGGAATAGTTCTGGGGCAGGCTGTAAGGGAGGCTGCAGGTGATAAAAAATCCATAAAAAGGTACGGCTCTGCCATAATTCCCATGGATGAAGCCCTTATACTCTGCGCCTTGGACCTTTGCGGCAGGCCATATTTTGTATATGACCTGAAATTTTCCACACCTGCCTGCGGCAGCTTTGAAACTGCAATGTGCAGGGAGTTTTTCTATGCCGTATCGTATTCTGCCGCAATGAATCTCCACCTTAAAATGATGTCGGGAGAAAATGACCATCATATTATTGAATGCGCCTTTAAAAGCTTTGCAAAGGCTCTTGATATGGCCACGCAGACTGATGACAGAATAGAATCCGTGCTTTCCACAAAGGGAATGCTTTAAAGAAACAGAAATATATGGAGGCAGAATATATGGAGGCAGAATATAAATTTGATGAGCTAAAGAAAAACAGCGACGGTCTTGTTCCTGTAGTAGTTCAGGATTGGGAAAATAATCAGGTTCTTATGGTTGCTTATATGAATGAGGAGGCTTATAACCATACTCTTGAGACAGGCAGAATGACCTATTACAGCAGAAGCAGAAATGAGCTTTGGGAGAAGGGGCTGACATCAGGTCATTTTCAATATGTAAAGGAGCTTTACGCCGACTGCGATTTAGATACTATTCTTGCAAGGGTGGAGCAGGCAGGAGCCGCATGTCATACAGGAAGCAGAAGCTGCTTTTTTAATAAAATTAAAAAATTTTAATAAAATATATGATTTTTTATAAAGGAAACATAAATGGAAATATATGAATTGTATCGTCTGCTTGAGCTGCCTGCCGAAATAATTGAAAAGCTTGACTATGTCAGTGAAAAAACGGACATAGCGAAAACAGGATTATATATAGAACAAATGACTCATATGGAAACGGCAGCTAAGGCATATAAATATCTTAAAGCCTTATTTAAGGAGGATGAGGATAATATAAAAATGCTGTATTGCCAGTTAGAAGGCGCAAGGCAGGCGTATGACAAATATGAGGAAAAGCATATTCCAAGGGATATATACATCAGCACAATGAAATGCTTTACAAGATTTCTTAATGAATGTAAGGAAACAAACGGACGGATGTTTTTTGACAGAGGCTGGTGGACTTACAGGCAGGTCAGCATGAGTATATTCCGTATCGGCGAGTTAGAATATGAATTTAATGAGTATGAGGGTGAAAATACGGTTAGTATTCATATTCCGTCAGATGCAGACCTGTCAAAAGACGCTGTTGATCATTCCTTAAAAAGTGCTGATAAATTTTTTAAAGAATATTATGACGGCTATAAGTATAAAAAATATACATGCTTTTCATGGCTGCTGTCGCCGCAGCTAAAGCCTCTGCTGTCTGAAAGCTCCAATATTAAGGCTTTTCAGGAGCGATTTGATATTATACGTGAAAATAAGGAGGATAAAGAATATATTGAATGGCTGTTTCAGGCGCCCGTAAATACAGATTATATAAAGCTACCGGAGAAAACCTCCCTGCAAAGAAGGGTTAAGGAACTGCTTCTTAACGGCGGAGCAGTAGGCATGGCATATGGAATTATGAAAGATTATAATAATTGCTTGCAATGAGGCGTGTAAATTATTATAATTTAGATATAAAAAGCATAAATTATAGCTTTGTTTCTGCCGTATATGCAAACCCGCTGTAAAATTATAAGGAGGTTTTATGAAAAACATTGAATTATACAGGCTGCTGAAAATCCCAAATGAGGTTGAAAAGCTCTTAGTGGATTATGAGAATTCAAGAAATATTCATGTTTCTGGTGAAATTATAAATAAAATATTAAAGCGGGAGCAATGGGACGAAGGAATAAAGGAATTGGAGGGGCTGTTGTCAGACGACAATGACGGAATAAAAATTTTATGGGAACTGCTTAATATAGCTAAGGATTATTCTTACATGGAATATAAAAGACGTAAAATACCGGATGATATTTTTGCGGCCACAATGAAATTTTGCACCAGATTTTTATATGAATATTATAATATTTTTCACACATGGAAATTTACATGGGCATGGTGGTTTCCTCGGCAGATTTCTTTAAACGAATATAGAATCGAGGCTTTGGAATATGAATTTATAGATAAGGATAACAGGGAAATAGCAATTCATATTCCATCTGACGCCGATTTAAGAAAGGAATCCGTCGCCAGCTCCATAAAAGCCTTTAACATATTCAGAAATAAATATTATCCTGAATGGAAAGATATTAGCATGACATGTGAAACATGGATGCTTATGCCAGAGCTTAAGGAGCTTTTAGGAGATGATTCTAATATAGTTTTATTTCAAAACCTTTTTGAAACAGACTATATTGATTATGAGGCAACATGGTATATGGACTGGATTTTTCCGGGCGTTAATAAAATTGACGGGGAGCTGCCTGATGGAACAGCCCTGCAGCGTAATTTAAAAAAATATCTGCTGGAGGGGAGGAAATTTGGCATAGCAAAGGGTCATCTTAAATAAAAGGGGGAGAGTTTAAATGAAAGATGAAAGGGAAACAGAAAAGACTCATGAAAAAGCGTCGAAAAAACGGAATAAAAAACCTTTTATTATAGCGGCGGCAGTGATTGTCATACTGTTGACTGTTATTTATTTATCAGTTTCCGTATATTTTCAATATCATTTTTTTATGGGAAGCACAATTAACGGCGTCGACGTATCCTTTATGACTGCCGACGAGGCGGCCGCAGTCTTTAAAAACCGCGCAAGAACCTACTATCTTGAAATAAAGGAACGGAATGGAAAGATTGAGCATATAAGCGCCGAGGATGCAGGCGTTAAAATGCTTGAGGATTTTAACGCCTCCCCATTTTTAGAGGAGCAAAATCCTTATAAATGGCTTTTTAATATAAAAGGAACACATACGTATATCGATTCCAATACCTCGTCATCTACAGCAGAATATGACGAAGCGTTGTTAAGCGCCCGTTTTCTCTCACTGGAATGTCTTGACGAAAGTAAAATGACAGATGCCGCGCCCCCTGACATAATATATGAGAACGGTGCGTATACCGTAGGCGCTGTTAATCCGGGAACAAGGCTTGACACGGAAAAAACAAAAGAACTTATAAGGGAAGCTGTTACTAAGCTTACAGGAACTTTAGATTTGGAGGCTTCAGGCTGCTACCTTGTGTCTGCCGATGACACGGAGGACAGTGTATACACAGAGCTTGTAAATAATCTCAATAAGTATGCGGGAGTTAAAATCACCCTTACCTTTAATGATGAGCTTACCCCTGTTGTAATCGACGATACATACATAAGCAAATGGATGAGCGTTGACTCTGATTTGAATATAGTGTTTGACATGGAGGCTATAGAAGCCTTTGTTGCGGATATAGCCAAAGAGGTTGAAACCATGGGACAGACACGCAGCTTTAAAAATTCCTATGGAAACGAAATAAAGCTTTCAGGAGGCGATTACGGCTGGTGGGTATCTAAGGGTAAGGAGGCAGAGGCAATCGTAGAAAATATTAAGAGCGGCAAGGATGTCACAAGAGAGCTTAACTATCTCCAGACTGCAGCTACCCATGGAACCGAGGAAAATAACAGCGATTTAGGCAATACATATATAGAAATAAGTCTTTTAAAGCAGCATCTTTTCTGTTACAGGGAGGGTGAGCTTATAACGGAATGTGATATTATAAGCGGAGGAAATCAAAATCCTACCCCTACGGGAATTTACCGCATGCGTTTTATGTTTACCAATTATACCTTTAACAGGCCGTATTTTAACAGAACTGTAGGCTATTGGATGGTTTTTTACGGAAATGACGCAGATTCAAATATAGGGCTTATATCATGTGATTTTAGAAATGATTTTGGCAAGACAACATACTTATATAACGGAACCCATGGCTCCATATATATACCGCCGGATTCGGCAAAAATTATATATGACAGGATTCCAAACGATATTCCCGTTATAATCTATAAGACATATTAGAACGTATACGTTCTCGAAATGGAGGTCAGTTTGAATAATAATACTGAAAGAAGGCTTGCCCTTTCTGACGAGATACTGCTTAGCATAGACAAGCCTGCCAGATATATCGGAAATGAAGTAAATATGGCAAGAAAGAATCTAAAGGATATAGACGTACGTTTCTGTATGTGTTTTCCCGATGTATATGAGATAGGCATGTCTCATCTTGGCATACAGATTTTATACGATATGTTCAACAAAATGGAGGGAGTGTACTGCGAGAGAGTATATTCTCCCTGGCATGATTTAGATAAGATAATGAGAGAGCGCCATATTCCGCTTTTTGCTTTGGAGACACAGCAGCCTGTAAAGGATTTTGATTTTCTTGGAATCACCATACAGTATGAAATGTGCTACACAAATATTCTTCAAATCCTTGATTTAAGCGGTATTCCCCTTATTGCTGCAGAGCGTGACGAGACTTCGCCCATAGTTATAGGAGGCGGTCCCTGCACCTATAATCCGGAGCCTATAGCAGAATTTTTTGACATTTTTTATATAGGTGAAGGAGAGACAAGATATCAGCAGCTTATTGAATGTTACAGAAAAAACCGTGATAACGGCGGCAGCCGTGAGGATTTTTTAAGAATGGCTGCTAAGCTTTCAGGCATATATGTTCCAAGGTTTTATAACGTTTCGTATAATGAAGACGGCACATTAAAATCCTTTACGCCTGCGGAAGAAGGTATTCCTAAAACCATAAAAAAGGAAATTGTCATGGACGTAAGCAATACCTTCTATCCCGATAAGCCTCTCGTTCCCTTTATACGGGCAACTCAGGACAGGGTAGTTCTTGAAATCCAGCGGGGCTGTATACGTGGCTGCAGATTTTGTCAGGCGGGAATGATATACAGACCGGTAAGGGAGCGGGACGTAGATTATCTTAAAAGCATGGCAAAAAAGATGCTTGAAAGCACCGGACATGATGAGATTTCCCTAAGCTCTCTAAGCTCAAGCGACTACTCTAAGCTTAATGAATTGCTTTTGTTTCTCATAGAAGAATATAAGGGAAAGGGAGTAAATATTTCCCTTCCGTCCTTACGTGTAGACGCTTTTTCCCTTGATATTATGAGCAAGGTCCAGGATGTAAGGAAAAGCAGTCTTACCTTTGCTCCTGAAGCAGGCTCGCAAAGGCTTAGAAACGTTATTAATAAGGGACTGACAGAGGAAAATATATTAACAGGCTGCGGCCTTGCCTTTAAGGGCGGCTGGAATAAGGTTAAGCTTTATTTTATGCTTGGACTTCCCACGGAGACAAGGGAGGATATGGAAGGAATTGCGCTGTTATCGGAAAAAATTGCAGAAAAATATTATGAAATTCCAAAGTCGGAAAGAAACAGTAAAATTTCTATTACCGCCAGCTCCTCATTTTTTATTCCAAAGCCCTTTACGCCTTTTCAGTGGGCGTCCATGTGTACTAAGGAGGAATTTTTAAACAGGGCAAAGGTTGTTAATGATAAGTTTAAGGAAATGCTTAACAAAAAAAGCATGAAATATAACTGGCACGAGGCTGATGTTTCCGTTATAGAGGGACTTTTGGCGCGGGGCGACAGACGTGTGTCAAGGGTTATTCTTAATGCCTATAATAGCGGCTGCATATACGATGCGTGGGGGGATTCCTTTGTAAATGAAAAATGGATGAAGGCTGTTTTAGATGCAGGAATAGACTTATACTTTTACACTACAAGGCAGCGGGAGCCTGATGAATTGTTTCCATGGGACTTTATAGACACAGGAGTTTCAAAAAGCTTTTTAAGGCGGGAATGGGAGCGGGCTTATAAAGAGCAGGTTACTCCAAACTGCCGTATTCAGTGCTCAGGCTGCGGAGCTAAAGCCTTTGGGGGAGGTGTATGTTATGAAAATACGAATTAAGTTTGCAAAGAGAGGCTCCTTAAAATTTGTGGGGCATCTTGATACAATGAGATATTTTCAAAAGCTTATACGACGCGCCGGCATAGATATTGCATATTCTGAAGGCTTTAATCCCCACCAGAAGCTATCCTTTGCGCAGCCCCTTGGAGTAGGAATGTTAAGCGAGGGCGAATATGTGGATATTGAGGTAAATTCCACGTTCTCGTCAAGAGAAGCCATTAAACGCATGAATGACGCAAATGTAGATGATTTGGAGATATTAAGCTACCGCAGGCTTTCAGACAATGCGGGAAATGCCATGGCAAGCGTGGCGGCCGCCGACTATATGATTGAATTAAGAGAGGGCAAAAGACCTGTTTCCTTTGATTTTTTAAGGGAATTTACATTGTTTATAAATTCATCGGATAAAATAACAGTCCTTAAGGAAACGAAGAAAAGCCAAATTGAAACGGATATAAAGCCTTATATATATAAATTTGGAGGTGACAACGAAAAATTAACAATAAGGCTGTCCTGCGGAAGCGTCACAAATATTAAGCCGGAGCTTGTAATGGAGGCCTTCTGTAAATATATTAATTTTGAGCCGCCTCCCTTTACATTTATTTACACAAGGCTTGAGGTGTACGGAATAAATGACAAGGGTTATATTCCATTGGAAGCCTTTGGGGATGATATAATATAATTAACACATGTGAGGAAGCTATGAATAAAAAAACAGTTATTACCAGAGTAAATAACGGAGTGGCATATTGTCTGTTTTCAAATGATACCGCCGTAAAATGCGATGTTTTTTATGATGATGAAAAGTCTGTTCTCGGCAATATATACGTAGGCTACGTTAATGACATTGTAAAAAACATTAATTGCGCCTTTGTAGAATATGAACAGGGAAAAAAGGCTTATTTACATCTTTCACAAAACGTAAAGCCTGTGTTTTTAAACAAAAAAAATACTGATAAAATCTGCTGCGGCGACAGAATTATTATACAAATTTCCAAGGAGGGAGTAAAAACTAAAAATCCTGTCTGCACCACAAAATTTGAGCTTTCAGGAAGATACGTGGCGATTAGCCACGGCGGCGGTAATATAGGCTTTTCAAAGAAGATAAGGGATAACGGCTATAAAAAAAGCTTAACGGCTCTTTTAATGAGGCATATGACAGATAATTCATATACCTTTGAAATTGATATTACAATAAGAACAAACGCATATACCGTACCTGTGGATGAGATTTTTTCAGAGCTTGATTACCTTATTGATAAATATAATACGCTTATCAGAAATGCATTTACAAGGACAAAAAATTTTCTTCTTTACGAGGCTGATACAGGGTTTATGTCATTAGTACGGGATATGGATTATGACGGCAATGACCTTATTGTCACAGACGATAAAATAATATATAATATGCTTTATGATACAGGACTTTTTAAGGATAATAATTCAGACGGCGACAAACCACTCCTTAAGCTTTACAGCGACGGGCTGCTTCCGTTATATAAGCTGTACAGCCTTGAAAGGGTTTTTGATGATATCACAAGCCGAAAAATATGGCTTAAATCAGGAGGCTATCTGATTATAGATTACACGGAGGCCATGACGGTAATAGATGTAAATTCAGGAAAATGCGACAAGGGAAGGGATAAGGAAAAAACCTTTTTGGCAATTAACCTTGAGGCTGCAAAGGAGATAGCAAGGCTTTTATCTCTTAGAAATATATCAGGTATAATTATTATTGATTTTATAGATATGGAAACGGCCGAAAGCCGGGAAAGGCTTAAGAATGCAATGATTGAATATACATGCATGGATAAAATACATACAAATGTGGTGGATTTTACAAAGCTTATGCTTATGGAGATAACAAGAAGAAAAACCCGTGACAGGGTAAAGATTCGCAGCAATATGTTTTAGAAGAATTAATGCTTAAAGAGAAATATCATATAAAGGATAAAATGCATACTGATACGGAGGTATAAAAATGGGTAGAATTTTTGATGACAGAGTTGATTTTGCAATAAACAATATTTGGATTAATCCCTGGTCAGGAAACGGGGAAAAGGCGCTGCGGCTTCTTACGGAGGCAGCAAATGAGGAGGATGGCGACGCATGCTTTTTTCTTGCCCGCTGTTATTTTGGTCCGTCCTTTGTAAATCCTATATTTGGCTTTCCTGAGGATGATGAGCTTGGATTTGAATGGCTTAATAAGGGTTTGGAATACGGAAGTCCGGTAGCAATGTTTGGAGCAATGAGAGTGGGAGGCTTTGAGCCTAAAAACGGTACGTTCATATATCCTCCATTTACCTCCCTCCGTGAAATATGGGATAAGGTTGAGGAAATGGCATATTCCGGAGAGGTTTTCTGCCAGTATATGATTGCAAACGCCTACTATTACGGCGACTGTATAAAAATGCTTAATATACCAGATGCAGAGGTGAATTTAAGCATGGTTCAGGGCTGGATGTACAAGGCTGTTGAATTATACGAAAAGTGTATAGCCAACGGGTTAGGGCTTGGGATTCAGAATCTTATAAATATTATTACGTCAGGAGATTACGGTATACCAGTCAATGAAAAAAGGGCGTCTGAATTAAGGCATATAGGCGCAGATATGAAAATAGGCGCTTTTGAACGTCAGGTTGGACAGGAAATAGAAAAGGAAAATCCCATGGAGGCTGTGGAAATGTACGAGCGCGCGCTTTTACACGGCGATAAATATGTAAACTATTATCTTGGAATGATGTATACATATAACGGAAAAATGGGAGTTAATCTCCCTAAGGCTCTTGAATATTTTGAAAGTGAGCTTAAGTATGACCCTGAGTCTATAAGAGCAAAAAACCGTATAAGCGAAATTCTTTTTTACGGCGGCGAGGGGGTACAGACTGACTATAACAGGGTATTCAGGCTTTTGTCTGAGATTTACAATGAAAATGACTGGGGCTCAGATATGCTTGGCACATGCTATCTTAAAGGTCTTGGAACGCCTGTAAATTATGAGAAGGCAAGGGAAATCTTTTCAAAGTATACTGCCGACGCCCTGAATGCAATAGGTCTTGGCGAAATATACTGTTACGGTCTGGGGGTACCTCAGGATATTTCCCGTGGAATGAAATATTTTGACCGGTTTCCAAATCATCCGAGAGTTATAGAAAACAAACGTCATTTTAAAAAGACTTTATTTGGATGGAAAATGGTTTAGATTTTATTCGTAAGCATAAGGCGAGAGGTGTGAATTATGAAAAAAAATAAAAAGAAATGTCCCGTGTGCGGGGAAAAATTACAGCCAATGTACGGAAAGCTTATGTGTCCAAGCTGCGGCTACAGCATTATGCCTGATGCAGCAGGCAGCAATATCACAGTAAGCAATACGGCAGCAAACAATGCTGAAGGCAATATATATAATAGCCAGCAAAATAATACTGCTCCTTCCAGCATGTTTAATTATAACAATGACCATATGACGTCAATGTCCTCCGGAAAAAAAGCCAAGGGTATGGAGCCTATAAGCAATAAATCCATGAAGGGAATAATAATATGGGCAGTTATATTGATTTTTTGGGGCACCTTAATATTCTCCTTACTGAATTTTTTCGATTATGACAATAAATATGATTATTCCTATGAAAACATTACATTTCCCACATACGGATTTACACAGGGAAACAATAGTGTAAACGGTAGTCAGAATAATAATCCGGAAAAGGACAGTGATAAATTTTCATATCCTGAATCAGAATTATATCGTAATTTATTAGAGAATATTTTTAATAAGGATTATAATAAGGTAACGGAGGAGGAAATAAACACTATTGTTTCCATAAGAATTAACAGGGATGACAAAGAACTTAAATGCGGTCTTGCCGACGGAACCATGCGCAGCTTTTATCTTTTTGATTCGTCATATTCAACAAAGGATTTAAGCTGCTTTAGAGGCCTTCAGTATATTGACGTGGATACGACGCTTAAGTTAGCAGACATTAAAAACCTTAAAAATCTTAAGGGAGTATTCAGCGATAACACTATAAAGGATTTGGCAATTATTATATCAAATCCTGATAATATTGTATCTTTGGGCTCATATGAGAATTTTTATGTCAGGAGTCTTGAGGGCATTGATTCTTTCAAAAACCTTACGCAGCTTTATATAAAATCCTCATATCTTTCTGATATATCTGACTTAAAGCAGGCTTCAAAGCTTAAGTATCTATGCTTTGATAATGCAAAAAACGTAACTGATTTTACGCCGGTTACATATCTTTCCTCCCTTGAGGTTTTTGATGTAACGTCAGACTCAATTAAGAATTTAAGCTTCTTGGATAAGCTTAACAATATTAAGGAATTTTCATTAAAGCAAAGCAAGATAATAGATATAGCTCCCCTTGCAAAATATAAAAACTCTCTTACAAAACTGTGTCTGAATGAAAATTATAATGTGAAGGATTATTCTGTTATAGGTGAGTTTACGAACCTTACGGAATTAAGCTTATGCGCAGGCAGCGACGCCGCTATGCCTGATTTATCCAAAAATGTAAGACTTGAAACGCTTACGCTGGAGAGAGTGTATGATTTAGAGATTTTAAGCACCCTTAATAATGTTTCAGAGCTTTACCTTAAAAGGTGCAGTCTTTCTACGCTGCCAGATTTGTCCCACCTTACGGATTTATATTATATAAGGATAAATGATTCGTCTTCCCTTTTAACAAATCTGACTCCGCTTACAAACCTGCCGTCTCTTGAATGCTTAGATATAAGCAATACGAAAGTAGTTGGAGATATAGGCGAGATATTTGATATTCCTACATTATATGAGCTGTATATGGATGATTGCAGCGTATGTATTGATTTTTCAAATATACAGGGCAATGAAAATCTTGAGGTTTTAAGTATGAATAATATTGTTGTTATGGAGTACGGACAAAATGAATACGGCAATATAGATGTCCTGAACGGGACAAAGGTTGATATAAATGAAGGGTTAGGCTTTTTCCTTCAGAAATTTCCTTATTTAGCTGAACTATATATAGCAGGCGACGGCATTATAAATCTTGACTTTGTTCAGTATCTGCCTTATCTTGAGGTGATTGACGTAAGCGACAACTATATATCAAGCCTTGCTCCCCTTAAGGAGCTTTCAGCTTTAAGCGTTGTCTGGTGTAAGGATAATACAATAACAGACGGCTATGATTTAGGAAATAATGTGTATGTTGTAGCGGAATAATAAAATATATGTTGTGACAGAATTATATTGACAATGGAAATTGCAAGTAGTAAAATATATTTTGTTACATAATTGTAAACATAAATATATTTGGAGGATAATTGTATGAAAAAGAAATTAGCAAAATTATTAATTTGTGTATCAATGATTGGCTTAGTATTTTCATTAGGTGCATGTGGAAGCGATGATGACAAAGATACAGGCAAAAAGCCGGCAACACAGCAGACAACTAAAAAGCAGTCAAGCAGCAAGCAGTATGCAAGCATTAAGGACTATGTAAACGACCCTACATTCCAGGCCGAGATTAAGAAGCAGATGGCTCAGTATGAAGGTCAGGGTATGTCTATGGAAATAACCGGCGAGGGAGATAAGCTTGTATATACTTACAAATATACTGATGAGAAGTTAATTGATGATGATTTTACACTTGATGACGCTAAGGAGTATTTTGACGGCGCAATGAAGAATAACGAATCACAGTTCAAATCTCTTTGTTCTCAGCTTACAAAGTATATAGATGTAGAGGACCCTTCAGTAGTAATCAGATACTATGATTATGACGATACTCTTATTTGGGAGAAGGAATTTAAGGCAGACTAATAAAATTTACTTTGTGATATTTTTAGAAAGCTTATTAAAAAGATACAGGTTAAATCCTGTATCTTTTTCCTGTATCTTTTTTGATTTTTCTGTTGACAAAATATTCTAAATATATTAAACTGTTTTAGTGTGCCGCACAGCGAGGTTATAAGCATTATCTAATGCAGCGTTTTGCATATATTATGATAACACCAAAGCTGGCGAGTATTGTTCAATTTATTGAATATATAAGGAGGTGTACTTAAGATGTACGCAGTTATAGCAACAGGTGGAAAGCAGTATAAGGTTTCAGAGGGCGATATTGTTAAGGTTGAAAAGCTTGACGTTCAGGCCGGTGAGACTTATACCTTTGATAAGGTTCTTCTTGTGAGCGGCGACGATGTAAAGGTTGGTACTCCAACGGTTGCAGGAGCCACAGTTGAGGCAGACGTTATTGACACTGTAAAGGGTAAAAAGATTATCGTTTACAAGTACAAGAGAAAAACCGGATATCACAAGAAAAACGGTCATAGACAGCAGTATACGGCAGTTAAGATTACAAAGATTAACGCCTAATATATGATTACTGCAACTTTTTTTAAGGATGCCAGGGGCATTTGGAGAGGTTTTTCCCTTACGGGACATGCCGATTATGCCGAGTATGGAAGCGATATAGTGTGCGCAAGCGTTTCAGCTTTAGCCATAAATACGGTAAATTCTATAGAAGCTTTCACAGATGACAAAGCGTCGGCAGATGTAGAGGAGAAAACCGGATTACTTACCTTTTCTTTTTCAGGCAGTGATGTAAGTGAAAAGGGACAGCTGCTTATTAATTCCCTTATTCTTGGTCTAAAGGGTATTTGCGAGGAATATGGCGGCAATGATTATTTAAAGATATTATTCAAGGAGGTGTAACCTTATGTTAAATATGAACCTTCAGTTATTCGCTCATAAAAAGGGTGTTGGTTCTACAAAGAACGGCAGAGACTCAGAATCAAAGAGACTTGGCGCCAAGAGAGCTGACGGACAGTTTGTTAAGGCAGGTAACATTCTTTACAGACAGCGCGGCACAAAGATTCATCCGGGAACAAATGTAGGTATCGGCGGAGATGATACATTATATGCATTAGTTGACGGTGTTGTAAGATTTGAGAGAAAGGGCAGAGACAAGAAGCAGGTTTCTATCTACCCGGTAGGTGAATAAGTATACATTATTAATTAAAATTACAGGCTTCAATCTTTTACAGGTTGGAGCCTTTTTTGTGAAAGGTTTGGTGTGCTATGTTTGCAGATAGTGCAAAGGTATTTATAAAGTCAGGAAAAGGCGGCGACGGACATGTCAGCTTCAGAAGGGAGCTTTTTGTGGCAGCCGGCGGACCTGACGGTGGCGACGGAGGCCGTGGCGGCGATATTATATTTGAGGTGGATAAAGGATTAAATACCCTTACTGACTTTAGACATATGAGAAAATATGTGGCAGGTAACGGAGAAGAAGGGGGAAAGCAGAAATGCCATGGAAAAGACGGCGAGGATTTAATTATAAAGGTTCCTGAGGGTACTGTTATAAAGGAAGCCGAAAGCGGAAAAATTATAGCAGATATGTCAGGAGGCAATGTCCGTGAGGTCATATTAAAGGGCGGCAGGGGCGGCAAGGGAAATTCCCATTATGCCACGGCAACCATGCAGGTTCCAAAGTATGCCCAGCCGGGAAAACCGTCAAAGGAGCTTTGGATTATTCTTGAGCTTAAGGTTATAGCCGATGTAGGTCTTGTTGGATTTCCTAATGTAGGCAAGTCCACCTTCCTTTCAAGAGTGACTAATGCTAAACCAAAGATAGCTAATTATCACTTCACTACCCTAAATCCAAATCTTGGGGTGGTAGATTTAGATGACCATAACGGCTTTGTAATTGCAGATATTCCGGGGCTTATAGAGGGAGCAAGTGAGGGCGTTGGACTTGGACATGAGTTTTTAAAGCATATAGAGAGAACAAAGCTCATTATTCATATGGTAGACGCCGCAGGCGTGGAGGGAAGAAATCCAATAGAGGATATTAATACTATAAATGCTGAGCTTGAGGCTTATAACACAGAGCTTTTAAATAAGCCCCAGATAATTGCAGCCAATAAAATGGATGCCGTATATGATGAAAAAGAATCATTTTTAAATGATATACGCAATGAGTTTGAGCCAAAGGGCATTAAGGTTTTTCCTATATCCGCCGTAAGCGGCAGTGGAGTAAGAGAGCTTTTGTATGCTGTAAATGATATTTTAAAAACCATGGATGACAAGCCTGTGGTTTTTGAAAGAGAATATTTCCCTGACGAATATTTAGACAATCCGGAGGAGCCGTACACAGTGACAAAGGATGAGGATACAGAGGGCCTATTTTATATAGAAGGTCCACGCATAGAAAAAATGCTGGGTTATACTAACCTTGAGGCTGAAAAGGGATTTATGTTTTTTCAGAAATTTATGAAGGATAACGGTATACTGGATGAGCTTGAGGCATTAGGCATAAAAGACGGAGACACTGTGAGAATATATGGGCATGAATTTGATTACTATAAATAAAAAAGTGTCGTCTAAAATCGAAAAATGTGATATTGTTTACGAAGTTTTTTATTACTATAATTTTTACTATATTGAAAATTTTATATTTTATCAGGAGGAGGGTGAATTATTTTGAACAGCAAAAGACGCGCGTATCTCAGAGGCCAGGCTATGACCATGGACTGTATTATTCATGTGGGAAAGTCCGGTGTTACGCCGGAGATAACGGAATCCATAAGGGAAGCCTTAGATGCAAGAGAGCTTATAAAGATAAATGTTTTAAAAAACTGCCTTGACGATGTAAGCTCTGTGGCTGCAGTGCTTGGAGACAGGACGCAGTCGGAGGTTATTACCGTTATCGGAAGAAAAATTGTATTATTTAAGCAGGCAAAAGAGAATTCAAAATATGAAGAATAGGATAGGTATTTTAGGGGGCACATTTAACCCTATTCATAGGGGACATTTGACGCTTGCATTAAGCGCATATGAGCAGTATAATTTAGATGTGGTGTGGATAATGGTATCACCTGCTCCTCCACATAAAGCAGCTTCAGATATTCTTAATATAAACAGGCGTATTGATATGATAAAGCTGGCTATATGTGATTACCGTGACAAGCTTGAATTTTCCGATTATGAGCTTAAGAGAGACGGATATGTATATACGGCGGAAACCCTTACCTTGTTAAAAAATGAATATCCGGACGATGAGTTTTATTTTATTATGGGCGGAGATTCCCTCCGTGATATAGAGAAGTGGTATATGCCGCAGATTATTATGGAGAAAGCTGTAATTTTAGCCGCCGTAAGAAATGATATGGATGAATGTGCCGTTATTAAGCATGCTTCATATTTGAAAAGTAAATTTGGCGCAGATATAAGACTTTTAAAAACCGAAGGCATACCAATATCATCCACAGCCATAAGAAATAATATAAAAAATAATTTTTCCGTTAGGGATATGCTGCCGTTAAAGGTGGAAGAATATATAAAATATAACCGATTATATGTTTAGTATAAACTGTTTAAATCTGCATAATATGATTTGAAGGAATAATAGAAAGGCGTGATTTTTATATGGATAAGGCCATAAGAAATGAATTAATGGAAATAAGGAGCAGACTGAAGGATGAATTAAAGAAGTCCCGTTTTGAACATTCTCTTGGCGTAGAATTTACATCAGCTTCACTTGCAATGAGATACGGCGCCGACATTTATAAGGCTCGTATAGCAGGTCTGCTTCATGATTGTGCTAAGAATGTTTCGGATGATAAGCAGCTTGACTTATGTAAAAAATATAAGCTTCCCATAAGCGATACGGAAAAAAAGCTTTCCTATCTTCTTCATGCAAAGCTTGGGGCATATATTGCTAAAAAGGAATATGGCGTAAAGGATAAGGAAATACTTAGCGCAATAGAATACCATACTACCGGCAAGCCGGATATGAAAATGCTTGAAAAAATCGTATTTGTAGCAGACTATATTGAGCCCGGCAGAGACAAGGCGCCCCGTCTTGACGAAATCCGGGTGGAAGCCTTTCAGGATATAGATTATGCCATGCTTATGATTTTTGACGATACTATTTCATATATATTATCCTCTGACGGAATTATAGACAACACTACGCTTGACGCATATAATTATCTTAGAAATGAGCTGGAGGAGAAGCAGAAGGAAAGGAGAATGAACAGGTGACAGCCTTAGAAATAACGAAAAGGGCAGTTGCAGCCCTTGAGGATAAAAAAGCAATAAATGTTAAGGTTATTGATATTAGTGAAATTTCAGTTATAGCAGATTATTTCATTATAGCGGGAGGTACAAATAAAAATCAGGTTCAGGCCTTAAGTGATAATGTTCTTTCCGAGCTTTCAAAGGAGGGTATAGAGCCTAAGCAGACTGAGGGCTATAATACTGCCAACTGGATACTCATGGATTATACGGATGTTATTATTCATGTATTCAATCAGGAGGACAGGCTGTTTTATGATTTGGAGAGAATATGGAGAGACGGAAGGGCTGTTGAGCTTCCGATAGAATAGAATATAAAATCAACCCCGCAAAGGAGGGTTTATCAAGTAAAGTAAGGAAGCTTCTATAAGAAAAATACATGTTTTTATAGAAGCTTCCTTTTTAATAGCATTAGCGCAGATTCACATCCTCCGCTTTACATCATCTGCCTGTACAATCCTATAACCTTTCCTAATATCTCACAAGTCTGTACAATAATCGGCTCCATAGTGTCATTTTCCGGCTGGAGTCTTATATACCCATCCTCCTTGTAAAATGTCTTAACAGTAGCAGAATCATCTACCAAGGCTACAACAATTTCTCCGTTTCTCACATCCTGGCGCCTTTCAACAAGTATCATGTCTCCGTTTAAAATTCCTATATTTATCATGCTTTCGCCTTTAACGACAAGCATAAAGCATTCATTTTTTGGCATAAATTCCACAGGAATAGTAAAATAATCCTTTATATTTTCTACGGCAAGCAACGGCTGTCCGGCTGCAACCTCTCCTATAATAGGAATGTTTACAACCTCACGTCTTGTAAGATTAAATTCATCATCCAATATTTCTATAGCTCTTGGCTTAGTTGGGTCACGTCTTATATATCCGTTTTTCTCAAGCGTCTCTAAATGGGCGTGAACAGATGAAGTGGACTTAAGGCTGACTGCATCGCAAATTTCACGTACTGAAGGGGGATACCCCTTGCTTAAAATCTCTTTTTTCATATATTCTAATATTTCCTGCTGTTTAGCAGTAATTTTTCCATTTGGCATATGATAACCACCTTTCTATAATTATTACAATTATAATACCATACGTTTGTTCGGATTGCAAGCAGTTTCTCGAACAAATTTTCCGAACATAAATTCGTTTTTGTATTGACAAACATTAGTTCGTATATTATAATATACTACACAGAACAACAGTTCTTTTGGAAAATTACGGAAGAGAGGTATTTAATATGAATAATAACCTGAAATATAAAGACCATACATATAATGCAGAGGAAGAACAAATCAGAAGAAACATGATAAGCCTTGAGCTTAAAAGGCAAAGACAGCTTACACTTTTTAAAAGGAAGATGCTTGCAGCTCTTACATCTGCCATTATAGTAATATCTGCCATTATAATAATAAACACTGTAACAGCTCAGGGAGACGGGATAGAGAAAGAAAAGCGCTATAAAAGCATTATGATAGAATATGGCGATACCTTGTGGGATATAGCCAAAGAGTATTATGACAGCAGCCTGTATACCATTCCTGAGTATATTGAGGAGCTTAAGTCAATAAACAGGCTTGAATGTGATAGTATTAAAAGCGGAAGTTACATTGTAGTATCCTACTTCGTTAATCAGGCTGAATAGATACCATGTATATAAGATGTATAGATTATCATATATAAGATTATAGTATAACTTTAGATACATAGATGATTAACAAATTATAACTTTAGTTGGAACTTACTTGCCGGTACTGTTAATGATGTGATAAAATTAAATAAAATAGAAAAATGAAAATGAGGCTTCTCAGCCTGCGCATATTAAAAATGTTTATAATTTAATATAGGAGGTTATGCATGAACTATAAAACAGGCAAGTGGGCAGGACAAATTCTTGAACTTAGAAATAATGACGGTATGTGGGGGAATTTTCACACATTAAGTAAACCTGTAAATAATAAATCAATAACAACAGAACAGGCTATTCGAAGACTGCGGATTTTGGGATATACTAAAGAAGACGAGCCGATTCAAGCTGTGTTGGAACGAATGTGCCTATGTGTAAAGGGCAGACAAAAAATTGATGATTATTCTGAAAAAACACATGATTGGGCGCTTTTTGAAAAGCTTATGCTTTCTGCATGGATAAGACTTTTTGAGCCTGAAAATAAAATTGCTTTAAATATTGCAAAGCAGTGGGCATTAATAGCAGAGCGGTCATTTAAAAGCGGCCGGTATAACAAAAATGACGATATTGAATCATTTACCGCCCAATTTGGAAGAAAACCTAAAAGCGGCTTTGAAACAGGCTTTGGTATGTTTTATCATGCTGCATTGCTGCATGGAGTTTTGACACCGGAAACCGAAAGCCTTTTATTGGATTATTATATTAAAAGGCGTGAAGGTATTTATTATATTTACGAAAACCCTATAAATATACTTCCTGAAACCTTTGCTTCCAAAAGAACAAGCCGTTACTTAGCGGCGGTTGAACTATTGTTAAATTATCCTCAGGCAAAGTATAAGCTGCAATTTATTACAGAGTGGCTTAATATAAATAAGGATGAGAATGGGCAGTGGGATTTAGGTACATCTGCCAAAGACGGGGTATACTTTCCGTTGTCTGATTCATGGCGAAAGCAGGTCTATAGAAAATCAGACTGCACGGAAAGAATAAACAATATACTGCAAAAGCTTACCATCAAATAATACATTATATAATATAAATATATATGTATATATGAAAGAAATCTCATATTCATTTATAATATTATTCGTTATCCCTTAATTTTACTTTATTTCTTGCATTTTGCTTCTTGTCCTGGCTGACGGTGGCATAATGCTTGGTTGTTGTATTTACATCCTTATGACCTAAAACGTCGGCTACAAGATATATATCTCCCGTTTCACGATATAGCTGTGTGCCGTATGTGCTTCTAAGCTTATGCGGCGTTATATGCTTTGTAGTATCGGTTATACGTGAATATTTTTCTACCATTTTTTCTACGGCTCTGACAGATATTCTCTTTTTTTGTGACGAAAGAAACAATGCTTTTTCGTGCCCTTCTAAGGCAACAATTTCATCACGCTCATCCATATACTCTAAAAGCTTATCCTCAACCTCATATCCGAAATACACTATGTCAACGTTTCCTCCCTTTCTTATAATACGAAGAGAAGCGCTGTTTATATCCACATCATCAATATTCAACCCAACGCACTCTGATACACGCATTCCTGTACCTAAAAGCAGCGTCATCATTGCAAGGTCTCTTTTTTTTGTTTTCTCATGGCTTGCAAGCTGACGTGATGTAAGATTTGTTCCCATCTCAACCTTATCAAGAAAATCATACATTTCATTTTCATCAAAACGGACAATTTCACGTCTGTGAAGCTTGGGCATATTAACTATAGACGCCGGATTATTATGTATACGCTCACGTGAATAAAAGTACTGATACATAACACGAAGCGCAGACATTTTACGCTTTATGCCATACTCAGAGTTTGAAATTTCGTTGCCCTCCTCATCAGTATAAAGCTTAAGAAACTCCATATATTCTTCTATATCAGCCGGCTGAAGCTCGTCAAGAAGGGAGAGCGGTATGTCTTTAAGCTTCTTATCTTTATAATCAGGATGAGTTTTAGAAAGAAAATATAAAAAAAGCTTTATATCCCTCGCATAGCCTACTCTTGTCCTTGGGGCAGTAGTGGCGTCTATTCCCCTGAAAAACTCTGTTACAAATTTTGGAAGCTGCTCAAGAATTTTCCGCTGTTCCTTAATCATCTGGCGGCTTACCTCTTCATAATATGTATTTGCATCGTTTGGCATGTCTTATTATTCCTCCATAGTCCAGCCTTCAAGCTTTCCGCATTTAATTGCCCTGAAAAATCTGTCCTTAACACCGGGATTTTCCTTATTGATTTTTTGCAATAAATCCTTAACATATTGTCTCTTTGTATGACCGTCAACAGGACATGGATTTTTTGCAACAGGAAGCTTAGATTTATTCTGAAAGCCTATTACGTCACATTCGTTCATATATATCATAGGCCTTATAACATAAAGACCTGTCCTGTCAAGATATGTATACGGAGAGAAGCAATGAAACCTGCCCTCATATATAAGGGACAGGAGCATGGTTTCTATTACATCGTCTCTGTGGTGGGCGTACGCTATTTTATTGCAGCCAAGCTCTAAGGCCTTTTCATTTAACGCGCCCTTACGCATTTTAGCGCACAGAGAGCACGGATTAGACTCTAATCTGTCCTCAAATATAATTTTTCCAATATCCGTATCAACAATATGATAATCTACGCCTAGTTGTTTACATAAATTTTTTATGTCATCCAGCTTTTGGATGCCTAATCCTAAATCTACGGTTATAGCCGTAATTGAAAACTTCTTGGGATAAAATCTCATAAGTCCTTGAAGCGCATATAATAAAGTCAGGCTGTCTTTTCCTCCGGAAACACCTACGGCTATTTTATCTCCGTCGTCTATCATATTATAGTCATCTATGGCGCGTCTTACGTAACTGTATAATTGTTGTAATTTCATATTATTAATTTACCTTTATTCTATTCTGATATTGTTAGAATCGCAGCTGCTTCTTCTAAATTTATACAACTATTCGGAAAACCTGCGTTTTGCGAATAGTTGTATGTCCAAATATATTACTCCTACTCACATTCTTATCCTGCAGATAAGACGTTTTCGGAGTAATATAATTTCCCGGCATGAATGCTTACCGTAAATCTTACTGTAAATGCTTGTTGATAAGTTTGTCAATTACAGGAAGGGTAATTGTTTTTTTCTTAAGCGCAAATATAGCCAGTAACATTAGAATAATCTTCTCAACAGTAGAAACTATAAGCTGCAACCATTTAACTATACCAAAACCGTCACGAATGTAATCAGTCTTGGCAATACCCATAAAGAAATTAATAAACTCTATGAGATTGTCAGAATATCCTAAGCAAAGGTTAATGAATGTAGCAAATATCACTAAAAGCACACCCTTAATAACCGTTCCCTTCAGGAAAAGGTCTTCCTCCTTATAAAGTACATATGCTCCAAGTACGATGGCCCCATACATAAACAGACCTGAACCTGCAAAAACCGTACCTAATAAGAGAAACAAAAATAACGCTGACGTTAATTCAACTGATAAGCCTAACTTAGTTTTCATAGTATGTATTGTCTCCTTAATAATATATTTTGCAGCCGGATTACTTCCGACGCTTTACATATTTTATCATTTATTTTATATTTAGGCAATAAAAAAATAATCAAATATAGTTTATTGCTTACAATCATCTGATTTTTTCCAAAATCCATTTCTGGTTATTTCCCTGTACATATCTCCATTGAAAAATAATACAATTATCGTCACTTGAGAAATCCTTTATATCTATGGCCTTTGCGCTGTTAGCTGCTATTATCCTGTAATTTCCCGTATCTGCCGGAAGAATGGCAAATCTCTGGTTTATTTTATCACTATAATCTGAGGTTATTATTATTCCACCATTGTTATAGGAACACCCCTCAACGGTCATAGCTTTTCCGGAAGCTTCGTTTTCCAGCTTATATTCGCCTCCTCCTAAATACGTAATTTTCCAGCATTGATTCTGTTCATTATCATCTTTCGTTCGCTGGCATAGCTTTCCGGCTGCATCTGTTGAAAGAGCTTTACCTGTATGCTTAGATATTATTCTGTATGTGCCCTCAGGTAAATTCTTTGAAATATCATCTCCTAAAGCTTGTTTTCCCGTGTTTCCCGCATATGTAAGGGAGCCCCAGCCCGGCTGGTCATAGGTTGTCGCATGTCCTCCCGACACAGCTCCATACTCCTTATAGCCCGCTGCCTCAAGACGTTTTTCAATATTCGGCGCTGCAAGTCCCATTCTTCCTGAATAGTGATTATATATCATGCTCCATATAGGGCGAATTTCACCCCTTCCTGACGGAGATATTTCATAATGATGCATAATATCTCCTTTTTTGCCTGAGCCCCATTCATATTCCGAAAATACCACATCATTTCCGTTATTATATTTTGCTACATATTCAGCCGCCTTTAAAAGCCTGTTGCCGGACATTCCGTATAAATCATCACCCTGGCTCCACGCCATTTCACAAATACACGCCATAAGCCCAAGACCGAGATTAGTATGTCCCTGGTCTCTGCCGGATTCCTGCCACTGGGCAGTTCCATCATTATAAACATACGGTATGGCGTTATATAAAGAGCCGTTTCCTAATCCCGATTGATAATACCTTACCGCCTTATGGTAAATATCCTGCCTTTCGCAAAAGATACCTATAGCCATGGCTGACGCCATGTTGCATAAATCCCAGTTCGCCCAGTAATTGCTTATATATGCGTCGTTATGGTCTGCGCCATATTGGTTTCCAACTAAAAATCTTTCGTTTAAGGGATAATAGAAAACATTTAAGAGCATATTCTGCATCTGCTCCACCTTAAAATCAGGATGCTCCCTCATAAGCTCTGATATATTTGCAAGCTGATATCCAAACAGACCTGAAGCAAGATATCTGTCAGCATTTCCTGTTATAGTTTTCAGCGTTGCTGACCAACTGTTTAATATCCTGCAGGCTGTCTGTCCATGTGCTGCATCACCGCTTATTTTCCATATTAATGCGCATTGATACGCCCTTGCCACATCTATATACAGCCTTGATACATTATCCCCATTGCCGCCCCGTACAATAGTGTCCACTGCCCTTGGACTCCAGTCAGTACCTGAAAGAGGTGAGTTAAGAAGCTCAAGCCACGTATCGTAATTTGGCGATATTTTATTTTCTATGGCATATTTCATATATTCAATGGAGCTTTGCGTATGCAGTATACCCGGGTGGTTAAATGCATATTGCTGCTCTCCTGACGGCTGCTTATTATATGAAGCTGTTGTTGTTTGCAACTCAATATTATTGCCGGATGAAATACCAGTGTCTGAGGTTTCTTCCTCTGTTTTATTTACTGTATCCTGATTGCCGCTTTCATTTTCTTTAATCTCATCTGTCATTGTTTTAGCTTCATCCTCAGAGGATTTTTGTATCTCATCCCCCTCACCGGTATTCAGGTTTTCCCCAGACTCTGTTTTTTCTTTTTCATCATGGTTATCTAAATTAGTCCCTTTTTCACTCTCAGTTCCCCTATCTTCTGCTGCGCTTTTTTCCGTAGCCGGATTAATATTTAGGGACACACCTTTGTCTTTATTGCATAATAAAAGGATGACTATTGCTGCAATAGCAAGAATAACAGATAACGCAAATGCTGCTATTTTTTTATTCTTATATAGCCATTCCTTCATAATCACCCTACCCCTTTATATAGTATTTTTTCCTTTATAAAAAGTATTTTTATTTAAAAAATTTTAAGTTATAGCTTATTACAATATATTACAGACACTTTCCTATATGCTCTCCCATATTTACCGCCGTCTCATAGCCCTCCATGGTGTTTTTAAGCAAATCTTCGTCAAGGACAACCTTATCCTTTTCAATAAACAATACTACTGTTGAGCCGCCAAACTCAAACATGCCCTTTTCCTCACCCTTTTTAAACTTATAGCCTGTATTGTGAAGATTTTTGATTTTACCCACCATAAGAGCCCCAACCTCCACGCATGTTATCTTTCCAAAATGCTCCGTATTAAGAACAGAACATTCCCTGCAGTTTTCCTTATATATATTATAATGGTTTAACGCCTCGGGATTTACCGTGTGCAAAACGCCCTTTATAAACTTTACGCTTCCTAATGTTCCATTGTCCACATAGGAATATCTGTGGTAATTATCAACACATAGGCGAATAATAACGCAATATCCGTCCTTGTAATGCTTTGCACCGGATTTGCTCCTCAATATGCTTTCCACAGTGTAATAGCTGTCCTTTATTTTAAAAACAGAATCGGAATTGATTTTATAGGCGGAAGCCCTTCCGTCTGCCGGTGATATAAGTACGCTTAAGTCATTGTCAACAGGTCTTTTTTCAGGTTTGATTTCTCTGGTAAAAAAGTCATTGTATGACCTGTATTTACATTTCCTGTATTCAGACATATCAATATTGTTTGACTTAATAAAGGGCTTTATAATTAAGCGTGACAAGCCTGTAGATAAAAAAAAGCCTGCTGTTTTTGAGATAACCGGCATGGTTGCCATACGTAAAAAAAACCGCCCAAAAACATTGCCGTATATGCTCTTAAGCATAGCATCCTGTGAGTTATCCTTCTTTACAATGTCTCCGAGACGATTTTTGCAAATCATAATTTATTTACCTGACCTTTCAAAAAATATAAAATTATCAGAAGCGCAAAATTCCTGCCCCCTGCAACGCCAAAACCATAATCATGACAAGGCTTATGGCAAGCAGGACAAGGGTGTACAGACCGTGAGGCTTCCTGATTTTAATATTAAGAACAAAAAAAACAGCCATTCCAAGCATAAACACATTTAATATATATGAATACACTGTCAATGGAAAAATATTTCTGAATATAAATACTATTGGAAGAAACAGTGCAACGGATGTAACCGGCAGCCCCTGATAGTATTCTCTTCTTTCAGTAGTATTTTGCTGCCTTTCCTGCTCCATGACATTAAAATATCCAAGTCTTATAAGGGCTCCAAGGAGAAACAACGCTCCTACTGCCACAGCGGGAATAGCAAGATTGTCATTTATGCTTATAGTATAAGAATAATTCAATATGGCGGGAAAGATGCCAAAGCACACTAAATCACAAAGGGAGTCTATCTGTATACCAAAGGTTTTCGCCTGTTCTGTCCTTTTTTTGCAGCTTCTCGCCACAGGACCGTCAAACATATCGCAGCCTCCTGAAATAATAAGGCAGAATACCGAGAAAAGAAAATTTCCCTTAAAAAGCTGCGTAATACCTATAAACGACGAAATAAGACTAATATATGTCAATATAACGGTATAATTATAAAAACCAATCATGTTAATTTACTCCAATCTATCTGATTTACTGTAATGAGCCGGTATTTGCATCAATATCAGTATTTTTTCTCTTCATAAACTTAGCCAGCGCCGTAACTATTCCTCCTGCCAGTATGACAAAATAATAATTAAAGCCTCTTGTAAGCATTAGTCCTGCGGTAACATATGCAGGTGTGAAAATTTCCGTGAAAAAAATCATAAATATGCCTTCGTTTACTCCCATTCCTCCGGGCCATGGAAGATTGTCTACAGCAAGGGTTATAATAAGCTGTAAAGTAATAATTTCAAAAGGACTGCAGCCGGAGCCCTGTGACAGGTCAAAGGAACGGTAAACAGCGTATGTAACTAAAAAATACATCATTCTTTGTACTAAGGTAATAAGAAAAATATTTACAAACATACGCATATGGCTTTTTAAAAAAGCAGCCCCCCTGTCATATTTGCTGATAGAGTTAATAAGCTTTCTAAGCCTTTCATCCGGCTTTTTTATAAGCCTGTGGGAGCCTAAAAAAAGAATACATTTTCCGCATATCCGCTTGGCAAGGGACTGTTTAAATATAATAAGCATAAGCGCTACTATCACAAAAACATTAACCACTATGCCAAAAACAAGTATAAATTCCAAGCCCTTTATATGAGACATAACAAAATCATTTTCAACAATAAGCATAATAAAGGCAATAAACAATAACGCCGCCTTGTAGGCTACAGTTACAACCATCATAACAAGGGAGGATATGGAAACGCTTATGCCATCCTTTTTCATAAAGTACATTTGGGCAGGCTGTCCCCCTGTTGAGCTGGGAGTTATTGCGCTCACAAAAAAACCGATAAAGGAATACTTTATACAATGTATAAGTTTTACAGAGTATGCTAAAGCATTTACAATATAATGTATAATAACTGACTCAAAGCATATAAATAATATTATACACACCAGTCCTGCTAAAAGCCACATTTTATCCGCTGACAATATACATGCCCAAAGCTCATCAAGCTCCTGGTCCTTTAGCAGAAAATAAAATGTGCATAACATTAATATAATCAAAAGCAGAATATTTATTATTTTTGATTTCATACTCTACACTTACTCCCGTTTATGTATCTTCAGGTTATAATAATACTTGTTAATTGTACATTTTTTAAGCAATATTGTCAACTATATATGAAACTTCCTTTTTGCCATATCAGCAAGAACGTCTACCGTTCCGTCTACACCAAAGAGACTGCTGTTTATACATATATCATAGCTCTTGGAATCACCCCATTTTTTGCTTGTATAGTAATTATAGTAGCTTGCCCGTTTTTTGTCGGTTTTGTTTATAATATCCACCACATCAGCTTTCTTTGTAAGATTTTTCCTCTCCATAATCCTCGCCGCTCTTGCTTCCATATCGGCGTTAATAAATACTGACATTACATTTTTGTAATCCGCCAGAGCATAGTCGGCGCATCTTCCCACTATAATACATGATTCCCTGTCCGCTATTTTTTTTATGGCGTCAAACTGTGCCAAAAAAACCTTTTGGCTAAGGGGCATATCCACAAAGCCGGAATTATTGTATCCAAGTGAGTATGTATCCATAACAAGGGAATATATGAAGCTTTGGGTTGGCTTTTCATCGTGGGTTTCAAATATCTGTTCACATAATCCGCTTGCTTTTGCCGCCTCCTTTAAAAGCTCGTCGTCATAGCACTTTATACCCAGCTTTTCAGCCAGCTTAAAGCCTATTTCACGTCCTGCGCTTCCATATTGTCTTCCTATTGTAATAATGTACCTGCTCATAAAAATCCTCCTGTCTTTACTTAATGTAAATATTTACTTTGCCGCTGAAATAATATTAAGCAGCTTTACAAAATAATCCGGTAAAGGCGCCTCAAATTCCACATATTTTTTTGTAGACGGATGTACAAATCCCAAAACGCCTGCATGTAATGTCTGCCCCTGAAGGTTATAAGGACAATTCTTCGGGCCATATAAATCATCCCCCAAAACAGGGTGGTTTATACTTGCCATATGTACACGTATCTGGTGTGTCCTTCCTGTCTCTAAGCAGCATTCTATATGTGAATAATTATTGTAATTATTTATAACTCTGTAATGAGTGACGGCATTTTTTCCGTTTTTACGGTTAATTGCCATTCTCTTGCGGTCTGTGGGATGCCTTCCTAGGGGGGCGTCTACCGTACCCTCCTGCTCCTTAATACTATTATAGCATATTGCCTGATATTTTCTAGTAGAACTGTGAATTTTTAATTGCTCTGCAATAAAATTATGTGCATAGTCGTTTTTGCATGCCACTAGCAGCCCGGTGGTATCCATATCTATTCGGTGAACGATTCCCGGTCTCATTTTTCCGTTTATTCCCGACAGACTGCCTCTGCAGTGATATAAAAGACCGTTTACCAGAGTTCCGGAATAATGTCCGGGCGCAGGATGGACTACCATGCCCTTAGGCTTGTTTACTACGACAATATCATTATCCTCATATACTATATCAAGGCTTAAATCTTCAGGAAGAATATCAGGCTCCCTGGCGTCGGGAACGGTTACTTCTATCATGTCGCCTTCACTGATTTTACAGCTTGCCTTTACAGGCTTACCGTTTACCGTTACAAGCTCCTCATCAAGAAGCTTTTGTATGTGGTTTCTTGTTAAATCCTCAAAGTATCCGGCAAGATATTTATCTATTCTTATTCCCATGTCATTCTCAGCTCTTATCTGATATTTCATCATCCCTTTTCTCCTCCAAAACAGCCTTTTCTCCCTTAAATAGAATTGTTATATCATCATCCTTAAGCAGAAACATATATATAACAATAAAAAAAACAGCGCCTATGGTAATATAGCAGTCTGCCACATTGAAAACAGGAAAGTCAAAAAACGTAAACTGAAAAAAATCGACAACATAGCCTTTTATAATTCTGTCTATAAAGTTACCGACAGCGCCTGATAAAAGTAATATTAAATCAAAATGTAAAAGGGAAACACTTTTTAATTTTGAAGAGTCAAGGAGCTCCTTATTTTTATAAATTCTAAGCATACAAAAAACAAATACGGGAATCAATATAACCGTAATAATTACTAATATGCTTATTCTGCCGGAAAGCAATCCCCATGCGGCGCCCCTGTTTTCAACATACGTAAGGTCAAAAAATCCTTTAATAACCGTGACGCTGTCACTGTTTTTTAAATTTGATGACGCAAAAGCCTTTGAGAGCTGGTCTAACATTATAAGGCCTGATATGCCTGTGAAAGTAAATAAGCTCCAAAGCAGCATTTTTTTTCTATTTTCATTCATGGTATTCTCCTAAAATGCATTTAAGCGCATCTGTCATATCCTTTACGCCTACATGCATGTCTATATCAGCCTCGCCAACAGCCCTTAATACTATAAATTTAAGCTTTCCTGCCTCCATTTTTTTATCATTTACGGTTGCCTCCAAAATATTATCAATATCTATTCTGTTTTCATGTACAGGCAGCTTAAAGGCGGTAATTGTTTCAAGTATATCCTTATATACCTCCTTTGATATGTAGCCCTTTTTCATAGATATATATGCTGCGCCGTTCATGCCTATGGAAACACACTCGCCATGAAGCCTGTCCCCGTATACGTATTTTTCTATGGCGTGCCCAAGAGTATGCCCAAAATTAAGATGCGCCCTCTCCCCCTGCTCCTTAAAGTCATTTTCTACTACCGCTCTTTTAATGCTGCAGTTTGTCTTTGCCATATATTCTAAGGCTGCATCATCTCTTGCAAGTATTTTTTCACTGTTATCCTTAAGCCACAGATAAAAAGACTTATCTCTTATAAGCCCATGCTTTATTACCTCTCCCATACCTGACAGGTATTCCTTTTCCGGCAGGGACTTTAATGTATCGGTGCTCATATATACAAGCTTAGGCTGGTAAAATGCTCCTACCATATTCTTGTAGCCGTCAAAATCCACTCCTGTCTTGCCACCTACGCTTGAATCCGACTGCGCCAACAAGGTTGTCGGGATTTGTACAAAATCAATACCCCTAAGATATGTAGCCGCTGTATAGCCGGTCAAATCCCCTACAACGCCTCCTCCAAGAGCTATTAAAAGGTCCTTTCTGTCGAAATGACGCTTTATAAGAAAGGTATAGACATCCTTTACAGTATACAAATTTTTATTTGCCTCTCCCGCAGGAAATACAAATTTATACGCTTCCTTTGATATTTCCTTAAATATATTAAGCGCTTCATCTCCATATATTTTGTCAACGGTAGTTTCCGTGACAATGCATACCTTTCTGTTTTCCGTATTTAAAGCTTTAAGCTCCTCCTTAAGCCTCCTAAAGTCTCTTTCTATTACAATATCGTACACCTTATTACCGGTTTTATCATGCACGGTTAATCTTTCAGACATATAATCTTATCCTTTCAAATTTTTTAAAGTTAAAATATTGCTTAAGTCTCTATGTATTATGAGAATATACAATATCAGCCATTATTTATATTCTAAGTATACTTCCTTATTTTTATATAATATCTTCCTTTTTTTGTCATATTAGTTATTTCATCAAAAATAAATCTTCCCTTTCCTCTTACCGAAACTATATCTCCATACTTTAGCGTATGGCTTTTTGATGTGATTTCTACGGAATTTACAAAGACCTTTCCTGATGATATAAACAGGCTGGCGTCATTTCTTGACATATTAAACGCAAATGCAATAATGCCGTCAAGCCTCCTGCTTGCAACGCTTCCCTTTTCCTCCTTATATGAAGGAGTGTAGTCAAAATAATATTTATCACACAGCCTTGCGCTGACAGATGTATGCTTTATTTTTGTAAGGCCTTCACATATAAATTCGCCCATTCTTTTAACTGCGAAAATATACGCCGTGTTATCCTTAATTAATATATCCCCAAGAAGATGCCTCTCTATGCCTAAGTTCATAAGGGCGCCTAAAAAATCCCTGTGATTTAAGCTGTCGGAAAATTTGTTGTTCAGGGGCTTTACTTCTATGATAATTATAGGGAAGGATATGTCACATGAAAAATTCTTAGGAAAAAATCCCGCCATTTTTCTCTCAAAAAAATCAGCTTCCTTGTCTAAAAAAAATATACCTCCGTTAAGCATAGTATCAATGGGAGGCATATTTTTATCAGATATAAATTCAAAATATTTTGTCTGCTCCTTCAAATCAAGAAAATCCGTAAATACAGGTATCCCCTTAAGATAAGCCATATTCGCCAAATCCTTAAATCTGTTTGAAATTATATCCCTGTTCATAGTTATTTAAACGCTGCCACATCAAAGCCGCCGTCAAGCAAATCCTGAAAATCTCCGGATATATCTACAGTCTCTGGTGTAATAATGAAAATATAATTTGACACCTTTTGTAAATTTCCGTTAATAGAATAGCATGAGCCTGATGTAAAATCTATAATCCTCTGGGCCACGTCTACATGAAGTCCTTCAAGATTGAGAATAACGGCTCTTCCGCTTAAAAGGGTATCTGTTATCTCCCTTGCCTCCTCTACATTTTTCGGTTTAATTACACAAACCTCCATGCCTGTTCGTCCCGTTCTCATAGGAACTACCTTTGAGGACTTTGAAAAGCTTTTTGAAGGCTTTGCCGGCTCTATATCAGCTACCTCTCTGACAGCCTTTTCCTCTGAATATGAAGAATCCCTAGAAGCTCTTGAAAACTTCTTTGGAGCAGCTTCTTCCTCCTCGTCATATTCATCATAATCATCATATTCGTCATAGTCGTCATTTAACTTGAGAATACTAAGAAACTTATCTGCAAACTTACTCATTATAAATAATCCTCCATTTAATGTACTCCATTTAATGCGCCCAAAGCAAAAATATTTCAGCCTTGCATAATGCTTTAAACAGCGCTTATGTTACGCTCTCCAAATATTCCGGTTCCAACCCGTACATAGGAAGCACCCTCCGTTACGGCTGCCGTATAATCCCCTGTCATTCCCATAGAAAGCTTGTCCATAGATACATTATCAATGTTTTTTGCCTTGATGTCAACTGCTAATTGTTTTAATTTGTTAAAATATTTACGATTATCCTCAGGATTTTCCGCAAATGGCGGGATTGTCATAAGGCCTTTTATCGAAACATGGGGAAATCCGGCAATTTGCGTCACTATATCAGGAACTTCTTCCGTCTTAAGACCAAACTTTGACTCCTCCCCTGCCACATTTACCTCAATAAGTATGTCAACCCTTACATTCTTTTTTGCCGCTTCCTCCTCTATCTGTCTTGCAAGTCTTACAGAATCTACCGAATGGATAAGCTCTACCTTATCAATTATATATTTCACCTTATTTCGCTGCAAATGGCCTATCATATGCCACTTTATATCCTTCGGCAGCGCCTCATACTTATCGCAAAGCTCCTGCACCTTGTTTTCTCCAAATACACGGACACCGTGATTATATAATTCTTGTATATCAGAAACAGGCTTTGTCTTACTGACAGCTATAAGGGTAACCTCCGATTCCTTTCTTCCGGAGCTTTTGCAGGCGGATTTTATGTTTTCAAGCACTTTATCATAATTTTGCGTAATCATATTTATATTCCTTCCATAAAAATATTTAATTAATAATATCAACTTTTTTAATTTGATGTAAATACTACCTGGTTTTCAGATACCATGGAGCCGTCAATTACAATATGGTCATAAACCTTAAGCCCATATAATGTTCCCTCCTCGGCAAGATAATATTCGCCTGTCTCCGTTAAAATTTCAACGTTTCTAAACAGACAATATCCGTTATTTACATTATATACGCCCTTTAACGATGCCTTACTGCTTATTCTGAAATTTTCTGCAACGCCTTCCTTTACAAGATAATCTCCCTCCTTAAGAAGACTTTCATCCTGAGACGATACGTAATAAAAATCATCCTCGGCCTTGTATATGGTAGGAGCAATAAATTCTATGGATTCATTGCCTGCGTCATCAAATACCTTTTTGTAAAAGCCTGTTTCGTTTGAGGAGCCTCCTTTAGCTGCATATGCAACGGGAATAGTATAAAAATCCTTTTCAACAACTGAAGTCTTAGGTATTTTTAATCCCTTAACCTGCTCATCCTCTATCTGAAGCTCCACAAACCTGTTTCCTGCATATGTGCTCATATATCTTATAAAATCTATTCGTCCATAGGCCTGTCCCTCAATATGGCATATGGTAAAATTTCCTGAAACCTCCCTGTTATCCTCAAGAAATTTGACTTTTACAACTGTAGTGTCAGCATATTTTGTTTTTTCCTCATCAGACAGCTTTATATATACCGACCAGTTTTCAGTATTAATAACCTTGTAGACAGGAGCGCCGTTTTCAATAAGGTCTCCTGAGGAGTGAGATTTTTTAACATAGTTTTCGGTATTAAAATCTGCCCCGGTAAGTGTTTCCTCCGTCTTTCCCTCATATCCGTCCGTATAGTATTCCACTATGCCTGTCTTTGACGCAGTATGTATATTAAAGGCGCCTTGTGAAAGATTATTGGAATCGTAAAGCTGTTTTATATTATTTAAATTAATACATTCCAAAATCTTTGCCTCCATAGCCTGCTTAAAGTCATAGACATTGTCAAAGGTCAAATCAGACTGGTTATATGTATAATTTGATATAAGCTTTCTAAGCTCTTTTTCATTTTCATCTGAAAAAATTATATCTCCGTTAGCGGAAGCATTTGCTAAAATGCTGCTTATTGTTCCGCTTTCATCAATAGTATAAACAGTAGAGGAAAGAGAAACCCTTGAGCCCTCCTTTACAAAATAATTTAAGTATCCGGAGGCTTCTGCATTTGCCACAAACTCATCCCTGAGTATAAGACCTGTATATGACTTATTTGTAATCCCTGCATTTTTGCCCTCTACAACCTCATATATTGAAACCTTATCCCTTGTAATATAAACTGCCATATATATTGAAATATATATAAGAACTGCCGCAAAAACTATCATTCCCACATTTATATGACGCCGCCGCCTGTATTTTACGACTTTTCTGTTATCATGTCTTCCTGTACCCGAATTTCTTCTGCCGTTGTTTTTTTTGTTCAAGTTATACCACCTCCCAATACCGGAAACTGTATTTTTATGACATACAGTATACATCAAAAAATAATTATAGTCTATGCTTTAAAAAAAATTTGTGAATAATATTGTTTTTTAGTGAGAGAATAGTAATAAAACAAAAAGGAGGTAAATTTTATGAATACAAAGGGTCTTGACTATACTATTCTTACAATAGCCATAATTGGTGCAATAAACTGGGGACTTGTAGGATTCTTTAAGCTTGATCTTGTAGCCTTATTATTTGGAGAAATGTCCCTTATATCCAGAATAGTATACGCTGTAGTCGGTTTATGCGGATTATACTTAATAAGTCTTTATGGAAGAGTTACAAATGCTCTTGAAAATTAGCCGGCTTAAAAAAAATGGAGCTGTTTCATTAAAAACAGCTCCATTTTTTTAGTATTTGTATATTTCTCTCCAGTCTAAATCACCCCGGTCAAGAGCCTTTATTAATAGCTCTGCCGTAGCAAGATTTGTAGCAAGGGGTATATTGTGTATATCACACAGCTTAAATATATTGCTGATATCCGGCTCGTGAGATTTTGGAGTCTGGGGGTCCCTAAGGAAAATTACTAAATCCATCTCATTGCTTTCTATTTGTGAGCCAAACTGCTGTTCTCCTCCAAGGTGTCCTGCCAGAAACTTATGAACAGAAAGATTAGTAACCTCCTCCACAAGCCTGCCCGTAGTATCTGTTGCAAAAAGCTCATGCTTGCATAGTATTCCCCTGTATGCTATACAAAAATTCTGCATAAGCGTTTTTTTTGAATTATGCGCTATTAGCCCTACATTCATTATATATCACCACACCTTTCTCCTTTAACTGTCAATCAAATGGTATTTAATCTCTGCCTTCCGGCTCTTTGCAGCCCCACATTAATTACAAAGCCTATACCTGCAAAAGAACTAAGCAGTGAACTAAGTCCATAGCTTACAAACGGCAGAGGAAGACCAGTGTTTGGAACCATATTCGTAACAACACAAATGTTTATAAAGGACTGTATTCCTATATATCCCCCTATTCCACAGCATATTATACGTCCTGCCAAATCAGGAGCATGGGCTCCCGTATAAAAACATTCAAAAACTATTAGCAAAAGCATAATTATAATAGCTGTAGTACCTACAAAACCAAGCTCCTCACCTGCAATAGCAAAAATAAAATCTGTCTGGGGCTCAGGAATATAATTTCCGTTTTTTACACTGTCCTCACTATCGTTGTTTAAGCCCTTGCCCCAAAGTCCTCCGGAGCCTATGGCCATCTCTGCGTTATCCTGCTGCCATCTTATTTTCTGGGCATCCTCATTGTCTTCATCAAAAAACCCCACGATACGGTTAAACTGATATTCTTCCAATATTTTTTGATTTGGCTGCATAAGCATATATACAAGGATTATACAAACAGGTATCATCACTGCAATTACACCAAATATCCATTTATAGCTTATACCGGCTATAAACATTATTACACAAAAAAGTAAAATTATAACAATACTGGTAGATAAATCCGGCTGCTTATATATAAGAATCAACGGAGCTACAATAAAAACAATACTTGCTGCCACTATTTTAAAGGAATTTATCTTATCCTTATGCATGTACAAAAATTTTGCAAAAAACAGTATAATAAATATTTTTGAAAACTCTGACGGCTGAATCTGTAAGCTGCCGTTTCCAAACTCAATCCATCTCTTTGCCCCCATATGACTTGCTCCCGCAAACCTTACAGCAAGAAGCAGCCCGACATTTACTATAAATATAAGCCAGTAAAACTTTAACACAAAATGGTAATCAAACAACGCAATTATAACCATTCCTGCAAGTCCTGCCATAAATCCAAAAATTTGCTTTTTGTAAAATGAAGGCTCCTCCGGTCTTGCGCTGGCTATAATGTTTATGCCAAGTATGGTAAGGCCTGCAACCCACAAAATAAGCCTTGCATTTATATGCTTATATTGATATGTTTTAAGTTTTGCTATTGCATTTTTGTATAAATGCCTCATAATATCTCCCGCTTATGAATTATGCTTTACTTCTTTAATAGGAATATTTGCTACAAGCGCCGGAACATTTCCGTTTTCACCGTCAGACTCCGTCTGGGTAATCTGAATGTCCAGCCCCTCGCTGTCAATTTCCATATACTTTGCTATTACATTTATTATATCATTCTTTATTAACTCCATAATCTCAGGAGAACAATTCGCCCTGTCCGAAACTAAAAGAAGCTTTAGTCTGTCCTTAGCTACGTCTCCCGATGATTTCTTCTTAAAAATATCTAATAAACTCATATGAATAAATCACCTTTCTATTAATTCTTCTTGAACAGACCGGCTATCTTTGCAAAAAATCCGTTATTTTTTGCAAGGTCCAGCATTGGAACGTCCTCCCCCATAATACGCTTACATATATTCATATATGCCTGTCCCGGCAATGTATCATTGCCTGCAAGAGGCTCGCCCTGGTTTGTGGAAATAACAATATTTTCATCATCAGGAACTGCTCCTATTAAGTTGATTGCAAGAATATCCACAACATCCTCTATAGACATCATATCACCCTTCTTTACCATATCCATGCGAATGCGGTTTACTATAAGGTCAACCTTCTTCATGGAATTTGCCTCCAACAGGCCGATTATTCTGTCTGCATCACGGATTGCCGATACCTCCGGCGTAGTTACAACCAAAGCTCTGTCTGCTCCTGCAATGGCATTCTTGAAGCCCTGCTCTATTCCTGCCGGACAATCAAGAATTATGTAGTCAAATTCCTCCCTAAGCTCGTCAACCAAAGCAACCATCTGCTCCGGCGTGACGCTTGTCTTATCTCTTGTCTGTGCCGACGGAAGAAGATACAGATTATTATATCTCTTGTCCTTTATCATAGCCTGCTTAGGTCTGCAGTTTCCTTCAACTACATCCACAAGATTGTAGACTATTCTGTTTTCAAGCCCCATGACCACGTCAAGGTTTCTAAGTCCTATATCCGTGTCAATTAATACTACCTTTTTATCAAGCTTTGCAAGACCTGTTCCAACGTTTGCAGAGGTTGTGGTCTTACCAACTCCGCCTTTTCCTGATGTTATTACAATAACTTCACTCATAATACTTTTAAACTCCTTTGTTTTATAAATTTAATTCACCTATTACCTCTTTATTAAGAGGGTCAATATAAATGCTTCCGCCGTCTACATATGCTATCTTTGTCTCCGGCTTTTGTGTTTTCTTTGGTTTATCTGAACATCTTGCGATAGTATCGCCAATTCTTATCTGTACAGGATTCATCTCCAAAGCAACAACAAAGGAGGTTTCATCGCCATTTGCACCTGCATAGACATTTCCTTTTAAGGAGCCAAGTATAACAATATTGCCTCCTGATATAATTTTGGCTCCGGGATTGACGTCGCCCAGTATAATAACCGAGCTGTCGCTTTCAAGCACCTGACCTGACCTGAGTGTTCCTCTGTAAAATTGCCCCACTCCCGAATTCATCTCCTCAAGCTTTGCTTCAACGGTCTTTTTAAACTGTTCCTCCCGCTTTCTGTCATTGTCCATAATACATACTATATTCAAATCCGTTATCTCATTTACTATAGTAAGAAGCTCTACCTGCTGACTGTCTGAAAGCTTTTTTCCCTCAAAGGCTATAGCCATGGATTCCCTGCCAAAAAATTTTGCCGACTCTTTAAACTTTTCAATTATTGAGGTTTTTATCTCCTCAAATCCAGCATCTTCGGCTATCACTACCACTATACCATATTTATTTCCTTTTAGCACTACTGAATTTTTATTCATCTTGAAGGTCCTTTCTTTTTTTATATATAATCTTGCCTATAAATTACAAATTCGGCTCGGCGGTAATTGACGCCGGACCGTCGGCATTTCCGTTAAGTATCTGTTCAAGCGTCACATTTCCAAAATAATATTCCAAAACATCACCCATTAGCTCTGAAGCATATGATGATGAATATCCGTTTTGGAGCATAACGCTTACGCTTACTTCGGGATTTTCATAGGGTGCAAAGGCAATCATAAGCGCGTGGTCGGGAGAATTTGCGCTTTCCTGCGCCGTTCCTGTTTTTCCGCCTACCTGATAGCTTAAATTTCTTATGCCTCCATAGGTTTTTGCTGCCTCAAGCATACCTCTTTGAACCAAATCAATGGTGACAGGGGAAACCTCTATCTGGGTTGCTTTTTTTTCAGGCAGAGCTTCACTGTCTCCGTTAATATTTTTTATATCCTTTATAAGAGTCAGCTCATAATTCATTCCTTTTGAAGCTATGGTATTTACATACCTTGCAAGCTGCACGCTTGTAAAGCTGTGGGAGCCCTGGCCTATTGATGACGGCACCGGATTAACGGTAGAAAACAAAGGCGGATATTCCTCTAATTCTACCCCTGAGGTTTCTGCAAGTCCCACCATTTGTCCATATTTTTTTAAATGGGAAAGACCTGCCTGTTCATCATATGAGCCGCTTAAGGTTGATAATCTGTATCCTACCTCGTAAAAAAATACGTTACATGAATTTTTAATTCCTGCGACAACATCAAGGGCTCCATGCCTTCCGGGATATATCCAGCATTTTGGAGGAGGCTCAATGGTGCTGAATAATCCGTTGCAGGTGATATATGACGAAGGCGCTATCACTCCCGTCTCAAGACCTGCTATGGCTGCCAGCGGCTTAAAGGTTGAGCCGGGGGCAGTTCTCATTTTTGTTGCCCTGTCAAACAAAGGACTTGACAAATCCTCGCTGAGTGCAGTCCATGTATCATAATCTATTGAGCCTGAAAAGGAATTATTGTCATAGCTTGGATATGATACCATAGCCAGAACATTGCTTGTGCCGCTTTCTACAACGGTTATTGTCGCAGAGCAGGGCTTAAGGGCAATCATTGCAGGCGTAAGCTCAAGAGACTGTATTTTTGATATAATAAAATTATAAGGGGACATTGTTCCGGATGCAAGGCTTGAATACGTAACAGCATCATATTCAAGTACACCCTGGTCATATAAAAGCCTGCATATCTGACCTCCCGATATTGTTCCCAATTCAATAAGATACTTATACAAAAGTTTATCAAAGGCCTTATTCTCTCCTATATAATTCATAATATATTCAACAAGAGAATTATATATAGACTCTCTGTCTATATAGCTTGAGTTTACGTTAAGCTTTGACGTGTCAACCCAGTTCATATCTATTGAATAAAGGAGTATTTCTCTTAGGGAAAGGCTGTCTCTCATCCAATCCTTATATTTTTCATCGTTTGTATCAATTCTGCTTTTAGGTATCAGATTTATGTTGTAGGAGCTGTCTGACAGTATATTAAATATAAACGTATAATATTCATTGTATTCCTTAGATAAGGAGCCTAGGGGCAAGGCTTCACTATTATACAGCTCAGCTCTTATACCTGCAAGGACGGTTTCCTTTTTTGAGGAAAGTACACCGTAAATGCTTCTTTCATTTTCGCTGGCGCCTTCAAGATTAAATTTTTCTATATCTGCTATATTGTTATTTATTATTTGGAAATACACATCCTTTATGGGGATAAGCCAATTTGTCTTATCGCTTTCGGTAAGACTTCTGTTTACTATTTTTTCTATAAGTATTCCTGACAGCTTTTCCTCTATAAGATGATAAATTCCCTTCTGTAAATCACTGTCTATGGTAAGATATACGTCGTTTCCTGCAACGCCCTTCTTCTCGTCAATTACAGACAAAACCTTTCCGGTGGTATCGACAATAACCCTGTCGTAGCCTTTGTTTCCGCTAAGCTCAAGCTCCATTGAAGCCTCCACTCCTGTCTTGCCCACAATGTCGTTTAACGCATATTTATTATTTTCATCCGTTATTTTTCCGTTAAGCTCAGTCATCTGCTCATCAGATATTTTCCCCGTATAGCCGATAATATGGGCAAAATAAAAGCTGTCATTATATATTCTTTTAGTGGTCTGGGTAATGTTTACACCCGGAATAATATCCGCGCTTTCATATATGGCTGCCGTGGTTTTTTCCGAAACGTCTGTAGCTATGGTTGTGGAAATATATTTTTGATATGCATTGAGGGATAAATTATATCGTATCATAATAATGTAAAAGGCTTCTCTTTTACTGTAAAGCTCCATATCCACGTCATACTTTTCCTCACCTGTCAGATATGAAAAGGCTTCCTCCGCCGTAGTTTCAGAGAGCTTTTTTTCCTCTGTATCAAGAGTTTCCGTTCCATATATATCCTTTAAAAACCTAAGCCTTGTATTGTCCGATATGGATTGGGACCATATAATATTCCCGTCTGCGTATTCTATGGGAAAATCCGTATCAATACTGTCTCCGTTCTTTTCAATTATATTTACTGTAGTGTTTATAATTTGATTCATCCGGTCGCTCTTGTATATTGAGCTGTCAAGAGTATCTTCTATAACCACTGAATATACAGATACGTTGTATGCCAGAAGCTTCCCGTTTGTATCGTATATATTTCCTCTTGTAGTATTGTAATATCTTGTTTTTTCTGTTTTCTGGGAATATTTTTCTATATATTCGTCGGCGTTGACTATCTGTATTTCAAATACCCTGTATATAAGGATGCCAAACATAGCCGCTATAAGAATAAATGCTATAAATACTCTTGATTTTATAAAATTAAAGAACATTTCCAATATCTCTAGTACCATATCTCGCCTCCTGCTTTCTTTCATGCCTCTCTAGCATATCGTTTATTGTCTTGTACAGCTTATATAAAAAGACTGTCAAAAATACCGTATATATAAGCTCCGGCAGCATGATTCCCTTAAAATATACATTAAGCTGAAGCTTATTCCTGAGTGCAAAGGCTATTACATAATAGGCAAAATTACTAAGAAGGTCGCAAATTGCCGTAAATGCAACAGGTATTATTATATCATCCGTATATATAATCTCATGGATAAAGCCTATAGTATATCCAAGATACATGTACACAAGACTGTAAAAGCCTGTAATATCAGCATAGCCGTAAAACAAATCAGGCAGTATGCCGGCAAAGAAGCCTATTATTAAGCCTTCCTTTCTTCCTCTTAAAAGAGCGAATACACATACAATAATAATCAAAAGGTTTGGAGTTATATTTCCAATGGCAATCTGACTGTTATAGGTAGTCTGCAGCATATATGAAATTATGATAAGTAAAGCTATTGTTATCTTTCTTGCCATATAATCCCTCTTACTCTGCTCCCGTTTCCTTCTGCTGGGTTATTACAAGCACCTCCTCAATGCTTGAAAAATCAACGACAGGCGTGACATAGCCTGACTTTGTCATATTGTTGCTGTCATTTTCCACAGAGGAAATATATCCTATAAGTAATCCTGGAACATACTTATCGCTTATATATGATGTTATAAGCTTATCTCCCTCTGATACGTTTGCGTCTATATTTATTCCGCTTACTCTTATAAGGTTTTTCTCCTTAAGGGTTAAATCTCCGCTTACAATACAGTTTTCCGAGCTCTCGGCAAATTTTGCGCTTACGTTATGGTCGTCGTTTATAATGGTAGTTACCTTTGCGTAGTCGTCTGCAACAAAGGAAATCCTTCCAACAAGCCCTGAGCCGGCGATAACGTTCATGTCAACCTCTATACCATCCTTTTTTCCTTTATTTATGGTAAATTCAGAAAACCAGTTGCTGGAATTTGAGTGTATTACTCTTGCCGCAACCTTTGGATAATCATCATAAAGGCTGTCAAGCTCATAAAGCTTACGGAGTCTGTCAAGCTCTGATTTCATATTCGCCGTAAAATTTCTTTCGGTTTTTAAGCTGTCAATCTCCGCCTTAAGTCTGTCATTTTCCTCATTTAAGCGGGTAATTTCCTTTAAGGCCTCCGCCTTGTCGGAAAACCACATGCCTACCTGGTTTAACCCCTTGTGAATAGGCGTAATAACCTTTGACATGCCGTTTTTTACCGGCAGGAGAGCCTCATTATCTACAAGTGATAATATTATTAATCCGCAGCAGACTATAGTAAGAAAAATTAATATATACTTTGGTGGAATTAATATTTTATTACGTCTTTTCATTTATAAAAGCTCCTAGTCATACTGCTTTTCTCTTGGAACGTACATAAGTCCTGATAATTCAGGGTCCTTAACTATTTTTGATATGCCCCGTATAATTGACTCGGAAGGCTTATCTACCGTATTCACCTTAAGTCCCGTTTCGGCTGTTATAAGCTTATCTATATTTTTTATTTCTGAGGAGCCTCCCGTAAGATATATGCCTCTTGAAATAATATCGGCCGAAAGCTCCGGAGGAGTCCTCTCAAGTATAACCTTTATGTTTTCTATAATCTGATGAAGAATTTCATTTATAGCCTCATGAACAAGACCTGCCGATATTTCCCTTGCATTAGGAAGTCCTGTCACAATATTCCTTCCATAGGTCATGGTTGTCTTGCCGCTGTCTTCGTTTATGGCGTCTGCCAGCTCTATCTTTACCTGCTCGGCAGAACGGTTTCCAATAATAAGATTATATTTTTTGCGGATAATATTGCAAATGGCGTCGTCAAGCTTATTTCCTCCTGTTTTTATAAGCTTGCTTAACACTATTCCTCCAAGTGAAATCACTGAAATTTCTGTTGTGTCATAACCGATATTTACAATAAGATGCCCGTTTGGACTGTTTACGTCAATTCCAACGCCTGCGGCGTCGGCGATTGGCTTTTCCACAACCGTAATCCTGTGAAGCTTTATCCTCGTATCCATTATGACATTGTAAAACGCCCTTTTTTCAACCTCCGTAACGTCTGTAGGTACGGCTATGCAAAAATCAGCACCTGTAATGTTTTTATTGTTGTTTATTTTTTTATAAAAGCAGTTAAACAGAATTTCCATATTCTGAATATCGGCAATAACTCCAAATTTAAGGGGAAATGTTACCTCTATATTTTCAGGCGCCTTTTGATACATCTCAAAGGCTGAGTTTCCAAAGCTGAAAACCTCCTTTTTATTTTTTATTGCTATAATATTTTTCTCGTTTAAAACACTGTCCCCGGCAGAACTGTACAGCTTTATGTTGCTTGTACCTAAATCAACGCCATATATGTGCTGTGCCATTATTTATTCCTCCATTTTAATTAATTCGTTTTTACAAATCAAAAAAGAATTCCTCTTTCATTGAAGCTTACATATTCATTGTCCCCAATAATAATGTGATCTATAAGTCTTATGCCTATAATATCTCCCGCTTCTTTTATAATCTTTGTAGTTTCAATATCCTGTCTGCTGGGAGCCGCATCTCCGCTTGGATGGTTATGGAGCAGTATAATATATACCGCCTTGTATTTTAACGCCTCCAAAAAAATCTCCCGTGCCGACGCATTTGATGAATTAACAGTACCAACAGACACATTTATATCGCCTAAATACGCTGATTTGGAATTAAGCATTATTACCTTAAGCTCCTCTTTTACCTTATGGCGGCATTCCTCCATAAAATATTCAGCTATATATCCGGGATTGTTAAATATGTGTTTTTTTCCATGGCTGCCCTTTGATATTCTTTTTGTAAGCTCGCATATGCACTTTAGCTGTATTGCCTTTACCTTGCCTATTCCTTTTATGCACATAAGCTCCCTTACGTCAAGCTTACATATTCCCGTAAGTCCGTCGCCGCCGCAAAGCTTTAATATGTCTCCTGCCAGCTCAACGGAATGCTTGCCCTCGTATCCTGTTCTTATAATAACTGCCAGAAGCTCTGCGTCCGCTAACATTTCAGGGCCAAGCAACTCACATTTCTCATAGGGACGCTGGTCTGAGGGCAGGTCCTTAATCTGTCTGCTTTTTATTTCAGCAGTATCTCCGGCCTGACTGCCATATGGATTGGTATTACTGTTACAATTTTTCATGTATAACCTCCTAATAGGTTTTCGTAGTCTGGCGGTCATACATATTCAATATTAACATAAATTTCCTGTTTTTACAATGCCTGCGTCTACTAATTTTTGCAAAGATTTCATAATGCCGAGTTTTGCATGATACCATGTCAGTCCTCCCTGAAAGTATACCGCGTAGGGAGGTCTTATGGGCGCGTCTGCGCTGAGCTCTATTGACGCCCCTGATACAAATGCCCCCGCCGCCATAATCACGTCGGAATCATATCCCGGCATCGCCCATGGCTCCGGCTCAACATGGCTGTCCACCGGCGCGGCTGCCTGTATTCCCTTGCAAAATTCTATTACTCCCAAAGGAGTTCCAAGCTCTACCGCCTGTATAATGTCATGCCTTTCCTCTTTGCTGTCCGGAACTACCTTAAAGCCAAGCCTTTCATATACATTCGCTGCAAATACGGCTCCCTTTAGGGCTCCTGCCGTAACCGTCGGCGCAAGAAAAAGGCCTTGAAAAAAGCTTTTGTTTACCCCAAGGGATGCGCCAACCTCCTTGCCAAGTCCCGGCGTTGTAAGGCGGTATGCTGCATTTTCGACACATTTTTTTGTTCCTGCAATATATCCTCCTATGGGCGCCAGACCTCCTCCGGGGTTTTTTATCAGAGAGCCCGCAACCATGTCTGCCCCAAGGTCTGACGGCTCAATTATGTCAACAAATTCTCCGTAGCAGTTATCTACCATTACTATTATGCCATTTCTTATAGATTTTACAAACCTTACCGCCTCTCCTATCTGCGCCACGGAAAGCGTAGGTCTTGTGGCGTAGCCCTTTGACCTTTGTATTGCCACAAGCTTTGTTTTATCCGATATGGCCTTTTTTATGCCCTCATAATCAAAGCTGCCGTCCTCCTTTAAATTCACCTGTCCGTAGGCTACGCCATACTCTGCAAGAGAGCCTGCCGACGGTCTTATGCCTATAACCTCCTCTAAGGTATCATAAGGCTTTCCTGATATATATATCATCTCGTCGCCCGGTCTTAAATTTCCTGACAGGGCTATGGTAAGAGCATGGGTGCCGCAGGTAATCTGTGGTCTTACAAGGGCGTCCTCCGTATGAAATACATCTGCGTAAACAGCCTCTAAGGTATCTCTGCCTACATCAGTATATCCGTAGCCGCAGGCCTGCTCAAAATGCATTTCACTTACCTTGTTTTTCTGCATAGCCTTTATAACCTTCATCTGGTTATACTCTGCAATATTGTCAATGTGTGTAAAGCGGGGCTGTATATCGTTTATGATACCGTTGCAAAAGCTTAGGACTTCATTTGATATATTTAAGTCCTTGTATATAGAATCAGTTTTTTCTTTTATGTTCATTTTTCCTCATCTCCGCATAGCTTTATGTTTTTAGTGCTAAAAAGCGTTACAGTATTAAAACTGCAACGCTTTTAATATTATCACCTATAATGTAAATTATCAATAAAAATTTATAATGACTTTAAGAACAAAGCCTTACAATGTACTCAAGCATCCTTTCCTTATCCCATCCAAAATCCTCGTATGTTATCCAATTTACGGATTTTTCCCTTCTAAACCATGTAAGCTGCCTTTTTGCAAAATGTCTTGTATTTTGCTTAATGCTTTCAACCGCCTGCTCTAAGGTGCATTCTCCATAAAGATAGCTTATTATTTCCCTGTAACCTATTCCCTGCATGGAGGTAAGCTCTCTTTCAAAGCCCATATCAAGAAGACCTTTTACCTCCCTTACAAGACCTTTTTCCATCATAATATCTGCGCGCCGGTTTATTCTGTCATATAACGCTCCCCTGTCCATGTTTAATACAAAATAATGAAAATCATAGGGAGATATATTTTCCCTTTGCATATCGTTATGCTCTGATATAAGCTTTCCTGTAAGCTTATTATATTCCAACGCTCTTATTACTCTTTTAAGATTGTTAAAATGTATATTTTCCGCCGCCTTAGGGTCCACAGCCTTTAACATATTATGCACATATTCGTTTCCCTTTTCCCTTGCAGCCTCCATAAGCTTTATACGGTAGGATTTGTCATTATCCTCATTTATAAAATCTATATCGTACAAAAGTGACTGTATATAAAAGCCTGTCCCTCCTGCTATTACAGGCACCTTGCCCTTTGCATATATTTCCTCCGTATATTTTTTTGCCATTTCCTTAAAAATATATATATTAAATTCGTCTCTTGGATTTAGCTCGTCCACAAGATAATGCCTTACGCCTTCCATTTCCTCAGCCGTTACCTTAGCTGAGCCTATGTCCATATATTTATATACCTGTATGCTGTCGGCGCTTATAATTTCCCCGTTTACAGCCTTAGCCAGCTTTACCGACAGCTCTGTCTTTCCCGAGGCTGTAGGCCCGGTTAGTATAATAAGAGGCTTCTTTTCTGATTTATCCGTCATAATACTCCTGATTTCTGCATGATACATTTTATTTTTGTTAATATTTTTACAGACTGTAAGGTATTTATCCATGCTGCCCTACAAAATCCTCTTAAATTTCTTTTCAAGCTCATATTTGCTCATTGAAATAATCGTAGGTCTTCCATGAGGACAATTATATGGATTGTCAAGTGTTAAAAGCTCGTCGATAAGGGCGTTTGCCTCAGGAAATGATAGCTTATTGTTGCCCTTTACCGCCGCCTTGCAGGACATTGCCGCAACCCTGTCAAGTATAAGGGAGGATTGCTTTCTTATGGAGGACTCGTCAGATAAGCCGTCTATTATCTCCATAAGCAAGTCCTTTTTTGCCACTGAAAATAAGTCGAAGGGAACTGCCCTTACGGCATATTCATGTCCTCCAAACTCCTCAAGCTCATAGCCAAGCTGACATAAATAATCCATATATTCCTTTACCGTCTGCTCCTCACGGAGGCTTAACGACAATATAACCGGAGGATTTATTGTCTGGGAAAGCGTCTGCCTGTCCTTTAAACGCTTTAATGTCCTTTCATACAGCACCTTTTCATGGGCGGCATGCTGGTCTATTATATACATTTTATCGCCAAACTGGACAATCCAGTAGGTGTCGAATATCTGTCCTATTATCTGATGCTTAATTCTTGATTCCTTTGACAAAAGCCTGTCGTCAAAAAGCTCCATTTGTTCAGGCTTTGGGGAATTATAGCTGTTTTCCTCCGCTACAACATTATCTGCTGCTATATTATCTGCTGCTATAATCTGCTTTTCAGCATAAGTGCTGGTTTTTTCTTCCTGCGCAGATTTTCTTTCAAATTTTTCTACCTCATTTGTCTTAGTATTAAATGTAACCTTAATATTTTCGGGAGTCTTCCATGCTGTTTCCTTTGGGCTTACTGTTTCCCTCGTACCTACTGTTTCCTCTGGACTTACTGCTTCCTTTGGTTTTTCAGCCTCCATTATTCTGTTTGTCTCAAAAAATTCAGGAGGCTTCTTTTGTTCCTTCTCCCTTTTTTCTTGCTTATGCTCCTTCTCCCTTTTGCTTTCCGGCTCAAAGGAAGCTTCCTGTATAAGCTCCTTTTCCCTTAGGGCCTCGGCTATTACATTTATTATGGCAGGATATATTTCCTCGGCATTCCTGATACGCAGCTCCATTTTTGCCGGATGTACGTTTACGTCAAGAAGCTCCTGCTTCACCAAAAACTGAATAGCCGTAAAGGGATATTTATGCTGCATCATAAAATTGCGGTAGCCCTCCTCTATTGCCTTATTAATAATGTTGCTCTTAATATATCTTCCGTTTATAAAATAATTTTCATATGTCCTGTTTCCTCTTGATATAACCGGCTTTCCAATAAAGCCCTTTATACTCATGTTGTCGGTTTCCATATTTAATTCAATAAGGTTAAGGGCTATGTCCTTTCCGTAAATTGTGTAGATTACATCCCTTAGATTTCCGTTTCCGTTTGTATGCAATATATTTTTTCCGTTATTTATAAACCGTATGCTGATTTCCGGGTGGGACATTGCCATACGGCACACGATGTCGTTTATGTAGCCAGCCTCTGTCATAGGAGTCTTTAAAAACTTTTTTCTTGCGGGAACATTAAAAAATAAATTTCTTACTATAAAGGTAGTTCCGTCGGGAACGCCGATTTCCTCTATATTTCCCTCTTTTCCACCTGATATTTCATATCTTGTGCCTAAAAAATCCTCCTTTTGCTTTGTCACAAGCTCTACCATTGACACTGCTCCTATGCTTGAAAGGGCCTCGCCTCTAAAGCCAAGGGAGCTTACGGTTATTAAATCCAGCGCTGATGTTATCTTGCTTGTGGCGTGACGCAAAAAAGCAGTTTTAACCTCATCCTTTGGTATGCCTGCGCCGTTATCCGTAATACGAATTAAGGCTATGCCGCCCTCCTTTATCTCTACGGTTATGGCTGTAGCCATGGCGTCAATGGCATTTTCCATAAGCTCCTTTACAACCGAAGCCGGACGTTCTATAACCTCGCCTGCCGCTATTTTATTTATGGTTTCCTGATTTAATACCTGTATTTTTCCCATGACTTATCCTGTATCCTTCTGTGAATATTTTCGTTTAATACATTCCTATATTTTTTTCTCTGCCTCATCAAGGCTTTTATATCCATATAGAATTACGGTATTTCTTATTGTTTCCTCCGAAATGTTTTTCCCTTGCTCCTGCATATCTGCCACAAATCTTCCGTATAATTCCAGCATCTTGTCTGAATATGTGGAAATTTCACCCTTAAGATATGTCTGTGAGGAGGTATTATACAAATTATCTTCGTCTGATGACACACTTCTTGCATTTAATGCAAGTCTAGGATACCTTTTTGCAAAGTCTGACATCATATTTGTCTGAATTGCTACAATAACATCTATAATTCGTTCTTTTTCAACATTTATAGCCGGAAAGCTATCCTTTATTTTGTCATATTCCTCCGGAGCAGTATGTTTCATCATTCTGCCGTACTTCTCTTCTATCATATTTCTACCGTGGTTAAGGCTTAAGGTAAACTCATAGAGATACTGTATAAGCATTTCTTTTGACCAAAGAATATACTGGCTCTTTCTCATTATATTAAAGGTATTGAAATCGTCCTGACATTCAGCTCTTCCGCCTTTGTTTTTTACCTTGTCAAAGGCGTCAAACTCAGTTTTTATTATTGTCTCAACCAGCTTGCCGCTGCTCATTTTATAATACTGTGATTTTGTCAGCAGCTCCCTTACATGATTTTGCATAAAGGTATCTTCGTCACTGATATAATTATCTGCATAAAGTCTTTTTGTTATAATTGTAGAAATTTCTTCAAAAATTGACACATTTGCAGGATTTATTGCATTTTCACTTATTTTTTGCAGCAATGAAGGTACCGTCTCAAAGCCACCGCTAAAATCTGCGCCCTTAAAAAGCCATTTGTCGTGACAGCAGTATTGTCCATTAATAAGGTTAATAAGCTTAAGGGCTTCCTTAACTCCCTTCATGGCTTCAATGGCGGCTGCTACGGTATCTCCTCTGTCAAGCATCCGCTTAAAATTATACTGTCCTGTCTGCGCATATAATGCGGCGGACTCAGCCAGCTTTAAATATCTTATATCCATAGGATAATATTCCTTAAGAAGCTTTCTTATATTGGAAAAAATCCCTAAGTCATCCTTAAATACCTGTCCGTTTACTGCCGCCGCCAGCCTTTCCTCATCAGGGGCAAGCCAGTTTATTTTTTCTGCTATATTATCGTGATATTTATTTTCATTTTCTATTGAAAATTTTTCTTCTGAAAATTTTTCAAACGAATTTTTTTCTTCTGAAAATATTTCCTCCGGCAGCGTATTTGTTCCAAGGAGCTTTGTAAAGAACTCTTTAATAGTTCTTACCCCAATCCGTCCTCCGCCCTGCGGTGTGTTTATGCGTCTAAAGCCCATATATTCCTTTGGCAGCTCGTCATACGCCTTTTTAAGCTTGGCTCCTATTTTTTCATAATCCTCGTCTGTAAGCCACATGCAAAAGCCGGGACCCCAGTCATGGTCTGTTGAATACTTATCATCAAAGCCAAAGCAGTCTGAGCCCTCGCCTGTCAGTCCTACTGCAATTCTGTTCTCATATAGGGGAAATTTTTCTCTTATCATGGAAATGCCGTAAGCTTCATAATAGCTGCGGCATAGGTCTATGCCCTTTATATTATTCTCATCTGTATTATTCTTTTCTTTGCCGCATTTTTCAACTGCGGCATTATAATTTTCCATTATTCTCTTATACTGCTCTGTCTCTCCTCCCAAAACAACCTTTATCCGAGACGCCGCCATAATAAAAAAATCCGCCGCTTCACTGTACCTTTCCTGCATATATAAAAGCAAACCATAGGAAGATAATGCCCCACAGTAATGAACGTCCTTTATATTATTTTTCTCCAGTATATAAAGAGCTTCCCTTAGAAGCCTTTCAGCCTCCTTATATTCCCTTAGCTGTATAAGCGACGATGCAAGATTAGTTCTTGTAACTGCCTGTTCTAACTTACTGTCAGGCTGTTTATCTATAATGCTAAGTGATTTATAAAGGGTTTCCTTCGCCTTATTGTAATCACCCGTCTCCTGATATAAAAGACTTAAATTATTGTATAAGGCGGCATACTGACTGTCATCATCACTAAAATTTGCCTTGTATATATCCTGTGCTTTAATATACATCTCAAGTGATTTTTCGTACTCGCCTCCCGCCCTGTAGGCATTAGCGGCATTTACCAATGATATGCCGTAATGTGGGCTGCCTTTAAGCCCCATTGTATCCATAAGATGAAAAACTGCTTCAATGCACTCATAGGCTTTCTGCCACTGGCTTGTTTCCCTGAAAAAGCCCATCATTTCATTTAATAAGGATACTGCCACGTCAAGTCTTTCGTTTTCAAGCGCTTTTTTTAATTCGTCTCTTAAAAAAGGCTCTACCTCGTCTATTTTATTATCCTCAAACAAGCTGTCCAATTTATTTAATATATCGTTTAATTCCACTGATAATATGCCTCCAATTTATTTATCTTTGCTTTTCTGAACATATTATATATTATCCCGGTATTCTTTTCAACAAAAATGAAGCTGCCCCTTTACAAAAATTTTTTTAACAAAAAATGCCGAAGTCTGAGTTAATCACTCTCTGACTGCGACACTTTTGTGATATAAAAACCCGCTAACAAAAACAATAGCTTTTCTTCACCTGACAGCTTGCACCTGTACAAATTAATATTTTTTCTACGCCATATACCACTGCTCCTGCGACCTGTACAGCCTGGCATACTCACCGTCTGCCTCCCCCATAAGCTCCTCATGTGTTCCTACCTGTACTATTTCTCCACCTTTCATTACCACAATGCGGTCCGCCAGCCTTACGGAGCCCAGCCTGTGGGTAACTATAACCGCTGTTTTATCCCTTGATATCTCAGCAAACTGGTTATATATTCTTGTCTCCTCATAGGGGTCTATAGCTGATGTAGGCTCATCAAGGACAATAAGCCCATGATTTCTGTAAAAGCCTCTCCCTATTGCTATTCTCTGCCACTGGCCTCCTGACAAATCCACTCCTTCAAATTCCCTTGAAAGCATTGTCTCGCAACCCTCAGGATACGTTTTTTCATCCATGGTTATTCCTGCCTGTTCTGCAATAGCGTCAAGCTCTCCGGTTAATTCCGGCTTTTGCTCCTTGCTGTCAGCTTCCCTATCCACACTGCTTATGCATATATTTTCCTTTAATGTCATCTGATAACGCTGGTACTTTTGAAATACAGCCGACGTGTTTTTGTATATATCGCTCTTTTTATATTTGGAAATATCCTCCCCGTTATAGCTTACAGTTCCACAGTCAGGCTCATACAGTCCTATTATAAGCCTTATTATGGTGGATTTTCCCGAGCCGTTCTCTCCCACAATGGCTATGGTCTCTCCTTTTTTTATGTGAAGGCTGCAATTCCTGAGGGCGTACTTTTTCTCTTTATCTGTTTTCTCCTCCTCCACATCCTTCAAAAGGTCGCTGTCTATAAGATTTCCATAGTGGTCGTATCTGAATTGTCTTTCTGCCACAGCGTTTACCTCGCCGGCGTCGCTGGGATATGCGAAGGATACATTGTCAATATCTATCTCTATTTCATCATCAGGCTCATACGCTTCTCCCGTATCCTCCTCCATCTCAAGAAAATTAAGATAATTGTTTATGCTGCCGTACTGCGTCGCCATATCGCCTATCGCATATCTAATCATGTTATCTATTATTCCGTAAAGGTCATCCACCGATGCAAATACTGCCGCAAATGCTCCCACGGATATATCGCCTGTCAAAAGACATTTAAACAGCAGGAGCATTACGCTTCCGTAGCCTGCTATTGTAATGACGCTTAAGCCTAAATCTGTCATTCCCGTCTTAAAGGCCGCCTTGAATTTTATTACCTGCAGTGCGTCAAGGGCCTCCAGATAAAGCCGCCTGAAATATCCAAAGGCGCCTAAAAGCCTTGTTTCCTTAAAATAATCGCGGCTTACCATACATTCCTCATAATAATCATACTCTCTTCTGATAGGCGCTGATTTATCCTCCGCCTTATTGTATACCTTTATTCTTATAATCTGGCTTACTCCGGCAGGAATAAATATAAGCAGTATGGCAAGCGCAAGCAGTCTGTTTAAGGATAGCAGATAAAAAAACATTGCAACAATGTAAAAGCCGTAAAATGTAAATATATATCCAAAGCTGCTGACAAAGCCTATTGCATTTGCAAGTCCCTGGGACGCCTTGTTTATGTGGTCAAGCTTTGCTGTCTCCTCAAATGCTATAGGCTTTAGCCTGCTTATTTTTCCATGAAGCTCTCCTGTCAGCACACTGTTTACCTTCTGGAAAAAAATATCCGGGGTAGAATTGATTATGGCGTTTAAAAGCTGGTGTATAAGCTTTCCAAAGCCCAAAATTAAAAGCGATATAATAACGATTTTAATACTCTTAGTCCCTTTAATAGCTCCTGATACATTATCAAGGAAATACTGAAGGGCTGCAACAAGCATTACCGATATTACGGAAAAGGTACAGTCGGTGCATATCATAAATATCCAGTGCTTAGGGGCTGCCTTAAAGCACTTTGGTATCATTACCCTTAGTATTCTGCCTATTCCTCCCTTATTTTTTGTCTTATCCTTTTTATTATTTTCCATTATTCCATACCTCCCTGAAGCTCATACCAGCTCTTCTGGCTTTCAAACATTGCTGCGTATATTCCGCCTGTTTTTATAAGCTCCTCATGGCTTCCCTTCTCTGCCACGCTTCCTTTGTCTATAACTATTATCTCGTCTGCCAGTCTTGCCGCCCCCAGCCTGTGGGTGATAAATATTGTTGTTTTGCCCTTGCTGATACGTCCGAACATTTTATATACGTTGCTCTCTGCCACAGGGTCCAGCGCCGCCGTAGGCTCGTCGAGTATCCTTACATGGGCGGGACTGTACAAGGCTCTTGCCACTGCAAGCCTCTGCCACTCGCCACCTGACAAGTCCACTCCACCTGTCTTTATCTTTCCAAGATATGTATTAAGCCCTGACGGCAGCTTATTTATTACTCTTTCCAGGTCTATTTCCTTAAGGATAATTCCTCTTTTTCCTGTATCATAGGTTTCCTTTGCAAGCTTTTTGTTAAGCTGCCTTATATCCCCAAGGAGGATATTGTCGTCGGCGCTGACCTGATACCTTGCAAAATCCTGATATACCACCGCAAATATTGCCTTTAAAGCCTTAAGGCCGTACAGCTTAATATCCCTGTTATTTATAAGTATCTGACCGTCATAATCCTGATACATTCCTGTTAAAAGCTTTGTTATGGTGGTTTTTCCTGCACCGTTTATCCCGACAAACGCATAGTGGCGGTTTTTTGTTATTTTAAGATTAAAGTTCTTAAGTATGTATTTTTCTGTTCCAGGATACTTAAATGATACATCCTTAAACTCTATGCTCTCAAAGGATATATTTTCAATATTCTCCGGCTCGTCCAGGGCTCCCTCTCTCTCCGTAAGCGCCATAAACTTTGTTAAATCCTTAAGATACTCCTGCTTTTCGGCAAAGGAGCGGGCCACATATGATAAATTCCATGACATTCTGTCAACTATATTAAAGGTGGCGTTTGAAAGGGCTATGAATATACCTATTGACATTGCTCCCTTAACTGTGGGAACAAGAATTACCCCTATTATTCCTATGGCTGTAACAAGAGCTATAATACTTGAAATTCTCATTCTAATCTGGTTTTTAATATCCTTTTTCAGTATTTCTTTTCTTGCGGTTTCATATTTCTCATACCATTGCTCATTTACCTTATGGCTATAGTCAAATAACGCCCTCTCCTCAATGTATTCTCTTTTTGTAAGAACGCTGTGGAGATAATCTGCCCTTCTGACATGCTTTCTAACCTCACGCCTTGCGTCATATACCTCCTTTCCTCCTCTCATTGCCACCAGTATAAGGGGAACTGCCACTATCATAATCGCTGCCGCAGCCCACCATACCTGTGTCATTAAAATAACAAGAATTGAAATAATTGATATGCACAAATCAGCTATGTCAAAAAGATTGTTCATTCCCATTGCAACATTTGCAAGGGAATCGTCGCACACTCTTGATATAAGATTCCATGTTTCGTTATCCTCTATATGCCTGTATTCAAGACGTCCTCTCTTTAATGCCAGTTCTGAGCGCACATTGTGATAAATCGCCATATCATACCGTATATTGACAAAGCCATATATAAGGGTATAGTTTAGATTCTGGAAAATTACCACCAGCATATAGCACAGTATGGGAAGATAAATGGCGTTAAAGCTTTTTTCTCCATTAAAGACTGCTATGGCGGTATCTATAAAATTTGCAGTAATCAAAACTACCAGCGAGGGGATAAAGGCTGATACAATACGGTTTATGCCTATAATAAGAGTGCAGCCGGGACATGACATAAAGGGGATTCTTATGTAATCCCAGGCCGTGTATTTCTTATTGTTTGGCATTATGTTCTTTTTTGTTTTTATTTTCATAAATTTCACCATCTCTCTTTATCGAGAATTTTATTTCTTTTCAGCGCCGAGGTTATCATTCCTTATTCTTTAATACAAGCATTGTAAGCGCATATTTTGCCGCATCCCCGTCAGGAAGTCTAAGCTTAATATTTCCACCCTCCTTTGCCTCCTTTATCATATATCCAAACATGTCAAATCCGCCCATAAGTGCATATTTGTGATAATTTCTTATTTTTTTGTCAAGGAATGAAGGAATTAACGGCTCCATTGCCCGTCCAAAGCCTAAAACATATTCCTCAAGGAAATTCTTGCCCAAATCATTTTTTATCTTTTCTACAATTTCATTAAGCTTTTGCATCTGCTCTTCCGTAAGTACCGGAATATTAATAACAGGCACGCCGTCCTTTACGGTAATATATCCTGCTTCGATAAAATCTGAAATCATAAGCTTTTCATACTCTGTAAATTCTGATAATTTAACGCCTTTATTATAATATTTATCACGTATGGCTATAACTGCCCCGGTGAACTTCTTAACCTCATCTGATGAGGTTATATTTCTCCAGCTTAAATTACAGGATAATAAAAAGTAAGTATCTGCCTGATATAATTCTGAAATTTTAACATTGTTATTTTTATATCCGTTGCACATGCGGTATTTTGCATACTCTTCCTGACCTTCATTAAGCCCCTTAAAGCTTTCATTGCATATGCCGGCAATTACCCAGTATTTTGAGCCGTTTTTTCTTAACGGCCTGTCGGTTATATTATAATCCTTCCATACCTTAAACATTACCTCATATGCCATCTCCTGAGCTGTTTTCAGCAGAACATGCCACATAAAATAATCCTCATCAACATCTCCCTTATTAAAATAATCTATGGAATTTATTTCCTCCCTTCTTGCATTAACTGCTTCAAAGATTTTATCCGCATACGGCTTTGCATTTTCGTATCCATATATAATCTCTGTTTCAGTAACCTTTAAGTCTTTGATAAAAAAGTTTGTCTGGTATCTTTTTCCCGTTTGCTTTAAAAAATCCATATAAACCATATGCTCTATATGCTTTTCCAAATATGCCGACGCCACGTTTAATTTTTCGGAAATTTCGCTTATTAAAAGAGGCTCTCCGTAACAGACTGCTGCAATATTCTGCTCAAGCAAATCCTCCATAGGGTCTGCCTTGTCGCTTTCGTCGGTAATCCAGCCGTCTATTCCAACCCACATTTTAACAGGTCTTAAATCTAATTTCTTTTCGCTCATATTAATTTTCTCCTTTAAATCTTTTTTAATGCTGCCAAGATACCATCTTATCGTGCTGTCGTTTATGCCAAGAATTCGGGAAATTTCTGACGTCGTTTTATTTTCATAATAATGCATAATTATAATTTCCCTCTGTGTTTTTGCATATGTGGAAATAACCTTCCTAAGCTGCTCATACAAAAGCCTGTTTTCTGCCTCAAGCATTGTATCCTTTTCAACAGTCAGATTTTCTGTTTCATCAAGGCTTAAATAATTCCAATGCTTTTTATTTCTGCGAAGATATTTTGACCATGTATAATGGCATACGGTATAGACAAAGCTGCTTAAGCTTTCTATTTCCGTTTCCTTATCAATGCAGACTAATAGCTGTATCATTATCTCCTGCGCCAAATCCTCAGCATCATATGAATTTCCGGTTTTTTCATATGCAAATCCTAATATTTTCTTTGCATAAGCATAAAGCAACGCTTCTGATAGTTTCATGGCTTTTCTCCGTTTCTTTATTTTGTAACTGCAAAATTTTGTAAACGTAAAGCGGTACCCTTTTGCAAACCTTTCGCTTACATTTATTAAGTACCGCTTTAAGGATTAATTGTTGGAAAAAATTTTAAAAATAATTTGTTTTGAAAGATTTAAGCTTCTGTCCCTAGCTGTGAGCTTTTTCGTATACCAGTATTAAAGCCGGAAGATGAGCGTCCGACCTATTTAATAGCAAGCCTTCTTCCATAGCCCTGTATATTACAGCCATAGGTATACAGTTGGCGCAATACATGTATTGAAGCCATTTTGGAACCGACGTAAGATGCTTTGGCAGATAAACATATCCGGTTTCTAATAAAGCTTCCATAATATTATGAATATTTCCGGAAATTTTCTCCTTATATTCTCCCGCAAGCTTCTTTTCCTCAATATATTCTGATTTTTCAACAACAGGCAGCAAAAGCTCTAATTTATCGTCTGCTTTATTCAATATTCCCAAATCTATCATGTCCGGTATTGACTCAATTATATAATCTGCCGGACATAAATCCTTTGTACCCTTAAATATTTCATACAGCCATTTTACATAATCAGCCTTTTTATATTTACCGGGATAATGTCCTATTGAAGTATCGTATCCTCTTAGCTCAAGTGTCCGCAAATCGTAAACATTATCCGTACCTACGCCATATTCGCCGCTTATCTCATATTTTCCCACATTGACGGCGTCGGCAGAATTTCCGGAATATTTATTTCCTATTGCAAACCATCTGCCTCCGTTTTTTCTGTAGGGATATTCCGAATATGGCAGCGCCGCGTCTGTTATATTATCCCTTACATTTATAATGCTTCTTTGCAGTATATCTATGGAAAAATGAAGCTCAAGCATTTTCTTTGCATTTTCCTTCTGTCTCCTGTAAAAATCCCTTTTCCTTAAATTCTCAAGAGCAGTCTCAAGCTCCTTCCAAAATAAATCAAAATGCTCTTCTGCTGTTTTTATTTGTTTTTCAAGGTTATTTGTCCGTTCCTTTTCCGTATATATTATAAAATCAGTGTAAACCTTTCCTCCTCCTTTTCTTTTCATAAGCTCCCCGTCAATAAGCCTGTTTACAACAGGCTCCACAAAAGCTGCCGGTGTTCCAAGGGCTCTTGCAAGCTCTGTTTCTGTCACAGGTTCGTCATAAGCCAGCAGCAGTATGTTTTCTGTCAGCTTATCCGACACCATCGAAAATGGCTCTCCATTTATTCCTGTTCCTCCTGAACAGCTAATCATAAGCGTATCAGGCTCATAGCTTTGCTTTGTATAATTCTCCATTTCATTTACTCCTTCCCTGATATGCTTCCTTCCTGTATTTAGTCTGCTCTTAACTGTACCCACTGGTATTTTCAGGCTTTTTGCTATACTCTCCACACCTTCTCCATGGATATAAAAGCGTACCATTACTTCACGGTGTATACATGCCAGAAAGCACAGCTCATGTCTTATTGCCTCAAGCTGTTCATTATACCTTTCTGTATCCTGCCTAAGCAATATTGTTTCATCCTCTATTTCAAGGGGATAATCGTTAAAGCTAATCCATGGCTTATTATACTTCTGCCGGAGATATTCATTATATTTATTAGACAATACCCTCTCAAGATATGCCCATATATTTTTTATCTCTGCTCCTCTGTTTATACTGCTTAGTACGGCAGCAAAGGTATCCTGTGCCAGCTCCCATGCCATGTGGTAATCCCCGCATTTTTTGAGCGAAAGAAAATACAGTCTGTCCACATATTCAGTTAAATTATATTTGTCAGTCATGCCTTATTCCTCATTTCAAGAATATTCTTGTCTTTAAAAGTACTTTCACAAATATAGTCGGGAAAAATGAAAAAAGGTTCATCAGTTAAAAAATTTTTTACTTTTTATAAGGCTATATAAAAATTTCTTTATGTGACTGTCAAATTGACAGGAGTTTAGACTTCGCCTTCTATTACTTTTTATGCGGTGAATCCGCCGGATAGCCTCCTCTTAATTTCTGCATGCCTCTCTGAATGGCGTCCTTTGAATTTTTCCAATCTGCATCGCTGTTTTTATAGTCAAACTTTTCAACAAGCCAGCTTACATCCTCACTGACTCTTTCCATTGCGTCTTTCATCACATTAAAAATCAGTGAATAAAATTCCTCCCTCTGCTTACCATTCAGCCTTATGTCAGCCATGCCGCACAGCTCTCCAAAATGGTGAAGACAAAAGCCCTTGCTTTTTTCTATCATATTGTGCAATGTACCCTCTTTATACATATGAAAAAAAGTATCAAGATACCGGCTGTATGTTTCGTCAAAACGCTTACATATATAGCATGACTTATCACGCTGCCTTGCCCACCTTGCTATGGGATTTTCCCCATCCGCTTCTTTTTTCTTAAACCTGTCCATAAATGACGTCTTTGACGGGGCAAACATTTTTATCTGATTTTTCAGCTCATAATTAATCTGCTCAAAATGTGTCTTTAATATCCAGCCGTTTCCAAGGGTATTTCCATAATCAAACATCTTTTTAAAATGAGCTTTGCAAAAGCCCTCCTTATCAGTCATTGCCCTTACGTCGCTTTCCATGTAAGAGGACGCTGAGCCAAGAACAAAGTCCAGTAAATCATTTTCAATTCTCCTTTGCACATTGCATAATGCGCACTCGTCGTCTGCCTCAAAGGCTTCTGTCAGCGGTATTGTGTACAGCTTTTCTTCCATATTCTTTCCTTCTCCATTCTGCCGTTTCTGGCTCTAAATAATATGTCTCCATAGCCATTATAACATTCAAGCCATGCAATAACAATTATTTTTAATAGAAGACACTGTCGATGATAGACATTCAGCCTTGTTTTTTTGATTTCAATATGATATTATCAAATTAATATAGAGTATAATTCAATTTATTGCTTGATTTTTAATAAAATATTGAATTATTTTTACATATATGTTATTATATATTTAAGCAATGAATTCGAATTTCTCTATGTAATTACTTCTAAACGTAATCTATCATTCAACTACCCTTCGAACTCCTTGCATTATACATTTTTTTGCAGGGAGAATAGTTTTCCGTTCTTCCTGCTTACAGAAAGGAAGCCATATATGGAAAATGAAAACACAACAGATTTATTGCTTGAGAATTATAATTTTAATTTAAGTGACTTTGCATTGTTTCTCTCTGTAATGAAAAACAAAACAGCCTACGAAAATGTCTTAAGCATAATTATGAATGAAGATGAACTTAAGCTTAGTGAAGTAAAGGTTGAACAGGTTATTTTAAACAGCGTTGGAAAACGAGCCATCCGTTTAGACGCATGGGCTGTTGACAAAAATAACCGACAGTTTAATACAGAGATGCAAAACGATACATTAAATGATGATATTAGAAAACGCTCACGATACTATCAAGGCTTACTCGATTCACCAATATTAAAGTCCGGCAGACAGACGCGATATAAAAATCTGCCTTCGACAGTTATTATTTTCATTACTCAGGATGATATTTTTGGAAAAGATTTAGCAAAATATACTTTTACCGAGCAATGCGAGGAAATATCCGGTATGAGATTAAACGATGGTACGAAAAAAATATTTCTTAATATGAAAAGCCGAAATGGCAGACCTGAATTAGTCAGTTTGCTGCAATATATGAAAAAAACTGAGCTAAATAATCCTGATATCATTATAGAAGACGAACGTATTGTAGCTCTTGACTCTATTGTAACAGAAGTAAAGCAATCTGAGGAATGGGAGGCTGTAAAAATGAATATTTTAGAAATAGGCATAAAGCATGGAATATCTGAAGGTTATGAACGTAAGCTTATAGAGCTGATTTGTAAAAAGCTTGTTAAGGGAAAATCCCCGGAGACTATAGCTGATGAGCTTGAAGAGAATTTATCTTCCGTTATAGCTATATGTGATGTGGCGGCTTTATTTGCACCTGATTATAATATAGACGAAATACACAGGGAATTAAAAAAGAATTTAAACTCATAAAGCTGATATTTGCCAGCATAAAAAGTCAAAAAAACAGACTTTCTCAATACTGTTTGCAAAGCGAAAGATTTTATTCAAAAGGATTTGCGGAAATAGGAAGTAAAATACTAATTTGTACAGGTGAAAAAATGTTTCCGCTCATGTAGCCCGGAGCATAAGAATAAATGGAGTATAAGACCTTAGAGCGGTAGCAGGGACAGGGTGGGGCAGAGAGTTATATATATTTTTTAAAGCTTCGAAAAGAGTAAGAAATTCTATCAACAAAATACCGCCATCTTCTAAGCTGCGAGCGTAACTCGCAAGGGACTAAAAAGCAGTCCCTTACTCAGACAGACGCTCTACGCTAAGAAGCTGACGGCATTCCGTTGATGAATTTCTAACACTTTTCTCAATGCTTTAAAAAATATATATAACTCTCTGCCCCACCCTGTCCCTGCTACCGCTCTAAGGTCTTATACTCCATTTATTCTTATGCCCCTCATTGGGAGAAAGTACTTTTCACATATTAATTTTATAAACAATTCAAGTGGAGGGCGTATCAATAAAAATACAACATTCAATATTAGATAGATATAAATTTGCTGGTACTCACTATAATTATAAGCCTGCATTCTGCAAATTTTTTGGAGAATAAACAAAATTAATTTAATTCAAATATATTTAATCTCTGTCATATTTAAACAAAGTAAATGCAAATATCAGAATTAACCACTTTCTCACTACTGCACTTTTATAACACTAAAATAAACACAAACTATATTTCACCTTACAGTATATAAATGAGGGTATGTCCCATTAACAGGCTTTAAGCGGCGTAACGGGCTGGAGCAGACAGCTGAATATAATTTTTTAAAGCATTGAGGAACAGGGTTAGAAATTCATCAAGGGAATACCGTCAGCTTCTTAGCGTAGGGTGTCTGTCTGAGGAAAGGGCTGCTTTTTAGCACTTTCCGAGTTACACCCGCAGCTTAGGAGGTGGCGGTATTTCCTTGATAGAATTTCTTCCCTGTTTCGAAGCTTTAAAAAAATTATATTCAGCTGTCTGCTCCAGCCCGTTACGCCGCTTAAAGCCTGTTAATGGGACATACCCGGACTTCATGTGAGGAAAAACATATTTTAAACGTACAAATTAATATTTTTATTACCAAATATCCTAACTTTTCTCCTAAATACTAATTAAAATATAAATATTACAGCAGCTCCTTTATTATTTTCTGTGGACACTTCTTTTCACAAAGCCCGCAGCCACAGCATAAATCCTGATTTATATGTGCAAGGAAATTACTTACCTTTACAGCGTCCGTTGGACAATCCTTTGTACAAAGAGTACATCCGATACATCCTGTCTTGCAGGATTTCTTTACGTCTGCCCCCTTATCGTTTGAATTGCACGGAATCACATAGGAGCTTTTATATGGTATAAGCTCTATAAGATTTTTTGGACATGCAGCCACGCATTTTCCGCATGCCACACATTTTTCCCTGTCTACCACAGCAATGCCGTTTATTACATGTATGGCGTCAAACTGACATTCCTCAACACATGAGCCAAAGCCCATACAGCCGTAAGAGCAGCTCTTTGGGCCTCCTCCTGTCACGTATACCGCCTCCCGGCAGCTTAAGTTTCCTGTATACTCATACTTTACGAAAGCATTGTCGCAGTCGCCGTTACATTTTACAAATGCAACCATTCTGTTGCTTTCGGCGCTTGTTCCCATAATCTCTCCAATAGCCGCAGCCACAGCCTCCCCTCCTACGGGACAGCCGTTTACCGATGCTTCACCCTTTGCTATAGCCGCTGCCAGACCGTCGCAGCCTGCAAAGCCGCAGCCGCCGCAATTATTTCCCGGAAGCAGCTCTCTTATTTTTTCCTCCCTTTCATCCGTCTTTACTGCAAATATCTTTGAAGCAATGCCTAACAGCACTCCTATAATAAGTCCTACCGCTCCAACCGACAGGCACGCCTTTAATACTCCGATAAAATCCATAATGCATGCCTCCTTTATAATAATCCGGCAAAGCCGCAGAAGGCTATAGCCATAAGTCCTGATGTAATAAGCGTTATCGGCATCCCCTTAAGGGCAGGAGAGATATTGTTATGCTCTATCTTTTCCCTGATACCTGCAAGTATAACTATGGCTATCATAAAGCCAAGAGCCGTTCCTATGCCGTTTACCACGCTTGTAATTAAATTATATTCCTTTTGCACATTTGTAAGGGCAACGCCGAGTACAGCGCAGTTTGTGGTAATAAGGGGCAGATAAACGCCAAGGGCCTGATAAAGGGGAGGGCTTATCTTTTTTACAACCATTTCAACAAACTGAACAAGGGCGGCAATCACAAGAATAAATACTATAGTATTAAGATACGTAAGGTTTGACGGAAGCAATATATATGTATAAATCAGGCTGGTACACAGCGATGCAATAGTTATAACAAATAATACCGCACTGCCCATGCCTGCCGCTGTTTTTATTTTCTTTGACACTCCAAGAAACGGACAAAGACCTAAAAACTGGCTTAAAACTACATTGTTTATAATTGCGGCTCCTATAGCTATCTTTATTAAATCTGCCATATTTTACTTTGCCTCCTTTTCACAGCCTGAACAGCCTCGGCAGTCCCGACATGATTTTTCTTCTATTTTTTTACCCTGGCGGAGCTTTATTTTATTTTGTATTGCAACAAGCGCAGCCAGTACAAAGAAAGCTCCTGGAGCCAGTCCTATAACTCTTATAGGCTCACTGAAAAGCTCTATTCCAAATATTTTTCCAGAGCCTATAATTTCCCTTAAGGCTCCGAGCAGTCCAAGGGCAATGGTAAAGCCAAGCCCCATTCCTATTCCGTCAAAAAGCGACGGAAGCACAGGATTTTTGTAGGCGTAGCTTTCAGCCCTTCCAAGTATAATACAGTTTACAACAATAAGAGGAATATATATTCCCAGCGCGTCATTAAGGGACGGAAGGTATGCCTCAAGCATAAACTGGACTAATGTTACAAAGCTTGCCACAATAACTATAAATGACGGTACCCTTACCTTGTCAGGTATTATTTTTCTCATAAGAGAAATAATAGTGTTTGAAAGGGCTAAAACCACAGTGGTAGTAAGTCCCATGCCGATACCGTTTATACATGAGGTAGTAACGGCAAGTGTGGGACACATGCCAAGCATCATAACAAATGTAGGGTTTTCCTTTATAATACCGTTATACAATCTCTCTGCTATACTATTCATCTGCTTCACCACCCTTCACAGTATCAGACTCTCCCTTATCTTCTACATCAGACTCGTCTTCCGGTCCTGATATGTCATCATTATCTGCTTCGCTGTTATTTTTATCGGTTTTATCTGTTCCCATAAGATATAAGTCTACAATCTTTGCTGAATTTACAGCCTTCGTCACAGCCTTTGAAGTGATTGTAGCTCCGGAGAGAGCGTCTATATTAATACCGTCTTCATTGTCGGATTTATTTACAATGTACAACGCGTCACCCTCCGCCTTATACTGGTTAAGAAAGCTTTCATTCTTTGCCTCCATGCCAAGTCCGGCAGTCTCGCTTATAGACAATATGGAAACGCCCGTTACATTTCCCTCCATATCAAAGCCCACAGAAAGGGATATATTTCCGCCATAGCCCTCCTTTGACGTGGCTGACACAATATAACCTATAATATTTCCGTCTTTATCCATTGCCTTAATACATGCGTCAATGACAGCAGCCTTTTCTGTTATGCCTGCTGATTTTAACAGCCCGTTTACAGCCTTTTCGTCAACATCAAGCTCGTCAAATGAAGCAGCCTCTTTTATAACCTCCTTATAGGCATTTGTCCTTGTTATTTCCTGCTGCTTAGCCCTTGGCTCCTTTGTTATTTCATATACGCCGCCAAGAAGAAAGCCTGCCACTAATGTAATTGTACAAAGAATAAGAGCATTTTTTATGGTTTCCTTAACAAAGCTGTTCATTAATTACCGCCCTCCTTCTTTTTTATGTTAAATATTCTGCTTTTACGTCCAAATGCAGTCGGCATTGTAAATTTTTCTATAATTGGCACTAAAAGATTACAGAAAATAATGGCAAAGGATACGCCCTCTGCATTTGGTCCAAACACTCTGAATATACCTGTGAGTATTCCCAAAAGCACTCCAAACACTATTCTTCCTGCCTTCGTAATCGGTGAAGTCACATAGTCGGTAGCCATAAAGAATGCGCCGAGCATAAGACCTCCGCCGCAAAGATGTGCTGCCAGAAATTCCGGTGAAAAGCCTCCTTCACCAAATATACCCATAAATAATAAAAATGATAAAATATATGATACAGGTATTCTGAAATCTATAACTCCCTTTATCAGAAGAAAAATTCCGCCTATGAGAATTGCTATAACTGACGTTTCTCCAATAGTTCCCCCCGTAGTACCTATAAACATATCAAACAGGCTTTCCACAGCTCCTGTATCCTTAAGCTGCTTTAAAGGCGTTGCTCCTGTTATTCCGTCATATGTAAATACTGTCATCCTTGTACCAAATGACAATACGAGAAAACACCTTGCCGCAAGGGCAGGATTCATAAAGTTCTGTCCGATTCCTCCAAACACCTGCTTTGCCACAATTATTGCAAAGCCGCAGCCAATAAGGGCCATCCATATGGGAAAATCATATGGAAGATTCAAAGCTATAAGCAGACCTGTGACTGCTGCGCTTAAATCCTTTACCGTAAGCTTTTGTTTCATAAAAAACTCATATGCTCCCTCGAAAAGCACGCTTCCGGCCACACATACCGCAACAAGTATAGCTGCCTTGTATTCAAAATTATAAATACCAAATATGGTTGCCGGTAAAAGTCCTATAATTACGCTTAGCATTATGCCGGTTGTCGTATCCTTTGCCCTGACATGGGGGTTTGACGATACGTTATACATTTCGCTCATAATTTACATGTATCCTTTCCTCTATTTTTTTAACTTAAGCTATTTCTTCCGTCTGTCTGCCAGTATGTCCTTTCTCATTGATTTGATTGCCTGGGTAAGATTTCTCTTTGCGGGACATATATATGAGCAGCAGCCGCATTCACAGCACTCCATTCCGAAATTTTTTTCAAAGGCTTCCTTATCCCCCTGCTCTGCAAGCATAGCAAGCCTTGAGGGAACAACCCTTCCGGGACATACGCTTACGCACCTGCCACAGTTTATACAGTTTCCCGGCTCACATGCGCGTACCTCATCCTTTGTAAAGCAAAGCAAGGCTGACGAGCCCTTTGAAACAGGAATATTCAAATCATAAACAGCTATACCCATCATAGGTCCCCCTGAGATTATCTTCTCAGGAGCGCTCTTAAAGCCTCCCGCCGCATCAATAAGTTCCCTCATATTTGTACCTATGCGGACCTTAAGGTTTTTAGGCTTATTTACCGCATCTCCCGTTATTGTTACTATTCTGTCTATAAGGGGCTTTTTCTCTGCTATAGCCCTTCTGATTGAAAAAATCGTGTCCACATTATGTACAATACAGTTTACGTCTGCCGGAAGCATGTCTGAATTTACCTTTCTGCCTGTAACTGCATATATAAGCGCCCGTTCTCCCCCCTGTGGGTATTTTGTGTAAACTACCTTTACTTCTATATCCGTTTCGTTTTTAACAAGCTCCCTTATCTTTCTTGCCGCATCCGTCTTGTTGTCCTCTATGGCTATTATTCCCTTTGCCTTCTTAAACATGGACAGCACAAGCCTTAAGCCCTCTATAAGATACTCCGGCTGCTCTATCATACGTCTGTAGTCTGATGTAAGATAGGGCTCGCACTCTGCTCCGTTTACAATAATATATTCTATATCATCTTTATTCTTAGGTGAAAGCTTAACATGAGCCGGAAAGCCTGCTCCGCCCATGCCTACCACTCCCGCTTCCTTTACAAGCTCAAGCTTCTCCTCTGACGTCATATCCTCAGGACTTCTTAAATCTGTGACGGGACATTCCTCATAAAGATTATCGTTTTCTATAACTACTGACTGGACTTTATTTCCTCCCGTAACAAGCCTTGGCTCTATTTTTTTTACCGTGCCTGATACTGAAGAATGAATATTTGCAGATATAAATCCTGAAGCCTCGCCGATTTTTTGGTTTACAAGGACTCTGTCGCCTGCCTTAACTATAGGAGACGCAGGAGCTCCTATATGCTGACTTAACGGAATTACTATTTCCCCCTTTGGAAGGTAATCCTCTATAGGCTCCGTCTTTGAAAGGGCTTTTCCGTCAAACGGATGTACCCCTCCCTTAAATGACAAAATTGCCATACCTTTTTACCTCATTTCTATAATGATATATATTGTACATATCCATATTTCAATATATTTATTAATGCACTAATTTATTAATATATTAATGTATTTAATTTTTTTATTAAAATATGACATAATACTTTTAATAATAATATTTTTACCTTTTCATAATAATATAAAATACAATTTTTCTCAACAATTTTCTTTATAACTTTGACATTTTATGCTAAAATTTACCTGAAACAGACATTTAACATAATTATTTAAACCGCCGGAGGCGGCACGAGGTATTTTTATGAAAATATTCCGCAATACCTTTCAATATAATATAGATAATATAGGTCATATAAATGTACCTCTTGGAAGTACGTTATTTTTTGACATAGAAACCACAGGCTTTTCTGCCGCGCATTCAAAGGTATACCTTATAGGCTGCCTTTATTATGACAGTGAAGAAAACCTTTTCCGTACCATTCAATGGTTTATGGACAAGGACAATGAGGAGGATAAGCTTATTTCCGCATTTTTTGATTTTTCAAGGGATTACACGCATATTATCCACTTTAACGGAGATGGCTTTGACATTCCCTATATTACAAGCAAATGCAGTTATTTCAAGCTTTTTAACGGATTTTCCACATTGAAGAGCATTGATATATACAGAGCTGCTCTAGTAATAAAAAACGTACTTAAGCTTCAAAATCTCAAGCAAAAAACCATTGAGGATTTCTTAAATGTTCACAGAGAGGATAAATATTCAGGAGGAGAGCTTATAAAGGTTTATGAGGATTACTTAAAAAATAAAGACAATGAAGCCCTTGCCATCCTTGTGCTGCATAATCTTGACGATATTAAGGGGCTGTTAAATCTCCTTACAATATTTAACTATACTGAAATCTTTAAGGGAAGCTATAATATAAAAAGCATTTTAACAGAAAAAAATGAAGCAATTATTGAGGCAGAGCTTTTTTATTCCCTTCCGTCACGTATTTCAGCCTCATTGAATACATTTTACATGACTGCATATGGCAATACTCTCAAAATAAAAGTAAATATTTATACGGACGAGCTAAAATTCTTCTATCCCAATTACAGGGATTATTACTTTCTCCCTGAGGAGGACTGCTCCATACATAAAAGCGTCGCCTTTTACGTAGATAAAAACTTCCGGACACAGGCAAAGGCTGCAAACTGCTACAGCAAAAAAACAGGAATTTTCCTTCCTCAGCATCAAAATATAATATCTCCTTATTTTAAAAGGGAATATAATGATAAAATAACGTATTTTGAAATAACAGAGGAGTTTTTAAGGGATGCTGACGCTATTAAGGAATATTCCTTACATATTTTGCAGATGCTTCTAAAATAAAAAAGTCTCGTCTAACGCCGAGACTTGCAAGTTCGTAAAGTCTAAAAAACAGACTTAGCCAAACTGTTGCATGATTGACGAACTTTCCTATTTAATAAAAAGAAAAAGCGCCGGTATTATTCCGACGCTTTACTTTGCTCTTTTTAAGCTGTTATTTACCAGCCATCTGTCTTTCCTGAGCCTCAATCATCTTCTTTACCATATAACCACCTACACTACCATTCTGTGCAGATGTAAGGTTACCATTATAACCGTCTGTTAAAGGTACTCCAAGCTCGTTTGCTACTTCCATCTTAAATCTGTTCATAGCGCTCTTTGCTTCTGGAACATTTGTCTTGTTAGATGAATTACTCATAACATTACCTCCAAATCCAGCCTTTTATTTTTCAAAAGGCTAATATAGTTTTTTGTTACACTGATATTATATGGAGGTCTTAAAATAATACACTGGAAATAAATGTTTATTTAAACAGAATTTTTAATCCTGCCCCTGCTTTTTTAACCGTCTCTTTCCTATTATTCCAAAGCAAATAGCTAAAATTAAAAATACATAACCAATATTCATAGGTATAATATCATAATATAAGGTTACGCCATCCTCTATTACAGCCCTGAATACTATATTTGCAGCGGCCGCCATGCCTGCGGCAAAGCCGAAAAATAAAGTTAAAGTCTTTATTCCTCTCGTTCCCATAAAGCCTCTTATGGCATCTATAATAAAGAATATGTACATCATGCCAAACCATACAAGCATTGATATAAAAAATGCCGCAACAATCCATTCTTCTACGCCGTGTCTTAATGAAAGCCGCTCTATGGTCATGCTTCCTGTAAGTGATTCAACGCAATATTCTATGGAAGAATATCCGATAAATATAATGTCGGCAGCCATTGTTATAACAAGAGCAATGCTTTTGAGAACAGATACTGTTCTATAATTTAAAAATGCAAAAACAATGAGAATTACTGATGTAATGGAAATTTCTATAAGCCTTGCAACATCAGACAGCTCTGAGGAAACGTCCAGCATTTCAAATACGGAAGCAGCTATTGTAAGCACTGCAAATAAAACTGACAGTACTGAAAATGCAAAAATATTTTTCTTTTTATTTTCTTTTACCTCTGCAACAGGCTCTGGCTCCTGCTGTAAATATTGCTGATTTTCATACGGTATATTCTGCCTGACGTCATTGTCCTCTATTTTCACGATGTCTTTTTCTTCTTCCTTTGTCTCTATTGAATCCGGAACAGGCTGAACTAAAATATTTACCGGAACAACACCCTCTTCTAACGCCTTATCAGGAAGGGTTGAAACAGTGGCGACCTGACGGTTTTCATTATCTGCAGGACCTACCTGCGACTCAGGCTTTATCATTGGAGCCGAAACGGAAACAGCCGCTTCATTTTCCTCCTTATGAAGCTTAATGCCGCAGTAGGAGCAAAAAACTGCATCATCATATAACTTGTGTCCGCAATTTGTACAAAACATAATTTTTACCTCTTTTCTTTTGATATTATTGTGGTATTTTAAGGTATTATAATTTCCTGTCCTGCCTCTGTGATTATCGCTGCAGCGGATTTTCCTCAGGCACAGGAGTTATTTTTTCCGGCGGCTTTGGAGTCGGCGTTTCCGGCGGTTTTGGAGTTGGTTTTTCCGGCGGCTTTGGAGTCGGTGTATCCGGTGATGTTGTCGTTTCCGTCGGGGTTGGTTTTTCCGGAGTTGGTTTCTCCGGTGATGTTGTCGTTTCCGGCAGTGTCGTTGTTTCATTATTATTATTACTATTATTATTATTACCGCCTGCATTCGTTGTCGTATAACTGTCAACTGTAGTGGTATTATCTCTGTCAACTGTAGTATTATTGTTATTACCTGCCGGTCTGCTTGTGGTTGCAGAAGGTATATATGTGTTTCCGTTCTTTATTGTCTCAATTTTATTTCCAACATAAACAGTAATATAATCAACATAAATATTAGAGCTTCCCTTAACTATAAAGCCTCCCGACACCGTATTTCCTGCCTTGATTTTTCTATTGTCGTTTAACGGGTTGATGACAAGCTTTTTATTTCCTGCCTTAAAGGTATAATTCCAACTGTCAACCAGCGTATAGGACTTTGTCATATTCAAAACAAGCGCCCAGCCGTCTATATCCTTATCTGATATATTAGTTACATCTAAATTATACTGTATGAAATATTCACCGTCATTTGTCCAACTGTTTTTAACTGAAATCTGCGCAGATAACCTGCTTGCCCTTGAGACAATATTTGTTGTCGCATTCTCGTCTATTTTTGTTGAATATTGTTCATCATGCTTAGTTGTTGTCTCCTTTTCCTTTTCGGTAGTATTCTGTGTAACCTGCGCTGTGGTTGTATTTTTGTTTTCACCTGTCACTGTTACTATAAGCTCATTATTCACCTGACCGTCTCTGTGTATAATTATGCCTAAAATAACTGATGCCAGCACAAAAACTATAATTCCTGCAACAAACATGCTGATATTCAGCTTACTCTCCGTTATCCCGGACCACATTTTCTTTAGGATTTCCTTAAATTTATTCATCTTCCGCCTCCTTAATTCTGCAATGCATTTACTATTTCTTCAAAATGCATTGAATGCGATGCCTTTACAAGCACCGTATCTCCCTCTTTTATAATTTTGTCCTTTTCTTTTAAAAATTCTTCTGTTTTTTTAAAATAATATGTAGCTTTTGTATTTTTTGACTCAATAAGTCCTTCATATGTATTTTTGCTTAAATCCCCAATAAATACTGCGCATTGTATATTTTTATCCCCAATATGATGTCCCACGTCATAATGAAGATTTTTTTCGTTTTCACCTAGCTCAAACATATCGCCAAGAATAGCAACTTTTCTGCCAAAGCCGTACTCTAAGACATCTATTGATGACTTTGTGGAAACAGGATTAGCGTTATAACAGTCGTCAATTATAGTTATTTTTCCCGTTTTTATTATATTCAGCCTGCCTCCTACGTTTTCCAGGGACTCTATACCCTTTCTTATCTCCTCCGTGTCAAGTCCCAGTAAAAGTCCCACTGCGGCGGCAGCCATGGCATTATATATCATATGCTTTCCCGGAACCTTAATATGTACCGGTATATTTCCTTTTTCTGTTATAATATCACACTCTGAGCCTTCAATACCCAGAAGTTTTATATTATCTGCATATATTCCGTTTCCCGGCTCCATGCCGTAAAACAATATTTTATTTTCGTTTTCCGTCTTTATAGCTGAAAGCTTATCATCATCTCCGTTTAAAACTGTATGATAATGCTCTTTTGCATATTTAAAAATCTCTGTCTTTGCCTTAAGTATTCCGTCTCTTGAGCCAAGGTTTTCCAAATGGCATAGACCTATATTTGTAATAACGCATATGTCAGGTCTGGCAATTCTTGAAAGCCTTGTCATTTCGCCAAAATCGCTTATTCCCATCTCAAGAACAGCTGCCTGATGCTCATTTCTTATATTAAAAACCGTAAGAGGAAGCCCGATTTCATTATTAAAATTTCCTGCGGTTTTAAGCACCTTGTACCTTTGTGACAGGACTGACGCAATAAATTCCTTCGTACTTGTCTTTCCCACGCTTCCCGTTATACCTACAACCTTTATATCAAGAATGCTTCTATAATATCCGGCAAGCTGTTTTAGGGCGTTGGCTGAGGATTTTACCAGAATATACGGCTTATCCGTATCAAGTGTTTTTTCTGAGATAACCGCCCTTGCGCCCTTTTCAAATACCTGCCTCACAAAATCATGTCCGTCTGCTCTCTCTCCCTTTATAGCTACAAACAGATAATTTTTTTCTGCTTTTCTTGAATCTATTACTACTCCGTCTATCTCGCCGTCGTCGTCAGCCTCGCCGTTATATAATATTCCCTCTACTGCCGCCGTTATTTTCTTTAAGCTTAAGCCTTTCATAATTATCCTCATTTCTGCAATTTATCAATTATATTTTTTAAGGGATATATCTACCAAATACTGACAAAGCTCAGGAAATTCCATTCCCATTGCCTTTGCCTCCTGAGGAACAAGGCTTGTAGGCGTCATTCCCGGAAGAGTATTAGCCTCAAGACAATAGCAGTTAAAATCCTTGTCAGTAAGTATGTCAATTCTGCAGTACACAGATAATTCAAGAGCCTTAGCCGCCTTGTATGCAGCCTTTTGAATTTTTATGGCAACATCCTCCGGTATTTCAGCAGGGCATTTATCTATGGTGGCTCCCTGCTTATATTTGTTCTCGTAATCATAGAAGCCTTCCTTAGGTATAATTTCTATAATAGGCAGCGTTTTATAGTCTATCACCGCAACTGAAAACTCCCTGCCCTTAATATAGCTCTCTACCAATACCTGATTATCCATTGCAAATGCGGCGTTTAATGCGGAATTATATTCATTGTCATTGTGAACAATATATACGCCTATGCTTGAGCCTCCGCAGTTTGTCTTTACTACTACAGGATATTCAAGGTCGTATTCATATATGCTTTTCTTTATATCATTCCTTTTTATGGAAAAGCTCTTTACTACAGGTACGTTATTTATCTTAAATATCTCCTTTGCCATTGTCTTATTCATGGCAATGGCACTTCCAAGATAGTCGGAGCCTGTGTACCTTATTCCCATCAGGTCAAAGGACGCCTGAACTCTGCCATCCTCTCCGTTCATTCCGTGAAGTGCCAAAAATACTATATCTGCTGTTTTGCATGCTTCCAATACACATGGCCCGAAAAAATCTTTTCTGCTGTTTTTCAATTCCTCAAAATTTTTTGAGTGGGTTTTAATGTATTCAAGCTCATCTTCTATGCTGTACATATCATTTTCAAAGGACTTTTTTATATCAAAATCTTCATGTCCTATAAACGCATCCAAAAGTACCGCATTATTGCCTGTTTCTCTTAATGCCCTGCATACCTGCTCTCCCGTAACTAAGGATACGTCTCTTTCAGTGCTGGAGCCTCCGCATAATACTACTATATTCATAAAATTCCTCGTTTCCGTGTCATTTTTTAAGGTTTTAACTCTTTTTTATTTTACAAAACTTACAGTTAAAAAACAATAGTTTTCTAAAATTTATTATAATTTTGCATTGATATATATTGTTCATAATTTCTTCCGTCTGTACTGCCTTCCCGGCTGCGCAAGCCATACTGCGTAATATATTTATATTATGCAAACGAGGTAACGCTCCAGCGAACTAACTGCTAACGGAGGCTAAGACGCTCAGGAATGCCTTCCCGCCTAAGCCTCCGTAAGCAGTGGATTTCGCCTGCGCTAAAAGCACCTCTTAATTGTTTGCATAATACAAATATATTACGCAGTATGGCTTGCGCAGCCGGGAAGGCAGTACAGACGAAAGAAATTATGAACAATATATGTGTCGTAGTAATTTATATATGTAATAAATTATAAATTAAGCATAAAATTATTTTTCATATATTTTTCAAGCTTGTTCTCCAGCATCTGTATTGATACGGAATCTAAGTCTTTTTTGTTTTCTTCTGCATAGGCTGCTGCGTCTGCGGCGGATTTTAGGGTGATTGAATCCGAAAATATATCTCCTATTTTAAAATCCATATCGCCGCTTTGTCTGATTCCGAAAAAATCTCCAGGGCCTCTCTGCTTTAAATCCCATCCGGCTATTTCAAAGCCATCGTTTGACTTTGTCAGTATGTCAAGTCTTTCCTTTATATCCGGCTTATCGGAGCCGCATATAAAAATACAGTATGACTGATACTCTCCCCTTCCTACTCTTCCCCTTAACTGGTGTAGGGAAGCAAGACCAAATCTCTCGGCGTTTTCAACAAGCATTACCGTACTGTTTGGAACATTGACGCCTACCTCTATAACCGTGGTTGATACTAATATCTGTATTTTGTTTTGCGCAAATTCTTTCATAATCCTGTTTTTTTCCTGAGGCTTCATTTTTCCATGAAGATATTCTATTCTTATGTTATTTGACATATTTTTCCTGAGTATGTCTGTATAGCTTACTACATCCGCACCGTCAAGGCTTTCATTTTCCTCTATCATTGGACAGATACAGTAGCATTGCCTTCCCTCCTTCACCTGATTTTCCATAAACCTGTATGCATTTGGCCTGTAATCCCTGCCTACCACACAATTTTTTATGGGTTTTCTTCCCTGTGGCAGCTCGTCGATAACAGATATATCCAAATCACCATACAGTATAATGGCTAAGGTTCTTGGAATCGGCGTTGCGCTCATAACTATAATATGAGGATACATCCCCTTTTTTGCAAGATTTTCTCTCTGTCTTACGCCAAATCTATGCTGTTCATCTGTGATAACAAGGGCAAGGTTTTCAAAATGAACTTTCTCCTGTATTAATGCGTGTGTGCCTATAATTATTTTAGCAGCCCCCGTTGATATTTTTTCATATGCGGCCTTTTTCTCCTTTGCTGTCATACTTCCGCTTAACATCACTGCTTCTATGCCTGTATTATATTCTGTAAGGAGCCTGCTTATATTTTCATAGTGCTGCGCTGCAAGCACCTCGGTAGGCGCCATCATTGCCCCCTGATAACCATTATATGCCGCGTCAAGAAGGGCTGCTATTGCGACAATGGTTTTTCCTGAACCTACATCGCCCTGTATAAGTCTGTTCATAGCTCTGTCTGACTTAAAATCCTGCCTTATTTCTTCTATCACCTTTTTTTGCGCATTCGTTAAGCTGTAGGGCAGGGCCTTTAAAAACATTTCTGTATTATCTGACGCATAAAGCCTGTAGCTGTTATTAATAATATTTTCTTTATTCTTAAATCTTTTAAGGGCTGTAATAAAAAGAAAAAATTCGTTAAATGCAAGCCTTCTTCTTGCCTCGTTCATCTCCTGAAAATCCTTTGGAAAATGTATTTTTCTTACGGCGTCATCATAAAACATAAGCGAATACTTATCACGTATCTCTTTTGGCAGAAATTCATAGCCCTGATATCCTCCGTCAAGTATCTGCTTAACAGATTTTGTCACTAAATTATTTGTAAGTCCCTCTGTCAATCTGTATATAGGCTGCATTGCGCCAAGCTTCCTGTCATAATCGGAAAGGGAAAAAATCTCCGGCTGCTCCAGTATTATATCTCCTTCCTGACTTCCCTTTCCCTTAAATACATTTTTAGATATTTTTCCTCGGAATATAAAATGCATTCCTATCTTAAATCTGCCTTTTAAAAAGGGCATATTATACCATTTTAAGGTTATAATATCACCGTTTTCATCCTTTCCCTTTATGACAAGTATAGTAAGCTTTCCTGCCTGTCTTACTGACGGAGAGGAAACTATCATACACTTAAACGCAGCTACCGCTTCATTATCAAGGCTTTTAGCGGTAATGGGCGTCTTATACTCATCGTAATTTCTTGGGTAATACTCAAGAAGCTCCTCTGTCGTATATACTCCAAGCTTATTAAATAATTTTTCTGTTTTTTCTCCAATTCCTTTTACTTCACGAATATTCAAAATAATGCCTCCCATAGCCCTAAAATTAATCCGACACCAGTAAAAACCGATGCCGGATTAATTTTATATCATTACATTATTTTTACTGCACTTTTTTATTCAACCGATACTACATAATAATATATCGGCTGGCCTCCATAGTTTACTTCAAATTCAACCGCCGTATATTTTGCCTTAAGTTCTGCAGCTATATTATCTGCATCCTCCTTTGTTACATCAGCTCCGTAATATATGCTTATAAGCTCTGACTCCTCATCAATAAGGCTGTCTATCATATCTATTGTAGCAGACTTTATATCTGTACCTACAGATACAATACCGGTATCTCCGATACCCATAATATCGTTTTCCTTTACGGAAAAGCCGTCAAGCTCCGTATCTCTTACTGCATATGTTACCTGACCTGTCTTTACCCTGTTCATTTCCTCTATCATGTTACCTGCGTTTTCCTCCGGGGATTTTTCAGGGATAAAGTTTATAATAGCTGTAATACCCTGAGGTATAGTCTTTGAAGGTATAACTATTACCTTTTTATCCTCAACAAGTGTCTCCGCCTGATTTGCAGCAAGAATAATATTCTTGTTGTTAGGGAAAACATAAACGGTATCCGCATTTACACTGTCTATGGCGTTTAATATGTCCTCTGTGCTCGGATTCATGGTCTGACCGCCTTCAATAATATAATCAACGCCTAATCCGTTAAAAATTTCATTTATGCCGTCTCCTATAGACACTGAAATAAATCCGTACTTCTTTCTCGGCTCCTTTGCCCTTAAGGCTTCCTCCCTTGCCTTATCGGCTGCCTTCTGCTCAGCCGCCTTCTTCTCGGCATCCTTTATAAGCCTTTCATGGTGCTCCTCACGCATATTATCTATCTTCATCCTTGTAAGGGAGCCGTAAGTAAGAGCCTTCTGAATAGCCAGTCCCGGGTCGTTTGTATGGACATGTATCTTTACGATATCGTCATCTGAAACTACCACAAGGGAATCTCCTATTGATTCTAAATAGGCCTTAAAGCTTCTCTCTTCCTCCTCGTCATAATGCTTCTCAAGCATTATGATAAACTCTGTACAATATCCGAACTTTATATCTGCCGTATCAATATCTGAAGTCTCTGATACAACCTGAGAATCAAGGGCTATATCCTCATACGGGGTAAATTCTGTTTCCTTTCCTAAAAAAGCGTTATAAGCTCCCTTAAGAACCTGCATAAGCCCCTGACCGCCTGAATCCACTACGCCTGCCTGCTTTAAAACAGGAAGCATCTCAGGAGTCTGGCTAAGGATATAATCGCCGTGTTCAATAGCTTCCTTAAAAATAATCTCTAAATCATCTGTTTTTTTTGCTGTTTCCATAGCCTTAACTGCAACGCCCTTAGCTACGGTAAGAATAGTTCCTTCCTTAGGCTTCATTACCGCCTTGTAGGCTGTTTCAACTGCACGTTCAAAGGCTCTGGCAATTATCTTTCCGTCAACAGCCTCAACTCCCTTTATTTCCTTTGTAAAGCCTCTGAATAGCTGTGAAAGAATAACTCCGGAATTTCCTCTTGCCCCACGCAGTGAGCCTGATGATATAGCCTTGGCAAGTGTCTCAAATGTAGGCTCGGAAAGGCTGCTTACCTCCTTTGCCGCAGATAATATGGTAAGTGTCATATTTGTACCTGTATCTCCGTCAGGAACAGGAAATACGTTTAATTCATTTATCCATTCTTTTTTTGCCTCAAGATTTTGTGCTCCGGCTATAAACATTTTTTTTACTGTCTGGCAGTCTAAACTTGTTCTGCTCACAATAAGTTCCTCCTAATAATTAATCTATGATACGGACGCCTTCTACGAAGATATTAATTTTCTTTACGGTAAGTCCTGTAAATTCTTCCACCTTATACTTTACACTTCCCATAAGATTATCACATACGGCAGATATACTTACGCCATATGAAACTATAACATGAAAATCTATTGTAATGCTGTTATCCTCTGTTATATCTACATTTATTCCCTTTGAAAGACTTTCCTTCTTTAAAAGCTTAACAAGACCGTCAGTCATACTTACAGCAGCCATACCTACAATACCAAAACAGGAAACTGCCGTAGTGCCTGCGTACTTTGCTATAACAGCCTCGTCAATCATAACATCTCCAAGGCTTGTATTTAACATTCCCTTCATAGTTTAACCTCCATATTTTAGCACATTACTTAACTGTTAAAATCGTAAGTATGCACATTTTTTTAATTATCATTATGCAGTTTTTCACATCTGCAGGTTTATCAGGCTGCTTGCAGCCATGCTGAGACTATATTCCTTATTCTTGTGCGGCTTTTTGCACATATATACACAAGTTTGCAAAGCAAACTTGCATGGCTCAGCTTTGCTGAGACTATATTACCATACTTTGGATAATAAATCAAGAAAACTAATTTTACAATTCCGCCGTGGCTTATATCTGGTTAAGCTTCTGTTCTAAGTTCTCACAAAACATAAGCCTGAATTAAATAATAACATTTTTCTAATATTTTTTCCAAAAATACTTGCAAAATACCATTACTTCTGTTAAAATACTCAATGTTGTGGTCTGTAAAGGCCAATATTCCTGTATGCTAAGGAGGTGCAAATCATGGCTAAATGTGCAATTTGTAGTAAAGCTGCTCACTTTGGAAACAGTGTGAGCCATTCTCATAGAGTATCTAACAGAATGTGGAAGGCAAACGTAAAATCTGTTAAGGTTAAGGTAAACGGTGCTGCTAAGAAGATGTACGTATGTACTTCATGCTTAAAGTCAGGACGTGTTGAAAGAGCGTAAAACCACACTTAATCAAAGCTGTTAATGAAATTTATGAAAAATAAAAATAAAGCATAGGGAAATACTTCTTACATTTTGAAGCAGTATCCGTTATGCTTTATTTTTTTATAGTCTACAATAACATCTATATCTATTTTTTAGTTGAAGCTTCTATAATAAATAAAAAATACATTATTGAAATATCTCCACTGTCCTGCCTTAACCATACCGGTATCTGATATGGCAAGGCTGAACAATAACTAAATAACTAAAGCCTTAGCACCTTACTCCGTAACAAGCTCCCTTATCTCTACCCTGTTTATTTTACGTGAAGCCCAATATGAAAATACAAAAAAGCTTATGCTGATAACTGCTATAGGCATTATCACCGTCATAGGGGTATATTCAACTACCACCTTTGTTATTCCTGTCAATGATAGACATATGCTTAGGGTTTTACCGGAAAACAATATGCTTAAAATCCCTCCAAGGACCTCCCCTAACAGCGCCATACTTAAAAATCTTACGGCAAACTGCAGCCTGAGCATATTTGAGGTAAAGCCCAACGCCTTATAAATTCCGATGATTGTACGCTCCTGTATAAATGACTTAGTACAAACCATTCTGATTACAACAAAGGAAAACAAAATTGAAAAGGTGTAAATAATCAGCTTTAAAAGCGATACAACCTGGTCATATTGTGTTAAAAGGGAGGTACTGCCGTCATATACGTCAATACTAAGCATATCGCCATACTTTTCGGAGATTTTATCAATTACCTCATCTGTCTTTGATTTGTCCTCAAGCACATAGTACCTCATATTATTATCTATATTTCTTCCATTTTTTCTGGCTCCTTCAAAATTCATGTAAAAGCTCATTCCCGTATCATACCCTGACTGGTAAATTCCTGAAATTATAAAGGTATTTTCCTTATTCTTAAAGGTAACCGTTGCCTCGTCGCCTATTTTTACGCCGAGTAAATCCGACACCATTTCCGTAACCATTATTTCATTTTCATACAGGGGAGCTCTTCCCCTAATAATACCATGAGCGTACTCAGGATATTTATAAGTTTCACAGAACAAATTTTCACCGTTTAAAGAAGCATAAAAATTTAGGCTGCTGTTTTTTTCCTTAATCTGCGAGCTTTTCTCAACCAGCCTGTCTATTTCCTCCCATTCAATATTAACGTCGTCTTTTGAATAATAAACAACAAAATCAATAGTTAATATGCCCATTTCTGCAAGCGCGTTTCGTGAGGTAAGTATATTTCCTGTCAGATTAACCGTTATCATGCAAAAGGTAAGAATAGCCCCTATAAAAATTGTACCCATATATCGTTTTTTTGCAGAGGTAAGCTGTCTTAGGGAAAGGCTTGCCCACAAAGCTTTTTTCTTTATTGGAAGGTTCATACGGCTGTCAAAAAACACTTCTTCCCCTCCTCCTGAAATTGCTCTCACAGGAGAGATTTTCGCTATTTTAATTGTTTTTATCAGAATAAGCATGGCTGAAACAAAAATTATCCCTGATGCAAAAATCAGACATTTCCATATGGCAAATCCCTTTCCCGAAAGAACGCCTGTAATCTCCTGACACACGCCTGTTATTTTTCGCTCTATAGGTATTGAAGCTATGCTTCCTGCGAAAATTCCCACAGCCTCTGCAAGCACATACCTAAGAATAAACACAAGACGGATTTTCCCCTTAGTAAAGCCCTGAGATTTCAATACGCCAAGAGTGGTATAATCAATCTCTATTTCCGTTCCTATACTATGACTCATTACAATAAGCACAATAAAAAAAAGAAGTATTGTAAATGCAAGGACAATATTCAGCACCGTATCCGTAAGTATTTTTGTGTAATGCACAGACTGTTCTATATTTAAGGCTCCAAAGGAGGTAGAAACAATACCTGTGTCAAGATTAAGCTTTCTTTGAAATTTTGCTGCTGAAAGGTTTAAGCCGCTTCTTTTATGAATCCTCATAACTATTGTCTCAAGAACAATGTCGTCTGTCACAAAGGGCTTACACTCTTCAATTATTCTCCCATAATCCTCTTTGCTTATAAAGACCTCCTTCCATCCTATATTCATGGCTCCAAAGGTTATTTCCTCAACAAAGCCCTTTATCTTAAATTCTTTTTTAATTCCATGTATAAGGCTGACTGTTATATTATCTCCTACATCACAGTTAAGCTTTGACTTATACCCCAGAGGCAGATAAATTTCGCCCTCTTTAAGCTTTGGAATTTCCTCCGCATAACCGTCAGCATTTTCATTTAACAGCCGTATTCCACCACGAAGCTCCATCATAAACTGTGAATTACCATCGTCAAACTCACCGCCGCACTGAACGCCGTTTGAGCATATTGCATCAAAATAATCTACACGTTCAACAAGCTCATGCTTCTTAATATCTTCGCGAAGCTCATCCGTCAGAGCCTTTGGCGTGGTAACTACCGTAATATCACCGCAGTCAGAATATTCGATAGAATCCCTGATAGCCGTAGTATAGTTATCCTTTACGGAAAAAATTGTTGTCATAACTATATCTACTATTGCGGTAAGAAGCATAATGCATATAAACGTGCCCTTCTTTCTAAGAATATTTGCTTTAAGCAGTATTAATATCTCCATAGTGCCACCTACCATTTCATAGAGGATAACCATGCGTTAACCTGGGTTTCCCTGCTTTTTTCTTCATCACTGTTATAAGGCGGAAGGGGAAGCTCCCCTACAATTTTCCCATCCTCGATATAAAGAATTCTTGTTCCCCGAATAGCAGCTTTTATGTCATGTGTAACCATTAAGATGCTTTGTCCCGATTTATTAAGCTCAGTAAGTAAATTGAGAACCTCTGTTGTATTTTTCCTGTTTAATGCTCCTGTTGGCTCATCGGCAAAAAGCAGCTTCGGACTGTTTATTACCGCTCTTGCTATGGCGCACCTCTGCTGTTCACCCCCTGATACCTGAGTTGGAAGATGCTCCATTATATGTGAAATATTCATCCGTTCAAGAAGCTGTTTTGTCTTGTTTTTTATTTCCGAAACAGAGCGGTCTTTATTAAGATAACCGGACACGGCTATATTTTCAAACAGCGACAGATTGCTTATAAGGTGCATTTGCTGGAAGATAAATCCAAAATCCGTATGTCTGAGCCTTGCAAGCTCCTTTTCCTTCATTGCCGCCAGATTTCCTCCCTTATACATTACCGTCCCTGCCGTTGCCCTGTCCATGCCGCTTAAGGTATAGAGCATGGTTGACTTACCTGAGCCGGAGGCTCCCATTATAACGGTAAAATCCCCTTCATAAATCTCAATATCCACGTGGGATAAGACATGTATCTGACCGCCATTGTGGGCAAAGCTTTTGCAAAGTCCGGAGGCCTTCAGGATTGTATTTTTCATTATATAATCATTTCCTTTCTTTGTTGATACGCTTATTCTAGCAGAAAAAATATTAAGGAGTCCTTAAGAACTCCCGAAAATCCCTAAGTCTCCTTAATAATTAACGGCAGGCTTATCACTGCCTCCAAGCCATCAGAATGATTATATAGATAAACGCCTCCGTTCATCTGCTCTGCAATATATTTGACAATATAAAGCCCAAGTCCTGAGCCCTGTTCATTTTCGCTGTTTCTTCCCCTGTAAAATTTATCAAATATAAAAGGCATATCCTCGTCAGGAATACCTCCGCCATAATCACGAAAATGTATCTCCACGCTTCCCTCTGACCTTATTATGCTTACATCAATATGACTTTTTGCATACTTCCTTGCATTATTTACAATATTTTCAATAATCTGTATCAACCGGTTTTTATCGGCAGATACAAATGAAATAAAATCCGGCTCAAAAAAAATTATATCATTTTGGGATGCAAAATTATGTTCTTTAGAAAGCTCCATAACACAGCTTTTAACAAGCCCGCATACCTCAAGTTTTTCAGAATTTATTCTAAGCTTATCCAAATCTGCAAGGGAATGTAAAAACAAGTCGTTTGTAAGCTTTGACACCTCATCGCATTTGCTTATAATTACTTCTATATATCGCTGGCGTTTTTCCGCAGTACTATCCATATTTGCCTCCAAGCCCTCCGCATAAGCCCTGATTGATGACACAGGCGTTTTTATATCATGTGAAAGAGTTGCGATTACGGTTTTGTTGTTTTCAATCGCCTCATGCTCACAGGCTCTTGCTTTAATAATCTCCCGGCGCATACTGTCAAAGGCCCATGTAAATTTTCCAAAATAGTTGGAACGCTCATAGTTTAAGGGGACATCAAAATTACCCTCCGCTATTTTAAAGGCAAATTTCTTCATCTTTTCAAAAGGCCTGAGAACAGAAATCCAGATATACAAAAGCACTGCAGACATAAAAGAAATACATATAATACACATTATAATAAGCTCTTGGTTATTTCCTTCTTCCTTCTTCGTCAGCCTGAGATTTTCCTTTAGCTCCTCCGTCTTTTCAGACATTTTTTCAAGCTGTCCGTATTTTGCAAGCTGTTCAATTTCATTCAGGGCTACAAGCCGGCTGTCGCCAAAATCATCATGATTATTGTTTTCCTTAGAATAATAAAATATTCCTGTAATAATGATTATTATAAGGGCAAAGGACATCATTATTACAATCAATCTTATTTTCATCACTTTACCTCCAGCATATATCCAACCTTAAAAACTGTTTTTATATACACAGGCTTTGCAGGATTTTCCTCTAATTTTTCCCTGAGCCATCGTATATGCACCGTCAGGGTTGACGGCTCAACCATTGAAAAGGCGCCCCACACGCCCGACAGCAGCTTTTCCTTTGAAACAGCCGTGTTTTTATGTACGCAAAGAAAGCTGAGCAAATCAAACTCCCTAAGGGAAAGGGCTACTGTACTGCCTCCCTTTGTAACTGTTCTGGCAGTGATATTTACGGAAACATATCCAAAGCTCACAATTTTTTCTTCCGTCGAAAAGCCGTACGTGCGTCTTATAAGGGCATTGACTCTTGACAGAAGCTCCTTCATGGAATAGGGCTTTTCCAGATAATCATCCCCGCCGATATCAAAGCCTGTAATACGGTCAGTTTCACTTGTTCTTGCGCTTGCAAAAATAATGGGAACAGTGGATACCCTCCGCAGCTCCCTGCACAATTCAAAGCCTGTCATATCAGGAAGATTAATGTCAAGCAAAATCAAATCAAAGGCATTATCCTCCAAAAGGTTAAACGCCGTCTCACTATCATAAGCGTTCGTTACCCTGTATCCGTATCCCTTAAGCATTTCAGTAATAATATAAGCCAAATCCTTATCATCATCAACAAAAAGTATTTTTTTATTATACGTCTGTTTTTCTAAATTATTGTCCATATTAAATTATCCGATTACCTGCTTCGCTATATCTACAGTCTCCTTTGCATCCTTTGCGTAAAAATCTGAGCCAATCTGCTTTGCATACTCCGGCGTAAGCACTGCTCCGCCTACAACCACCTTACAGTCAACATTATTCTTTCTAAGAAGCTTTATTGTTTCCTCCATAGATACAAGGGTTGTAGTCATAAGAGCCGATAAGCCTACCAGCTTCACCTTATGCTCTATGGCGGCGTCAACCACCGCCTGATACTCTACGTCCTTGCCCAAGTCAATAACGGTATAACCATAATTTTCCAAAAGCACCTTTACAATATTTTTTCCTATGTCGTGGATATCTCCCTTTACCGTGGCAAGAACAATCTTACCCTTGCTTACAGGCTTTTTGTTTCCCCTTGCCATATTTTCCTTTATGACCTCAAAGCAGCTCTGTGCCACGCCTGCCGACAGTATAAGCTGGGGAAGGAAAACCTTGCCCTGCTCAAACAATACTCCTATTTTATCTAATGAAGGAATAAGTATTTCATTTACTATCTCCATTGAATCCGTACCTGCATCAAGAAGCTGCCTTGTATATTTTGCGCCCTCTGCCTTTAATCCGCTTTCCATGGCGTGACGAAGAAGCTCCTTTGGATTATCTGAAATTAAATTATTTTTATCGGCTCCGGCAGCATCAGGAACGCCTGACATTTCCTGCTTATTTCCGCTGCCTGTATCAACCGTAACAGTCTCTCCTGCATTTACGGCTATTGTCTTAACTGTCACGCTGCCGTAATTTGCAATAAAATCTGCAGAATCCCTGTCATATCCATGAAGAAGCTTAAATGACCTGAAAGCGCCTGTCATTGACGTTACATTAGGATTCATTATAGGCAATGTAAGCCCTCTCTCCAGAGCCATGGTTAAAAATACATGATTTATCATTTCCCTGTTGGGAAGTCCAAAGGATATATTTGAGACTCCAAGTACTGTCTTAAGCCCAAGCTCCTTCGTTACGGTTTCTACTGCATTTAAGGTTTCCACCACGCCGTCCTGCTCTGCCGACGCAGTGAGGGTAAGACAGTCAATAATAATATTTTCCTTTGGAATTCCCATAGACAGAGCCCTGTCCATTATCTTTTCCGCTATTTTAACCCTGTCTGCCGCCTTTTTCGGTATTCCTCTCTCATCAAGTGTAAGACAGACTGCGCATGCGCCATACTTCTTTATAAGAGGCAGAATTGCGTTCATGGATTTCTCTTCGCCGTTTACGGAATTTACTATAGGCTTTCCGTTGTAAACCCTTAGGGCAGCCTCCAAAACCTCAGGAATGGTAGAATCTATCTGAAGAGGCACGTCCACCACTGACTGCAGTTCTTTTATAACCCTTACCATCATAGCCTTCTCGTCTATGCCCGGAAGTCCAACGTTTACATCGAGTATTTCAGCTCCGGCATCCACCTGCTCTATAGCCTGATTTAATATATAATTTATATCCTGATTTAATAATGCTTCCTTAAATTTTTTCTTTCCCGTAGGATTTATTCTCTCACCTATTATTCTTGGCTCTGTAAGGGATACTGCCTTTAGCTGTGAGCATACGGCAGACAATGGAGATTTTTTATTTTCCTTCTTATGTACTGCCTTAAAGTCATAGTCAGCCAGCCCCTTTGAAAGGCTTTTTATAAACCTTTCATCCGTTCCGCAGCAGCCGCCGAATACTTTAACGCCGAAGGGCGCCATTGCAAGCATATGCATGGTAAATTCCTCCGGCGAAATATTGTAGGTGTTTGTAACAGGGTCAGGAAGACCTGCATTTGCCTTTACTATAAGAGGCAGGGAGGTGTACCCGCTCATCCTCTCTACCACAGAATAAAGCTCCTTAGGACCAAGGGAACAGTTTACTCCTATTGCATCAACATTAAGCCCCTCAAGTGTAATCGTCATACTCTCAACACTTGTTCCCGTAAATGTACGCAGGTTTGGCTCAAAGGTCATTGTGCACATTATGGGAAGACAGCTGTTTTCCCTTACCGCAAGGACTGCCGCCTTAAGCTCCAGAAGGTCTGTCATGGTCTCAAGGACCACCACGTCGGCGTCACTGCCTGCAATTACCATCTCCTTGTAATAATTGTAAGCCTGTTCAAAGGAAAGACTGCCGGCAGGCTCTAAAAGCTGCCCTATAGGTCCTATATCTAACGCTGTTAATGGTCGTACGCCATCTTTTTCATAGGACATGCAAACTTCCTTTGCCAGCTTAACTCCCGCGCCTATCAATTCTCCAACGCTGTATTCTGAATGTGACAGCTTGTACCCGTTTCCGCCAAAGGTATTTGTATATATTATGTCTGAGCCTGCCTCAATATAAAGCCTGTGTATCTGCCTTATCATATCCGGATTTGTAATATTTAGCTCCTCCGGTATACCTCCAAGCTTTAGTCCTCTTGCCTGAAGCATTGTTCCCATTGCTCCGTCAAGAACTATATACTCCTTTTTAAATAAAATTTCCCTAAAATCCACAGCGTTCACCTTTCACTCTGAACTGGCATTTTTCCCTCATATTACAGGTAATGCAGCCCTTCTTTTTTGATTTAATCTGATTGTCGCTTATACCTATTACACATGCCACCGATTTTGCCGGAGACATCATTGTTCCCCCTGTCACTGTTACGCCTATTGTCTTTGACGCGTTAAGAACGGAAAGAAAATCCCTTAGCTGCTCAAGAGGTAAATCTCCATAACCTATGCCAAATCTGTATGTGAGATATTTTTCCGGAAACAAGGCCTTAAGCTTTCCTTCTATTTTATCACAAACCTGTTCTATTGCCACTCCTGCAAAGGCGTCCATCACTACTGCCTTTGCCATATCCTTAACCTGAGTTATCCTTATAAGCTTGTCCATATCTGACGACAATGTAGAACATATACAAGCTGCCCTCTCACAGCCTGAAAGGTGTTCCTTTATGGAATTTCCCTTAAGCACCATGCTGCTTTCTAAAAATTCTACGCCGTTTTCACATTCCCTTATATCAAAAACCTTATAAATATATCTCGGCAGGGCAGCCGCTAATATAGCTGTCTCACATTCAGAGACAAGCTTCATAACCGTTTCGTCAGGGATGTTTTCCCCGTAGCCCATATATCTTGCGCCCTCCTGCCTGTTTAATTTTGTCAGCTTAATATCGTCAATCATCCTTTTGCTTTCCTTTACTCGCAGAACAGGTTATAGCCCATTACCAGCATAATTATTATAAGCACTATTATCCAAAAGCCCGGCTCAAGATATAATCCTATAAACATTCCGACTCCCATCCAAAACAATACAAAACCACACAGCTTACGCATGTATATTCCTCGATTTTATGATTTTATATTATTATATGGAAATTTAAAATATAGTAGACTAATAAGTTTCCTTTACAGTCTCTATTATTTCCTCATCGGAAGGTCCTTCTTCCTTTTTCTTATCCGTAAACCTTGCCACAAGGTCCGGAACCATATCAAGAAGCTTTGTAATTGTATCCTGATTTTTAATATTTACAAGCTTGCTCTGTCCATCCTTTATTACAAGAACAGCGCTTGGAGACATTTTTCCTCCCATGCCGCCTGAGCTGCTGTCCTTACCTGCGCCTGCCTTTGCGCCTGCGCCCATGCCGAAGGATACGTCAACAAGCGGTAATATAATAGTATCGTCAATGTGAAGCGCCTCACCTACTACTGTTTTCGTGGTCATAAAGCTTGTCATTCCCTGAAATAACGATTGTACCGTACCGTCAAAATTCTTATTGTTATCTGCCATTTTTCTTTCCTTTCCCCTTTGCGAAGGCTATAAATTCTTTTAATCTCTTAATTTTATATATTTTAACTGCATGTATCAGCAATACTGCTGCTCTTATTCTTCCGTTACATTTAAAATCCCCGGATACAAACGGCTTGTTTACATCATTAAACTGTGGATTTATATTTATCTTGTCACCGTAACGGCTTAGCAGTATACATAAAACTCCATATACCTGACCTGTAGAGGCAGGCTCCTTTAGCCCAAAGGCTGCATTTATTGTAAGCCTTACAGGCTTTATATGCAGCAATATTTTTATTATTCTGCATTTTATCTCGGATATGGCACTTCTTGACTCCTCTGTGGTAAGGAACTCAATAAATTCCTCCCTTGTGCCATTAACATTTTTTATTTTACCACATATTTCAATAAATTTAAATTTAATCTTTTCAAATTTTGTATATATAGCGTAATATATATTTCTAAGCTTGTCTGCTAAGGAATTATTATGGCCGGCTTCATCTCTATTCTGCTCATTATCTGCCCCATTATCCTCAAGGCTTTTATCTGTATCCTGCTCATTACTTTGTGCATTATCCATAAGGCTTTTATCTGTATCCTGCTTATTACTCTGTTCACTATCCTCAAAGCTTTTATCTAAAGCTATAAGATTTTCTTTTTCATCATTTTCAGTCGTATTCTCTTCGTTTATGGAAGCTTCCTCTTTTTTGTAACTCCTATCCTTATTATTTTTTTTCTTATTTTCTTTTTTTGACCTTGGAGCCTCACTGTCTATTATCCTTTTGCCGAAAATCTTTCCATAGTAATACAGCTTGTTTTCCCTGCTCCAGGTCTTTACGGAAATTATATGAAACAGCCAGCTTACTGAAGCCTTAAACTCTCCGGATACGGGACTTTGACCTTCATCATTACAGTTTACGCTGATTCTGCCCTCCGCCTTATATCTTACAGGCACAAAAAGCACCGATAAAAGAGTAAGGAGAATAAGAATAAGTACTGCTAAAATAATAATGCCTGCTGCTTTAAGTATAAACAAAAGTACGGATAATATTACTTCTAACGCTGTCATGAAAGACCACCCTGCCTTTCACGTATAAATTTTCTTATATCGAAATCCTTATTTTTGCTGTAGCATTCCAACGCTATTTTCCCTGCCAGCTCGTAAGCGGACTCTCTCCCCGAAGCCAGTCCTATAACATATAAAGGCTGCCTTTTATATATTTTCTGAAGAAAAATATATGAGGGATAAATCTCCATAATTCCGTCGTCTCCAAGGGGAAGTATTATGACATAAATATTAAACTGAAGCTTTCCTGCCCTCAGTCTATGAAGTATTTTTCTTTTTTTGTCTGCAACGTCATCCGTCACATACACGTTTTGGCACCACTTCATATATATTTATACCTTTCTTTCCCTGTTAATTACTGTTCTTCATTCATAAGTATTTCCATTATCTCTGTGACAGCCGTTCTCTCTGCCAAATCACTGCACTGATTAAGAGATACATATATATAATCCTTTATTTCATCAATATTGTTAAAAAATACAGGAAGTCCTGACAGTGTATGGGCCATAACAGCTCTGTTTACAAGCTTTTCATGGTTTTTAAAGAAATCCTTAAATTCTCCTATAAGCTTATCTGTCACCATACTGATGTATCCTTCGTCTGCGGGATTTGTGTTTTTCTCACTAAACTCCATAAATGTACTTCCCGACTCAAAGGCTGACATACGCTTCAGGGCTGTATATTCCTCCTTAAGACCAAGACTTATTAATATATCTTCATATTCATCTAAAGCCTGCTCTGCCACATTCTCATATGACGAAAGCTTCATAAAAAGCGTTTCCTGCTTTCCTTCAAGCTCTGTAAAGCTTTCCGCCGCCTTGTCATATTCTTCATCTGATATAATATTATTTGAATCACTGTCATCAATCATATCCGCTACATTTTTAATTATTGCCTTACATGGCTTTTCATTCTCTGAAGCATTTGAAGCATTTTTTTTTGAGAGAAGAATAACATACACGTCATTTATCAGTTCTCCCATAGTCATATATATACTTATTGAATGCTTAAGACATAAAACTGCAAAATCTGCTTTCTGCCTTAAATCATTGTATCTTTCCTCTGTTATATCTGTAAAGGATACTCCGAGAAGCTCTCTGTAAATAAGTCCGACATCCTCTAATGTAAGCTCCGTATATGGCGAAATCTCTATCATTGCATTTGTTTTAAGCATAAAAAGATAATCCTCAACGCTCGAAATTTCGCTTCCCTTATATATGCCTATTCCTGCCGTCAACAGCTCAAAAAATTTATTCTTCGTCATCCTGACAGGGAGCTGGCGTACTATTTCAGCTATTTTACTGTTTATAACAATATTATCCTTATCTGATAATATATATGTAAGCAGCTCCTCCGTAAGCTCCTCGTTTGATTTTATCAAATTCTCATCGCTTTCCTTAAATCTGTATTCAACTCTGTTAAGACAGTACTCGTATATATTGAAAATATCCACATAAGAGGTAAGTCCCTTCATTATATTTATAACCTGACCTCTTATGGCCTCTGTAGCCGTTAATAAAGCTTCCGTCTCATTATCCGGTAGTTCATCGGATGCAACTTTTTTTATTATATTATTAAAGGCGCTTCCAATCTCCTCAAGCTGCTCATCCCTTTTTCCGCCGTCAGCAATCATTCCATAATATGTAAAATAATTCATTGCAAGCCTGATAAAGGAATATTCGCTGTAAATTTCCATCATCCCACGGGAAAACTCTGGCAGATTTTCCTTAAGATTTTTTCCTTTAATAATCTCATGCGCTAATCTTTTCATATACAATACCCTTCTGTTAGTTTTGCAGCGCCTTTACTGCTTTTTGAAAATATCGCAGAAATCAAAGGTTGCAAGATAGTCCTCTATGGTTTCTGCTCTTCTTATCATTTGTACCTCTCCGTCTTCCCTTAAAAGAAGCTCTGCAGAGCGCAGCTTTCCGTTATAATTATATCCCATCGAAAAGCCGTGGGCTCCCGTATCATGAATATAAAGATAATCTCCCAAATCTATCCTTGGCAGCATTCTGTCTATGGCAAACTTATCATTGTTTTCGCACAGGGAGCCTGTAATATCGTATTTATGGTCGCATGGCTCTTTTTCCTTTCCAAGCACAGTTATATGATGATATGAACCGTACATGGCAGGTCTCATAAGGTTTACGGCGCATGCGTCACAGCCTATATACTCCTTATATATATGCTTTGCATGAAGCGCTTTTGTAACAAGAGCTCCGTATGGTCCCATCATGAATCTTCCAAGCTCGGTATAAATTGCAACGTCTCCCATGCCTGCCGGTACAAGCACCTCCTCATATACCTTTCTTACGCCTTCACCGATAATTTCAATATCGTTTCCCTCCTGGTCAGGTCTGTAAGGTATTCCTATTCCGCCGGAAAGATTAATAAAGGTAATATTTGCCCCTGTTTTTTCCTTAAGCTCTGCCGCAAGCTTAAAAAGCTCTCTTGCAAGCGTCGGATAATATTCGTTTGTAACCGTATTGCTGGCAAGAAATGCGTGAATACCAAACTCCTTTACCCCTTTGTCCTTTAAAAGCCTGTAGGCCTCTGTAATCTGCTCCTTAGTCATTCCATACTTAGCGTCTCCCGGCTTGTCCATAATGGTTGTGCTTATGGTAAAATTTCCTCCCGGGTTATATCTGCAGCATATTCTCTCCGGTATGCCTGCCGTTTTCTCAAGAAATTCCACATGTGTAAAATCATCAAGATTTATGATTGCGCCAAGCTTCTTAGCGTAAACAAACTCCTCTGCCGGCGTGGCGTTTGAGGAAAACATAATGCCATCCTTCATATCCTTAGCCGAAAATCCCATCCTGTCAGCCATATACAGCTCCGTCATAGATGAGCAGTCAACGCCGCAGCCCTCCTGCTTTAATATATCTATAAGAAAAGGATTAGGCGTGGCCTTAACAGCAAAATATTCCTTAAAGCCCTTATTCCATGAAAACGCCTTCTTTACCCTTCTTGCATTTTCCCTTATGCCCCTCTCATCATAAATATGAAAAGGCGTCGGAAATGTCTTTGATATCTCCTGTATCTTCTCTAATGTAACAAACGGTTTCTTTTCCATAGTACTAAAATCTCCTCGCAAAAAATTAATCCTGCCGCCGCCAAATGAACTACAGTTCTTAACATTTTATCTGCCTTTTTAATCACCAAAGCGACAACTAAGTGGCGAACCACCAAAAATTCGCAAAGCGAATTTGTAAGTGTCAGCTCTTCTGACACTTTTTTATGATACCAAATCTTCCCTTTTTTGTAAAGCGTCATCACATGAGGGGAGCGAAAATCCATAAGATTTTTCCAATTAAAAGCTTAAGCCTGCTGTATTGATTGCAGTTTTCCAAGGTTATCTCCTGACACCTTTCAAGGGTTTTCTGATAATCCTCCTCAACCTCTTTTACTACTGAATGCTTATAAAAGAAGGACGCGCACTCAAAGTTAAGATACAGGCTTCTAAAGTCCATATTTATTGTTCCGACTACAACCTTTATGTCATCACTTGAAAAAACCTTGGCGTGTACTATTCCCGGCGTGTATTCGTATATTCTTATGCCTGCCTTTATAAGCTTTTTATAATATGTTCTGGCAATCATATATGCAGAAGGCTTGTCGGTAATATGTGGACATATTATTTTTATGTCAACTCCTCTTTTTGCCGCATACTCAAGGCATTTAAGCATCTCATTATCCAGTATGAGATACGGCGTCATAATATGAACATACCTTTCGGCATTATTTATAATATTCTGATAGACAATCTCTCCTACGTTTTCGTCATCATAGGGGCTGTCGCCGTATCCCATAACATAGCCGTCATTTTTTATATGGTTGTCTTCCGCAATATATCTGACATAATCCTCCTCTTTAGGGTCTATATCGTCGCTCTGTGCGGCGTTCCACATCTGCAGGAACATCATGGTAAAGCTTACAACTCCGTCGCCCTCTATTCTTACGGCAGTGTCCTTCCAGTGACCAAATCTCACCTTCTGGTTTATATATTCATCCGCAAGGTTTACTCCTCCGGTGTATGCAATTTTTCCGTCAATCACAAGTATTTTTCTATGGTCTCTGTGATTTTGGCTTGTAGAAAGGGCAGGTCTTATAGGCGCATATACCTGACAGTTAATTCCATGACTTCTCATGTATTTTGGAAAGTCAGGAGGAATTGTGGACAATGTACACATACCGTCATACATAAATCTTATCTCCACGCCCTCCTTTGCCTTTCTTTGAAGTATTTCCACTATTTTTACAAGCATAACTCCCCAGCCTACTATAAAGTATTCAAGGAAAATATAATCCTTTGCATTTTCAAGGTCTGCGCACATACTTTCAAATTTATTTTCCCCAAGAGGAAAGTATACCGCGTCAGTATTTCTATACATGGGAAACCCGCCGCCAAAACCGTTCATATATGATGTTAAGCCGGCTACGTCCCTGTCCTCCCTTGTCATGCTTTCTATTACGTCATCTTTCTGTTCCATATATGGTCTTGTCTGATTAACCATAGCGCAGGTTTTTTCTCCGACCTTTCTCGTTGTAGGCTGAATATGGGTAAACAAAAAAAGAAAAGCTCCAAACACAGGCAGAATTGCAACAGGAACTGCCCACGCAAGCTTATATGCCGGATTCATATCGTTATTTGCTATATGCACAATCAATATAAATGAAAAAATGGTAATTGCAATAAAATATGCAAAAAAATAGTCGGCAAATATTGTCACCAGCCCCAGTAAGACAATTATCTGAAGCAGCACTGACATAACCACCATAAATGTTCGTCCGAATATTGCCCTGACTATTCTTTTTTTATTGCTTTCTATATATTTGTTTATTAATCTTTCCTTTTCATTTTGCCAAGACTTTTCATCATACTTTTTGTCTAATTTTTTATTACTCATGTTATCCCTCATTCCGCCTTAAGCTTCTAAAATTGTGATGAAAAAGTCTCGTATAAAGCCGAGACTTGGAAATTCGGCTCTGCCGAATTTGTGGCGCGCATGATAAAATTTCATACTGCGCATTATTTTAAACTGCCCTGAAATGCACTGCCACATTCTTAAGTATATCCAGTATTTCCCCAAAGCTTACCACTATCTTCCCGTTTTTCCACATAATGGAATACCCGTCTGTAAAAGCCTTCTTAAACACGTCAGGATTTGATAAATCATGAAATCTTAAGGTATGAAGCTTTTCCTTTAAATCCAATATAATTTTATGACCTGAAGCCAGTTCTATAAGAATATTGTATTTATCCTGCACCTCTATTTTAACTATTGGTCTCACTATACTACCTTCCTTCTGTTTAGTACAAAACAGTACCTTGCTAAATATAGTATATATTACATTAATAACCGTAAAAAATCCCCCCTCTAAAGGAGGGATTTTATTAAAAGAAGTTCTTAAGCTCATTTCTTGAGTTTATCCCAAGCTTATTAAATATAACTTTAAGGTTGGACTTCACGGTACTTTCCGCTATAAAAAGCTGCTCTGCAATTTCCTTGTTTGACATTCTTTTTGCCGCAAGCTTTGCAACCTCCATCTCCCGCTTTGTAAGTCCGAACTTATGGTCCTTAGCGGCAATTTTTTCTGCGCTCTGCAAGCCTCTTATATACTTTCTTGACTGTTCATTAACCTTTTTGATAAAGCCTGTATATTCGTTTCCGCCGTCAAGATTTCCCATAATGCTTAACAGCATATTATAATTTTCCACAAAGGGTATATATATGTCGTCCTCCTTCGCCAAATCAATTGCTTCTATCAATAATTTTACTGCTTTTTTTCTGTCTCCTGTTTGATTTTTTGCTATTGACATATATATCAATGTATAAATATTACAGATTATATTATTAAATATTCCCGCAACACACAGCATCTGACCGCTTATACTTAAGAATTTTGTATATTCCTCCTTCATAATCAGATACTTGCCGTATACTATATTGGAAAATCCCAGTCCCATAATAATATTCTTTTTTTCTATCTTCTCACTGTCCGTCATCCATACCGGTATTTTTTCTATGTTATTTATTGACATATTAATAAAGCCTGTACACATTTCACATAAAAACATATTTTCAATGCTTTCATCCTCTTCTGCAAGCTTCTGCATTTTTTCCATATTGCTTTGAAGCATATCCGTGTCGCCTCTTAAGTATGCTATTCTGCATATGCCCATCAGAGCGCTTATATGTACGTCTGCCTGTTCCCTTGAGGTGCTCATATAAATTGCCTTTTGGCAGAGCTTAAGAGCGTCTGTCAGCTCTCCCTGCAAAAGAAGCATTTCCGCCTTAAACAATGCCTCCATTCCCTTGCTTTTTCCGTCTGTAAGCTTGTAATATACAGGCATTATCTCGCCAAGCCTCTCCGCCTCCGTTTCTATTTTCCCCGGAATGCTGTGATAAAGGGAAACAGGTGAAGGACAGCTAAACATAAAGGAAATTCTCGACGCAAGAACACGGGACGGTTTTTTTAATAGTCCATATGCCTTTACAAAATTTTTATTCATTTCCGAAAGATTGTTAAAATGATTAAAGCCCTCAAGAACATAATACTCACCTAAAAGCTCATTGAAGGAGTCCTCATTTTTATATTCCTTCTCAATAATACCGTGTATAATCTCACATTCTCTTTCAAAATATTCCCTTTCATTGTCAAGAAACAGGAAAAAAACAAACAAAATATACTGGGATAAATATTTTTTCTTTAATGAAGCGTGGGTATATGTGGTAATATCCATAAACATAGCCTTATTATGACGCTCCGTATGTATCTCGTATAAAACGTCTGCTCCATAGCTCATGCTGAGTATAGACTCATAATCTTTATTTTTAAAATAAAAGCTTATTGCATCTGCATACATTTCGTTATCCCTGTACCAGTCGCCGGCTTTTTTTAAAATTTCCTTTTTAAATATAACATCCATCTTTTTAAACTTATTGTCCAAAAAGTATTTAAGAATGGAGTGCATGAAATACTTGCCCTCCTTTGGCTCATAATATATGAAGCCGCTTGTATTTAAAAGGTTTTCTATGGCGTCGTCATCAAGCATGCCGCCGGAAATAAAAACGCACTGACGCAGGGTAAAGCTGGCGAACACGCTTATTCCCACAAGAAAATCCCTTGATACCCTGTCAAGGTTATTCCAGAGCGCCTTTCCCATAAGGTTTTCAATGTCAGCCGTCATCTCAAAGCTGTTTGAGGATGAAAGGCTTAGCATCTGCAAATATAAAGCGCTTATCCATCCCTCTGTGTATTTTTCCAAAAAATCCGCCTCGCTGTCATTAAGCTTAATGCCGCAGGCCTTGTAATATAATATAATATCGTTTCTGTCAAACTCAAAATCTGTCTTTGTGAGATAATTTATTCTTTTACTCATTATCATCTCAAAGGAGCCCTTTGAGTTTACAGCCTGTGTCAAGATGGCTATATGTATATTCTCATTGGAAACTCCTGCCAAATCCTTTATTACATTATCTAAATACCTGTCTGCTACCAGATGATAATTGTCCAGCACAAACACAGTCGTCTCAATAACCGGAATGGCGCTTATAATTGAAACCATCTCCTTTATTGTTCCCTCATCATGGGGATATCCAATAGACATAAGAGCGTGTGACGCCGCCTCGCTTATACCCTTAACCTTTAAACAAAAATCATTATAGAATTTTTCTTTATTTTCCGAATCTATATTAAACCATATAAACGGCCTGCCTGCCCCCTTAAGATATTCCCTTACCATGGTAGACTTGCCGTAGCCGGTAGGCGCCTCCAATATGGTCACTGGATAATCGTATATAGTTTTAAGCCTGTCTTCCATCTTTTTTGATATATATATATGATTAGGATTAAACCTTTTTACTATTGCCATTTTAGCTCATCACCTTCTAAAATTCAATCTCACTCTTTTTTTCTCTTCCCATTAAATCCAATATTGCGCTCTTTACATCCTTGCCCTCAAAAAGCACTTTATTTACCTGCTCCACAATAGGCATGGACACATTATATTTCTTTGCCAGATTATACGCTGCCTTAGCGGAATATACTCCCTCTACAACAGCCTTAACCTCTGTCATTGCCTCGTCAGGCGTTTTTCCCTGACCTATAAGTATGCCTGCCCGCCTGTTTCTGCTGTGCATGCTGGCGCACGTTACAATTAAATCACCTATGCCTGAAAGCCCTCCCAAAGTTCTCTCGTCGGCTCCCATCTTTAAGCCAAGTCTTGAAAGCTCCGCTATTCCTCTTGTAATAAGTGCCGCCTTTGTATTGTCTCCGCAGCCTACTCCGTCTGCCATGCCTGCCGCCAGCGCTATTACATTCTTTAATGAGCCCCCAAGCTCTATGCCTAACACATCAGGGCTTGTATATACCCTGAACACATTATTCATAAAAATATTTTGTATTTTTTCTGCAGTTTCCTTAGAATATGCTCCCACTACAACTGACGTAGGTATTTCCTTTCCTACCTCCTCCGCATGGCTTGGACCTGACAGCGCTGCAACCTCCACACACGGAAGCTCGTCCTTTATTACGTCCGTAAGCGTCATAAAGCTTTCATCCTCTATGCCCTTGCTTACATTAACTATTATCTGTCCTTCCCTTACCATATCCTTCATTGCCGCCGCAACCTGCCTTGTAAATCTTGATGCAACGGACATTATTATTATATCCATTCTCTCTGCGGCTTCCCTTATATCATTTGTAATTTTTATATCGTCCTGAATCTTTATTCCAGGTAAGGAAATACTGTTCTCCCTTTCATTTTTAAGCATATTAACTTCTTTTTCCAGCTTTGACCATATTGTAACGTCATTACCGTTATTTTTCAGTACCCGCGCAAGAGCTATCCCCCACGCGCCTGCTCCCATTACGCTAACCTTTGCCATATTTATTTCTCCTCCCTTTTCTTTTCTCCGATTCGCCTTTCTGTTCCGTTCATAAGCCTGACTATATTTCCCCTGTGCTTAAATATGGCAAGAGCCGTAAATAAAAAGGTAAGCAGGATAAATTCAAAGGGAAATCCGGCGGACGATACCTTAAACCAGCCTGTCCTGCCGCTTGTTAAGTCAAACACTACAACCAGTATAAAATGAACGCTCATAAGGCATATTGAGCCAAGGGATACAAACTTTGATACAGCCGTAACTACTATAAAGGTCATAAGGTCTATAACAATAATCGGCCAGAAAAACATGGATATAACCACACCTGAGGATGCGGCTATGCCCTTTCCTCCCTTAAATCCCATGTAAAAGGGATAATTATGGCCAAGCACAACGCCTATTCCTCCATACATTATAAGTATATATTCCATACTTATATATCCGTCTCCCGAGCCTATATCAAACACAAATGCGCAGAGAAGCCTTATGACGCAGCCTGCCAGAACGCCCTTAAGCATATCGCCTAAATACGTAATGATGCCTGCCTTTTTTCCCAGCACTCTCATGGCGTTTGTAGTCCCGGCGTTTCCGCTTCCGTAATCCCTGATGTCCACGTGATTTAGTCTTCCGTATATATAGCCTGTCTGAAATAAACCGAATATATATCCGATAATAATACAAATAACTCTGTATAATATTTCCATAATTCCCTCTTTTCCGACTCTTACTCTTTTTCCTGTCTTTCTCTTATAAAGAATTTAAGAGGAGTTCCCTTAAATCCAAAAGCCTCTCTTATCTTATTTTCAATATACCTTGTGTATGAGAAATGCATAAGCTCCTTGTTATTTACAAAGATAACAAACGTTGGAGGCTTTACCGCCACCTGGGTAATGTAATACAGCTTAAGACGCTTTCCCTTATCTGAAGGGGGCTGGTTAAGGGCTACTGCCTCCGCCATAATCTCATTTAATACTCCTGTGCCAATGCGGAGCGCATGATTTTCCATAACAATGTCAATAAGCTCAAAAAGCTTATTTGTACGCTGTCCTGTAAGGGCGGATATAAATACAAGCTCAGCGTATGGCATAAACGATAAGGTTTCCTTTATTTTTTCCGTATGCCTGTAAATTGTTTTGTCATTTTTTTCCACCGCATCCCACTTATTAACTGCCACTATAACGCCTTTTCCCTTATCATGGGCTATTCCTGCAATCTTTGCATCCTGCTCCGTAACTCCCTCTGTGGCGTCAATAATAAGCACCACAATATCTGCCCTTTCTACGGCGGTAACAGAGCGGATAATAGAATATTTTTCCAGTTCCTCCTTTATCTTGTTTTTTCTTCTAAGACCTGCCGTATCTATAAAAACGTACTCCTTTTCTTCTCCGTTTTTATCCTTTCTTCTTATAACTGTATCCACGGCGTCCCTTGTAGTTCCTGCTATATCTGATACTATAAGCCTGTTTTCCCCTAAAAGCTTATTTATCAGGGAGGATTTTCCAACGTTTGGCTTTCCTATTATTGCTATCTTGGGAATCTCATCCTCTGACTCCTCTGTGTCTGTACCGTCAAAATACTTTACAACCTCATCCAAAAGCTCTCCAAGTCCAAGCTTTGAAACAGCAGAAATAGGAACAGGGTCTCCTATTCCTAAATTATAAAACTCATATATATCTCCGTTATATTTATTAAAGTTGTCCACCTTATTTACTGCAAGGACTACAGGCTTACCGCTTCTTCTAAGCATATCAGCAACCTTGGCATCGCTGTCCACAAGCCCCTGCTTAACGTCAGTAATAAAAATTATAACGTCTGCCGTGTCAATGGCTATCTGGGCCTGCTCTCTCATCTGGGACAGTATAATATCCCTGCTGTCCGGCTCTATGCCGCCTGTGTCAACCATGGTAAACGAATAATCCAGCCACGTAACGTCTGCATAAATTCTGTCGCGGGTTACTCCGGGAGTATCCTTTACTATAGAAATTGCCTCTCCTGCCAAAGCGTTAAACAATGTAGACTTTCCTACATTGGGCCTTCCCACTATGGCGACTATAGGTTTACTCATCTTTTCTTCCTCCATTATCAGGGTAATTTCTTATGTATACAAAATTACCGTTTTCCTCCCTCTCCTTGCCGGCTTCCCCTTCGTTAATAAATCCCTTAAGCAAATCCTTACCGCTTGATTTTACAATATTTACATGGACTTGTAAAGCATTTTCCACGTCCTTAAGCCCCATGTCGTCTAAAAAAAGAGCCTCTCCGCTTCTTAAAACATTGCCCGGCAAAAGCAGCACATCGCCTAAATTCTTATCCTTTAGCTGCGATATTATATCCTGGCCTGTTAGAAGGCCTGAAACCGTAATTGTCTCGCCAAAGAAATCATTTCTTATTCTGTACACATCAATCTGAATATTAGGGAACTTTTTCACCGTCACATCTGCAAGCTCTTTTATAAGGTCATATGCAAGATAGCCTGTAGCTAAGGAAATATGAGCTTTCCTGCTATCTCCTGCTTCCTCTGCCAACGCCTCATAAAACTCATCCTTTAAAAGCCTCATCATTCCCACACCGTTTTCAAGCTGAATATAGCCGTCATATCTTTCCTCCTCAGGAAAATCCCTTCCGGCATTTATATACCATTCGTCTGAGGCGTGAATAAAATGAAGGCCGTATCTGTCGTAAAAGTCCTGCTGATAGCCTTCTATCATGTCAATGACCTCTCCCGCCTCCTCACCTGAAAACAGCTCAAGAGGATACAGTCCCTCCCTGTACTTTGTAAGTCCTGCCGGAACCACCGATACGCTTCTCATATGGGGCAGATAGCGTGATAAATCCTCTATTGTATTCCTCAGCTCCTCCCCGTCATTTACTCCCTTGCACAACACTATCTGTCCGTTCAGCTCAATGGAAGCCCCAGCCAGCCTGTCAAGCTTTTTAAGAGCCTCCCCTGCAAATCGGTTATTAAGCATTCTGCACCGAAGCTCAGGGTTTGTTGTATGCACCGAAATATTTATGGGACAGAGATGATATTTTATTATCCTGTCTATATCCTTATTGCTCATATTGGTAAGAGTTATATAATTTCCCTGCAAAAATGAAAGCCTTGAATCGTCATCCTTAAAATAAAGGGTTTCTCTCATACCCTTAGGCATCTGGTCAATAAAACAAAAAATACATTTATTTGAGCACGCTCTGTAGTCATCCATAAGCCCCTGCTCAAATTCAATGCCTAAATCCTCGTCGGCTTCCTTATCTATCTCTAAAATCCATTCCTCACCGTCAGATTTTTTTATAAGAATTTCAATATATTCGTCATTAATGGCATAGTGATAATCAAAGACATCCTCCATCTGCTCTCCGTTTATTTCAAGAAGCATATCCCCTGCCTCTATATCCATTTCCTCTGCTATTGAGCCTTCTTTAACGCTCTTTATAAGATGTCCTTTTTTCTTTTTCATAAATACCTCTCAAGCCGTTACTAAAATCTTCCTTCCCCATAGTCCCTTACAAGAGCTTTTATACGCTCGGTCGGACTCAAAACAGGCTCTGTAGAAAAATCATGGTTAAGGGTGTCAATAATAAGAGCTATAAATTTACTCATATCCGCCTCTATATAATATGGTCTCTCTGTAAGCTTAGGATTTCTGTAGGTAAGATTTGTGGTGATAACATAGTTAATATAGCCGTTGTCATAATATTCATCAAACTTTTCAAAGCCGTCGGTAAAAAGCCCAAAGGTAGCGCATACTATAACCTTTCCTGCTCCCCTGTCCTTTATCTGCTTTGCCACATCCAGCATGCTTTCCCCTGATGAAATCATATCATCCACAATGATTACATCCTTATTTTTTACATTTGAGCCTAAAAACTCATGGGCAACTATAGGATTTTTTCCGTTGACTACAGTAGAGTAATTCCTTCTCTTGTAGAACATGCCCATATCCACCCCAAGGACATTTGAAAAATAAACAGCCCTGTTCATTGCTCCCTCGTCAGGACTTATAATCATAAGATGCTCATTGTCAATTTTTAAATCCTTGTCCACCTCAAGCAACGCCCTTATAAACTGAAAAGGCGGCATATAATTGTCGAAGCCGTGAAGAGGAATGGCATTGTCTATTCTCGGGTCATGGGCGTCAAAGGTGATAATGTCGTTTACACCCATATTTATAAGCTCCTGAAGGGCTAAGGCGCAATCCAAAGACTCCCTTTTTGTTCTCTTATGCTGCCTGCCCTCATAAAGAAAGGGCATAATAACATTTACTCTCTTAGCGTGGGCAACCGACGCGGATATTATTCGCTTTAAATCCTGATAATGGTCATCCGGCGACATATGATTTTCATGTCCGCACACAGAATATGTAAGACTGTAATTTCCTACGTCAACCATGGCAAACATGTCCACGCCACGCACAGACTCCTTTACCACGCCCTTTGCCTCGCCGGAACCGAATCTTGGACAATGGCACTTTAAGAGATATGACTCGCTTTTATATCCCTTAAATTCTATAGGCATTGACTGGCTAATAATTCTGTTTCTTCTAAGCTCAACCAGATGCGTATCCGTTTTACGGGCAAGGTCAAGACAGCCCTCAAGGGCAGCTACCTTTAAAGGAGCTACCGGAATAGGCGTAGTTTCTGAAAAATTATCGTTTTGCATCACATGTCCTCTTTTCTGTATCTTAAGTTATGTTTTAAAAATTTTACCATTTAAGTATTTTACCGTCAATCCCATTCCTTAAAAAATATGTTTAAGTCACAGTTTCCCGAAATACCGTCAACCTTTCCGTCGCTTGCGTACTGCCAGCCCGCTACCTCATATGGAATATATATATCGTCATTGTAGAAAGCATACCATATATCTATATCCTTAAGCTCCTTTAAGTCTACCATGGTTACAAGACACTTTATATTGCCGTAAAGCATTGTATTATAGCCTTCTTTTTTCACCTCATCAAAGAAAACCCTGCATACCCTTGTAAGCTCCTCCTTTGAAAGAGCTTCGTTCCTTCCTTCCTCTCCCGCTATATCCTCAATGTCGAGCACAACAGGCAGCTCAATATCATAATCCTTTATTCTCTCAAGCACAAACTTGGCTTCCTCCCTTGCCTCCTCCTCGTTTATGGCCTCTGAAAACATATATACTCCTGTCTTTATACCTGCCTTTTTTGCCCCCTCTATATTTTCCTTAAAATATTCATCCTCAACTAAAGCTCCCGAGCCGTAGCCCCTTATGCCTACTCTTATAAAAACATACTCAACCCCGTCTGCCTTTACCTTGTCCCAGTCTATTTTGCCCTGAAACTTTGATACGTCTATAGTCTTATGTATGGCTATATCCTTATCGCCTGTATACTTTAGCTCTCCTGCCTCCGTATCCATCCAGAAATCGCCCTTTTTAAAGCTGTTTTTTGGTAAATCAAGTATTTCTCCAAAAACAAAGCCATTAGTATCATTGTGGATTAGATATTGGGGAAAAAGCTCTCTCAGCATGCTAAGGGTAGTATCTCCTCCGGACATTCTGTCCTTTATCATATCCAACAGCTCTGCCCTGCTCTTGTCATATCCTTTGGCATATGCAAGCTCATGCTCATTTTCCACAAGCTCCGCCGCCTGCGCAGCCGATATGTAATCAGCCGTATTTATAACCGTATCGCCGTCAACCGCAACAGCTTCCCCTTCTTTTTTTGCCTTATCAATAAGCATATATACAAGCAGCGTTGCTGCAGATACAAAGCATAATGTAATTATAGCGGCATATATCTTTATTCCTCCTGCTGCTTTTTTATTCTTTCCGTCATTATATACAGTGTTTTCCATACTTTTCTCCTATCTGTCTGCTCTAAAGCCTTGTTCGTTTATTACTTAAGCATTAAAAATGCGCATAAATTTCCGCGCTTTCCCATATGGCCTCTGTGTGAAAACAGTATATCCCTGTTACAGCATGTGCATATATCAGGTATGGCTATATTATCCGATAAAACTCCCGCATCTGTCAATACCTTATAGTTGGCAGCCCACAGATTTAACAAATATTTTCCGTTATCCTTTTTATATAATATGGCGTCCATATTCTGAGCGCTTTCCCTAATATGCTCCGTATCATAAGCCCTATGTTCTTCTGCCGAAGCTCCAAACTCTTTTTCAAACTCCCTTGCCACATCAAAAGAAACCTCATAGCAATTAAGACAAATAGACGGCCCTATTGCCGCTATTACATCTTCTGGCTTTGTGCCAAACTCCTCCCTCATTCTTCTTAAGGTTATCTCCCCCATTCTGTTTACTGTTCCCCGCCAGCCTGAGTGAGATAAGCCTATTGCTTTATTTTTAACGTCTGCAAAATAAAGGGGAACGCAGTCAGCATATGACGTTACAAGAGTTATTCCCCTCCTGTTTGTTATCAGCCCGTCTATATCGCTGTAATCTGCCTCTTTGTATATTCCCTTGCCTATGTCATTTTCAGTTACCGTCAAAACATTTGTTGTGTGAGTCTGATTGCTCATAACCGGATTTTTAAAGCCGTTTTTTTCCATAAATATTTGAAAATTTTTTCTTACATTCTCTATGGAATCTCCCATTTTTACCGAGAAATTCATAGAGGAATACATTCCCCCGCTTACTCCCCCAAGCCTTGTTGAAAAACCGTTATGAACTATTCCTGTTTCCTTTAGATTTTTATATTGAATATATGGCGCTTCTGTTTCTACAATAATTGTGCTGCTTCTTTTTCCTGCCTTTTTTATTTTTATCATATACTCTCCTCTATAAGCCTCCGAATGCATTTTTATAATGTCTGATTTTCCCGCCCTCCACGGCAATAACATCAAATCTGCATAATACGTTATCTCCCTTACGGCGCTTATACAAATAATACATTGCGGCTTTATATATTCTTTGCTGCTTTATGGGGCTTACCGCCTCCTCAGGCAGTCCATAGCCTGCTGTTCTTCTGTATTTTACCTCCACAAAAACATAAGTATCCCCGTCCATTGCAATAATATCTATCTCTCCGCCACTGCAGCAAAAATTTTTCTCTAATATAATATAACCGGATTTTTCCAGATATTCCGCCCCTAAGGCTTCCTTATCCTTTCCCACGCTGCGATTATTCATATGCCTTTAGCCTTTCGTTACCTTAATACCTTTGAGCGGATTTTATCCATTCTGTCAACAAATACAAGTATTTCCGCCACAACGCCGTACAGTTCCGGAGGTATTGCCTCTCCAAGCTCAAGCTTTGACAGGGTTTTTGCCAGGCCCTCATCCTCATATACAGGCACGTCTGATTCCTTTGCCGTCTCTAATATTTTATCTGCAATTATGCCCTTTCCGCTTGCTATAACCTTAGGCGCCTCCTCCGAAGGGTCGTACTGCAGCGCGACCGCTATCTTTGGCTGCTTTTCCTTCTCATTATCCTTCATAGGCTACCTCCCCTCTCAAATAATATAAAATATAATAAGTCATTTGCTATAATCTTATGTCAAAGCCATATCTTTTTACTTCATTCCTTGGTTTATCTACATTCATTATCTGTTCAAAGGGATTTTCAGGCTCCCTGCTTTCTATTACCTCGCTTGACAATTCTACCTCATAGCCCTGCTCCTCCAGTCTCTTTTTTAACTCAGGCAGATGCTCCTCCACAATATCCTGTGATACTATATCTGACAATGAAAACCTTGTGGAAACCTTTCCTGAAATATCCATAGACACTCTTACGTCAGTGGCTCCCAAATGCTCCATATCAAGATGAAGAAAGGCTGTAATCGGCCCATCCTTCAGGGATTTATTTTTATTCCTGTTATATACAAATAATTCTCCGTTTGCCTCTCCTGACATAGTCTTATATGGAACCTGAACATAGCTTGCCACATTATTAAAATCATTCATAAACTGAATGTTATTTTTCATGCTTTCGGCTGACTTATATGCGTCTGTTTTCTCCATACCGTTGTTTTTCAGCGCTTCCATTATCTTTTCAGCGCTTGCATATATGGTTTTAAGCTTATCGTTAATTGCGCTTTTTATTTCATCGCCTGTTTTTCCCTCTAAGGAGTCTGCGTTTAACAGCCATCTGCTTTTAAGCTCCTTTAAGGCTTCCTTTATATGACCTTGAAGCGTCTGTCCCTGAAGCTTATCTTCTCCCTGAGGGTTTTCAGCCTGCAAACCGGCTGAATTTATGGTTTCACCCTGCCTTCCCGGATTTTCTTTATCCGTTACATTACTCTTGTCTGTCGCATTTCCTTCATTTTGCGGCAATATTTCCTGTCTGCCTGGGGCTGTATCAGTATTGTGTCTTATAACAACCTTACCGTCCTCGTTTGAAAGCCCTACGGCTCCTTCCTTTATTTCTCCGTGGCTTTCCTTTGCCATATTTTCTGTTTTCTGTATTTCTCCATTAAGGATACTGTTATCATTTTTTCCTGCCGGACCTTCAATAATATCCGGCTCTCCCGTTATGCCTCCGGTTACGGCAGAGCTGTTTTCAGAATTTATCCCATCTGCTGTTTGGCCTGCTGATATATTTCCATTATTACTTTCAGAAAGGCCGTTTTCCTTTGTTATATTCTCTGACAGGCTTTTTATAATATCGTCTAATATGCTTTTTACAAGCTCCGGCTTTGTCTCTGAAAGCTGTTCAAGATTATTTGCAAGATTACTTATATTTTCAGTTATTTTATGGTTATATGACTGATATGATTTAAGCTGCTCTAAATTTTCGGCGGTAACTGGAATGCCGTGGCTGTTTAGCGTGACAATATCCCCTACCCTGTCGTCAGGATATGCATTTACAAGCCTTTCCATATCGCCAAGGGACGTTTTGTCAAGGGCCATTCCGTACGCCATCATTTCCTTAACCATTGCTATATTTCTGCTGCTCATTTCAAGTCCAAGCTTCTCAAGGGAGGCAATAAGACTCTGGCTAAGCCCGTTTTCACCTGATGCGCCAACAGCCTGTAATAAAATTTTCACCCCGTCGTTTGACTTAACCATAAAATTTATTTTTTCACCTATGTTAAATTTTGCGCCGTTTTCAAGAGTTGCCAAAAGAGTATCTCCTCCTGATAAAAGCAGCTTTATATTGTTTCCTGTAATATCCTGTATTTTCCCATTAAAAACAGAGCCCTCTGTTAAGCCTGCCTTTACGAGAGCTCTCTTTACGCTTTCAGACACATTGACATTTCCCTTGCCGTCTGATGTCTGGGTTCTGTTATTTACCGAGTTAGGGTTTAAATAAAAATTCAATTATACCATCCTTCCAATAAAGCTGTTCCGGTGTATAGGCGTTTTCCCCAGCTTTTTTAAGGCTTCTATATGTTCCTTGGAGCCATAGCCCTTATTTGAAGCAAAGCCATAGCCGGGATACACGTTATCATATTCTATCATTATCCTGTCTCTTGTAACCTTTGCAACTATGCTGGCTGCCGCAATAGATATGCTTTTTGCATCACCCTTTATAATCGGCACCTGCCTTATGCTGACCTCCGGTATGGTCACCGCGTCGTTTAATAATATATCGGGCTTTATACTTAAATTATTTATGGCTGTTCTCATAGCTTTATAAGTTGCCTGCAAAATATTTATCTCGTCTATAACCTTTTCTGATTCTATGCCAATACCGACCGCTACAGCCTTTTCCATTATCTCGTCATACAAGGCTTCCCTCTTTTTTTCCGAAAGCTTTTTTGAGTCGTTTATATATAATATTTCTACATCCTTTGGAAGTATTACTCCGCAGGCTACCACAGGGCCTGCCAGAGGGCCTCTGCCCACCTCGTCTATGCCGCATATATACTGTACGCTTCCGTATTCCCTTTCATAGCGGCTCATCTCATAGAGCCTTTTTCTTTCCTCCTCAAGCTTGATTCTTTGCTTTTCCTGTTTTTCCAGTTCCTTTTGCTCTTTCTTTGTCATTATTTTATCACTCCAAATTTATTTAAAGGAAAAATTCTGAAGCATGCTCTTCCCTCTATATGGTCTCTGGTTATACAGCCTATTTTTCTGCTGTCAGTGCTGTTATTTCTGTTGTCTCCAAGTACAAAATATTCATTTTCACCTATGTAAATTTCTTCCTCTGCGTCATATCCCTTCATAGGTATATCGTCTATGTAATATCCATAGTCCTCCTCAAGCACATCACCGTTTATATATATCTTACCGTCTGTTATCTGTATGGTTTCCCCTGGCAGGCCTATTATACGCTTTATATAATATACGTCCATACCGACGGCCCCATCATAATAAGGGAATACCACTATGTCAAACCTTTCCACATCTCCAAATCTGTAGGACAGCTTTTCTATAATAAGGTTATCTCCGTCATTTAAGGTGTTATACATTGACATTCCGTCTACGGTAGTTCTCTGGGCCACATAATGAACTATAAAAAAGGATATAAGCACTGCGGCAAAAAGACATATTCCAAACTGGATTATTCCGTTAAAACTCTTTTTTCTTTTTTCTCTTAATTCCTTTTCATAAGGATATTCCTCATACTCCTTATCACTGTCTTCAGCATTTATTTTATCTTCTAAATCCGGCTTCATTTTTCTTACCTTTCTTTACTTAATGGGCTTCTATTGCCCTTTCATACCTCCTATGCTGTTAAACGGCCATATCCTAAAGGACACCTTTCCTATTATGTCGTCAATATTTACCGGGCCTACGTCGCTTGAACGGCTGTCGTCGCTTTGATTTCTGTTGTCTCCCAGTACAAATACCTCATTGTCGCCAAGGGTATAAGGCCCCCAGTTTACATATATGGTAGACTGTCCGCCGTCGCTTTTTTCCCTGTAGATACCATAGTATTCATTTAATTCCTTATCATTTATATAAAGAACCCCGTCCCTTATTTCTACCTTTTCATTTGGCAGCGCTATAACTCTCTTTACAAGACTTCTGCCATTGTCATATTTGTAAGGAAACAATACAATATCATATCTTTCCACATCTCCCAAAACATAGGAAAGCTTATTTATAAAAACCACATCTCCCTCCTCAAGAGACGGATTCATAGACTGTCCCACTATCATAAGAGGCGACATAAGAAACGCATTCCACAGAAGGGCTAATAAAAACACAAATATAATGTAAACAAATGTTTTTATCAATGTTTTTCTTCCGTCGCTTAAATTATATCTGTTAAGCAGTTTTTCAAGCATACTTTCTCCTATTCCGGCAGCTCTAAGGTTATCCTTCCAAGCTTTCCCTTTCTAAAGTCCTCTAAAATAATTTTTGCCGCCTTATCAATATCATATTCCCCGCCCTTTACAACACAATTTCTCTTTTCTGCCACCTTGTAAAGGATATCTGTTATTTCCCCGGTTTCAAGAGTTTTTCCATCCTTTTTATCATAATCTATGGAATATCTTTCTGCAAGGGTATCAGGATATGATTCCTCCAAAAACTTTATAAGCTCCATTGTAAGCTCTGTAAGATTTAATATCTCGTCGTTTATTGAGCCTGCAAACGCAAGCCTTAAGCCTACTGCCTTATCCTCAAACTTTGGCCATAATATACCGGGCGTATCTAAAAGCTCTAAGGTTTTACTAAGCTTTATCCACTGCTTTCCCTTTGTTACTCCCGGCTTATTTCCCGTTTTTGTACAGGCTTTTTTTGCATAGGTATTTATAAATGTAGATTTGCCTACGTTTGGTATTCCTACTACCATAGCTCTGACAGGTCTGTTAATAATTCCTCTTTTCCTGTCTCTCTCTATCTTTTCCCTGCATGCCTCCTGTATAATGGCATCAACGTTTTTTATACCTGTGTTATCTCTGGAATTTACCTCAAGAACAAAAAAGCCTTTATTTTTAAAATATTCTGTCCACAGCCTGTTTGCCCTCTGGTCCGCCAAATCAGATTTATTTAAGAGAATAAGTCTCGCCTTATTCTGTCCCAATGTGTCTATATCAGGATTTCTGCTGCTTAATGGAAGCCTTGCGTCTACAAGCTCTATAACTAAATCAATAAGCTTTATATCCTCCTGCATCATTCTTTTTGCCTTGGTCATATGACCAGGGTACCACTGAACATTCATACTTAGCTCCGTTTCTTTATATAATCACTTTACAAGCTTTATTTCACTAAAGGGCGAGGCAATAAGCCATGCCTTTCCAACTATATCGTCTTCATTTATATTTCCAATATAATCAAATCTGCTGTCCTCACTTAAATTTCTGTTGTCTCCCATAACAAAATATTCGCCGTCTAAAAGCTTTATTTCAGTTTCTGCCTGTCCGCTTTCATAATTACCCTTAAAATATTTATCATCTATGGTTTCACCGTTAATGTATATTTTGCTTTCCTGAATTTGTACGGTTTCGCCCGGCAGGCCTATTATTCTTTTTATAACGTACTGCTCCTCATTTGTTTTAGATTTATATACTATCACGTCAAATCTTTCCGGTGAGCCAAGCTTGTAGGATATTTTATTTATAAGGACTACCTGTCCGTCATTAAGGGCTGCCGCCATGGAACTTCCCACTACGTTAGTTTCCTCACAAAGATATATTGCAAAAAAAGCCGCCATTGCCACTATCACCACAACATCAGCTATCCACTTTAAAACCTTGTCCGTAAAAAAATTCCCCTCCGGGCGCGGATTAAAAAAATCCATTGCTCTAACCTGCCTTCCCTTCTATATATAGAAAACAAGGCAAATACAACAAACGGTGTATCTGCCTTAATATTCTGCCCTGAAACCATATGGACAGATAAATTATTTAACTAATTCCTTAACCTTAGCAGCCTTTCCTACTCTCTTTCTTAAGTAGTTAAGCTTTGCACGTCTAACCTTACCTAATCTTACAACCTCTATTTTATCGATTGTAGGTGAGTGTAACGGCCATGTCTTTTCAACGCCTACGCCGTTTGAATTTTTTCTGACGGTAAATGTCTCCCTTGAGCTTCCGCCCTGTCTCTTAAGCACAACGCCCTCGAAAACCTGTATTCTCTCGCGGTTTCCTTCCTTAATCTTTGCGTGAACCTTAACCGTATCGCCTACATGAAATTCTGCTATAGAGTCCTTAAGCTGTTCTGCCTCGATATTTTTAATTATTTCGTTCATTTGTGTGACCTCCTTAAAATATTCGATATTCTTAATACATTGATTATGTTCCTTTTTCGTAACAGAGGAATATCTCTTTTTCACAACATTCAGATATTATCATATTATGCGTTGTAAAGTCAAGAGATTTTTATAACTTTTATAAAATAACCATATCTGACCAAATTATTTTTATGCTCGCTATCTAAGTATACTTTTAATATATTTATATTAAAAAATTGTTTTTCTGTATTCGACTCTTTCTATGTCTTTTATTCTAAACCTATACTCTACATTGCATTTTTCACTTCGGGCTATTATCCATTTTCCTTTTTGATAAACTTGTTTTATTGAGATATTATCAACTATATTGCCATTATAAAACACAAATTTTGCATAGCTATATTTGAATTTTCCATTTGAATCCAAAAAAACAAAATATATAATCTCATCTAATGTTATTAAAATTATTGCTATAAGTTTAAGAAGCCAACTGTTATTACCCAAAACAAAAATTTGCATTATTGCCGCTGATATAATTGTAACTACATCCACAATTCTTTTTAATTTTTTTTCAAATTTTAAACCTCTTTTGAAATTTACTTCTCTATTATTTTCTTTGCTTATTATTAACAATATAATATATGGTAATATATACAATATAAAGATTAGAATATTGTATATTTTTATATTATAATTTATATTAAAAATATAAGCGTAATAATTTATTAAAAAAACTATTAATAAATCCCATATAAATCCAAATAAAATTATTGATAATAAAAATTTAAAATATATATTTAATGATGATTTCTCTTTTGACTGTTTCCACGGTTTATCCTTCTTAACCCATCCGCTAAAATTTTGAAGAAACCATGGAATTATTACTACTAAAATTGGCACAATTATATTATAAATTACCTCTTTATATTCTGACACTAATTTCTCACTCCTTACAATAACTATTACCTTTCTTTGTATAAAAGTATATTTTATTGTTTAAATTTCGTTTATCTTTTCCGGAAAATCTTCTTTCGCCTTTTCTTCGTCATATTCATATATTGACATTGCTATTACCTCCAATTTTTGTGCCTTAAGGAAATCATCCGGTATTCCATCGGCTATACATTCTTACAAATTGCCAATATTAGAACTTATGTAATTAATTTTATTATATCAGAATATTTGATATTCAGTCAATTCATTTATTAATTAATAGCATATCTTATAATATTTTCCATTGTTAATGTTGATATAAAGGTCTTCTGCTTTTCTGATATTTACATTATAGCATTTTAATAATTATTTCGCAATATATGTTTAAATATTTTGTGTTGTTATTGTAATATATGTGATATTATCAGCTAAATTAAGCATCAAAAAGAAATTAACAATAACAAAATCCCATAAAAAAACAGGGGCTGTTACAAAACAAAGATTTTATACAGGATATAGCAGCTTTAATGGTATACTCACTACTATATTTTGCATATTTTCTGGGTTTTGCAACAACCCCTGCTTTTTTTATCTTTTTTCTTTAAAAGCTCTGACTGATTTTATTTTTCAATGTATTCTGTTTTTACTTACCCATTATAAGCTTTATTTCATCTAATGATAAAGCCTTGTCGTAAATAGCTATATCGTCATAATACAAATGCGCGTCTGAATCATTCCAGCCCCAGATTTGATTTCCGCCGATATTAACGCTGTCCCATGTACCGTCTGCTGCTCCAAAAATACCGTTAACGGTATTATCAGCCGTATTGGCAGTATTATTTGTCACTACTCCGTCTACATATACCGTTGCGCCGGCTGATGAAAACGTAGCTGCAATATAATGCCACTTGTTGTCCGTAATGTAATCAATGCTGGTATTTGTATTATTGTCGAGCCAGCCTCCCCAATTTACCTGACTTGAGCCTTTAAGTCCAACATTGCAAAGAGGCCATGCATCGCTTCCTTCTGCATCCTTCATGGTAAACAAAGGAGAATGAAAACCATAAGGGTCTGTTACGCCGTTATTGGAAACCGGTGATTTTATCCACATAGCTACGGTAAAAGCGCTGTTTTTCGAAGCTGCTATAGCGCTGCCAACCTCCTTTGGCAGAGAAAGATAATTTTCTCTCATTCCGGCTGTTTCTCCAGTAGCATTGTTAAACACCTGTCCCCTCTCATCATCTGCAACTAAATTTCCTTTTCCTATAATAACAGCCTGTGTTGACGAGCCTGTGACAGTTCCTGTGCTTAACAGTCCATTGCTAAAATCCCAAAGGTACATTGCTTCCGGCTCTTCTATCTCTTCATCGCCGGTACCTTCAATCAATGTATATTCTATGCTTTCATTTACAGCTTCACATCTTTGGCTTACTGAGTCATTTGGTCCTATAAGACCAGAAAATGTAACCTTAGCTCCGCCTGAGCCGGTAATTCCAATATCAGAAAGGTCGAAGGTATTAAGCAGAGCGCAGCCCTTATCTATATCTTCGTCATTGTCAAAGGTTCCTATCGCCATATAGCTTCTGACAGATTTTTTTGAATTAACTAATGTGGCATTATTATTCCATGTTATAGGATTTGCAAACTCATCATTATAAACATGGCTTCCCACATTATATTTCGTACCATTGTATGTCATATACAGCTCTGATACTATGCCGTCATACCATGCATAGGTTTTACCGCCTGCCGCTATGTTGTCACAGTGAATTTTATCCATCTTGACAAGCGTCATTACGGAAAGCTTTGTTCCGTCAACCTTATACCATGCACCTACATTATCGTTAGAAATAGTTGTCGCTATCTGTGTCCAGCCATGTTCAGGCGACATCTCCATCTCATATGAAAAGTTTGCCGCCGATAAGGATTTGCTTCCCTTTGCAAGCTCCACATCATAAGAGCCTGTAAGCTTGTGCCAGCCGTTCATTGGATTCATTGTAAGCGCCACAGTGCAAGTTTTTCCGCTGTAAGTAATTGATTTTACCTTTGCCAGACCTACCGTCGTATCCTTTGACGCTGCTTCTCCGTTTATCTTCAGGGTTAAGCCCTCAGGAATATTTTTGTCGTCTCCCGTAAAGGTTACTGTTACCTCTCCTGCCTTATCAGGGTATGCCTTGCCTGTAACGGCTGCCGTTATGGTAGTCGGAAGCTCTTCCTCAGGTGTTTCCTCATACTTCCACTCAATCCCGTCGCTTACCTTAATCGTATCAACGCTGGCAGTACCTACTCCTCTTCCTCTTAATATTTGCAGACCACTCAGCTTTCCGCCTCCGTTTATGTCTACAACCTCGTCAAACAGACTGGTTCCGTCTGCCTTGCTTATGGTTACCTTTGCCTTTCCAACTGTGGTATCTACCTGAGCCTTTACAGTCACCCATTCTCCTACAGGTATTTCTACAGTTTTATCCGAATCGTTTACCTTCCATATTTTCTGCTGACTTGTGTTTGTCTGATTTGCTGCTGTTCCGGCAGGCGGCTCATTATAAAGCTTAAGAATATATCCGCTTGATACCGCTTCATTTCCATTATGCTTTACCGCATCTGTGCCCAGTATTGCAAATGCACTTACTGAGCGCTGTGTAAGAACGCCTGCTGTCAACGATGTTTCCATGGTTATGGTATACTTATCCGTAACTGTCTTTCCATCGTCATAACTAAATGCTGCATAAACGCCTCTGTTGCCAGAGTCTGTACCTGTATTAAACTTAAGATAATTGCCCTTGTCACCTCCGTCATTTACAACTGACAAAGCGTTGGTCAGACCATTCCACTCACTTAAGTCTCCATTTGAGTAATCCTGATAATATATATACGCAGATGTATCAATTCTCTCCACAGGCTCTGCCCACAGCTTAACATTGCTTATTTTTCCGTTAAACTTATCATTCCACCATGAGCCCCAGCCAAGATTTAAGGTTTCAGCCGTGTTGTTAAGCCACTTAAGTACATTTGCATAGCCTCCCCAGTTAGGGTCCTTTGAGCCTAAAATATTTCCTGCGTCGAGGTCTGCGCTGTCATACGCCTTTATTCCGTTTGCATATACCTCAAAGCCTGTGCCCTTAAGCTTAATCTCAAAGTGTGTCTTTCCGCTTATAAAGTTTGTTCCTGCCGCCCACGGCTCACTGTTCTTTACGTTTGCGTCAAAGAAGCCTCCCGTAGCGTTATAGCCGAGATATGAGCCTCCGGTAAAGTACATTCTTCCTCCTCCGAAGAAGGATAATATAGTACTTAAATAAGCCCCGCTTCCCTCAACATCAAACTCTATTACAGCTCCGTTATAAATCTCAAGTCCGTTTGTTACCGTCTTGTTAAATGGGTTTGGATAGCTGTATGTGCCCTCAGCCGCATTGCTTAAGTCGGCTTCGCCATCCGTAAACCAGCTTCCTACAAGAAGTCTTTCGTCCTCTCCCTTATCGCCGAGAACCTTAATTTCATATTCCTTATCTACAGAGTAATCTCCGTTTGTAAAGGTAGCCGTAACCTTAACAGTGACATCATCACTGCCTCTTGTTACCTTTCCGTCGTTTGAAAGCACCGCCGTATTGCCTGAAGCATAGCTTACGGTAGTTCCCTGAAGTCCCTCTGTCTTAAAGGTAATATCAGATACAGTCTGCTGCGGTATTTTAATAACTCCCGAATTAAGAGTCATATCTACGGCAGTCTTTCCTCCAATGGCCTTGCTTCCCCATACTTCAACCTCGTCGCTTCCAAGCAGCGTAAAGCAGAGAGTCTTATTTGTAGTTTCCTCCACATACTGCTCTACAAATACTCCTTTATAGGTTTTTGTTCCAAGGGTAATCGTAACGTATGGCTTATCGGCGTCTGCGCTCCATGTACCCGTCTGGTCTCCTGACACTGTACCGTCGTCATTTAACGCAATATTCTGCGGAGTCATACATTCAAGATTTTGATAATTTATTGACTGGTTATGGAAGATAACCTCATATAAGCCTGACATCTGCTCCATTGTATACGCCGTATCAGACAGAGTTTCCCCTGTGTACTCATATGGCGCTGCCACAAGCCAGCCATCCTGATTTACAAAGAGCTGATGTACTCTTACCTGATGACCTTCCGTTCCGTCTGCAAATCTTGTATGGTAAACCACATATGCCTTACCGTCGCTGTCAACAAACGCAGAATTGTGTCCCTGCGCCACCTGACCTACCTTCATGGTAGTCCATTTATAATTTCCAAACAGCTTAACTCCCGTTTTTCCGTTTATATTATTGGTGCCTGCCGTATATCTTGCATCATCCCCTGAGGCGTCCTTATACGGTCCCTTAATATCGTCGGCGCGGAATACTCTCATGTTATATCCGCCGTTTGCAACAAGTCCTCCATAGCTTAAGAACAGATACCAGTGGTTATCTATCTTTTCCAGATAAGCAGCCTCGCCTGAGCAATGCTCTCCGCCTGCCAGCTTAAGTCCCTGATATTCGTCTGATGTATTTGCTACTGTTTCGTATTTTTCACTGTAATCTCTTAAGCCTGTGTTATTGTCAAGCTTTATCATGTAGATACCGCCGAACCATGAGCCGTACGCCATCCAGAGGTTTCCGTCCTCGTCATACTCTACGCACGGGTCGATAGCGTTCATACCATATGTATGATTACCGTTTCTGTTTGCCTTATATCTGTCAGGAACCTCGTTTGTTCCGATTACAGCCTTTAAATCTGTAAGCGCAGCGTCACCGGCGTTCATAAAGCCTGAATAGACAACGGTGCCTTCATATGTCCAGTCTCCCTCAAGGCTGTCTGCCGTCAGGAGCGCTACAGACGTGTACCAGTTGTTTCCATTAACGCTCATATACATACACCACTTGCCAAGGGCATCGTTATATATAACGTCAGGAGCCCAAAGATTTCCTGCTACGTCATAGTCTGTGCCGTCGCTGTTTTTTCCGCCTCTTGCCGCCCATTCAGCCTCTTTAGCAAAAAGTGTTCTGAAATCTCTGTTTATATTGTTTGTAAAGGTCGTCCAGTTGATTAAATCCGTAGATTTAGCCCATGCCATATGAGAGCCGAACACATAATATGTTCCAGTAGCGTGGTCCTTAACAATACTTGGGTCATGAACGGATACTCTCCTATAGCTTCCCGTCACATCAACCTCTGCCACCTTTTCACCATATGATACCTGCGCTGATATGGTTTTCTGCTTTCCATCCACGGTTATTGTCTTTGAAACCTCAAATCTGCCGCTTGCAATAGCTGCATAAGCCATCTGTATTGCCAGTCCGCAGCCTATTAACGTAAGCGCCATAGTTCCGATTATTCCGGCTTCCTTATTGTTTTTACGCTTTATGAGTATTACTATCACTGCAGAAATTAATAATACTGCAATAAAATATCCCATAAAGTTTATGTCTCCTGTGGCAGTATTGCTGCCTGTTGAGCCATTTGTGCCTCCGTTAGCTCCGCCGTCTGCCGCCTTACTGTCCTTATAAGCGATAGCATATGTTGAAAAGCGGTCTGTCTCAAAACTGAACTCAAAGGTTTCCTTATTATATTCTCCTGTAAGAATTTCAGCCTCTTCATCTGCGCCATGACGGCGTATTAACTGGTATGTTCTTACTATACTGCTGTCTGTGTTTCTTAAATTCTCCGGTATTGTAATGCTTACCTTAATCTTGGAATTTAACTGGGAACAGCAAGAAGGAGCCCCTCCTCCTACAGTCTTAAACATAGAAATGTCAATATAAGCTCCGATTGTAAAATCTGCTTTCTTTGCCTCAATTATTGCCCTTTCATCATCTGTCGGCACAGCAGGCTGTATCTGTAAATAAACCTTTACAGCAGCTCCGCCCTTAACTGCATCCTGCTCCTCCTTTGTCAAAGGAACTGCTTTTTCCAATTCCTCTGCTGAAGCTGAAATAATAGCGCTTGGAGCTCCGTCTTTAACTACAGACTTATCAATTTCAATACTGCCTTCGCTGCCTGACGGCTTCTCCGTATCGCCGCCTGATGGCTTCTCCGTGTCACTGCCTGACGGCTTCTCTGTATCGCCGCCTGACGGCTTTTCCGTGTCGCCGCTCGATGGCTCTTCTGTGTCACCGCCTGTTGGCTCCTCTGTATCGCCGCCTGGTGACTTTTCTGTTTTAAACTTTACGTTTTCTGTTTTTTGTGCGCCTGCAGACATGGTACCTATCTTAAAATCAGTTTTGCTTCCATCTGCAAGCTTTAAACCATCGGGTACGTTTACTTTAATAATAACGTTTTCCCTGTCTTCCGCCGAGGTGTTTTTTACTGTTATTTCAGCGTTTATTTCTTCCCCAGCGTCATAGGCTGCCTTGTCTGTAGTTATATTAACTCTCAGACCGTCCTTTTCAAAGGTGTCGGCCGTATCAGCTATTGAAGGCAGTACTGCTCCCACAATAAGCATTGCTGCCACTAAAATCGCTGTTACCCTCCCCTTGTGAACCTTTTTGATTTTTTGCATCAATATCCTTCTCCTTTCCTCCGGATTAATCATTTTATACAGTTTTTCACTGCTATAGATATTAAAATTGTAACATATGACTATATATTTTGCAAATAATTTATTAATAAATAAGTTACTACATTTTATATTATAATCCTATAATCCTCCGTATACTCCTTTATAAGCGTATCATCCTTTCCCGCCATCTCCGCTATAGTATCATAAAGCCCATTCTCCAAAAGCTCCTTAAGTTTATAGTCTGTTTCCGTCTGAAAAGCAGGACATATATTGGCCACTCCTATTTTCAGTTTTCCGTCTATCATAAAGGGTCTTAATGGCCAAATCTTACAATCAAAGGGCTTATCCTCTCCAAGAGTACAACCCTTATCCCTGTCTAATGACGGACAAAACAAAATCTCGTTTTCATCCTTAAAGGCTGTTTCATTAAGCCTGTCTCTTGTAAACTCAGGGGCCTCCCATACGTCTGCCCTCACAAAGGAGCAGCAGATTTTACATCTTGCGCACTGCTCACCCTTTAAAACTGATTTCAACATAATAATCTCCATTCCGCCTTGGCAACCCAACCAACGCCTATATTTCTAGCTTAAGCTGTATCTCCTCCTCTGCCTCTGCTTTAAAATCCTCCATCTTATCGGAATTAATCATTGGCAGCTCCTCTATGGACTGAACTCCAAACTTCCTTAAAAATTCCTCCGTAGTACCAAAGAGAAGAGGCCTTCCCGGCGCGTCCATACGTCCAACCTCCATGACAAGATTGTATTCTATAAGCTTATTTACGGCATGGTCGCATTTTACGCCTCTTATCTTCTCCACCTCTGCTCTTGTGACAGGCTGCTTATATGCAATAATTGACAATGTTTCCAAAAGCACATCGGTAATAACCTGCTTCTTAGGCTGACTTGCAACCTTTATAAGATAATCATACATTTCTGCCTTTGTGCACATCTGAAAGCTGTCCTCAAGCTCAATAATCTTTACTCCCCTGTCCTCCTTTTCATATCTGTCCATCATATTATGTATTATTTTTCTTGTGGTTGCAGTATCATGCTCTATTGCCTTTGCAATTTTTTCTGTCTCTACACTGTCTCCCATAGTAAATAATATAGCCTCAATTATAGCCTCAAGCTTATGTATCTCCACTTTTTTGCCTCTCCTTTCTTCATGCCTTCAAATATATTTAATCAGTTGTCTGTATTCTGCTCTCAATTAATATGTCGTCAAATATATTTTCCTGTGATATTATAATCTCACCTGTCTTCATCATTTCCAAAATTGCTAAAAATGAGACAATAATGTGCATCCTGCTGCTCTGCTTAAGCAAAAGCTGCTTAAAGCTAAATCTTTTATGCTCGCAGGCATAGTCTCTCAAATAAGCCATTTTATCAGTAAGGCTGACCTCCTCCTTTTCTATGTTTCCAAATTTACTTCTTATAGGGTCAACCTTATCCTCCTGCCTTTTCATAACAGCCCTGAAAATTTCATTAAGCTTTATAAGGGTAACATCTTTCAGAATAGCATCTAAATCTATGGGAGCCTCATATTTTAACACTTCCTCTGGCACTGTAGGTCTTTTATACAGGGAACGTCCTGCGTCAAGCTCTCTGTCACGAAGTTCAAGAGACATATACTTGTACATTTTATATTCAAGCAGCTTATTTACAAGCTCATCTCTCGGGTCTTCCTCCTCTCCGTCCTCATTTATCTCCCTTGGAAGCAGCATTTTTGATTTTATATCTATAAGGGTTGCCGCCATTACAAGAAATTCGCTGACTACATTTAAGTCCTCTCTTCCTATGGCATTTACATATTCAAGATACTGGTCTGTAATAGTAACTATGGGAATATCATATATATCTATTTTGTTTTTATCTATCAAATGAAGTAAAAGGTCAAGGGGACCTTCAAACACCTCAAGCTTAACAGGTATTGCCATAATAATCCTCATTTCCGTACACATTTTTGCACATGCGCAGCCTGACAGGCGCAGCATATGCTTTTTAGGCACAAAAAATATTTTAACAGATTTTTTGTTATTTTCAAATACTTTTTAAATAGAGTCAGCCAAGAGTAAAGTAATTACAACTATTTCCGGCATGTTAAAAAGCCTGAAATGAATTGTATGGTCTCCTAAGCCTCCCGTAAGTATCATTTTTACGCCGTTTTTTTCGTATACACCGTAGCTGTACTTTGGAAACAGCTTATATTTTCTTGATATTACTCCCCCTAGAAACGGGATTCTTATGGTGCCGCCGTGATTATGTCCTGATAATACCAAATCTATATTTTCCTCTGCATACTGCTCAAAAAAATCCGGAGGATGTGACACAAGAATACGAAATTTATTTTTATTTGATGCAGATTTCTGACTTACTAATGACATAAGTTTTCTAAGCTTTTCATTGTCAAAGCTTTCATTGTTGTCATACGCCTTATCTCCAACCTCAAGTCCTGCCACGATTATATTGTTATACTCCCATATTTCATCATTTAAAAGAATTATCTTTTGTTCCTCAAGCTGTTCCTTTATCCCGTCAATATATTCATTGTAAAGAGGATTTATTTCTTTTCTGTTTTTTACTCTTGTCTCATGATTTCCATATGTATACAAAATCGGAAATTCTCCTGATATGCCCTTTAAGAGGGAAACAGCATTTTTAAAATATTTTTCCGGCATACATTGTCCTGTATTTCTTTTTCCAACTATCAAATCTCCGCCGATAATAAGAAAATCCGGCTTTTCCTTTTTTAGCGCAGCAATAATTTTTTCATTATCATTTCCATAGGAGCAGTTATGTAAGTCTGAAATAAAGGCAATGGTAGTCTGTTTCTTTATAGAATCAGCCTTTATTGTATATCTTTTTATTCTGAAATGACGTATCTCATAATAGCCTCTGAGAAGCATAAGTATAAAGAGAAGTGCGGCTATTCCTATTATTATAATAACGGTATTTTTCATATATAAATCCTTTCACTGCGGTTTTTTAAGCATGGCTCGGCTGCGCCGAGACTATTATACCATATTTTTGTGTGCTTTAGCACACATAGTATCAGAAGTTGACGCAATGTCCTTCTGCGTCAACATTATACCACAGTTTTCCCTGTATCATACCATTAATCATATAATAAAAAAATTAATTTAAAGCCACAAAAACCTTATAACCTTCCTTAAGCTGCTTAAAAAGCCTGCCTCCTCCACATTTTCCATTGCAAGTATATCCACGCTTCCCACCTTTTTATCACCAAGGTAATACTCTGCCTCGCCTATCTTATCTCCCTTTTTCACTGGCGCCGTTATCTCTTCATTTAATACTATCTTCTTTTCTATTTCATCTACGTTTTCACCTGTTGTGCTAAGGTATGCAAAGTCACCGGCATAGCCGCAGGAAACTTCATTTTCTATTCCTCCTTTAACACTCAAGGCAGGCAGCTTATCATCATTTATTGAACGGTAAAGCTTACAGTTTGCATAGCCGTAATTTAATAAGGCTATGGCTTCCGAAAATCTTGCCTTATAATCAGGCGCAGCCATAATAACCGCAATTAAGTCTATATCATTTTTTCTTGCCGTTGCGCTTAGGCAGTACTTTGCAATGCTTGTCGAGCCTGTTTTAAGACCTGTAGTCCATTCATACTGCTTTAGCAGCTTATTTGTATTTGTAAGTCCAAATACGCTTTCTCCCTTTTTTGTCACATGGGTTATATTTTCCATCCATATACTGCTGTAATTAAATATTTCCGGATATTTTGTAATAAGCTCCCTTGACATAATTGCCACATCCCTGGCGGTGGTATAGTGATTTGCAGAATCTGTCAGCCCGCAGCAGTCCTCAAAATTTGTATTTGCCATCCCAAGCTCTTTTGCCCTTTCATTCATCTGGTTTACAAACTCCGTCTCACTGCCTGCTATATACTCTGCCATAGCAACGCTGGCGTCATTTCCCGATGCTATTACAATACATTTTATAAGGGTTTCAACTGTCTGCTGCTCCCCCTCCTCCAAATAAACCTGTGAGCCTCCCATGGACTTTGCGTAGGCTGAGGTTGTCACAATATCCTCAAGCTTAATTTTTCCGCTATGTATTGCGTCAAATATAAGTACAAGGGTCATTATCTTTGTAATGCTGGCGGGGCTTAAGGTCTGGTCAGGATTTTGCTCATATATTACCGTGCCTGTGGACGCCTCCATAAGTATTGCCGCCTTGCATGTAAGTCCCAAATCTGCGGCTGCGGCTTCCTTTATATCTCCGCCTTCTGTATTACCGGCTGTAATATCTTTAAGAGCCTCCCCTGTATTATTATTGTTTTCTGCCTGCGTATTCTCCTGTATTTTATTTATTTCCTCCTCCGGTAATCCCCCTGACAGCGCAGGTACAGCCATTGCGCCTACACACAGTATTACCGTCAAAAAAAGAGAAAAGACTCTTTTTATATTCATAAGCTTCTCCTTTATATAATACAAAATCTTATAATATATTTAATAGTCTTTTCCCTAAAATATGCCTATATATTTTCTTATTTTTAATCATACATATAAGTAATTTTTAAACAGGCTCATCTATAACAGGCGCAATATACATAGCCTTGTCTGATGCGCTTACCTCCGTAGTCTCCTTATAAATCTGCTTTACACAAAACTCATCCATAGACTTAAGCTCCGGATAATATGCTAAAAGCATTTCCTCGCTTATAAATACAGTGTCAAGAGGCTCGTTATTGACATATACCCTGCTGTAGCCTGTAAAATGCTCACCCTCAAGAACTACATAGCCTTTTACAAATTCTCCATTTTCCCTACCGTCATCATTGTCGTTATTATTACCGCCTTCACCGCCAGAATCATTTTTATCATTATTTTCATTATTGTTGTTATCTTCATTATTTCCTTTATCATCATTGTCCGGGCGCTTGACAGGATTATTTTCATCCTCAGGATATATATTTGTTATTTTAATAGGATATGTTCCCATCTGCATATCCGTTGCAACATAAGGGCTCGTTCCTCCATATACATATCTGTCGGCATACAATATATCATACTCCAGCTTCTTAAGTGATTTAAGATAATCCTCATCCTCCTCATAAACCTGATGGAACTTGTTTATTACGCCGCCGTCAATATTAAGGGCCCTAAGGAGCCTTGCCGCAAGCTGGTATGTTTCAATATCCTTATTTTCCATACTGAAGCCGTAATTGCTCCAGATAATATATTCTGTCTGATACAAATCATGATTTATAAGGTCCTCCTCTTTAAGTCCAAGACTTGGAAGATGGTCTCCATACATTACGAGAATAACCTCCTCATCATAATTATTCAGCGCATTTATCAGCTCCCCTATAAATACGTCCATCTCATATATCTGGTTTGCATAATATGTGTACTGATTTATCCTTTCATCATCCTCTATGCCTGAAACTACGCTGATATGAGGATTTTCCAGCACCTCGTCCGACGGATATGAGCCGTGTCCCTGAACAGATATGGCATAAAGATAATCCTGCTCCTCTGTTGAATCAAGCACCTTTATAATCTCATCCGTCAGTATATTATCCTTAACCCATCCCAGATACGTATATTCCTTTGGATTCATATATTCCAATGATGTATAGGTGTCATATCCCAAATTTTTAAACACGACGTTTCTGCTGTAAAAGGTTCCCGTATTATTATGCATGGCATGGCTTGAATAGCCGTAGTCCTTAAGTATATACGCAATGCTTTCGCATGGCGTATTCTTTAAAACAGTCTTATAGGGAAATTCCCCCGGTCCAAAATCCTCAAGATTCATTCCTGTCATAATCTCAAATTCAGTATTTGCCGTACCATAACCGACATTGTTTACCCTTAAATAGCCTGAAGTATATTCCTTTTTCAGGCTTGTAAAATTTGGCGTTGCCTCCGCGCTAAGCTCCAAATCAATTACATTTGTTAAATCTATAAAGGATTCCAACTGGAGAAAAATAATATTCGGGGTTTTTACATTATCCTTATCTACAGTCTTTGTCTTTTCTATTCTCTCGGCAATTTTCTGTATGCTTTCATCCGTATACTCCTCCGGCTCGTCCACTCCTACGCTAATCATTCCATATGCATAGCAATATGTAAAGCCGTAGCTTTGATACGCAATAGTCAAATTAGGAAATTTCACCGATACCCTGTCTAACGCCTGTCCCACCTGTATTGATAAAAACATTAATATCCACATTACAGCTACAATAATTGCATTTTTTACATATTTTATCTTTGTATCATACTTTGGCGATTTAATCCATAAAAATATTACAAATATAACGGCGGCTATTATAAGCGCAATAACTAAAACCATTTGCAGCTTGCTCATATATTTGTCAAAAACGTCAAGAACCTGTCCAAAATCCTTTAAATCCGTAAAATTAAATGGAGTTTCCCTGTTGAATTTTACTATAAAATTGGCAATTCCACCTGCCAGCCATATTATTGAAATCAGTGCCATAGCGGGAATACGCTTTCTAAGCAGCAGGGTAACTGAAAAAACGGCATATATAATCATTAAATTTATAACAAACACATCAAAGGATGTTATAAAAAACTTGAAAAATCCTGATACGGAGCGTTGATTTAGCCCTTCCACCACAATATTTATAATCCACGGAAGAAACACAAACATTTCAAAGGTAATGCGTTTTACCTTATCCCCCCGTATCTCCCTGAAAAAATTTTTTATCTTATCTTTTATTTTTGTATACATTTTACTTTCTCCCTATTCATACACTGCAAATTAATTATACTCCTGTTTTATCCCTTTAGTCATTGCGTCAGCTATAAAACACCTTACCCTCCTCAAGTATTTCATATATGCCGTTTTCCAGCTTAATTATAATTGCACTGCAGTTTCTTTGTACCGCTCCGCCCCAAAAGTCCTTTATATCATTTTTTCTTATATGGGACAAAAGAGCCTTATTCATTGCTCCGTGAGCCACAATCATTACTCTTTCATATTCCTTCTCATGCTCTTCTATTTCCGTTTTAAGAAAATCTGCTCCCCTCCTTCTTATGCTCTTGAGAGTCTCTCCCCTTTCGTCGGGAACATAAAGCTGGGGCTCGTCAAAAAAATGCTGAAAATGTGAGCTTTTATCAGCTGACATCTCATCCATGTTTCTGCCCTCAAGGTCTCCAAAGCAAAGCTCTCTTATCCTTTCATCCTTCACAATAGGAATATTCCTGTCTCCTCTTATATAGCACGCAGTATCGTACGCTCTTTTAAGAGGGCTTGAGTATATTTTATCAAAAAAAATATTTTTTAATCCCTCTCCTGTAAGCTTTGCAAGCCTTATGCCTTCCTCATTTAACATAATATCCGTTGAGCCCTGAAGTTTTCTCTCCTTATTCCATACAGTCTGTCCGTGCCTTACAATGTATAATTCCATAGTACTTCTCCATCTAATTTTTTCCACTCTGCCACCGGGCCGATGTCCTCAGAGTTTTCACTATATGACATATCCTCTAAAATCATATATCCGTGATGACTGTTCTCCTTTGGAATGGATACGGAGCCGGGATTCATATATATATTTTCTCCGTTATTTATCTTTTTTAAGGCAGGCACATGTGTATGTCCGTGAAGAAGTATGTCTCCCTTTTTCAGCTTTGGAAAAAACGTTTCATTGTATATATGCCCATGGGTTGCAAATATCATTCTTCCTTTTATATAAAATACGGCATATTCAGCCATTACCGGAAAATCCAGAACCATCTGGTCTACCTCTGCCTCGCAGTTTCCCCTGACGCATAAAATCTCGCTGCTTACATTATTTAATATATCTATAACCCTTTTTGGATTATATTCCCTCGGCAAATCATTTCTTGGGCCATGATACAATATATCTCCAAGCAGCAGAAGTTTATCACATTTTTCACCGCTGTATGCGTCAAGGAGCTTCTCTGTATAATATGCAGAGCCATGTATATCGGAAGCAATCATAAGTCTCATTTCTTACCTCATTCCCAGCCTCAGGCTTACTTTTGCGCGGCTTTTTGCACAATGCCTAAGCTACGCTGAAACTATATTACCATATTTATACACAAAATGCAATTATTTACACCTGCCGGCTCATAATAACAAAAACACCGCCGTCACATCCTACAAAAAATGTTCCGGCGATGTTTAAGTTAATTGCATTAAAGGAATCCGTTTTCCTTTAATGTAAGCTTTTAATCATATAATTTTCCAAGCCTGCTAAGGTAATCATACTTATCCTTTGCCGCTGTCTCCGCTTTCTCAAACAGCTCCTTTGCCCTGTTAGGATTGCTTCTTTCAAGAGCGCTGTAACGTACCTCGCCTCTCAAAAAGTCGCCGTATTCCGTAGTAGGAGCCTTGCTGTCCAGGGTGAACGGATTCTTACCCTCTGCCTTAAGCTGTGGGTTGTATCTGAATAAATGCCAGTAGCCTGATGTAACAGCCTTCTTCTCCTCTGTCTGGGCTCCTGCCATGCCTCCCTTTATACCGTGATTAATACATGGGGCATATGCAATTATCAGAGACGGTCCCGGATAGCTTTCAGCCTCCGTAAAGGCCTTTATACACTGATTCATATCAGCTCCCTGGGCTATCTGCGCCACATATACATAACCATAGCTCATGGCTATCTGCGCCAAATCCTTCTTTCCTATATCCTTTCCGCCTGCGGCAAACTGGGCCGTAGCGCCGATAGGCGTAGATTTTGAGGATTGTCCTCCCGTATTTGAATATACCTCTGTATCAAATACAAGTATATTTACATCCTGTCCGCTTGCTATAACATGGTCTAAGCCGCCGAAGCCTATATCGTAAGCCCATCCGTCGCCTCCAAATATCCATTGTGATTTCTTTGACAGGAAATCCTTGTATTGTAAAATTTCCTTTGCTTCATCACATGCTGAGGCATCCTTACATTCCTTAAGCCCTGCAACTAATTTGTCTGCCGCCTGGCCGTTTACGGCTCCGTCGTTAAAGGTATCAAGGTATTCCTTAGCGGCTTCCTTTACGGCTTCATTTTCTCCGTTCTCCAAAAGCTTTTCTACCTTAGCCTTTAAGCCCTTTCTTATGGCGTTCTGGGCAAGCTTCATTCCAAAGCCAAACTCTGCGTTATCCTCAAAAAGTGAGTTTGACCACGCAGGACCCTTGCCCTCAGGCGTTACGGTATATGGTGTAGACGGAGAGGAATTTCCCCAGATAGATGAACAGCCTGTAGCGTTTGCAATATATGCCCTGTCTCCAAAAAGCTGGGTTACAAGCTTGGCATACGGCGTCTCTCCGCAGCCTGCGCATGCTCCCGAATACTCAAGCAGCGGCTGCTTAAACTGACTTCCCTTAACTGTTGTCTCCTTGAACTTTTCAAAAATCTCCGGCTTCTTTGAAACCTTCTGACCATAGTCAAATACCTTCTGCTCCTTAAGCTGTGTATCAAGAGGCTTCATTGCAAGGGCTTTATTTCCCTTCATTCCCGGACAGACAGTTACGCACGAGCCGCAGCCTGTACAGTCAAGAGCTGAGACAACCACTGAAAACTTTAAGCCCGGCATGCCTGTCATATCCTTAGACTTTGTTCCCTCAGGGGCTCCCTTAAGCTCCTCCTCCGTCATTGCTGCCGGTCTTATTACTGCATGAGGACATACATATGAACAGAAATTACACTGTATACAATTTTCAGGAATCCATTCCGGCACCTCTGTGGCTATTCCTCTCTTTTCAAAGGCTGATGTTCCCGACGGCGTCGTACCGTCTGCATATGGTAAAAAGGCTGACACAGGAAGTGAATTTCCTTTATAGCTGTTTACATATGACTGAATATTGTTTACAAAGTCTACAGCATCCTTTCTGTCTCCTGTTACGGTTTCCTTTGACTCGGTAATTTCGGCGTTCTTCCAGCTTTCCGGCACATCTACCTTTACTACGCCTTCGGCTCCCTTATCTATAGCGTTATAATTCATCTGTACAATATCGTCGCCCTTTTTGCCATATGTATCCTTTACTGCCTTTTTCATAAGCTCAATCGCCTTTTCCTCCGGCAGAATCTTTGACAGCTTGAAAAATGCAGACTGGAGAATTGTATTTATCCTTCCTCCAAGACCTGTTTCCTTACCTATTCCCAATCCGTCAATAATATAAAACTTAATGTTATTGTCGGCAATATATTTTTTTATTTTTCCCGGAAGCCTTTCCTCAAGACCACTTATATCCCAGTCGCAGTTAAGAAGGAATGTGCCGCCTTCCTTTAAATCCTGAACCATGTCGTATTTATTAAGATATGAAGGATTGTGACACGCTACAAAATCCGCATGCTTTATAAGATATGTTGACTTTATCGGAGTCTTTCCAAATCTCAGATGGGATACCGTAACGCCTCCTGATTTTTTGGAATCATAATCAAAATATGCCTGGGCGTACATGTCGGTGTTGTCGCCGATTATCTTTATGGAATTCTTGCTGGCGCCTACGGTACCGTCTGCTCCAAGTCCCCAGAATTTACAACATATAACCGACTCATGGGATGTGTCTACGCTGTCGTCGGTAGGAAGTGACAAGCCTGTTACATCATCTGTAATACCTATGGTAAATTTTTCTTTATCCTTGTTTTTGTACACGGCTGTAATCTGTCCCGGAGTCGTATCCTTTGAGCCTAATCCGTAACGTCCGGTAAATATGTTCACATCCTTGAATTTGCTGTTTTTAAGCGCTGCCACCACATCAAGATACAAAGGCTCGCCTAATGCTCCCGGCTCCTTTGTCCTGTCAAGAACGCTGATGGTTTTCACACTGTCAGGTATAGCCTCTATAAGATGCTTTGCGCTGAAAGGTCTGTAGAGCCTTACCTTTACAACGCCTACCTTCTCTCCCTGCTTAACAAGATAATCTATGGTCTCCTCTATGGTCTCGCATACAGAGCCCATGGCTACTATAATATGCTCTGCGTCAGGCGCTCCGTAGTAATTAAACAGCTTGTAATCCGTACCTATTTCACTGTTTATCTTATTCATATATTCCTCAACAATTCCCGGAAGCCTGTCATAATATTCGTTGCTTGCCTCCCTTGCCTGGAAGAATATATCCGGATTTTGCGCCGAGCCTCTCTGTACGGGATGATTTGGATTAAGACAGTTATTCCTGTACTCGGCTACCGCATCCTCATCCATAAATTCACGCAGAGTTTCATAATCCCACACTTCAATCTTTTGTATCTCATGGGAGGTTCTAAATCCATCAAAGAAATTAATGAAAGGTACTCTGCCCTTTACTGCCGCGCAATGGGCAACCGGCGTAAGGTCCATGACCTCCTGCACTCCTCCGCTGCAAAGCATGGCAAAGCCTGTCTGCCTGCACGCATATACATCGGAATGGTCGCCAAATATGGAAAGGGCATGGCTTGCAAGGGCTCTGGCTGACACGTCAATAACGCCCGGAAGCAGCTCTCCTGCTATCTTGTACATATTTGGAATCATAAGCAAAAGACCTTGTGACGCCGTAAATGTAGTGGTAAGCGCTCCTGCCGCCAGAGAGCCGTGTACTGCTCCTGCCGCTCCTGCCTCCGACTGCATTTCCTGTACAAGCACTTCCTGTCCAAAAATGTTTTTTCTTCCTTCCGTTGCCCACTTATCAGAAAGCTCTGCCATAACTGACGAAGGGGTAATTGGATAGATTGCCGCCACGTCGGAATATGCATACGACACATGTGCCGCTGCACTATTTCCATCCATGGTTTTCTTTTTTCTAGCCATTGTAATTCCTCCTATATTTATCTAATATATATTTTTTTATACCTTTCTATTTTATATGAAACAAAATGCATAAAAAGGTACAAGTTACAAATTTTATTTATGTTTCTGATAAATTATATCATTTTCCATCAACATTTACAATAAGACAGTTCTAAAAAATAAGTGAATTTTTAGAATATTTCCCTAAAAATCTTATTCCTTTTTTGAATTTTTTTGTCAGAAATACCAAATGCTTCCCTTACAATCTCCGTCGCCAAATTACATTTTTCTTCATTATTTGCGTATATTATTGCTAAAGCTTCCTGTTTTTTTATAATATCTCCTGTCTTCTTAAGAAGCCTAACTCCTACTGACATGTCAATTTTCTCATCCTTTGCGGCTCTTCCTCCTCCTAAAATCTGTACCGCATTGCCTATAGCTTTTCCGTTTATTGATGAAACGTATAATTGTGAAGCTTTTTCAAATATATAAGAAGCCTCAGGATTATTACCCTTAGTCAGAAAAGCCGGATTTTCACCTGTATACTTTATTACCCTTTCAATTTCTGCTTTTTTAAACAATGTAGTATCATATACCATAGCCTTATTTCCACCCTGTCTCTCTATCCACTGCACCATTTTTTTAAGAGCTGTCCCTGAGGATATAGTTTCCTCCAGCATCTGCATTGCCTGACTAAGCTCCCTGCATTTTCCGTTTAAGACCAGCATATGGCTTCCTAAGGTATATGCTACCTCCATCACATCCTCCGGTCCATTGCCCTTAAGACATTCAACAGCCTCCGCCGCCTCTATGGAATTTCCTACTGCGTATCCAAGGGGCTCGTTCATATCTGTAATAGCTGCTGACATTTTCCTGCCCTCTTTACGTCCTATATCAAGCATCAGTTCTGCCAGCTCTACGGCGTCGTCTGTATTTTTCATAAATGCCCCCGAGCCATATGTGACGTCAAGCACAATCCCTCCGGCTCCCGACGCCAGCTTTTTGCTCATTATGCTTGATGCTATAAGAGGAATACTGTCCACTGTGGCAGTTACATCCCTAAGGGCGTATATTTTCTTATCTACCGGGGCAAGACTTACTGTCTGCCCTGCCCATGATATCCCTATTTTGTTTACATTTCTGATAAATTCCTTCTCTGTGGGACTTACGTTAAATCCCGAAAAGCTTTCAAGCTTATCTATGGTACCTCCCGTATGGCCAAGCCCCCTTCCCGACATTTTAGCCACCGGAACACCGCATGCTGCCACCATAGGCCCCATAACTAAAGAAACCTTATCTCCTACGCCTCCGGTGCTGTGCTTATCCACCACCATGCCCTTTACCCCTGACAAATCAAGCTCATCACCGCTTTCCTTCATTGCCATGGTGAAATAATAAGTTTCCTCCCTTGTCATTCCCACAAAGCAGACCGCCATAAGAAATGCAGACATTTGATAATCCGGTATGCTCCCGTCAGTATATCCTTTTACAATATAATACAATTCATTTTTTGTAAGCTCCTTACCCTCTTTCTTTTTATCAATAAGCTCATACATAGTCATAAAATACACCTCCAAGTAAACTAATTATTTTAACCCTGCTTTTGGCATATCGCCTGCCTTTTGCATATCATCTGCCTATAATTTTACCTTATATTTTACGTCCAATTTATATTAATTTTATTATACACAAAACACTTTTCCTCTGCAAGCATAATTCCCTAAGCCTTTATATACCGCCATAACAGGAGCATAATATACATAGTAAAAGTTCATCCTTAAACTATATCCTGCGGAAAGCCTTGGGCTATTGCTATTGAAGTTTCCATAAAAAATCATTGTTATTTTTCCCATCTTGTATTAAAATAAGTCATTGTACGAAAATATGGAGGTTTAAACAAATGAGCTTTGAATTTATAAGAAAACTGCCTGCTCCGTCAGAAATAAAGGAGCAGTATCCCGTACCCGAGCATTTAGTTAAGCTAAAGGCTGAAAGAGACGAAATGATTGCTGACGTCTTTACGGGAAAATCAGATAAGTTTCTTGTTATAGTCGGTCCGTGCTCCGCAGATAACGAGCCTGCGCTTTTAGACTATGTGGAGAGGCTTGCGGCAGTACAGGAAAAAATAAAGGACAGGATAATTATTATACCGCGGGTTTATACAAATAAGCCCCGTACTACCGGAGAGGGCTATAAGGGTATGCTTCACCAGCCTGACCCTGAAAAAAAGCCGGATATGCTTCACGGTCTTTTAGCCATACGTCATATGCACATAAAAGCTATGGACGTATCAGGACTTACCGCAGCAGACGAAATGCTTTATCCTGATAATTACCTTTATCTTTCTGACGTGCTCTCATATGTTGCCGTTGGCGCCCGCTCAGTGGAAAACCAGCAGCACAGGCTTACTGCAAGCGGTATGGATGTTCCCTGCGGCATGAAAAATCCCACAAGCGGAACACTTTCTGTTATGATGAATTCCGTTGTTGCCGCACAGCATGGACATACCTTTCTTTACAGAGGCTTTGAAGTTCAGACTACCGGCAATCCTTTAACCCACACTATTCTCCGGGGCTCACAGAATAAGCACGGACAGTGCGTTCCAAATTATCACTATGAGGATATTATGATGCTTGCTTCTCTGTATGAGGAAAGAAACCTTAAAAATCCTGCTGTTATTATTGATGCAAACCATTCAAATTCCAACAAGCAGTTTAAGGAGCAGATACGTATCTGCAAGGATGTTCTCCACAGCAGAAATTACTCTGACATAGCAAGAAGTCTTGTCAAGGGACTTATGATTGAAAGCTATATTGAGGAGGGTTCTCAAAAGATTGGATGTGAAAACCACGTTTATGGAAAATCTATTACAGACCCTTGTCTTGGATGGGAGGATACGGAAAGGCTGCTTTGCGATATGGCAGAGCTTGTGTAGCGGAGTTTTGCGAGTGGGATGGTAGGTTGTATGATGCTTTTTAGTAAAATGGTAAGTTGTACAGGTGAAAAAGGAAGTTCCTCACATGTAGGCCGGGGCTTAAGAATAAAGGGAGTGTAAGGCTTTAGGGCAGGGACAGGGTGCGGCAG